>JBMNRD010000003.1:0-247789 GCA_050944475.1 Lachnospiraceae bacterium
ACCAGTGCGTTATGAAGTTGTGATAATGGGTTTACAAGTACTGATGATTTGCCGGCGGCAGGAGGACCCATGACTACATCCAGACGTCTGCCCCGTTCTACAGGTCCATCATACACCTCGTTTCCTTCACTGTCAAGCCCGTTATAACTTCCTCTTTGCAGCATTTCTTCAACCAGTTTTTTCCGCTGATCTACACGCTCTTCCGTGTTAATCAGGTGAGTGCCTATCTCTTCTCTCGGCAGATGGCGAAACTCCGGATACTGCTCAAGGAAGTCATCAACCATCGCCTCAAGCACGTTGCGCGCGTCAACTATCTCAGGCAGGTTGTTTATTTCCTCAAAAGATATGTTTGTATCGGTGACATACCGTTTTACAAGGTCAACGGACTCCTTGCTGATTTTCTTGCTCCACTGAATCTCGCCCTTTTCGGTCTTCACATCCCGAGATAAATTTGTCTTGCCTTCCGATGTCTCATGTGCTAAAGTAACATCAGAAGCGGTTGACGCAACCTCGTTTCGGACGTTCTGCCCAGGGCCAACTTTGGCATGAGGCACTTGCGCAACTGCTTTTTTTGTTTGATATACTGAAACTACGTGTATTGTTTCTGCCGCTGCTTCCGGGACAGCCTCGGCAACATAATAAGTCCCTTCACCTTTTGGAATTGATATCAAAATTTGTTTGGCTTTTGACCCGTCGGAGTTCCGATATTTACTGCTAAGTGAATTGGTTTTTTCAACCTTTGTGTAGGTGCCGTCAATATCGGCAAGGAACCTGTATTCGTTTATATCACTCATACTGCTGTCCGCCAGGCCATTCACGCCATGCCTTCTCACAGAGTGTCTTACATCATCAATGCTTAATGACACCTTCCAGCCCTTAACGCTAAATCCGACAATATTTGTTATTTCTCCGGCAAGCTCATCCGAAATGCGCTCATTTAAGATAACTTTTTCCCGGTTGTTGTCTTTTTCACTTATGGATTTTTTTACAAGGTCAATAATCTCCGATTCTTTCTTCGAGAGTCGGATATTGCTGTCATCCTTGGCTGATTTCGTACCTTCTTTAGCCGGCGCCTCGCCCACAAACCTTTCCTTAAGCGCCTCCGTCTGTGCGGCCGTCCTTACTACCTCGCCGCTCTGCGAAACAATATTCCCGCTCTCGTCAACACTGACGGCGGAATCCACCTGGGAACGCGCGTATCCACGGCCTGCTTCAAGCGCGTCCTCGATTGCCTGAATCGCGTTATTCAGGCTTTTGTTTGTCGCGGCGGGGATTTCACCGCTCTTCTTAAAGGCCGAAACAAAGCGGTTAAACAAGTCTCTGAGCCACTCCGGGAAGGTCCTTTTCCCCTTGATTGTGCCATCGAGAAAAAGCAAAAAGGCAAGAATTTCAACCATGCAAAAACGGTGAAACTCCTTATAAAATCAAGGAATTTCACCGTTTTGCCTGCCGTGAGCCACCGGGGACTCGAACCCCGGACAGCTTGATTAAAAGTCAAGTGCTCTACCGCCTGAGCTAGTGGCTCATAAAACAGGGCTAGCTGGATTCGAACCAGCGAATACAGGAGTCAAAGTCCTGGGCCTTACCGCTTGGCTATAGCCCTAAGAATATATAGACGTGCCCGTTTGCATAAAAGCAGGGTGGGTGATGGGATTTGAACCCACGGCCTTCAGAGCCACAATCTGACGCGCTAACCAACTGCGCCACACCCACCATATCAATTCGGCGGATAGTCCGGCTTTCCATAATTTGCCGGTTCGCCTGAGGATTAACTGACCTTTCGGCAAGCGTGCCTGAAGGGATTCGAACCCCCGACCTACGGCTTAGAAGGCCGTTGCTCTATCCGGCTGAGCTACAGACACATAGGGAAGCGGGTGATGGGAATCGAACCCACGTATCTAGCTTGGAAGGCTAGTGTTCTACCATTGAACTACACCCGCACGCGATTCGTCAGCAACATTACGGATTATACAACAACGGTTTTCGTTTGTAAATAGTCATTTTTTATTTTTAGGTTTTTACATTCTTAACTGTCAAGACATATGTTGCACTTTGAGAAATGCTCTTCTACAATCCTCTTTGTGCGCCTTCCCTTATTCCTGTCTGATTTTTTTTAATTCGGAAATTACCGTCCTGAGGACAATTCCCCTGTGGCTGATTGCGTTTTTCTCCTCCGGACTCAGCTGCGCCGATGTGCAGCCGCGCTCCGGCAGATACAAAATGGGGTCGTAGCCGAAGCCGTTTTCTCCTGCCGGCTCATGGGCAATCATCCCCTGAAATTCTCCTCTGAATACCAAGGTTTCTCCGCACGGCCGGGCAATTGCCATGGCGCAAACAAATCGGGCGGTGCGCTCTTCATCAGGCACCCCCTGCAGCCGGTCAATCAGATTCTGATTGCGTACCGTATAAGGAAACTCTTCCATATATCTGGCGGAATGAACTCCCGGTTCTCCACCCAGATAATCGATTTCCAGCCCCGAATCGTCGGCGACTACGATGGCTTCATTCCGTTTATCCGCAATAAGCTTTCTTATCGCCTCCGCCTTGATTACGGCATTTTCCTCAAATGTCTCTCCGCTTTCATCTATATCGGCTTCGATTCCGATGTCCGTCAACGAATACACCCTGATATCCGTGCCGTCCAGTATTTCCCTGATTTCCCTGATTTTATTGGCGTTGCTCGTCGCCATAATTATTTCCATATAGCTTTTCGTTCCTTATTTTTCCGAGCCGTAAGCCTTCAGGCAAATATTGCCGTTTCCGTTCTCTTGCAGGCACTCCCATACGTCTGCGTGATTGCTCAAATAGCTTTCCTTTCCCTCCATGTCCACTTCCACTCCGGAAGTTCCGATTTCGATGGCCACCGGCTTCGTGCTGCCGGGGGTAATTATTTCCACAATGACGGCAAACCTCTCTCCGGCGAAAACCTCAGCCGCCTTATCAAGCAAAACCGTATAATACCCCAGATTGCCAAAGGTCCCCGCGGCCAGCACGCTGCCGTTTGCGCGCAGACTTTCAACTCCCTTGTAATCTTCGCAAATGTACACCCTGTACGATGTGTTCTCCCCGACGGCATAGAAGCCCACCGCCTCAATGTTCTGGTCCGAGGTCGCCGTGAAAACGTTGGCCATGTACGCCTTATTGCGGCCATAGCCGATTTTGCCCACCCAGCCGGCCCTGTCGTGCTGGTAAATATAATCGTAATTGTCTGCGTTCTCCACCTTCGTGTATGCAATCGCCGGATTGCCGATTACCTTATCACAGTAGGATACGTAAAAAATGCCTTCGTCTCCGAACTCGCTCCCCCAGCTGTTTTTGCAAATGAAGGCTCCGTTCCGGTCCGCTTTTCCGCCGAAATTCTCCTTGGGATAATCGTCATCCCAGCCTATTATCACCAGCTCGTGATTGGCGCTCTTGTCGCCTGTATAAATATATGAAAACGTTTTCGGATCATAACAGTCTTCATCAAGCCGCAACGAATCCTCGGACAATTCAATATAAATCCCGCTTTCTACAACACCGTACTTGAAAATCTTTTTTTTGATGGCCGTAAAATCCCTCGCCGGCAGAAACTGGACCTCCTGCACATGCTTGACCGCCGTAAGGCTGTCGTCGGTCATGCCGTCATTATACGGATCATCTTCTTCACGCACGGGGCCGACCCAGCCGGTAAGGTATGCCACCGCCATCAGGTGATTTCCTCCGCCCCCGTCCGTGATATAGGGATTCTGATGAATCATGTGGTCTTCGGAAAAATCCCATGCCTCCTCAGGCTGCAGGGTGTATTCAAGGGCGGCGAGCGCGGCAAAAGCCCAGCACGACCCCAGATCTCCCTGATTCCGGGCGTAGGCTATCCGGCCTGTGTCCGCGAAACTGAAGTACGAAGAAATCCCTTCCACCGTCACATCGTCCCCGGCAAATATGGCCGTCATGGACTCTGCGGCCCAGCTGTAATTGTAACCCAGTCCCTGTACAAGCACCTGGGCAGGGACAAAAATCGTATCATTCATGGCGACGGGCGCGGCCTTCAGTTCCATTGCCTTTTCCTCGCCCTGTCCCTGTTTTATGTAGTATTTATATTCGTCAAGATAAAGGCGGATGACTACATCCCCCTTTTCAATTTTCACCATGGAGCTGTCATAAAGCCTGATGGAGCACTCGAACAAATCCCTGATAACGCTGCGTTCAATCATCAGGTTCATCCCGTCGTCCATGAAGGAGCCGGCAAGGTGTGCCGGGCCTGCACTGTTTTCATCCACAAGAATTTTCAGGCCATGAGAATTTACATAGCTCGCGCCTGCCCTCAACCATTCCGGAGTGGCTACCGCCGCCTCGGGATTGGTCTTGCCGACATAAGCCTGCCGAGAAAAAAGGGTTATCCCGAACAGCACCCCCGCACTCAGTATCAATATTACGGATATGGTCAAAAAAACTTTCTTCAATTATTGTCCTTCATCTGATACTTCATCTGCTGTCGGGGCCGCCTGTCTCCTTGGAGGTTTCGGTCCCTGATACTGATAAAAGTATGTCCTTATCATTCCGTTGTATAGCTTGCGGTTTTTCGTGGCTTTTCCCCCGAAATATTGCTCCGCCTGCTCGTAGGAGGTAATCATGTAGGCCGACCATGAATCCAATTCTCTGAATCTTTCCCCGAAAACCTTGTACAGTCCGGGAAGATTCTCTTTTTCTTCAAGGCGCTCTCCGTAAGGGGGGTTGGTGATAATGAAGCCGTATTTTTTCGGATGGCTCAGGTCCCTTACATCCCTTTGCTGAAAATGTATCAGCCCCTCAACACCGGCGGCCTTTGCATTATTCCTTGCGATCCTGACGGATTTATCGTCTATGTCATAGCCCTGTATGTCGGTTTTTACATGAGGATTGGCCAAGTCGCCTGCCTCGTCAACCGCGTCATACCATTCCTTCCTGGCCACAATATGTTCCCACTCTTGGCTCAAAAACTCCCTGCCCGCTCCGGGAGCGATGTTTGCCGCCATCATTGCCGCTTCTATGCAAAAAGTTCCGCTTCCGCAAAACGGATCCACCAGGATACGGTCCTTTTTCCAGGGGGTCAGCATAATCAACGCGGCGGCCAGTGTTTCGGAAATGGGCGCCTCGTTTGAGACCGCCCTGTAACCCCTTTTGTGCAGCGACTGTCCTGAGGTATCAACGGTAACAAGCACAATATCTTTATGGATGAAAACTCTGATTGGGAATTCATCTCCGGTCTCGGAAAGCCACTCCACACCGTAGACCGGCTTCAGCCTTTCCGCAATCGCCTTCTTGGTTATGCTCTGAATGTCCGAGGAGCTGAACAGCTTTGATTTGACCGATGCGGCCTTTTTTATCACAAATTTCCCGTCCCGGGGTATATAGTTTTCCCATTCAATTGCCTTGATTTTCTCAAACAGCTCGTCGAAAGTTTCCGCCTTGAATTCTCCCGCCTTCAGCAGGATTCTCTCGCAGGTCCTGAGGAAAATATTACTTCTGGCAATGCCCTCCCCGTCCGCGGCAAAAGTTACATGTCCGTCCTCGACCCGGGTTATTTCATAGCCCAGATTATATATTTCTCTTTTCAGTACCGATTCCACCCCGAAATGACAGGGTGCTACCAACTCATATATCATTTTGCATTTGTTTCCTGATTGTCTTCTGTAGCAAAACTGCGCCTTTATGAATTTTATCATAAAGGCGCAGTAATTTCCATCTTGCTTAAATCTTACTTGGCAAGTCCCGTTGGGGGAACATCATGGTAGACCTCTACAAGTTCGTGGTCAAATTTCCCGTCGGCATTTTTATTTACACGCATCACATAGATATCCTTTGTGGCTGCCGATGAGTTTTCAAAAAACGTATGCCCTTCAGGTCCGGTATAATCTGTGTTAAACATTGCTTCAACTATTTTGGCCGGTTCAGTATCTCCATCAATAGATTTCAGTGCGGCATCCAGGAGATATATTGCCTGTGAACAAGAACCTGCAGCTACAAATCTCGGCTCTTCACCGTATTTTTCTACCCATTTTGCAAGAAGCTCTTTGCTTTCCGGAGTATCTAAATCCTTAGCATACATCATTCCCGCATATGTACCAACCATGGCATCAGCTACATCCGGTCTGGACTCGGCAATAGCTTCAGCAATAAAGTAATCCGTAAATCCGCCATGCATAGTGGTAATAATAGGAAGTTTGTCTTTAAGTCCGAGATCATACCATGCAATCCAGAGTGCAACGGCATCGCTGCCGGAAGTCCATGCTACAAGGGCATCGGCATCCTCCATGTTTACAAGATAAGGTGCCATATCCTCGCATGGCATAGGAGTCCATGATTGAGTTCCGACCTCGCCTCCAAGAGCCGTGAATACTTCAACAAACGGATCGATAAAAACATGTCCTCCGGCATTATCCATGCTTATAGTATTAACTTTTCTGTAGCCAAGCTCATTATAAGCATAATCCGCCATAACAGTGGGAATTTGCGGTGAACCGCCGTTTGCGCCGATTACCCAATCATTGCCCTGAAGAAGGAACGGAGGAGTTGGGTTGTAGAAGATAAGAGGAACTTCAACCTCTTTCATGTATTCCGCAACGGCCATTTTGTGGCCTGCCTGTGTAGGACCGAGAATAGCTATTACTTCATCTTCTTCCACCATCTTTTGTGCGAGTGCTGCGGCAGTTGCCGCGGTGTTCTGTGCGTCTCCTTCGATTATCGTCACCGGATGTCCGCCGATTTTACCACCGAGAG
This sequence comes from Lachnospiraceae bacterium, assembly GCA_050944475.1. GTDB lineage: Bacteria > Bacillota > Clostridia > Lachnospirales > Lachnospiraceae > RGIG5612. The sequence continues at coordinate 6,739 of JBMNRD010000003.1, forward strand.
ATTCTATCGTGAATTGAACAGCCCTTTGATATTCAAGACCTGTCATAGCCTCTACACCGGTAAGGTCTACGATATGACCGATTTTAATCGGCTCAAGGAGAACTTCTTCTTCTGTCGACGCATCGGTTTCAGCCGAAACATCGGTTTCAGCAGCCTTGGTAGTATCATCTTGAGTCCCACCGTCACCGTTTTTTGAACAAGCTGCCAACATGGTTACCGTGAGTACAAGTGATAGTAACAATACGATTAATTTACAGTGTTTCATTGTTTTCCTCCTATACATATATTATTTATAATTTCACCGTTTACGGCGCGGGTTACATATTATCTGCGGTTATCCGATTTATACGGCGGAGCTTGCACGGTTGCTCTAATCATTACCTGACGACCTTGGGGAGAGCCGTACTTTATAAGCAACTCGTTCCCCTCTTTCGCATACTCTGCCTTAAGCTGAGTTATTGACAGAAACTTCTTCGTTCTGGGAGAATAGCCCCTATTTGTAGCAAACCCCGCCGGCACCATATTCTTTGTAAATACCGGTATTGCAAAATCTGCACTTGTTTCTGAAACTTTTACCGGGAATGGAGGCAAATCCACCGAATCTTCCTCCTCATCAAACAAGGAGGCATAGATTTTCATAACATCTTCACTGTTCCAGATGAGCATCATGCTCTTTTTGACCGGGTTTTTAATTTCATCCAAGAGTATCTGTTTCGCCGGGAAATCTCTTTCAAAGTCAATGGTATTGACCCAGCCGAATTCTATCGGGGAATGGAAAATAATATCTTCAACTTCCGGCGCAGCATTAAATGTTGCGGGAATATAATCAAGCCAACATGTAGGGAAGTAACTTTCAAGATGATTAAGCGGCATTGTCCTGTGACCGAGCTGCTCCAGTCCTAACGGCGCTCCGGCTTTAACTATTGCATTCCAGACAACCGATCCGTCTTCAGCATTACCATGTACTTCATATCCCAGTTCTCCGGACATACCTCCTCGGTATATTCTGACTTTTCGCCCCTCAATTTCCCTATAGCAAAACCAGGTAAAATCCAGATCGGCAAGACTTACGCCCGTGACCTTCTCCAGTACTTGCCGGGATATGGGACCTTGTACATGGAAGCAATATTCCTCAAATGTCAAGTCTTCCACGGTAACATCAAATCCTTCAGGCAGAATCATGCACCCGACCGATACGGGCTGCCCCCCGGTGCAAAGGACCGTATCTTCCGATAACCTGAAGGCAATGGCATCCCCAAGGAGTTTGCCTTTTTCATTAACACTTAGTATATGCTTGGCTTTTCCGACAGGGAATTTGCCGAACTTTACAATAGTTGATTTTTTCATGCATTCGATTACATCCGGACCTTTTATTAAAAGTTTGTTAAGATAGGTCCAATCCCCGATATAGCCCGTTCTGGTAATGGATATGCCTTCTTTTTTCCAACCGGAAAATTCCCAGGCGTTGTACATTCCGTGCATGGGTGAAAGAAGAGGCATAGGGCCTTTGCCATGTACGCCTTCAGGAAGAGACTGGGCCTGAGCTGCCGGACTTAAGGAAACCTCGCAGTCATACAACCAGCTTCCTTCTCCGGAAAGACCGGCCCTCCAGGCGGCTTCAAATCTTTTTTTGTCAATTATTTCAGTAATTTTCATATCATTTTTCCGTTGTTAAATTATTATTATTATTATTTATAGTGTTTGAAAATATTTTTCTTCCGAACCAACTCCGGAGTTTTATAAGATATGGCGCAAAGCCGCCGGAGAAAAACATCACACAAAGCACATATATAATACCGAGAACCAGCGGCCATCTTTCCGCAAACAGTATTCCGGAATAATTTTTTACAATAATAATAACAAGCGCACCTAGTGCCGGGCCCCATAAAGTTCCGCTCCCTCCGATTATTACCATCAGCATAGGGAGAGCGGATGTTTCAATTCCGAAAATATTCGGGTCTACCGTCGGTTTTGCATATGCATAAAGCATGCCGGCAACTCCGGCAAACAATCCGGCAATTACAAATCCTATAAATCTAAGCGTCCCGGTATTGTAGCCAAGTGCCATCATTCTCCCTTCATTGTTTTTAATTCCGAGAAGAGATGTCCCGAACGAAGACGCCATAAAGCGAAATATGATAACAAAACAAATACCGAAAAAGAACAGTGTAAAGAAGTAGATTTTTGTACCGTTCCACTTGCCGATGAGTCCGGAAAGAAACCACATATCGGGGCGCGGAGCGGATAGTCCGTCAGTGCCGTTGGTTACGCTCTGCCATTTTATCGCTATTGCGTTCAATAGCTGCCCGAATGCCATAGTTACCAAAAGGAAGTTTGTTCCCCTAAGATGAAGAGTCAGATAACTGATTACCGCAGCCAAAATTACGCAGACCACAAGTGTTACAGGCAGTACAACCCAGAAGTTTTTGATTCCGAAGTGCTTGGACATCAAGGCAACGCTGTAAGCACCCATTCCAAAGAAAGCGGCATGCCCGAAAGATCTGTTGCCTATATATCCCATGAGAATATCCAAGCTCGCGGCAAATAGTGCATATATCAGGACTTCTGTCATGATGCTGACGGCATATGGGCCGCTGATAAACGGAAATATTACAAGGATAAGAGAAACAATAACAAAAGGCCCTTTGTAATATGCAAATCTTTTGAATTTACCGGCATCGGCGGCAGGCTTGAAAAGAGGACGAACAGATTCAGCACCGGCTGTGGCATAACTGTCATCGGCTTTATTCACATCCATTTTTCTTCCCATAAGACCCTGCGGACGAATAAGCAATATAATTATCAAAACGATGTAAATAAGGAAAGATGATAATGCCGGGGTATACACGGCACCGAATGCATTAACCAATCCTATTATTATCCCTCCGATAAGAGCTCCGGGAATAGAACCGGCACCGCCGATTACAACAACAATAATTGCATTCAGCAACACGCTCCAACATGTGCCCATGCCAAGACCGGTCAGAGAGCCTCCGACCATACTGCTCATCCCTGCTACAAGAGAGCCCAATACAAATGTCATTGTGAATACCAGACGGGTATTGATACCCATTGTTCCGGCAATAACATTATTATCCATACCGGCCCTGACCATTGCCCCCATTTTGCTCTTTTCCTGAATAAGCCAGATAACCACAGTCATAATGATGCCGAAAACAATTATAAATATGCGAAAATACGGGATAGTAACATCGCCGACCTTGAACCCGCCTATAATGAAAGACGGGATAGGAGCATTTGCCGGCAGGCCACCCCATATCCATTGTGTAATATTCTGAATAATGTATATTATTCCTATTGTCAGGAGGACTTGGTTTGTCGGGGTTTTATAAAGACGTCTTAAGAAAAAAACCTCAAGCAGAAGCCCGATAAGGGCGCCTACCACGGCACCTCCGAAAACGGCGGCTATCCAGCTGCCGCTTATCTTGTAAATCCATACTCCGCAAAACCCGGCGAACATATATATTGCGCCGTGAGACATATTGACTACCCGCAAAAGCCCCATAGTCAAGGTCATCCCTGTTGCAAGCAGAAACATTACCAGCCCATATGATATTCCAAGCACCAGAACAGGCAAAAAATTACCCACGTTGAATCCTCACCGGGTTACAATCGTTCAAAGCTGTTTCTTTATAATCATACATATTCGGAACAATATCGTCTAATATAAAAATATGTTCATTTGATAATCAAGGGTACAATGAAAGCGAACCTGAAGGCAGATTCGCTTTTATCAATCACTTGTTCAATATTTTCAATCACTTCGTTTTGGTTTGCATCTTTGGAGTAATAGAAAATTCTAATTATAGAGATTATAACCGAGGGATTCGTCTACATGCAGATTTTTTCTTTCATTGGGAAACAGAAAATAAGGTAAAAAAGCGCTCCCGGTAAACATGAGGCCTTGAGACTGCTCTATGTAGTCAAGCATATCTTTAAGCATGTTTTTTCTTTTTGAAGCGTAGGCTACGTAAATGTCTCTGGTTCCTATATCTTCAGCCAGCGGAATTGTAACTCTTCGTGCGGCCGTCGGTACAAACCTTATAATAAAAGATGATGTCAGGTGTGATTTGTCGCTGCCGTCCTTTTCGTAAAGATATTCATTAAATAACGCACTGTTTTCTTCAGGATTGTTTATTCCGGCTGCTTTAAGCACCTTTTCAAACCAATCGGTATATCCGAATGCATTCCGAACAACAAACAGATTAAGTTTGGGAAGGTCCGTCAGGAACAGGCTCTGTTTGGAAGCATATTCGGATGAGGACGGGATAGAAACCATAATATTCTCTTTGAACAGGCGCTCTACGGTTATTTCCTCATCCATATCCGCACAGTCGGTAAAAATCAGGTCGTAAGTTCCGTTCTTAAGACCTTCCTTCAATTGCTGCCCGTTCTGGATACGGCTTTCTATCATATAATTATTCAGCGCATTTGCAATATTGGGAAGCACAAAGCTCTGAAAAGCATATGAGAACACACCGATGCTGAGCCTATCTGCCCGATTTAGTTTTTCAGCCTCTATCTCATTTTTTGCATCGGTGATCTCGCGAATAATGTTTTTTGAATGCTCAAGCATGATGCGTCCATACGTATTGAGCGTAAGTGTATTTCTGCTGCGGTCAAAAAGCTGACAACCCAATTCTTCCTCTATTTTTTTCAGATTATGACTAAGCGTTGACTGCGAAATATAGAGTTTTTCAGCCGCCTCTCTCATGCTTTTACTGTTTTCAATCTCCAGAAGCTGTTCAAGAGATTTCAGATCCATGGTATTACTCCTTCCTGTCCCTTGCAGAAATGCCAGAAGTGTGTATTAGTCGTTTAAGTCCAATTTTATTAAAAAATTCGATAGCACGTATATATTATATTATTTGCCTGATTTTTTTCAATAGTCGTGAACAATAGGCCGCATCAAGCAACGGCAAATCTTCTTGACGGCCCTTACATTTTTTCAGTAAATAATGTTATACTTCTTGCAAACGGGGGTATCGCTGTGGCTAAATATCCGGATTATGTAAAAAAGCTCTGGTTGCCTGAGGAAATAGAAGATTTCACGAATTTCGCGACCTATGCGGAATATCCGAGCAGAACAGTTCTTTTCTGGGAGGGAGACCCTTCGGATAAGGTTTTCTTTATTGCCGAAGGATATGCCTCCATGTTTCACAGCACCGCAAGCGGCAAAATGATAACTGTCATGATACATGCAAAGGGTGACATAATCGGCCACGGCTGCATGATGAACAGCACTTCGCGTGAGATTTGCTGTCAGACTATGGGTAAATGCAAGCTATGGGCAATATCCAGAGACGATTTTTTCAATATGCTTTTCAATTATCCCGAATTTGCGGTATGGGTTGCCGCCGATTTAGCCGTACGGATGCGCAAAATAGGGTACAATGTAAAGCAGATTATCTCCTTTCCCGCCGAGCAAAGGGTGATACATGCCTTGATTGAACTTGCCGAAGGCATTGCCGAAAATGATAATACGGTTATCAGGATACCTGTCACCCATCAGGAGCTCAGCAACATGGTGGGTACATGCCGCCAGACCACAACGGAGGTACTCGGCAATCTGAGAAAAAAGGGAATGCTTAAAACAAAAAAAGGCTGCGTGGAGATCCTTGCTCTCAAGGACCTCCAAAGCCTTTTGAATATCGCTGAATATTAAACTTTATATGCCGCGGTCGGTTTCTTTCCGGGTTCTTTATCAACACGATTGTCCGAAAAGAACAGCATTATAAGTGCGCACAGGGAGGCAATGCAATAAATCTTATAGGCAAATCTGAATCCGCTGAAATACCTCAATCCGATTGACAAAATGAGCGGCGATGTCACCCTGAGAACATTTATTATAAATGCCATGCGCCCGTAAACATGCGCATAATCGCGCGGACCGAAGCAGGAAGCGGCATGTGACATCGGAAGATTGCCCGTGGCTCCCGTCCACCAGAAGAACACAAGAATAAATATCCAGTTTGTTACAACATTGTACGGCAGGAACCCTCCGCACAGGGCGGCCAGCACATAGAATCCGCTCATAAGCATACCGCAGCGCCGTGTGCCGATTTTTTGATCTATCCAACCCGAGATTACCGAACCCGGAAACGCAAGCACCGGGCAAAGCATCATAATCCGAACCGCCGCGGCAGGCTCCATTCCCATGGATATCTGATATGGAACCATCTGCGATATAAGTCCGGTTGAAGCCATATAATTTATGCCGTAAGAAAGAGAAATTAGCCAGAAGTTTTTGTTTCGCAGAGCCTCTTTGTTTGTCCAGCACTCCGGACCGGCCATCAATTTATCATGTGCCTCCATCTCTTCCGCTGTGAAATCCCCGTTATCCGGCTCAAAGCCGGCTCTGCGCGGATCGTCATAAATGAAGAACCAGTTTATAAGTCCCATTATAATTGTCGCAATGCCGAAGATTATGGTTGCAACCTGAGCATTCCACCGCCCGATCAGCCAGTTGAGAACTGCAAGGGTGATTAGAGATGACAGCTGTATGCCTACGGTCGCCCATCCGAGCGCCGAGCCTTTTTTTGTAGGAAACCATTGAATAATCGTTTGCGGCAAAGTAACCGAGGAAACGGCATTTGCCATAATATCCAGAAACAGAAACACTATGAGGTATGTTGCGACTGTCCGCACACTGCCGTAGAAGCATACGGCAATACCGCCGACTATCATAATAACAGACTGCATTATTCTCGTCTTATACTTGGCCATGAGAACGCCGATTCCGAGAATAACAAAAACCGAAACGTAGCCGCAATAACTGTTAAATGCAAGAATGTCGGCTCGTCCGACGCCGAGGTGTTCCGCTTTGATCCCCGCCATAGTGTTTTGAGCCGTAGCCCACCAACCGCCGCCGATAAACAGCCACGCCAAACATGCATAGAGAACCAGCAGCCAGCCTTTTACGCCGTAATTCATACCGGTTTTTTTACGAGGATTTTGTTCCATCGAAGTACCCATCTCTTACTCCTTTCTTAATTTCCGACATCGTATCGCACATGATGCGACAAGCGATCCGGCAGGGCATTCTCAGTGTATGCCCGTGCCTTAAATACCAGTAGATACCTTCAGTCAGACTGACTAATAAGGCAATTATATTCTTGAAAACAGCGCTTATCTGTCGCCTGGACTGCAAATACCCGACAAATTTTGAAAGGAGATTTTGGTGATTTTGCAAGATTGCCCGGCTTGCGCACCCGGCACCGGAGCCGGCAGTGAAACTGCAAGCTCCCTGAATGTTCTGAAAATTCTACCCGAAATATGTTAAAAAACAGCCGTACCTTATGATACGGCTGTCTTCACAGCGTGCACTAGAGGATTCGAACCCCCGACCTTCTGGTCCGTAGCCAGACGCTCTGTCCAGCTGAGCTAAGTGCACACGCCAGCGTTGTATATGTTACAACTTCCGCGCTCCGTTTGTCAATGGAAAATGTTATTTTCGCACTTTAAGCCTGCTGCTGCGCCACAGGCGCCGGGAGTGTTCCGCTTCCTCTCAGGGTTATAATCGGCACTCCGTTATTCTCGATATAATCCTTGGTTATAGTTACGGTACCGATACTGTCATCCTTGGGAATCTCATACATGATATCCAGCATGATTTCTTCAACGATAGAGCGCAGTCCACGGGCGCCGGCCCCCTTTTCGGCGGCTCTTTGCGCCAGGACCTCAAGTGCATCATCTTCAAATATCAGATGAACTTCGTCCATTTTCAGGAGTTTCTGATATTGCTTCAGTATGGCATTCTTCGGCTCCTTAAACACCTTAACCAGCATATCCACGGTAAGCGCCTGAAGAGGACAAACAATCGGAAGCCTCCCCAGGAACTCCGGAATCATACCGAACTTGCGCAGGTCGGCGGTTTCCACCTTGCTTAAGATGTCGGCATCCTTATCAAATCTATCCTTCAGCTCCGCCATAAAACCGATGGAACTCGTTTCGGTCAGACGTTCCTTGATAATGTCTTCAAGCTCGGGGAATGCGCCTCCGCAGATAAATAGAATATTTCTTGTATCAATCGTGGCAAGCGGAACCATTGCGTTCTTGCTGGTGGCTCCCACAGGAACCTCAATCTCGCTTCCCTCCAGCATCTTCAAAAGGCCCTGCTGCACCGATTCGCCGCTGACATCACGGCCTCTGGTGGAAGTTTTCTTTGCAATCTTGTCAATCTCATCTATGAATACAATGCCCACTTCCGCCTTGTCCACGTCATTGTCCGCCGCCTGAAGAAGCTTGGAAAGCACGCTTTCAATATCATCACCGATATAGCCGGCCTCGGTAAGGCTGGTGGCATCGGTGATTGCAAGCGGCACGTCAAGAATCCTCGCCAGTGTTCTCACCATATGAGTCTTGCCGCAGCCGGTGGGGCCTATCATCAAAATATTTGACTTTTCAATTTCAATTCCGTCATCCGTTTTGTCCACCCCGGACAGTACCCTCTTGTAATGATTATATACCGCCACGGAAATGATTTTCTTGGCATGTTCCTGCCCTACAACATATTCGTCCAGCTTCGCTTTCAGCTTGTGGGGAGGAAGCACTTTCTCCGGGTCGATGACAGGCTCCTTTTGCTCCTCCGGTCCGCGCTTCTTCACCTGCTGCCTTCGATTCATGCCGAGTCCGTTTTGCAGATCGGCCAGATTGATAAAGCCGATATTGGCAACCCACTTCTTGGGGTCGCCCCCGGAAGGCCTCTCTTTGCCGGGATCGGTCTTTTCGGGATCGTCCGGTGTGATTTCCGGCAGCTCGGGATCCGTTTCCCCGGGATCCGCCTCTTCGAGCAAAGCGGGGTCATCCTCTCCGGTCCGTATCACACCCATTTGTTGCAACATGGCCGGGTCTATTGCAAATCCGTCCAACGGTGTTCCGGGGAACAATCCGCTTATATCCGGCCCCATGCCTCCCACGGAATCAAGCATTTTTTGCAGGCAATCCACGCAGGCATACATGCCTCCGGGCATTTTCAGCATCTTCCCCGCATGCTCCTCATCCCGGCGGCAAATGCTGCAAATATGCATCCTGTTATCATTTCCGTCAAAATTATTTTTATTACTCATTTATCATCTTTCCTATTATGCTTTTTCTTTGATGCGCCGGTTATCCGACGGCCGCAGTCAGTGTTGCAGTTACTTCAATCTCTTCGTATTTATTTCCCTCAGGCCGCATTATCTTAAGCGTAATCTCATCTCCCGGATCGCGAGAGGCAAGCTCGCCCTGAAGCGTAGCCATTGTGAGAATTTCTTTTCCGTCAACTCCCACTATGACATCTCCCTGTCTGATTCCCGCTTGCCGGGCGCCGCTTCCGGGAACGGTGCTGAGAACGTAAATACCCTCCGTCAGGCCGTAATTTTCCGCAAGTTTTTTGTCAATATCCCTGCCGTAAATGCCCAGATATGCGCCCTGACCGATTATGACTACAGGCTCTTCTACGGAGGCATTGTCTGCAGGTGGCATTTCCAGCATGTCCTGAATCAGGTCATAGTATTCATTGATGGAAATGGCATAGCACATTCCCTCAACCGTGCTTCCTGAAATCTTCGCCTCGCTGATTCCTATCACCTGTCCCGAACTGTTCAGCATACATCCGCCCGAATTGCCCGCATTGATGGCCGCATCGGTCTGAATAACGGTAATTGTTTTATCTTTAACCTTAATCTGCCTGTCGTTGGCGCTGACAACTCCCGTTACCGTGCTTTGTCCGTAGCCCAAGGCGTTGCCGATTACTATCACCCCTTCTCCGACCTCAGTCTTGTCCGCGCAGAGCTCGGCCTGCTTTATCGCTTTAAGTGTTTCCGGGGCTATCTCCTCAAGCCGGATTGCAACCACCGCAATATCGTATTCCTCGCTTACCGCCTTGATGTACCCGTCGACCGCCTGTTCATCGTAAAAAGTGACATACAGGGATGAACTGCCCTCAACCACATGGTAGCTGGTTAAAATAAGCAACTCGGACTCATTGCGTCCCACTATGGTCCCGGAGCCGATTCCGCTTTCAATCTCCTGGGCGGAGCCTTGATTCGGAGGGGCATATCCGAAGAAAAAGCCCCAATAGATATTGTCGTTAACAATTGACCTCGAGGTAACCGATACCACTGAAGGCATTACCTCTTCAACCACATCCGAGACGTCTGTAAGTATGACTCCGCCTTTAAGCGACTGAGCCGGGGTTTGTGAAACCTTCTCAATTTCAATCGTTTCGGATTCATTTTCCTCATAAACTTCTTCCTGCTCCGTTTCGGGCAGGTTGTTGCGCAAATACAAGATTCCCACGGCAAAGCCCGCGGTAATCCCTATCACAATCAAGCCAATCACTATTACTACAGGAATCCACCATTTGGGTCTGCGCTTCTTTTCAGGCTCCTCGACCGTATTATACTTCTGCGAATCCGGCTGCCATTTATCCTGATTATCCTGACTATACATCGATTTCGTATACCTCCTTGGGTTCTACATACGGGCTCCCGCCCGCTGCCGCAGTTCCTGTCGCGGCCATGTTTATTTTGTCAAATAAATCATATTCCTGAAATGTGTAATTTTTGTGTTACGTTTGTGGTCTTACAATGAAATAATAACATATTTTCCCCGCAAATACAATTACAGCTGCCCCCTGCAAATGCTCTGCGAAGTGAACTGTTTGCGTCCTGTCAGGACAGATATGTCATCTTCCCTTTCCCGCCGGCACATTCAATCCGGGCAAGGGCGCCCGTTATCATAATAAACTGCGGGCCTTTGTGTCCTATGTCCGCATCCGTGATAACCGGCACATTCAGGCAATCAAGCCTTTCGCGAATAACCTCTTCGTAGGTCGGAAGCGGGCTGCCGTCGTGGCTAAGTTCGCGATAAAACAAGGGTCTTCCGAAGACAATGCCCGAAACATGCTCAAACCATCCCATTTCCTTCATTTTCCACAGAGCTTCCATCATATGCTCGAAGTGCAAGTCAAAACTTTCAAAAAACCAAAGGATGCCGTCTTCCTTATATTTTTCGATGAATTCCCCTGTCCCGTCATACGGCGTTCCGGCAATGTTAATAAGCACATCAAGACAGCCTCCTATCAGGCGGCCCTCCATGGATATGCCTCCGGCAGTATCTGCTTTGCAAACGGCTTTCCACTCCACCTTCCCGTCGGATGCATAACCCTCAAGTCCTGTCAGACGCTCTCTGAAGCCGTCCTGAAAGGTATCAAATGAGGTCTGAGTCTTTGTGCCGCCCTCAAGGATTGACAACCCCGTTTCAACGGACCTGTCCCAGGGACGCATGCCGAAATCACCGAAATTGGCGCCATAGGCCGTTGCCACATCTGCCTTTGTCGTCAGATAATGTAATATTGATGTGTTGTCGGAAAAGCCCTGAATCCATTTCGGATTTTCCCGAAAGGCGTCAATGTCTACAAACGGCAGCATTTCCGCAAGGAAATTCCCTCCCGCGGCGGAATATATTCCCTTGACCTGCGGGTCCGCTATCAACTCGTTTAACTGCCTTGCCTTCTCTTTGGCCGGACTGCTTCTCCCGAACCTGTCGTTCCCGGCGAAAACATTTTCCGTGAAGCGCACATGAAAACCTCTTTGCTCCAAAGCTTTTCGGGCGGAGTTGAATCTTTTTATCTCAAGCTCCTCCTCCATCCCCCGGCTCAACGCCGTAACTGCGATTGTATCGCCCTTCCTGAAGTATTCCGGAAATATCATTTCGTTCCCCCCCGTAACTATTCAATCCTCACCGTGCAGCCAAGCTCCACGGAATAAATCAATTTCTCCTTCACCGGCTTTTTCAAAGCCGTCTCAAGCACTCTTGCGTAAGCATTCAGCTGCCCCTCATATGTTTCAATGAAATCGACAGGCTCTTTGCCCCGGTCCGTCTTGTAGTCCATCAGCACAATTCCGTCCTTTTCAATGAAATATGCATCAATGATCCCCTGAAGGAGCCTTTGCTCACCCTCCACCGGCTCTCCCATAACAAACTGCTGCTCTCTTACAAGAGTTCCCGCGGCGGCGGCAGCCTGCATGCGTCTTCCGATGTCGCTTTTCAGGAAAGCCTCTATCTTGGGAATTTCCAAAGCCGCAACATATTCCTCCGGCAGAAGGCCTCTCTTCTTCAAGTCTTCTATTTCACGCTCAAGCCTTGAAACAAATGTCTCCTCTCCTCCGATATAATTTGAATAATTTATCAATTCAAAGAAGCGGTGGTAGGCATTCCCCCTTTCGGCGCCCCTAAGGCCCGTCTCATCCGCATTATAGCGCAGCAGGTTTCTCATTCTTGCGGGCGCATCCTGCTCTTCTTCCTCAGCCTTTTTCTTGTGTTTTTCGAGCTGGGAAGCCGTTATCTTTACAACGGTTGCGGCGGCCTTCTCATGGGGATAGGGAAGGTCCATGAATGAATACGGCCCGTCACCGGTGCTTTCCGCACGGCTTTCATTCAGCATGGTTTCCAGCCGCTGCCGGAGTTTCATCAAGGCTCCTAACTCCATTACACTCGTTGCCTCTATCTCCGGCGGAATTAAAAACTTAACGGCAAATCCGCTCTCTTTCGGATAATTCCGGGCAAACGGAAGCTTTTCAATTTCCTCGCGGGTGTAAGAGACGATTTCATATAATTCATTTGCGTCGGGATGGCGTATCAGGCTCCGTCCCATAAGCTTCAGGAAGCTGCTTTCGCTGATAATGTCGCGGGATTCCATTCCGACTTTGCCGGCGTAAAGGGAGCACCCCCACCTTCTGACCGCTTCCTTAAGCTGGTCGGCACCCGCCACAATCAGCTTTTCCTTGGCTCTGGTCAGGGCAACATACAACACTCTCAGCTCCTCCGCATAATCAGAGCGCCGCCGGCTCTCGATAATTGTCTTCATGTGCAGGGTTTTTTTCCGGATTCTTTCGTCAATGTCCCTTTTTTCAAGGCCTATTCCCAGATGGCGATCCAGAATTATATTTTCACTTAATTCGGTAGTATTTCTTGCCTTCCCCGCCTTTGCAAGGATTACCACGGGAAACTCAAGACCCTTGGAACGATGTATGGTCATCATCCTGACCGCATCCGCTCCCTGCGTAAAGCCGCCTGCCTGTCCGTAATCTATATCCGCATCCCGAATCTGTTCAATAAACCTGACAAAATCAAAGAGTCCCGAATAGGAAGTCTCGGAAAACACCTCCGCCTTCGACTTCAGAAAATCTATGTTTGCCCGCCTGTTTTCGCCTCCGGGCATTGCACCCAGGATATTATACAGGCCGCTGTCCTCGATAATGTACTCCATCAATTCGCATATTCCCATATAGGATGCCCTGCTGCGGTAATCTGCCAGTTTGTCCAGAAATGTCTTAATGCGATTGTCCTTATAGCCCGAGCAGGCCTTGTAAAGTGAAAACGGTCTTTGTTCGTAAGACAGTCTTATACGGGCCAAGGTATCCGCATCAATACCCACCAGCGGACTTGTCAGCACAGCCCCGAAAGGAATATCCTGAAGCGGATTGTCAATAATCCGCAAAAGATTCATTATCAGCTTCACCTCAAAGGCCACAAAGAAACCCTTGCTTGACGCCCTGATGAACGGAATGTGCTCTGCCTCCAGCATTTCTTCAAGTTCGGGATTATCCGCAGTTCTGGAAAGAACGGCAATATCCCCGTATCTTACAGGTCGCAGGCCCTCTCCGCTTTCATCGGTAACACGGGCCGTTGCCACAAGCTTTCGTATCCGGGTCACTATCTCCCAAGCCTCCGCCCATTTGGCATCATCGCCCCTGCCGTCAATAAAAATCACCTCCGGCAGAAACTCGCCTTGCTCAGCCTCGGGAAATGTCCTTCCCCGCGCAAGCTCATTTCCGTCCATATAATCTATTCCTCCGAGAGCGGGAACCATTGTCTGGCGGAAAATGAGATTGACAAAGTCCACTATCTCCCCGCAGCTCCTGAAGTTGGAATTCAGCAATATGCGCACGCACTTGTCCTCACGCTCGGGGTAGGAATGATATTTTTCAAGAAACAGCTCCGGGCACGCTTTCCTGAAGCCGTAAATGCTTTGCTTTACGTCGCCAACCATGAAAACATTGGGCCTTCCGAAGCGCTCCGAGGACAAGGCGGCAATTATCTCCTCCTGAAGGTGGTTTGTGTCCTGATACTCGTCCACGATTATTTCCGTAAGTTCCTCCGCCATCCTGTCGGCGACAACACTATACCCCTCGCCGTCACGCAGTATTTCAAGGGCATAATGGGCAACATCGGAAAAATCCGCAACGTTTCTTTCCTTCTTGGCGGTCCGGAACAACTCGCCGAAGCGGATGGCAAGCCGGGCAATTTCTTCGGCCACATCCTTGCAGGCCGCCATATCCATATAAGCCTGCTCCAGGTCGTCCGTGAAGAAATCGTCTCTTAACCCGCTTAAGAGTGTTTTAATCTCGCTTCTTATCTTTAACGCGGCATTCTTGAGCCGGCTGTCAACCGATAAATCGGATTTCTTTATAGCGGGACTCCTCTTCCAGTCCTGCAAAAAAGCCTCTATGCTCTCTCCGATATAATCAAATGTCCTGCCCTGAGCCCTGACATCCTTGATAAAGTCTATAATCTCCTCAAAGGGTTCTTCGTACTTATCCGGTCCGGAATTCATTCGGGCAATTTCAAGTCCGAGCTCTGCCATTTCAAGCGCCTGCCCGAGCTCCTCCCTTGCATAGTCGGCCAAATCGTAAAGCCACGCATTCTGATCATCGCTGCACTCCTGTCCCATGCTCACTCCATGTGCATACGGGGCCACGCAGTCTCTGATCCATTTTTCCGGGTCCGGATAGCTCTGGGCGTAATCAAAGAGCTTTTCTATAATTTCCTCTAACCTGCTGTCGCTTTTATCTATGTAGAAATTAACGAACATCAGGAAATCTTCCGTGGGCTCGCTATAGCACTCCTCAAGCAGGGACTCCATGACATCCTTTTTTATCAGGCGGATTTCGCTTTCATCGGCGATTCTGAAACCCGGGTCCACGTCCACCAGCTGGAAATTGTTTTTTACGATTTCCATGCACAGCGCATCAATTGTATAAATTCTGGCCATGGGCACCTTATACAACTGTCTGCGCAGATGCTCGTTGCCGGGATTTGTCTGAAGGGCCTTGCGGATTTTTTTATTTATCTTTTCCTTCATCTGAGCTGCTGCCGCTCTGGTAAATGTCATAATCAGCAGGCTGTCCATGTCGGCGGGCTTGTCGGGGTCGGTAAGCAGCCTCATTACCCGTTCCACAAGAACGGCGGTCTTTCCCGAGCCTGCCGCCGCGGATACCAGTATGTTGCGCCCCCTTTCGGTTATGGCCTGCAATTGTCCTTCCGTCCATCTTATTTCAGCCATACAATTCAGCCTCCATCTGCGCTTTGTCCGTGTCCTCCATCCTGTAATCACAGCCGAATTTTCCCGGCTCGAATTTACACACGTCCGCAAAGTCGCAATACTTGCAGCCCTCGTAAGAGGAAAGCGAAATCGGGTTGATTGCTATATCTCCCTGCTTTATCCTCTCCCCGGCTTCATTTATCCGCCCTTTAACAAAATCGATGAGATTCAGGAAAGCGGCCTCCTCCCTTACATCACCCTTCAACTCGTCTCCGTCAATTGAGACGGGGATTATTTTGCTCTTGTGCTTATTTCCCTCCGCAAGATTGCCGTCAATTGCGCCGGCGACTCCCTCCTCCCGCGAGGTCAGGCCGCTCATCATGTTCTTTTCGGCTTCATCCTCATCAAAGATATATTTGTCGCTTATCAGGTAATAATACACTCCGCCGGGGCGAACATTCTTTTCCTTGTGCCCCTTTGCCACTTCCTTCATTGCGCTGTCCATGTAGGCCACTAACTGGAGCTGTATTCCGCTGTAAATATCCCCGGCGCTGAACTTCTTCTGTCCGGATTTGTAGTCGATTATCTTAACGAAAATGTCTCCGGCCTCATATATGTCCACACGGTCTATGATGCCTGTGAAGGAAACTCCGCCTTCCAGTCGTTCCCGGAAGGGCATTTCGAACCTTGCCGGCTCAAATTCGCCCGCCTTTACATGTTCTCTGAGCACATTCACGGTTTTGCGGGAAATTTCCACAATTCTCCCCTTGAAGAACTCGTTCCGGGCGCTGCTTTTCAGAACATCGCTCTCCATTTCCTCTATGGCCAGGTTTACGCTTTCCGTGATTATTCTGTTGCTGTCATCGTCGGAAATGTTTCTGAAAGTATATCCTTCCTCTTTAATACTTTCTGAATACCTGCTCAAAGCCTCATGGTAAACGGTTCCCAAATCGGTTGCCTCCACCTTGTACTCCCTGCGCTGCTCAAGACCTATGCCGTAACTGAGGAAATGTCTGTAGGGACACTCGTAAAATGTCTCGAACCTGCTGACACTGCCCTTCAGCTCCCTCCCGTACAGGCCTGATGCCACCTCCTCATTAAGGGGTGCCTGCACATTTGAAAAACACGCTCCGGCTATGATACCCCGAACCGCTTCCGGATCCGCCGCGGCAAAATATCCCATCAGATATGTATCGATGCTGTCGTCCCTGCCCTCCGTGTATTCCCTGATATTATCGGCCAGGAGTCTTGCCGCCCTTGCCCGCCAAAGTCCTCTGCCGTTCCCTATTTCTTCTTTCTTTTGTAAATCACCTGCCAGTTCGTGAATTTCGTCGATTATGCCGGAAGGCAGCATCTCGGTCCCGTCCGGAGCGGCTTCCCCATAGGAGATGTACAAGGCTTCCTTGGGCTTGTTAAGCGCAAGGTGAATGTAAAACCGCTGTGTGTAAAGGTCCTCCAGCACCATGGGAGCTATTTCGAATTCCTTCCTCAGATGCTCCCTTTCCCTCTGGGTAAACAGTCCGGAGCTTTTCTTGGCGGCGGGAAGCTTTCCCTCATTTGCCCCGATGATAAACAAATGACTTATTTTATCCAGTCTGGTTCTGGTCATATCGCCTACGACAAGTGCATCTATGGACGGCGGTATTATGCCGAGCCTCAACTCTCCGGTTCCGCTTTCAAGAAGCCGGGCAAACTCTGCAGCACTGACATCCTCGCCGCCCATCAGCAGCTCTATTTTTCCTAAAAGCTCCTCAATCTGTGCATAAATCTGCTCATATTGCTTGCAAAGTGACAGCTCTCCTCTTTCCTCAAACAGTGCCGCCATTTCCTCAAGGCGTTCCCTGACGCCGCAATCCTCCATCAGCTTTGTCAGCACCCGGCAGAAAATTGACGCTTTCCGGGTCTTCCCGCCAAGATTGTCGTAAAGATTTGTTATTACGGGAGCTACCCTCTTTCTGATTTCGTTTATTTCTTCAAGATTCCAGGCATCACCGCCGCCCCGCAGCTGCCTGTTGGCGGCAAAGTCCGATTCCCATCTTCTCCTGCCGCGAATATTGTATTCCAGGCAGTAGTTTTCCAAAAGCGCGGTTTCGTCCGGGTCTGTCCCTAAAAGTCCCGTCTTGAGAAAAGAAAAAACCGGTTCGTAACTTAAGCCCTTGGAAGCTATTTCCATGGCCGCCATCAGGAATCTGACAAGGAGATTTCCCGCAAGCTCCTCTTTATAGTCAATGAATGCGGAAATCCCCGCTAAGCGGAAGGTATTCCGGATCAACTTATGGTAACTCTCCAAATCCGAGCTGAGAATACCTATGTCGCGGAATCTCAATCCGTTTTTCCTGACAAGCCTCAGTACCCTTTCCGCCACATCCTCTGCCTCCCGGGCGGGATTTGGGCTGCTGCTTACATACAGGGTGCGCTTGCGGGCCGGAGCCTCCATGAACACGTCCTCCGCCACGGGAACCCCGTTATCCGCGGCAAGCTCTTTCAGCCGGAAATATGTTTCGTTGCTCAGAGCAAAAAGGTCATACTCCCGACAGTTCTTATTTATCCTGTCCTTCGGCAGGGTTATGCTGCAGGTTACGTTTGCGGCGCAAGTCAGCATTTTTCCGATAAGACGGTACTGTATCGGTGTAAAGCCGGTAAAGCCGTCCAGAAAAATATCGCAGTCCCTTATAAAATCGGAGCTGTCTATTTCCTGTGCAAATACATCCAGCACCTCCTCCGGGGTTGTATACCTGCCGCGTATTTCCTCGTTGAATGTCCCGTAAATCAGCCGGATGTCCTCAATCTTGCTTCTCAGGGCCCCGTTGCCGGCATTCTCCGTCATCAGGAAAAGGGTGTTGTCATCCACTCCGTATTGCTTCAGCTCGGTAATCAGGGATTTCAGTTCCTCCAAAAAGCCCGGCATGCGGATTTTGCTTTTGTAAACCACAAGCCGGGAGGCTGTCTTTTCCAGTACGCTGCGTAAAATCAGCGCTTTTCCCACATCGTCAATAAGTCCCGCCACGTCACGGCCCGCCTT
This sequence comes from Lachnospiraceae bacterium, assembly GCA_050944475.1. Classification (GTDB taxonomy): domain Bacteria; phylum Bacillota; class Clostridia; order Lachnospirales; family Lachnospiraceae; genus RGIG5612. Next base: position 25,092 of record JBMNRD010000003.1, read on the forward strand.
TGCAAGGACAACATGAGCAAGGCGGTCAAAGCTGACCACGTCAATGTTCATGCAGACATGGTCCGGATGCAGAGCCACCGCCCGCTTCTGTGTCTGGAGTGTATATTGCTCGGGCACTATGATTATGAATTTTTTGTCCGGCTGTCCTGTTGCCAGGCTGACCATCTCCCTGACTATCCCGCCGGAAAGGTCCGTGCCCGCGCTGCCTGCGATTATTTTCAGCATTCTATCTCCTCATGGACTTTCTGCGCATATATGTCCGTCATTCCCGCAATGTAATCGACGATTGCCTGAATATATTCCCTCTCCGTTTCCAGACTGCCGTATATTTTTTCGTTGATGCAATTGTCCATGCGGGGGTTGTCCGTATACTTAACCACCCAGCCGGCAAATTCCTGTACAAAACCGGGAAGATTCCTTTTCTCCCGCAGTCTGTTCAGTGTTCCCTTACCGTCATATAACTTGTAAAGCTCTGAAAAAATCCCGTTAAGCACATTTCGTGCCCAGTCCTCCTTCATTACCTCCGGATTGCGGTAAATATTGTCATAATTAAACCGCTTTATCGCGGTAATGCGCTCGAAGGCCTCCCGGCTGAAGCACAATCCGGTCTCCGGCGAGCTGTTTGCACACAAATCATTAATTGTATTATTTATTATAACCGTGGTGTTCACGGCCTCGTTCTTCGATGAGCGCCCTATTTGCGCTATTTCTTCCATCTGGCTGTCGCTCAGGTAACCAAGCCTTCTTGCGTCCTCAATATCGCGTCCGAGATAAGCAATTTTGTCGGCAAGCTTAACAAGGCAGCCCTCCCAAGTGCATGCCTCAACGGCCGCGGGGCCGGCAAAATCTTTCAAGTCGAAATAATCCTCCCTGGGCTTCAGATGATTGGTATCAACCTCCCCGCAATGGGAAATGATCCCGTCCCTTACGGCATAGGTCAGGTTCAGGTTGCGCAGCTTCATTTCATTGTCCTCAAGAAGCTCAACCTTGTCCACCATACGCAGACCGTTTTTTTCATGCCAGAAACTTTCGCCGAGATATTCCTGTGTTATTTCATTCAAAATCCTCTCTCCGAGATGTCCGAAGGGAGCGTGCCCCAGATCGTGAGCCATGGAAATTGCCTTGGTCAGTTCACTATTCAGCCCCAAGTAGCCGGCAATGGTGGAACTGACCGAGTCCACATGCAGAACATGCTCAATGCGGGTGCAGACATGGTCATTGTCCCCCGCATTGAAGAAAACCTGTGTTTTATGCCTCAGCCTTCTGAAAGCCAGGCAATGAAGCACTCTGGTATAGTCCCTGCCGAACGGTGTCCTGATGTCACCCGTACGGCTGTAAATCCGGCTCTGTCTTGATATCAGCTGCTCCCAGGCGGGATGCCCCTCTCTTGCAGCCACATTTTCAAACGGCTTATTCATTTGAGTCCTCCCGACATCTGCCCTATATGTATCCCATGGATTTCAGCGCAAATACAAACAGCGCCATTGTCAGGGATGAAAGCAATGTTGTAAGCGCAATAGCGCTGGAGGAAATAATTCCCTCGTGCCCGTACTTCTTTGCCATGATAAAACTGACAGGTGTAGTGGGTCCGGCCAGCATTACCAATATTGACGCAAGCTCCTCTGCCCTGAAGCCCAGGCCGATTGCAACGGGCAGGAAAATAAGCGGCAGGAATATCAGTTTGATTGCCGAGGCCAGCCCGGACTTGCCGATCTTTCCGAACGCTTTCTTGAAATCAAAATCCGCGCCTATGCACATCAAGGCGAAAGGAGTACCTATCCGCCCCACGTAATTCAGGGACTTGTCAATAAATTCCGGATAATCAATCCCGACAAGCGAGGATAAAAAGCCCGCAATGATGCCGATAATTATAGGATTTTTTACGATGCCCAAAAGGGTTGCCCTCAAACGGCGGCTGCCCTGCAGCTCCTCTCTCCGGGGGGATTCCACCTGAAGCAGGATTACGGAGCATATATTGTATAAAGGCACGGAGCAGAGCATCATCATTCCCGCCATGGAAGTGTTGCCGTAAATATTCTGGATAAGAGCCATCCCGTTAATTGCCAGCGAGCAACGGAAAGATGCCTGGACAAATTCCCCCACGCTGGCCTTATCCCGTCTCATTACCAGCTTTGTAATTCCCCAGATTCCGAAGATGGATATCAAGGTTACCGCAATGCAGAATATCAGAAATTCGGGATGAAAGGTATCCCTGAAATCCGCCATGGCCATGTCCACAAACAGCATGGCCGGTATGGTAACTTTGAAATTAAAATCGTTTGCAGTCTTAACAAATTGTTCGTCCACCACCCTGGCTTTCCTGATAAGGAAGCCCAATGCCAAAAGCAGCAGCATGGGGACGGTGGCATTTAACGCAAAAAGCAGGTTTTTCAGCATTTATTACTCTCCGACAGACAACCGCCCGCGTTTTCTTTAATATTTGTGAAGGTAAGTGTCTATCTCCCAGTTGGAAACGCGGCAGCTGTATTCATCCCATTCCTTCCGTTTTGCCTCAATGTACTTGTTGTAAATATGATTTCCAAGCACTTCGCGGACAAACCGGTCCTTCTCGGCCTTGCCTATGGCGTCAAACATGTTCACGGGCAAGGGTTTTATGGCGCTTCTTTTAATCTCCCTCTGGCTCATTTCGAAAATATTCTTATCAACAGACTCCGGAGGTGTCATATCTTTTTCGATGCCCTCAAGCCCTGCCTCTAAACAAAGGCCCAACGCAAGGTACGGGTTTGCGGAAGGGTCCGGACTTCTGAGCTCAATTCTTGTCGAAATCCCCCTTCCGGAAGGAACCCTGATTAAGGGGCTCCTGTTCTTTGTCGACCAGGCTATGTAAATAGGAGCCTCGTACCCGGGAACCAGTCTCTTATATGAATTTATCAGGGGATTGAGCACTATGGTCATAGCCTCAATGTGCTTCATTATGCCCGCCATAAAGGAATATGCGATCCTTGACAGTCCGTTCCTGTCCTGTTCATCTATAAAGGCGTTTTTGCCGTCCTTGAAAAGGGACATGTTCAGGTGCATTCCCGAACCGGCAACTCCGAATATGGGCTTGGGCATAAAGGTTGCATAGAGACCGTGGTTGTCGGCAATTGCCTTGACGGTCTGCTTAAAAGTCATGATATTGTCGGCGGCATGCATTGCCGTAGTGTACTTAAAGTCGATCTCGTGCTGGGCGGGGGCGCACTCATGATGTGATGTCTCAATCTCAAAGCCCAGAGCCTCCAACGCCAGAATAATATCCTTTCTTGCCTTTTCGCCAATATCATTCGGTCCCAAGTCAAAGTAGCCTCCCCTGTCAAAGGACTCTAAGGTCGGATATCCGTTTTCTCCTTTATTGAAAAGGAAAAATTCACACTCTGGACCTACATTGAAAATGAAGCCCAGTTCTTCAGCGTGTTCTATTGCCTTTCTGAGCACATATCTGGGGTCCCCCTCGAAGGGCTTTTCATCAACCCCGTAAACGCTGCAGATGAGCCTGGCGACCTTGCCGTTTTCCCGACCCCAGGGGTATATTGCGAAGGAATTCAGGTCCGGATATAGCATCATATCCGACTCCTCAATCCTTACAAAACCCTCTATCGAAGAACCGTCAAAAAGTATCTTATTATCGAGAGCCTTCGCAATCCGGCGCGGAGTTATGGCCACATTCTTCAGGGTCCCGAATATATCCGTGAATTGCAGCCGGATAAAATTTATGTCCTCTTCTTCAATTATTCTGATTATTTCTTCTTTTGTATATCCCAAACTTTCTCCCTTTCTGTCAAGCACTCAGCTTCATATCGCCGGGCTTGATCCAGTTGATTTTCCTGAGCAGCAGGCTGACAAGCCATGCCACAACGGCCGGAACAATGAAACTGACGACGATGAGACCGATCCAGTCCATTGCCGTAATCGGTCCGCGCTTGCCGGCAACGATGTCATTTACCCAGCCTGTGTAAACTCCGATCTGCCCTACAAAGCCGCAGGTTCCCATACCGGAGGCAACCGGCGAGCCGTTCATCTGCAACCTGAAAATGCAAGTGGCAATAGGGCCGTTCACTAAGGAAGCGACAATTGCCGGTATCCAGATGCGGGGGTTGCGGACAATATTACCCATCTGAAGCATGGAGGTGCCTATTCCCTGTGCAAGCAGGCCTCCCCACTTGTTTTCACGAAAGCTTGCCACGGCAAAGCCGACCATGTTGGCGCAACACCCCGCAAGAGCGGCGCCGCCAGCAAGTCCGGTAAGCCCCAGCGCAGCACAGATGGCGGCGCTTGAAATAGGCAGCGTCAGCGCCACTCCCACTATCAGTGACACCAGCATTCCCATCAGGAAAGGATTCAGCTCCGTTGCCCACATAATTGCCTGACCCACCGAAGAGGCGGCCATTCCTATGTACGGCGCGGTATATATGCTGAGCAGACATCCCACCAAGATGGTCACCAGGGGTGTTACTATCAGATCTATAGGGGTCAGCTTGGAAACCAGTTTCCCGCATTCGCAAGCGATTACGGCTATGAAATACACCGCCAGAGGACCGCCCGCGCCTCCGTTTTCACAGGCGGCATAACCGACTGCCGCAAGCGAAAGCAGCACATAAGTGGGCGCCTTCAGCGAATAGCCGATGGCTATTGCCATGGCCGGCCCCATTACCGCCGAGGCGGCCGCGCCGATTGTTACAAGTAATTGGATATTCAGCTGCTGTCCCAGGGTGGAAACGATTGTCCCTATAAGCAAGGATGCAAAGAGTCCCTGTGCCATCGCACCGAGCGCATCCACAAAATACCTTTTCGCAGAGAATACTATACCCTGTTTATTAAGGAATGCCATGATTTTGCAGTTGCATTTCTTTCCCGACTCGCCGGCGTTTTCGCCGTTTTTGTCATTTTCGCGTTCTGTTTCTGCCATTTTTGCACCTCCCGTGCGCATATTACATAGTAAAACTTGTCATTTTGACAAATAAAACGTGTCACTTCAACATCGTCAAGTATTATTGCACTCTTCGCGGAAAATGTCAATAACATATATCACGATATTGTTTTTTTCCCTTAAGATGGTAAAATGGCCATATGAAAAAAAAGTATTATGCAGTAAAAAAAGGACTCATTCCCGGAATCTATGACAACTGGGAGGCTTGCCGCGTCCAGGTTGAAGGTTATTCCGGAGCCGCATACAAGGGTTTTGCAACCCTTGACGAGGCAAGAAAGTATCTCGAATCGGAAAACGAAGACATCCGGGGCGGCGAAATTGCAAGCAACGGAGCAGGCGCCGCTTGCGAGGCCGATAAAGTTTGCGAAATCGAGCCCGGCATCGAAAGCGAAGACATCCCGTGCCCGCCCGAAAACTGCGCGATTGCTTATGTTGACGGCTCCTTTAAGGAAAGCGCCGGCAAGTTTTCATATGGTGTGGTCATGTTTATCAACCGTGATGGGTTTCTCAGTGAGAAGCGGATTTCCAAATCGTTTTCCGATGCGGAGCTTCTGGAGATGCGCAACGTATCAGGTGAAATCATGGGTTGCGCGGAAGCAATGAAGCAGGCAAGAGAGCTGGAACTTAAAGAGATTACCGTTTATCACGACTACGAGGGCATCGCCAAGTGGTGTCTGGGAGAATGGAAAGCCAACAAACCCTGGATTAAAAAATACAAGGCGTTCTATGATGACATAAGCAAGGAGCTGGTTGTGCATTTTGTTAAGGTGAAGGGGCATTCCGGAGATAAATACAATGACTTGGCCGATGAGCTTGCTAAGGCGGCACTTGAATAATGACAAACCGGCTCAGTTGTAAGAAAGGACACCGGATAATGAAGCGTCTGATTTCAATCTTTCTTATTTTTTTGGTACTGACGGCAGCCGGCTGTGACAATAAAAACACCAATGAGGAATCCTCAGAGCTTGCCGCTTCGGAAACTCTCCTTCCCTCTGAAACCGCCGAAACCGCAACCGAGGTGGAATCGCAGTCGAAGGCTGAACCGACAACCGAAACCGAATCTACAACAAAGGCGTGATTCGCCGAGGAGACTTTCAACAAATGAATTTCAAGAAAATTACCGCCATCACACTGATAACCGTACTGACTGTTCTGCTGCTTGGCGCCTGCGGGAAGGAAGTCCATTCCGATGGGACCGATGCCCACGGCCGGCCGCCCGATAATGAAAAAACTTCATCTACGGCCGCTTCCTCTTACGAAGCTGCGGGAGAGAGCGCCGAATCTTCCGCGGCGGAGCATTTCCCGGAGATTGAAACCGGAGAAAATGACAAAGTCTACACCTCCGCAGGCACCATGTACGTGCGCAGGGATGTTGAAATTTCCGATGAGGGCATTTCTCCCACGGATGATACCGACTATATTATACGGGTAAATCTTGCCCACGAAACCACCACGGTATATCGCCTGGAAAACGGCGGCGAAGTACCCGTCAAGGCCTTCGCCTGTTCTACCGCAAGGGGCGCCCACGAAACCCCGGAGGGAGAATATTATCTGGACGAATGGTACGACTGGTGCTACATGGTGGACACAACCTACGGCCAATATGCCTACCGCTTGATTCGCGGCTCCGATACCGACTATATGTTTCATTCGGTGCCTTATCTTGAACAGTCCCGGGATTCGCTGGAATGGGCGGACTACAACAAATTGGGAAGCCCCGCTTCAATGGGCTGTGTGCGGCTGAATGTTGCGGACGCAAGATGGCTGTGCGCAAATGTAGGCTCCGGCGTTGACGTAATTATTTATTCAGACGATTCCACACCCGGTCCTTTGGGCAAACCGGACACTTTTTTCATTCCCTGGACCATTCCCGAGATAAACGGCTGGGATCCCACCGACCCCGTGTCCCACAATCCTTGGCACGAGTACAATTTTACCCTTACCACTGCCGCTTCTTTGGAGGTCAGCGCCGGCTCCGAACCGCTTGACCTGCGTGAACATGTGGAAGCCGTAGATATCTTCGAAAATGACCTCTCCCGCTATATCACATTTGACTGCGGCGGAAAAAAATACGGTTTCTACTACACCACAAAGGACCCTGAGGATTCGCCGGATTATCCGGATACCACGCAAGATGAACTGATTGAATATCACTATAATGGCATGGACATCAGCAAAAGCGGCTCATATAATGTCCGTATTTCCTTAAGCGCCGGTCCGCTGAGCGCCTATCGCAACATGACGGTGATTGTGAAGTAAAGTCCTGAAAAAGGGGGCCGACTGTGTCAGACCCCTTTTTTTGAATTAAAATTTATTTATTTGCGTATCGGCATTAAAGCACCGTCTTAAGATTCGTCATCGTCGTCATCTTCATCATCGTCATCATCATCGGCATCGTCGGCGGCATCGTCAACGACATCATCTTCGTCTATGGGATCCGGCTTAGGAATTCCGTCCTCCAAAAACGCCTCAATCCTGAGGCCGGCATTCTCCTTGTCGTAAATCCACACCCATATTCCCGTATCGTCTATTCCCCCGAAAAGTTCGGATTCTATAAACTCATTTGGCACGATCATCGTATGCACACTGTAGCTGCCCAAATCCAGGCGATACAGCTCACACAACTCCTCAAGGGTAAATGAAGTCTCAATAACATCGAAGAAGCGCATGACAATCTCCGGATAGGAAATCGGGTTTATGGAATCAATCTTCTTAATAATCCCCCTGAGCGCCCTGTGCTGCCTGTCCGCGCGATAGAAATCACCATCAATGTTCCTTATCCTTGAAAATGCCAGGGTTTGTGTTCCGTCCAGATGAGCAAGTCCCGCCTCCACCGGCTCAATATACCGGTTGCGACCGTCTCCCACGAAGTCGCCGTCTTCCTTGTTTATCTGGTTAGCCTCTCTTTTGTCTATTTCAATATCGATACCGCCTATATAATCAACTATTTCAACAAGACCGGAGAAGTTCAATGTCACATAATCCTCAATGTCCAGACCAAATTCGGCGTTTACCGTGCTTATCGCAAGGGGAGCGCCGCCGTACATGTAGGCAGCGTTGATTTTCTCATTCCCGTATCCCTCGATCGGAACTTTTGTATCCCTTAGAATGGCCGCAAATTTAATGGTCTCGTCTCTCGGATTTATCTGCATAACCTTGATTATATCCGAACGCCCCTTGTCAACCTGTGTATATCCCACGGTATCCACGCCGAAGAACAGGAAGGTTATCGGCTCACTGGGCGGCGGCAAGGTCGGCTCCTGTGTTGTGGTCTCCTGAACGGTTTTAACTGTCGTCTCTTCCGGCACGTTATCTGCCTCTTTGCAGCCTGCAAGACCCGCAGCAAGCATTACAACAATAAGCAATACTGTAACAAGTCTCATGCCTGTTCTATGGCAGGCTGTTAAAATTTCCGGTTTCATTTTCCCTCCATACGAATCCTTATTTATATTTATAGCTTAAAAATAATACTACTTTTACGGAACAGATGCAACGATTATTTGCCGCGAGCCTTCAAAAGCAGCCTTATTGCGCCGTAATTTCGTCCCTTTAACAACTTAAGCAGAAGTCTTTGTTTGGGACTGAAGCGGGCAGAAAGGGGATGATTCCACACCCGGTCCCAGGCCTGTATGAACTCCTCGTCGGCATTTATCCTGTCAAGCACCCGAAAGTCAAATGAATCCGCATATTTCAGCCGGGTCGTCCCCGCGTATGCCGCAATCAGAAGATGAAAGGCAACCTTTTGTTCGAAATCCTCTATTCCCTCTCCGGCAAGCCTTTCGCGTATATCCAGGCTTACGGCCTTATTGTCAAAATAATATTCCGGATTGAATTTACGGGTCATCCCCGAGGCCATACGGTAATCGTAAAGCGCTTTGTTCAGGTAAATAATTTTTTCCGCCGCGAGAAGAAGCGGCACCGACTGCAACAGATCCTCCGCAACCGAGCATCCGTAGAAGCCGCTGTAATCCCTGTCCGCGTCAAACAACTCCCTTCTTGTCGCCTTAAGGCACATGGAGTTTAAACAATAATCCGTAAAGAGCCTGTCATAGATAAGCCGCTTGTCCGCAACTTCACCCTCCGGAAGTACATTCTCGAAAAAGGGTGTGCGGACGCCGCCTTCAAAGGTTTCAGCATTAAAAATCACCATGTCGGCGCCGCTTTCGCAAATTGCTCTGTTAAGTTCCTCAAGGGCTTCGGGCTTCAGCATGTCGTCCCCGTCACAGAACATTATAAATTCGCCTTGAGCGGCTGCGATTCCGCTTCTTCTTGCGGATATCAGACCGCCGTTCGGTTTATGAATGACAACGGTTTCGGGACGGGATGCCCTGAAGTCGTCGCATAGCTGCGGACAACTGTCCGTAGAACCGTCGTCAACAAGTATTGCCCGAAAATCCTTAAAACTCTGGGCTTCAAGACTTTTCAATGTATCAGGCAGATATTCTTCAACATTATAAACCGGAATGATTATATCGAATCGTGTCATTTTCATCTTCCTCAGCCGCGCAAAATCAACCTCTTGATTTTTTGCTTTACATAATAATATTTTCTGTAAAGGGCGGCTCCGGCACCCTTTGTTTTCCAGGCCTTGACCGTGGTACAGATAAGCGGGAAGTCTTCCTTTTTATCCTTAATCAGCGCCTCCGCCTGCCTGACATATTCCGCATCAAGAGATTTGCCGTCGGACAGGTGCCACAGTCTTGCGGGAACGACGTAATTTTTTCGGCCGTTCAGGATGGCGTTAAGGCAGTATTCCGCCCCGTACAGATGCCACCCGTCTCTTGACGGAAACGGATGGGCGAAAAAATATTCTTTTTCCACCGCAAAAAAGCACTCGTCAAGAGTCTGAACCTGTCTCGGCCCGTCTATTTCCATGCCTGCCGGCTGCTTGGAGCTTCCGTGAACGATATTTGTAAAAATATCTCTGCCTCCCCGGGCGTTTTCATCTGCGCCGGCAACTCCCGCCGCACCGGCTTTGGCAGATTCCGACGCATAAACGTCTTCAAGGAATGCCATTATGTCCCCAAGGGCTTTTTCGTCCGAAAACCTGATGTCGGGATGCGCAAACGCAATATACTTCCCCGCGGCGCCGGCCGCGGCGTCATTGAAGGCCGGCCCCGCCCCCTTCAGACTGTTTTCAAGGTTCCATACGGGAATAAGCTCATAATCCCTGAACTCCTGCATTTCAAGGCTTTCCGTGAAACCTTCGAAAATATCGGCATTATTCACAATGCAAAGGATTGAAAGAAGCAATCTCTATAGCCTCCCCTTTGATGTTTTTATGGCAAATGCCAGGTTGAAGCCGGCGTTCCGGAAGTCAATGCCGTTTGCCTTCATAAAGCCCCTGCCGGCGACACTTCCGATACGGGTCAGCTCGGTTGCCTTTGCCAGCTCCCTGAATTCCGGCATTACTTCTTCGCCGTACAGGCCGCAAATATCAATCAGCTCCTGCCCTTCGCCTCTGCTTTTGATTACGTTTTTGAATTTTCGCAGCTTCCCTTTCAGATTCAGCTCCATGCCCCATTCGTTGCTCCCGTGCATCCGGTAGTCTATATGGGGCTCCTCGTCGACAATCAGCGTCCCTCCCAGAGCAAGACACAGTTTCACCAGCCAGGAATCGTGCATCACAAGCTCTTTCGGGGTATGCCGGGCAGCCGTCTTTTTCATTTCCCGGTTAAATATTATCGTGTTGCCGGAAATGCTTGCATAAAACATCCTCGTTGCGGGACTTCTCATTCCGTCTATTATATGGTTCTTAATGAAATTGCCGCCCGCATCAACCAGTCTGCTGCTGCAGCAGTACAGGGCAAGTCCGCTATCCTCTGCGACCGATTTCATGGTTTGAACCCCGCAGCTTAACTTGTCCTCATCCCACTCGTCATCCTGGTCGCAGAATGCATAATAATCCGCCTCCGGAGCATTCTCGAGCAGATACATGAAGCCCTTTGCGGCCCCGAGGTGTTCAGCGCCGACCGTTTCTATCCCGTACTCTTTCAATATTTCCGCGGTTTTGTCGGAGGAGCCGTCGTCGTGGGCGAATATGTCAACCTCTACGCCCCTTTGCCTGTTCAGGCTGTCAAGCTGGCGGCGCAGATATTTTTCTCCGTTGTATGTGCAAAGCAGCACGCATACCCTTTCAGACATTATTTTCTCCTATCAGTTTCAGGGCTATTTCTTCAAATTCCCGAACGAAGCGGGCTGTGTTTCCCTCAACAGCGGCAGACTTCTCTTTCATGAGCCCTTCATAGCCGTTGACGGCATCCGACAGCTCTTCAATGTCCTCTATCAGAATGATGTTGCCGTACCTTTCCTTAACGGCCCTGCAAAACTCTACCTGATGGTCGTTTATGTGCTCTGAAAACTCCCGGCGTCGGGGCACTACTATCGGCATCTTGCCGTATTTTAGGGGAGTCATGAAACTGGCCGGTCCGCCATGCGTAATGACAATATCAGCCTCCCTGAAAAGCTCTTCCATCCTTGTCTGAGGAACGAGCTTTTCCCAATCACAAAAGACCGGCTCATAATTTGAAAAGCCCGTCTGGATGAAAATCTCATCCCCAATGGCTTTCTCACCCTTTTTTCTATCTACATATTCAATCAGCCTGTCAAACGGCTGCTCGTGGGTTCCCACCGTTACAAAAATCATTTTTTCTCTACCTGCAGGGCAGCCGGGCATCGTTTTTCATGTGTCAATCAATGCTGTCAGGGCTTCCCTAAAAAATGCTGCCCAGGTTCACCGCTTTCGGGTAAACCTTTTTCATTTCCTCCCACTGAACGATAAACCTGTCCGCGACGGGATAAACCATTTTCCCCGTCATAGTAGGGCTGTCAATCCGATCGAAAATCTCAATGTAGATCGTCTTTGCCCCATGTAACTTTCCGATATAAAAGAAGGGTACCGCTACCGCGGCTCCGCTGGAAATAATCAGCTCCGGCCTTTCCCTTCTGATGATTTTCCAAGCAAGGACTGTGTTTCTTATCAGATTTTTTATATTGCGGTTGGTCGGGAAATAGCAGGGAAACATCCGCTCCCCTTTCAGTCCCGATACGGCATCCTCCTTATCGAAGGTTACCCAGAACCTCTCATGCTTTTCCCAGAAGGGCTTTAACATCTGCAAATGCGCAAGATGACCGCCTGAGGAGCCCACCAGGCATATTTTCATTGTCATTTCCTCCTAAGCCCTTTTCAAAAGCCTCTTAAAGTAATATCTGAAATCCTTATCCAGCAGGGTCGTCGCGACAAACACCGCAAGCCCCACTCCCACGGCAATGCAGCCGTTCACGAGGATCTCCAGGTACCGGTTTCCCATATTTACCATGATTTTGTCCATTAAAAACAGCAGTCCGCCGAAAACAGCTATCAGGACATAGTTCCTGACGTAGTATCCTGCCGGAGACGCCTTCAGCGCGTATTTGTAAAGCACCAGCGGCTCCACGATATGACAAATCAGGAGATTGGTGATTATGGCTGCCGCAATAACTCCCAGCTCCTTGTATCCCTCAGGAAAAATCAGGACGAAAACGATGGACAGGATGATATTTACCGCTCCCTCGATCGGAGCCTTCCACCTGTCCTTGTAAAACGTCCCCGTGGCATCCCGGAAAAGCACTGTGGCATTTCTCATGAACTGGATAAAATAACTATATGTAATGACAAAGCTGATTATACGCAGCAGCTCCAGCCCCGGAGCAAACACAACGGTTATCAGGTTGTCGATTATCGCATAATAGCCCAGGAAAAACACAGTGGCAAGCACGAAGTTGAAGCCGTGGAAAAAATTGAAATATTTTCTAATTCCCACCGCGTCCTCTTTGGCATACAGATGGCCGATGATGGATGTCAGCGGCGTAAAAAACAGATTCAGTATCCCTATCATGGACGTCATTATAATGGTGTAGTTGGAATGCTTTCCAAGCTCCACGACACCGATGAAAGCGGATATGATGATGCTGCCGGCGGTGTTTACCATGACATTCCCGATTTTATGCATGAACATGGCCTTGATATTTGCCGACACGTAGCCGGCGGTCTCCTTGTCAACCTTTGCATGCGGCTTGATGATATGGGAATATTTCCTGCGACAGTATATCTCAAGCAGAAGCCACTGAATGAGCATTGCGATTACTCTGCACAGCAGGTAGGCATGGAAGGTTCTGAACACCAGCACCGCAACTATCTGCAGGCCGTACTGGAAAAACATGGATGTTCCCATAATGCCCGTGGCGATATAGTTGTTCTTGTATGCTTCCAATAATGATACCTTGGCGCTGTACATGTAAGTCAGCACCACGGATACAAGCATAATGATGAACGTGGTGTACATCTGCGGCCGCGGGACGGAACAGTCTTTCGCCAGACGCGGCAAAAAAGGGGTCACGCACAGCCCCGCCGCAAGAATGAACGCTCCGATTATCCTGTAGAGCTTTTCAATCAGCCTGTAAAGCGCCGTAACCTTGGTCTCGTCTCCGTCAACAATGGGTTTGTACATGCAAAAAACGATGGCCGAGCCCACTCCCAGCTCCGCTACAGCAATGAAGCCTATGATGTTGATGTAAAGGGAATTAAGCCCGTTTATTTCCGAGCCCAGATAGCGTATCAGGAATCTCCTTACCAGCACCGAGCCGATAAGCAGCAGCACCTTGACGCCTACCGATACGCCGATATTCAGCATTCCGCGTTTTTTGTCCATGTGTTTTCTTTCCGTATTACCGGCCTGCCGCACCGCGGCCGGAGAGCTTTTCTTTAGTCCGGGGTGATTTTCCCCTCGGCAATACCCCACCATCCGTTTGAACGGCTGACCGAATAGTATTCGTCCTCACTTGTCAGGGTTTCCTTTGTCTTATACCAGGGCAGATGCCTTGCCTGATAAGGATGAGCGGACCTGATTGCCCGCAGGAATGGAATCCCCTTTGCCAAATTGTCCGGAAGGTACATGGCAAGGGTAGTATCCACACTTGCGTAATACGCCCCCTCGCCCTTTATCGGAGCTTTAAAAAACTGGCTTTCCCACTGCTTCACGTCTGCCCCGAGGATGCTGTCTTCGGGGATGTCGTCTATTTTCAGGGAAATGCCCGCTTTCCTCACAAAATGAAATTTTTTAAGAAGATTAAAAAGAAACTCCGCCAGGTCGCCGGGGCACTCGGGCAGCAGCTCCAAATCCGAATCGGTTACGATATAAAAGTCGTTGCGGTACTTGTCAAATACTTCTGACTTCCAGAACACCCTCGAGCCGAAGTTTTCCTGCATGTAAATTACATCGTAGGGGGTTTCCTTGTAATACTTTAACAACGGAGGGTATGTTGACGCATTGTCAATTATGTGAATATTGGTCAGCCCTACCTGCTCAAGGCCTTCTATCAGCACCTTAAGACAAGACAGCCTGTCAAAGCTGATAATAAAAACAGGAATGTCACTTAAGCCCTCTTTTTCTTTCCGGGCAAATGCCTGTTTTATTTCCCTGTTCATGCCAAGGAAATCTTCCACCTTCTGCCTCGCCCTTCTGAGATTAAATTTCAGGCTGAGGTTGGTTGAGGCAAGATCCTGTAAAGCCGGCTCCATTGTATCCTCCGTTTCAAAATAAGCTCTCTGCGGCTATTTTAACTTATTCCTACACGAAATGCCACTTCCAAATCATTCACAGTCTTCATATCATGAACGACGGGAAGCCCGCAGCTTACGCAGCCTGGGCAGCATGGAGTAAACAGCAACGGAAATTATGACAACTGCAGCTCCGATAACGGCCGTCAGGCTCATTTTCTCTCCGCAAAGAAGCAACACCGGTATCGGGTTGAATATGGGTTCAATAGTCAGCAGCAGCGCCACCTCTATGCGGTCTACCTTCTGCACGTTGCGTGCAAAAATAATATTCGCCAGACCGTATTGGAACACGCCTGCTATCAACACCCATACTATGTTTTTCAGGCTGAAAATCAGACCCGGGTCGAAGAACATGAATGGTGTGCAAAACAAAATGCTGATGCCGTTGGAGATAATACTGCAATCCGTAGCGTCACACTGCCTTGCGTTCATGAAAATAATCTGGGCGGCAAAAGTAAACCCCGAAGCCAAAGCAAGCAGATTGCCCAAAAGTCTTGTAAAATCAAGGCTGTCTGCAAATGACAGCACGCACCCCGCAAAAACCGCAAGTGTCAGTACGAGTTCTGCTGCCTTTATTTTCTTTTTCTTAAAAATAACGCTGTACAGATAAACAAGAATAGGCGCAATGTACTGCAGCACAATGGCCGTCCCAGCCGTGGTCAGGGTAATTGCATAGATATACAAAATCCCCGTGACGCTCATGGAAACGGCGGCAATGATATTGGAACGGGTGAATTTCAGCCTGAGACTGCCCTTCGCAATCAGCAGCATAATCATCGAGATTACGCTTCTTACCGCCACGATGGACATTGCTCCCCAGGTGACCGATTTAACGCATACACCGGCAAGCCCCCACAAGAGGGCCGTCACTACAATCATCAGGCGGCCGAAGGAACGCTCTTTCACAGCACTCATTCCCGCCCTCAGAACCTTTCGACTTTTATCAGGTTTGTATTGCCCGAACGCCCGTCAATCCTGCCGCCCGTAATCACGATGTAGTCACCCTCATTCATCTCAATGAGCCCTTGAGCGGCATTGCGGGCATGATAAAACAGCACATCCGTGGAATCGAACTGCTCGCTGAGCACCGGAATGACTCCCCATGATAGTGCCAGCTTATAAAGAGCCCTCTTATTGGAGGTCATGCCTATGATGTCTGTGGGACTTCTGAAACGGCTGACCATGCGTGCAGTCAGACCTGAATTTGTACAGGCCACTATGCACCTTGCGCCGATATCAATGGCCATACCGCAGGTAGCATGGGAAATGGCATCGAGATGATTTTGAATCTCAAATCTGCTGCTTTTGTACATTCCAAGATAATCTATATTTTTCTCGGTTTCCTCGGCAATAGCTGCCATGGTCTTTACCGCCTCAACCGGGTATTTCCCGCTTGCGCTTTCTGCGGACAGCATGACAGCGCTGGTGCCGTCGTACACCGCATTTGCCACGTCGCTGGTCTCCGCTCTTGTGGGCCGGGGATTTATAATCATGCTCTCCAACATTTCCGTTGCGACAATTACCCGCCTGCCCAGCAGGCGGCACTTAGTGATAAGCTTCTTCTGGATTGCCGGGATCTCGGCAAACGGAATCTCCACACCTAAGTCCCCTCTGGCAACCATAATGCCGTCGCATTCCAAGACGATTTCATCTACTGAGTCTACACCTGTGCGGTTTTCAATCTTGGCAATAAGATCAATGTCCTCGCCGCCGTTCGCATCAAGGAAAGTTCTGACATCAATCAAATCCCGTCTTGAAGAGACGAAAGAACAAGCAATGAAATCCACCTGATTTTCAATGCCGAACAGCATATCCGCCTTGTCAGCTTCGCTCAAATAAACCTGCTTAAGCATCTTACCCGGAAAGCTCATGCTTTTCCTGTCGGACACCTCGCCGCCGGACATAACCTTACAGATTACTTCACTTTCCTCCGTCTTCTGCACCTGAAGCTCAACAAGACCGTTGTTCAAAAAGATGGTGTCGCCGCAAGCCATATCCTCCGCCAGGCCCTCATAGCTGACGCCTACCCTATCCTGTCCTCCGACAACATCCTCCGTGGTGAAAGTAAATTCGTCTCCCTCATTAAGATAGACCTTGCCCTCCTCAAACCGGCCGATGCGGCACTCCGGACCCTTTGTATCAAGCATGATAGCTATAGGCAAATTCAGCTCGCTGCGCAGCTTTTTTATTGAATTAATGACCTTCAGATGCCACTGATGGGTACCGTGGGAAAAATTGAGTCTGGCCACATTCATTCCGGCAAGACACATTTCCTTCAGCATCGCTTCATCATCGCAGGCAGGTCCTATGGTGCAGATAATCTTTGTCTTTCTCATATTGTTTTCTTTCGTCCTTCCCTTCTTTCCCTTTCTTTGTTTCTTTTACTTCCGTCCGGCAACGCACTATCTGATTTCAACCAGACGGTCACCCTCGTATATGCATGTCATCTCTATTTCCCGCTCTCCGGCAATCAGGGGTTCTAAAAAATACCTGTCGCCCTCCCACAGGTTCAGGTCGCATACCTGTTCCTTGGGAATCCATTTCAGATTTCCCTCGTCGCAGTCAAACCTTCTGCCGGCAGGGTCTTCCCCCTCAAAGCCGTCAGCCGAGAACAGATACATGTCTTCGTCCTCGAGCACGTCCGATTTGAAGCGGATTATACCGTGAAACCTGTAACTTGTCAGCGTCAATCCCGTCTCCTCGCGCACCTCGCGCAAAAGACAGGCCTCCGCATCCTCTCCGGGCTCAAACTTGCCGCCGATGCCTACCCATTTGCCAAGGCAGGGATCACCTTCCCTTTTATTACGGTAGAGCATCAGGTATGCTCCGTCTTTTTCTATGTAGCATAAAGTTGATTTAGACATTTTTCAGCGGCAAATGACCCTGTCAAGCTCCGCCTCTCCTCTTATAATAACCTGGTCGCCTGTGAGTCTGCACCTGAGGGCGCCGCCCCTTTCCGAGGCCTGCCGGGCATAAAGCCATTCTTTTTTGCAGCGACCCGACCAGTAAGGCATCAAGCTGCACATGGAAGAACCCGTCACCGGATCCTCGTCGATTCCTTCTCCCGGATAAAAGCACCTTGATACGAAATCGAACTCCCCGTCCTCACAGACTGCGGTTATTATAACACCTTCCACGCCCGGTATCCGCTTTATTTTTTCAAAATCCGGGCGGAAATTTTCCACCTGCGCAGCGTCCTCAAGGACGCACACCAGATCGCAGGTCAGAAAAATCTCAGCCGGTCTGATTCCGAGAAGCCTTTCCGTTTCCGCATCTATAACGGCCCGGCTGATTTTTTTTACAGGAAAATCCATTTCAAGAAGAAATCCTTTATCTGCGGGAATTTTCCTGACTGTCAGCGGGCCGCCGCCGGATGAAAATTCAATTATCTCGCAGGCGCCGTAATACTCTGTCAGAACATATGCCGCCGACAAAGTAGCATGTCCGCACAAAGATACTTCGCAAGTCGGAGTAAACCATCTGATGTGGTAACGGGAAACATTCCCGGTCGCAACGTCCGGCCCGGCCGCGGCACCCGAAGCATTTGCCGGGACAGTTCCCGCGGAAGATTTTTCTTCCACTACAAATGCCGTCTCCGACAGGTTGTATTCCGCGGCAAGCCTTTGCATTTCCGGGTCCGGAGGCCACTCATCGAGTACGCAAACCGCCGCCGGATTGCCCCTCAGCCCCCTGCCGGTGAAAGCGTTGATTATGTATGTTTTATCAGGGCACAACTGTTCCATATCGCTTAATAATCTTTAGTACAGCTCTTTGTAAATTCTGAAAACCCGAGCCTGTCAAAATGGCGGTTAAAAATCCTCAGTACAGTTCTTTGTAAATCTTGAAAACCCTTGCCTTGTCAAGCGGAACAAAATTGTTTGCCATCAGGCGGCCCTGGTTTACCATTACGGACTCGGAGAAATCCTCTATGTCCTGCTCGGTCATGCCAAGCTCCCGTAGCGGCCTTTTGGGTATCAGCACATTCAGAAGATTTTCCAGCTCGTCATACACATCTGCCGCGTCGCAGCTTAAAATATCCGCAATGAAGGCATTCAACACGGCGATTTCGCCGTCGGATTTAATCTCCATGTAATTCTTAAGCACACCGGTGAACAGCACGTAATTTGATTCACCGTGGGCAACATGATAGGTGGCTCCGAGCGGATATGCCATGGCGTGGACTGCCGCGCAGCCTGCGTTTCCAAAGGCTATGCCGGCATAGGTTGAGGCAATAAGAAAATCCTTAAGCAGCGGAAACCTTGCTTCCTGACCCTTGTCGCGTATTTCCATGAAGCCCCTCAGAATCATCTCGATTGCCTTGTAGCCGAAAAGCTTTGTAAAGTCGCTGGCCTTGGGAGAAAGGGATGATTCAACCGCATGAACCAGAGTGTCAATGGAGCTGGTGGCAAAGAAGCGGAAGGGAAGTCCCTTAACAAGCTCGGGAATCAGCACCGCCTTGTCCGCATACATTTCATCAACCGCCAGACCCTGCTTGGTGCCGCGGCTGTTCAGTGCCAGAATGGCCACGTTTGTTACCTCGGAGCCGGTGCCGCATGTGGTGGGAACAAGAACAAGCTCCTTGTCCTTTACAATTTCCGTCTTCCCGTCGTACAAATCCAGTACCGGCGTTACATTTTTCAAGGCAAAAAACTTGGAAATGTCGATTATCGTGCCTCCGCCGATTGCAATGATTCTCTTCGGCCGGGTCTTAATATCGGCATACATCGCCTCGAGCATATCGTCAGAGGGCTCCCCGGCGCCGTATTTTTCCTGATAAAGGATCTCACATTCGAGATTCAACTCTCCCAAAAACGGTTGGAAAATGTACTCGTTTGTAATCACAAGGTCTCCCTTTCCGATTTCAAACTCCTTTGCAAACTCCACCGCGCTGTCAAAGATATGAATCACCGGTTTTACCATAAATTTCTTCATCTTAAATTCCTCCTGATTAAATCTGCCGGCCGCACCGGCAAGCAAGTTTTTACAGTCACAAGTCTGCAGATATGGCAGCCTGCTTTGTCATCCAACGGGCAAAACTGTTACGCAGTCACAGGTCCGAAGATATATCAACCCGCTCCGCTATCCAACGGGCAAAGTTTGCCGGCCGCTCAAGCGCCACATTGTGATAGCCCTCCACTTCGGCAAAATCCCATCCGTACCGGGCAGCACAATCCTTCATCGTCTTATAAAACAATCTGTCTCTGTTAAAACTTCCGGCACCGCAGACACACGGCATACTCAGCTCAATGTCCGGATTGTTCCGGGCAAAGCCAAGGAAAGACTCCATTTCATGCTGCAGGAAATGCGACAAGTTGGTCATGTTCCGCCGCATCTGTTTCGTACTCGTGCCGGGGGCCGACGGGTCCTTCTCGCCGATCATTTTCACAAACATCAGCATTGCCTTCGCAATATTGCCCTTGTCTGCCATCTTCCTCAAATCATCCTTCCATTTATCTACTTTGTCAAGGAATACTTCGTCATAACCGTAAACGGTTTCGTACATCATCATCCGGCCGACAAGATCGGGTCTGTCTTTTGAAAGCACCAATGCCACAAGGCCTCCACCGCTGAAACCCACAACCGTGGGAAGCCCCGCCTTCATGTCGGCAAGTGCCTCAAGGACAGCCGCAGCGTCCCCTGCCTGAGCTTCAACCGAATAGTCCTGCGGCAGGGAAACATCTCCTTTCGTTTCCCCGACCGGGACGCTTCTTGAATGTCCTCTCCTGTCATAGGAAATAACGGTAAAATGATTTTCAAGCAGCAAGGACAGTCCGTCAAAGAAATCGCTGTCCGTAGCCACCCCGTGTATCAGCAGGAGCGCGGGGCCGCGGCCCCGTCTTTTGCAATACAGCCTGTGGCCGTCATTTTCTATATATAAAATCTCTGTCCGCCGGCAAATCTGTTCCTTTAAAAGGTCGTGTCCGTCCCATTTCATGTCAAAATCAAGGGCACTCCCCGCGGGTACTACGCGTAGCTGCACGGCATCCGCTCCGGCCATGTCAAGGATTTTTTCTTTCACTTCATCTCTGTCGACACCGTAATAAGTAACGGTCTGACAGTCGCTTGTCAGCACCGGTCTCAGCCCCTCAAAATTCTCGCCCGAACTCTCTATAAAGAATCCTCCGGGGCAAAGGTATTTCCAATGTTCCGGCGTAAGAATGTCCGTCCATATCCTGAAGATTTTGTTTTCGTCCGGAGCCGATCCCCGCATTATTTTCTCTCCCATGTCATTTGCCGCAAGAAGAAGTGCCTTTTCCAGTTTTTTTACACTTAACAACGGCTGCAGGATATATCTTTCTCTCAGGAATTCTTCCAACTCGCTCCAGAATATTTTCCGGGCCTTTTCCACTTCCTCCCGGCTGCCTTTCCAATAAATTATCCCCGGCGCCGAGCAGGCATTCTGGTCATTAAGGTAGGTGTCATTAAAAAAGTCCCTGATAAGTGGTGCAAGGTCGGCAGAGTCCAAGACCGCCCCGGCTCCCAGCACCGCCATGGAATGCCGGGTAGGAAAGGCAATGTCTGCCGCCGTATTCTTCAAAGGGAAGCTGCGAAGCTTTTCCACGGTTGCGTCTCCGCCCCAGATAATACGCGCATCACACAACCCTGTCAGCTTTGCGGTTATACTGTCATCGTGGTCATATTGCAAAAGCACTGTTTCCTCTGCTATGCCTGCGTGTCCCTTCAGCGTTTCTCTTAATGTTTCCAAAAGAACACCTCCTTCAAAGCCTGAAGGCAGCCTTTGTATTACGGCATTTCCCGCTATCAGTCCCGCGGCTATGTTGTAGGCAAAAAGAGCCGGGATATTGGAGGGGACAAACTGCAGGCAGATACCGCGCCCCGCATAGTCTGAGGAACACTCCGAAACTCCGCCTTGCATTTGCAGTTCTTCTTCAAATTCCCTCTTCATTTCTTCAAGGGCGGTCCTGCGGCACCAAAAGCCGAAAGCCGAAACCGCACCGTCCTTTTTATTGCGGGGAAGCAGTCTGATATTCTCCGACCAGGCGCCTAAGAAATCCATGGCTTCCTCTCCGTAAGGAGAGCGTTCCTTCCGAAGGCTCATGGCAGCAATTACACTGCTGTCACCGATTACAAATTTCACCTTGTCAGTCAGCTTCAAATGTATCGCTGCACCCCCTTATTTCCGCATTTTCCATGCGCCCGAGGACCTTAAAATATGCCCCCATCCTGCCGCAAGGGCAGTTATCCTCCCCGAGCAACACACCCACATCCTCAGTCAGCAGGCTGTGCCCCGGGTAGCTCTTCGGCAAAGTGGAGAGTACCTGTATCAGGCCTTCCTCGCCCACACCGCACAGAGAAAAGTCCTCCGGCCTTCTTATCAGCACACCGGAATAGTCGGAGCAATGAAAATGTCCCTCTTCGCATTCCATGAAAATGCTGCCGGCCTGCTCCGCCATTCCGTAATAATCATGTATCCATTCTATATTGTAAAGCCGGGACAACTCTTCTTTAAACTCTTCCCCGGAAATGTTCAATTGCTCTAATTTTTTCCAGCCCCCTCCGTGGACCAGGACGGAGCCTGAAAGGTCTATGAACGGGAGACTTTCGCCGGCAAACATCTTCCGCGCCGGCTCTATGAAATACTCCCACACGATATATGTAAATCCGAATATCAACTTCGGTTCGCCTTTGTTTTTCCCGGCAAATTCTCTGACCGCACTGATGTCAAAGCTCATATCATCCTTCAGGGCAAATGTCCTTTCTCTCCCAAAAATCGAGAAGCCTTTGATGCCTGCTGCCACGGCGGAAATTTCTCCGGTATCTTTAACCGTGGAGGGGCAATCAATTATCAGCATGGGACGCCTTTCGGGTCCGAGAAAGTCCGCCGCTATTTCGGACAAAACCCTTTGCTGAGCGGTTCTGGTCTCTCCGTCAAGGTAAATCCTTGCCCGCCGCTGCCCGGTGGTGCCCGAGGAGGTCAACAGTTTCAGTCCCGGTGCGGATGCGCTTTCGGATGTCTTTGCGTTTTCTTCGGTGCCCGCGCCTTCGGATGCCTTTGTGTTTTTCCCGGCGGCCGCGCTTTCGCCCTCCGGCATTTTTGCATCGGCCGAAATGCCGGAGGCGCTGATCAGTTCCGTTTCCTTGAAAATCCCCGCCGGCAGGAAGGGCAGTCTTCTGTAATCACTTATCTGCTTAAGATCCGTGCCCATTGCTCTCAGCATCCGGGCATATTCCGGACATGCAAGAAGATGGTGCTTAGTAAGAGAAATCAGCTCCCTTGTCAATATCCTGTCCTTCTGTTGCCGTTCCAGACTGTAGGGGGCAGGCCTTAGGTTAAGCATTTTATAATCCTTTTTCCCGGATTCGGTTTTCGGAATTGTTTCCACGTAACGGCAGGAAAAGGCCCTTTCGTTAAGGCCCAGCCGCTTTGCAAGCCAGTCCGCAGCCTCATGGTTTTTTTTGCTGTTGGTATAGATTATCAGGTTGTCGTCCCTGCCCACACAGACAAATTCCCCCGACAAATCCAGACCTTTTAATATATTTTCACACTCATCCAGGCCAACCCTTACTCCGTAGATTTTCACGAATCTGCTGAGGCGACCCGTGATTTTGTAATATCCGTCCTCATCACGCATCGCCATGTCTCCGGTGTGCAATACACCCCTGTTATCGTCCGGTCTGTTCAAATCCTCCCGACAGGAGGCGTATCCCAGGGATACATTCGGGCCGTAATAGACAAGCTCTCCGACCCGGTCCGGCTCTTCTATGACATTTCCTTCTTCATCCCGAAGCTCAAAGCGGCCCCCGGGAATTGCAATCCCGATTGAGCCGATTTTTGAAAGCAGCTTCTCGTAAGGAAGATAGCTCATTCTTGCCGTAGCCTCTGTCTGACCGTACATCACAAAGAACTTTATTCCTCTTTGTTCGCACCATTTCCCGAACATTTCCTGAAGCTCCACCGGCAAATGTCCCCCGGCCTGAACCAGAGTGCGAAGGTTGCCTAAGTCATCCTTGTCCATGAAATGAATTTTTTTCAGGATTTCATAGGTATAGGGAACCCCCGCAAGACTCGTACCCTCCTGCGCCGAAAAAAAATCCCAAAACTCCTTTTGGACAATGCTTTTTTCACACATGAGAATCGCCGCCCCCACCGTCAAATGACTGTTTATCACCGAAAGGCCGAATGTATACTGCATCGGCAGACTTGTAATGGGACGTTCACTTTCGTTTAATTGCAGGTACTGAGCGATTGACTCGGCATTGGACTCGAGATTTCGCCGGCTCAAGCGGATTAGCTTGGGACTGCCGGTGCTTCCAGAAGAAGAAAGTAAAAGCGCCAACTCCCCGTCCGTTTCGTATGACGGAAGACCGGTTGCAAAAAGCCGGTAATCCCCCATCCGCAGGATTTCCTTGCCGTAAACGGATGCATCTTCGCTCGGTTCTTCCGGGTTGTTCATCTCCCCAGAGCGCCAGTAATATGACGGTCTGTAGATTTCATGCAGATATTTCAGCTGCTTTCGGTCGGGATTTTCACCCAGCAGCAAGGGAACGCTTCCTTGCTCCATAATTCCCAGATAGCCGATCACGGCCTCCGGAACATTGCGGCAAAGACAGAAAACCACGCTTTTCCCCTGAAGGACGCGTCCCACCTCGGCGGCGGCGATTCTTACCTGTCCATAGGAAAAACTTCTCCCGCTTTCGGAAATCAAAGCAATGCGTTTTTCGTTTATCCTGTCAATGCCGAAAATCATTATTTCTCCATATCCACGCCCAATTTTGTCAGGATTTCAATGCCCAGACTGTATTTGCCGAATGATGTTATATCCAGCGTGGAAAAAAGCACTTCGAATTTTTCCTCCAGATCCGCCACCATTTCAACGTGGGCAACGGAGTCCCAGGAGGGAAAACGGTTGTACACAAGCACGTCGTCATTCAGGTCCGAATCGGACGCGCCCAGACTTTGCTTGACTATTTTGTTGTATTTTTCAAGATTGGTCATTTATTTTTCCATCTGACGCAGTTCTGCACGCAGCCCCGCTACAGTATTGATATTCAAAATTTTACGCAAGCCGACACGGCCCCGCGGTAAGGCCGGCAACCTTCCCCTTATTCTTTAAATTCGCAGTGAAATCTCCTTGCATACTCCTCTTTCAGTCCGTCTCTGAAGGCGGGGGCCGCAATGTTTATAAGCTGACGCGCCCTTTCCTTCAATGTGCAGCCGTGAAGCTGCGCAATGCCGTACTCCGTCACCACATAGTTCACGTCGCAGCGGGATGTGGTAACCGTTGCCCCGTGTGCCAAAAACGGAACTATCTTGGAGATTGTTCCCTTTGCGGCGGTTGACGGCATGGCCATAATGGTGCGGCCTCCCTTGGACATATTCGCCCCGCGGACGAAATCCACCTGGCCTCCCACACCTGAAATCTGGGTCAGGCCGACGGACTCTGAACATACCTGCCCCATCAGATCCACCTCTACGCAGGAATTGATTGATACCACATTGTCGTTCTGACAAATTACTCTGGGATCATTTACGATGTCAACGGGTTTCATTGCAACCATCGGGTTGTCATTGACATAATCGTATAATTTGCCGGTTCCCATAAGGAAAGAGGCAACGCATTTTCCGTTGTCAATCTGCTTGCATTTGTTTGTCACAACCCCCGTATTTATCAGATCCACAACTCCGTCGGAAAACATTTCCGAATGGATGCCCAAGTCCTTTTTGTCCTTGAGGAAAAGAAGCACCGCGTCGGGAATGGCCCCGATGCCAAGCTGCAGGCAGTCCCCGTCCTTGACAAGGGATGCGATGTTCTCACCTATTTTCTTCTGAACCTCACCTATAGCCGGCGGCGGCAGCTGGATAAGGTCAGTGGTCTCCCATACGATGTGGTCAAGCTCGCTGATATGGATGAAATTGTCGCCAAGTGCTCTGGGCATATTCGGATTGATCTGTGCAATGCGCAAATCCGCCACCTCGGCGCACGGCTTGGTGTAATCGCAGGAAATGCCGAAAGAACAGTATCCGTGCTTATCCGGCTCGCTGACCTGCAAAAGAATTACATTTGTATGCAGCTTCGTGCGGAATAAATCCGGAATTTCCGAGAAGAATACGGGGGTAAAATCTCCCCTCCCTTCCGCAACCGCGCCTTTGGTGCTTCCTCCGAGAAAAAGACCGTTGTGGCGAAAGCGGTCTTTCATTTCCGTTGCGCAATAACCCGCCTTGCCCATGGCAACCATGTGCACCACTTCCACGTTTTTATAATCATATTTTTCGGCGCATGCCACCATGGCATCCGTCAAAATCACCGGCTCTCCGCAAGCGTGGGCTACGACCACCCGATCACCGGATTTTATGTGTGAAACCGCCTCCTGCGCCGTGCAAAGACGTGAGGCATATTTCTCTTTCCAGTTCATTTTACTCTCCTAATCCGACCCTCACGGATGTGATGAAATCCCCGAAATCCTCAAGGCAGTCCTCCTGCCAGACGGTATAGATTCCATAGGGTGCCGCAGCGTCCCTCCTGTCCGCACAGGCCGCGCTGCACCCGCATATAATCAGCGACACCTCCGGGTCTTTGTACTCATTTTCAAATACATGCTCCGGGAAGGCCCTCTCCATGCGGCTGAGGAGCCCTGCCCGGTCAAAGCGCGGATTACAGCCTCCGCAAAACTTTACATATATATTCATTTGTGCCTTTCCCTCATCAGCTGCCTGGCCTGGGCAATCAGACTGTCGCTGACCCCGGTTATCAGGCTGACCTTCAGCCGCGGAAAACTCTCCCGCAGGGCATCTGAAACAATATTTTCCATAGTCAGGTCGGCGGAGGGACAACCGCTGCAGGCCCCTAAAAGGCGCACATAAAGCACGCCCGCCTCAAACCTGTCGATTGCTATATTTCCCCCGTGAAGGGCAAGCTCCGGCCGGACTTTCTCGTCCAATACCTTCTCAATTGCCTCAACTGTGATGTCGTCCATAACCGTCTTACTCTTCGATATGGGCGATTGCCTTGGCCAGCCCCTTCTTAAATGCAAGATTGCCCTGACGCTGAATCATAATGCGCTGAGCCTGCGGTGAACCGGCGCCGTGCATTGACTCGGTACGGTACCCGACCGCAGCCGTCCCCAGGGCCATATTCTCAATCAGGCGAAGCATCTTCAAACGGTTCTCGGTGGAAACCTCCTCCACTCCCTTTAAGTACTTGTCGATATATTTACCCAGCTTCTCATCTCTGAAATCAGCTTCCGACGGTGCCGTAACCATCAGCCCGCCTGCAATGTCCTCTGCAAGACGTACGATTTCATACGGGAAACGGGTTACATTCTGCTTGCAGACATTTGCCAGAAGCAGGTCGATAATATATGCTCCGGATTCTGTAGGATACCCCTCGGTTGAGCAGGCAATTCCGCAGCAATACAGAGTTTCGTTCAGGTGTATCATTTCGATGATCTTGTCCTTAACGGCCGATGCCCTTGCAACGCCGTTGTAATCGGCAATTACTCCCGCCGCTCCGATAAGCACGTCGCCTACGCCGACCTTGCAGCCGCCATAGGACTGACGATGGTAGCCAGCGAATCTTTCCACAAGAACTCCCGCAAATTCCGTCTCTCCGTTCATAAAAATGCGCTCGTTGGGAACAAATACGTCATCGAAGATTGTCAGCCCCTCGACGCCGCCGAATTCCGGGTTGCCTACGTCTATAGTAGTATTCTCCAGCTTGCGAGTGTCACAGGACTGCCTGCCGATAATCATAAAGATTCCTTTCGTATCAACGGGCACTGCGAAGGAAATGGCATAATCCTTATCGTCCGGACCCATCGCAATGGTCGGCATCACAATAACCTCATGGGAGTTGCAGATGCCGGTCTGATGAGCCTTTGCGCCTCTTACGACAACGCCGTCTTCCCTTCTTTCAACGACCCTCAGGTAAAGGTCAGGATCCGCCTGGGCATGCGGCGCCTTTGAACGGTCACCCTTGGGGTCGGTCATGGCTCCGTCGACGGTCAGGTCATTTTCCCCGCAATAAATCATGAACTTTTTGAAGTTCTCGTGATAATTTGTGCCATACGCCTTGTCGATTTCAAATGTGGTCGAAAATGCCGCGTTGAAAGCGTCCATTCCGACACATCTCTGGAAACAGGCCGCGGTCTTTTGTCCGCAAAGGCGCAGCATCTTAACCTTGTTCTTAAGATCTTCGGTGCTTTGGTGGATATGCTCAAAGCGGTTGATTTTCTCTCCGGTAAAGGGTGAAGTCACTGTCATAAGGTCCGCATACTGCGGGTCCTGCGCCAGGTCATATGTCATCCTTACGGAATTGAGGGACGGCCTGAGAATCGGATGATCCACCGAATTTTCAATTTTCTTGCCGAACATATAGATTTCCATGTTCATTTTGCGAATGCTTTCGATGTATTGTTCGCCTGTCATAAGTGCCATAAAAATACCTCCTTCTATGTATATGTGTGTTTTCTTGTGTACTAAGCTGAAACTCAAAGCTGAACTTCTGCCTCGTCTGAGTTATTTCAGTTGCATTAATGAAATTATATTATAGGCAAACGAGGTTATCTATATGCAATTATGCAACATTCTCATTACATCAACCCCATTTGCCTGTATTTCTGCCTTTTCCTGGTAAAAGTTGACGCGTCTATTCCCAGGTACCGGGCCGCTTCTCTGAGATTGCCGAATTTTTCAAAGGCCTTTGTCATATAAGCGGCCTCCAGTGCGGCCACTTCCTCCCGCAAATCCATCTGTGGCGGCAGTTCCCCGGCAATGCTGACGGTTGCGCCGGTCTCCCGCTTGTGTCCGCCCAGAAAAAGGTCTTCTTCCGTTATCGTATTCCCCCGGCAAATGATTGCCGCCCGGGTCACCATATTTTCCAGTTCAAGGACATTTTCCGGCCATGAATAAGCCAGCAAACCCTCATAGCCGCCCTTGGATATGCGGATTGAGGCGCCCCTTTCCTTATTGCTTCTTTCCAGAAAATGCTCCGCCAGCGGCACGATGTCGTCCTTTCTTTCCCTAAGAGGCGGAACCTTCAGGACAAACATTGAAAACGCATATATAATATCAGGGCTGACTTTTTTCATTTTTCGCAGATACTCCAAGCTCTCGTTGCTTCCGGCGATAATCCTGATGTCAACCCGGCGTACGGTTCCGTCTCCCATTACACATTGCCCGTCCCGAAGCAAAGACAGAATCCTGTCCTGGATTATAACGGGCATTTCTCCGAGATTCTCGAAGTAAACCGTCCCTCCGGCCGCGCTTTCAAGCATTCCGATCTGATACTCCCCCTCCGCAGTCCTGCGGCCAAACAGGTAACCCGCCGGATCGTCCATGGGAATAGCGTTGAAATTAATTCCGATAAATGCCTTTCCGGAACGCTTCGAATATTCGTGAATGTATGCGGCAATACGCCTTTTCCCGCTCCCCTTCTCTCCGGTCAGAAAAATCGGAGCGTCCACCATCCGCACGTGATCCACCATTCGCATCAGCTCCCTGGTCGAGGCCGCCTCCGAAACAATTACAGGCTTGCCGATGTATTCCTGCCTGAGCTGCTCCAGCTCCGACCTGTATTTCAGCTTCAGCTGCTCCTGTATGCGCATTTCCTTGCGGATTGAATAAAGCTCGGTCATCTCTCTGACAATGGTAACAACCATAATGATGTCGCCGCGGGCGCCCTCGTTGTTCGCTTCCTGCCGGGAACCGGTTTGCCGGAAAAGCGGAGTACTGGTGATTATGGCCTGACGACCGGTGCTGAAACTTTGCTCCATGGTCACCTCTTCGCCGGTCTCAAGTACCTGCAGCGTCCCGCTCATGGAAATAACCCCTTGCTCTACCAGGGCTTTCATGTTCTTCCCCAGCATATCAGACACCTTCAGCCCGCTGATTCTTTCGTAGCTGTGATTCAGGTATATCGTATTGGCCTCGTTGTCGGTGATATAGATTCCGTCGTGAAAATGCTCCAGAATCTCATACAGATACTCCTGCCTGTGCGGGAATTGTATTATGTTATCGGTCATTTTTCTCTCCTTGGCAGTAACGGGCTGCGGTTTTGCCCGGTCGCCGTGTCTTTATCTGCAACCGCGTCTTTGCCCGCGGTCGTGTCTTGGCCGGCAGTCGTGTCTTGGACGGCGGCTGCGTTTAATCGCTGTGCTTATATTTTAGCAATTAAAATGCCAATCTGCAATGCAATGTGTTGCGCGAATGCAACATGTTTTTAATGTCGGGCCGGTCCCGAGGGGGATCATTTTTTCCGGATATAAGAGAAATGACTATGCAAAATCCTTCGGATTTCTGCCCGGCTCTTCGTGAAAACGCTTGCGGAATTGCCATTGTTTTCTTGCCTCATATCGGTGGACCATTTTTGCATGGAGCAACCTTATTCCCTTTAACCGGTGCGCAGATTTGAAGACAAAATATGAACCTGCGGTATAGCAGCTTACAGTGGATGCATACAAAAAGAGACATCCGAAGATGTCCCTGAATCGCCGGTGCCTTGATTTGAACGAGGGTCTCCGCAATCACGGCGTGCTCCCCAGGCTACACCACTACCGACTTAAAGCAACCACGTCCCTTTCCGGGAATCTCGATGATTAGTCGTATGCTAATTTGCACCACGTTTTTGCTTTCGTAAATATTTATACCACAGCTCTTTCTTTCTGTCAATGCTCTTTCTTTAATCTTTCAGATTTGCTGCTCCCTTTTTACTGTCATTTTCGTCTCAGGTATGCAAAAAAGGACATCTTCGGATGTCCCTTTAATTTGCCTTGCACCGGGATTTGAACCCGGACTTCGCTTTCGCGCGTGCTCCCCGGCTTAACACTATACTCGTAAGATTCCGGTTCCTCCGTTTATCCTGGTTTTATTTTGCCATAGTTTTAAAATTCCGTCAAGAAGTTTTTGTTCTTTCGCTTTGGCATGCGCCTCTTCCAATGTAATCATTTTTTAATCATTTTCTAAAAACATCTCTTTTCGTCTCATTTCTTCAATTTCCTCTTGAGCCGCTTTCTACTCCTTTTTCCGTTATTCTTCATCTTCCTCTTCATCCTCCGATTCAACAAAAACCCCGTCAATGAGGTCATAACCTTGTATTTCTTTTCCTGTTCCGTTCACAACAAATTGCGGCATATTAATTGCCTTCCCGGTCTTTTTTTCAATTACAACGGCAGTATGGCCCGCGCCACCTTTATAGTGAATGTCTTCCGAACCGGAAAAGACGTATCCGTTTTCATACTCAAAATATCCATCAATATTATTTTTCAGCTTTTTCGCTTTTTTATATGCCTCCTCAAAAGTTATCATTTTTATCCCCATTTATGAAATCTGTCTGAAATCTTATTCAGGAGAACTCCCGTGACCCACCGGGGTTGCGGGCGGTTTTCCTATTTATCTGCGAACCGGTTTCAAACTTCCTCGTAAAATCAAGCCCTCCCGCAGCACTGTTTATATTTCTTGCCGCTTCCGCAGGGGCACGGGTCGTTAGGATAAACCTTTTCCTCGCTGCGCCTCACAGGCGCCTTCACCGATTCCTCGCCGCGGTTGGTGGACATGTTCTGGACCACCTCCTTGCGCTCAATCTGCTGCTCAATCCGGAGATTCATCATTGTACGCACGGTGTCCTCCTGAATGCCGGCAATCATGCCGTCAAACATATCGTATCCTTCCATCTTGTATTCCACCAGCGGGTCTTTCTGACCGTAGGCGGCCAGTCCCACGCCCTGTCGCAAATGATCCATATCATCGATGTGATCCATCCAGTGGCGGTCGATTACGCGAAGGAGAACAACTCTCTCAACCTCACGTACCTCCTCTTCAGACGGGAATTGTGCTTCTTTAGAAGCATAAGCGGCACGGGCTTTTTCCAAAACCTCATCCTTCAAATCCGCCTTGCTCATGCGTGCCAGCTCTTCCTCCGAAAAGCTCAGCGGCTTCATCGGTACAACCGGCAGCAGCCTTTCATTAAGGCCGGTGATATCCCACTGATCGGAGGCGGTTCCCTCCTCAATAGCACGGTCCACGATGCCGCTGACGGAGACATCAAGCATTTCAAGGATGGACTCCTTCATGGACTCCCCGTCCAGAACCCTTGCTCTCTCGGCATAAATAATTTCCCTCTGCTCATTCATTACCTGGTCATATTCAAGGAGATTCTTTCTGATGCCGAAGTTGTTGGTCTCAATCTTCTTCTGGGCGCGCTCAATGGCGTCTGACAGCAGCTTGTGCTGGATTTCCTGGTCTTCCTCGATACCGAGGGTGTTGAACACATTCATCATGCGGTCGGAGCCGAACAGGCGCATCAAGTCGTCCTCCAGGGAAATGTAGAACTTCGACTCGCCGGGGTCTCCCTGACGTCCCGAACGTCCGCGCAGCTGGTTATCAATCCGGCGGGCCTCATGGCGCTCGGTTCCGATGACTTTCAGTCCGCCGGCGGCTCTTGACTCATCGTCAAGCCTGATATCGGTACCGCGGCCGGCCATGTTGGTCGCGATGGTAACGGCTCCGTGCCTGCCCGCTTCCGCAACGATTTCCGCCTCCATCTCGTGATACTTTGCATTCAGCACATTGTGTTTGATTCCTTTTTTCCTGAGCATGGCCGAAATCAGCTCCGAGGTCTCGATGGTAATGGTACCCACGAGTACGGGCTGACCCTTGGCGTGGGCCTGAACGATGGCCCCCACGACGGCGCGGAATTTTTCCTTTTGGGTTTTATAAACCGCATCATTCAAGTCGTCTCTGATAACGGGCACATTGGTGGGAATTTCCACAACGTCCATGCCGTAAATGTTCTGGAACTCCGTCTCCTCTGTCTTTGCGGTACCGGTCATGCCGGCTTTTTTCTCGTATTTATTAAAGAAATTCTGGAAGGTAATGGTGGCAAGCGTCTTGCTCTCCCTCTTTACCGCCACGTGCTCCTTGGCCTCAATCGCCTGATGCAGGCCGTCCGAATAGCGCCTGCCCGGCATGATACGTCCGGTAAACTCGTCGACAATCAGAATCTCGTCGTCCTTTACAACATATTGCTGATCCCTGTGCATCAGGCTGTGGGCACGCAGCGCCAGGATAATGTTGTGCTGGATTTCAAGGTTTTCCGGGTCTGCAAGGTTCTCTATATGGAAGAACTGCTCCACCTTTGTAACGCCCTGCGCGGTAAGGTTGACGACCTTTTCTTTTTCATTTACCACAAAATCCCCGGTCTCGGTGACTCTCTCGCCCATCAGCATGTCCATCTTGGACACCTCTGTTGCCTCGCCTCTTATCAGCTGCTTTGCCAGGATGTCGCACAGCTCGTACAGCTTGGTGGACTTGGCCGACTGTCCGCTGATGATAAGCGGCGTCCTGGCCTCGTCAATAAGCACCGAGTCAACCTCGTCAACAATGGCAAAATGCAGACCGCGCTGGACCTGCTTTTCCTTGCGGACAACCATGTTATCTCTAAGGTAGTCAAAACCCAGCTCATTATTGGTAATGTAAGTGATGTCACAATTATATGCGTCCTGGCGCTCCTTGGTTTCCATTCCGTTCAGAACCACGCCGACGGACAGTCCGAGGTATGTGTGTACCTGCCCCATCCACTCGGCGTCACGCTTTGCCAGGTAGTCGTTGACGGTAACTATATGAACGCCCCTGCCTGAAAGTGCATTCAGATATGCGGGCAAAAGACAGGTCTGAGTCTTACCCTCGCCGGTTTTCATCTCCGCAATGCGCCCCTGATGCAGGACTATTCCGCCCAGCAGCTGCACAGGATAATGCTCCGTATTCAGCACCCTTCTGGTGGCCTCCCTGACCATGGCAAACGCCTCCGGCAGAATCGAATCAAGATCGGCGCCTGAAGCCGCCATTTCCCTGAACTGTTCCGTTCTGGCCTTCATTTGACCCTCGGTCATTTCCATCATCTCCGGCCTCAGCGCCTCGATTTTCTCAAGTATGGGCCGGAGTCTCTTTATTTCCCTCTCGCTTTTGCTGCCGAAGAGTTTCTCTGCTATTCCCATGGGGTGTATCTCCTTCAATATGGGGCGCCGCGAAAGCCGCGGCGCCGCGTCGTAATTATATGACGGCCTGCCCTGCGGCGGCCCTGCTTGTCAGTCCGCCGGTCAAAACTCCGGCTCAATAATCCCGTATGTGTTGTTTTTTCTCTTGTAAACAACATTTACTTCATCGGTTTTTGCATTGGTAAAAACGAAGAAATTGTGATTAAGCAGCTCCATCTGCATGCATGCCTCCTCGGGATCCATGGGCTTGAATTCGAAACGCTTTACCTTCACAATCCTTATCTCATTGTCCGCCTCTGTATCGTCCTCGGCTTCCACATATTCCGGTGAGAAATTGGCTCCGCCCTGATACCTGTCGATAATCTTCTTGCGGTATTTCTTCAGCTGGCTTTCGATAGCCTCCTTGACAAGGTCAATGGATACGTACATATCCGTGCTTTCCTGCTCGCCTCTGATGATACCGCCCTTTACGGGAATGGTAACTTCGATCTTATGTCTGCTCTTTTCAACACTCAAGGTAACCTGCGCCTCAATATCCCGTGAAAAGAATCTCCCGAGCTTCCCGAGTTTTTCGATAATTGCCGTCCTCAGGCTCTCAGTTACTTCGACATTTTTTCCGGAAATAGTAAATTTCATAAAAGTCACCCCTTTCAGTTTTGTGATTTTATTTTATCATAACGGTGCCTTCATTAAAAGTGCAAATCACCGATGTTAACAGAAAATTCATGCCTTTTTTCCTGTTAAAATTTTTTTCTTTTTTTTGCGATTTCATCACTTTTAACAAAACATCAGTTCATCATTATTCATCGCTTTTTGCATAAAATTCATGTCACCATTTAATAACATTGAAATGTCAATAATGTTCATAACTATGGGTATAAGTAGTTTTCATTGAAAAATAAGGCTTTATCCCTGTTCATAACTTCTTTGTTAATTAAATAACAATCGTATATTTTTTCTTCCGAAAAAACCGACTTTTGTGAAGTTTTTGTGAAAATTATATAAAATGTTATATCACACACATGATGACGGAATGCTTCTTCCCGCCGCTTTTTGTATCGTATGCCGGCGCGTCTCAAGATTAATATGTAAAAACTGCCGCACCGTTATGATGCGGCAGTTGCAACTCCTGTATTATCCGGCCTCAGTCAATTATTCTTCTTACGTCCAATATAGTCATAAAGTACATGCTGTTTATGGTTACGGTCTGTCCCGGATACGGCGCATGAACCTTCAGTCCGTCGCCAACGTAAATGCCGACATGGCCGGGGTAAACAATGATATCTCCGGGTAGAATCTCCGCCAGAGAAACCGAATATCCCGCGTAACTTTGCTGATTGGAACCCCTCGGAAGCTCATATCCGAATTCCGAGTAAATAGCGTAAACAAAGCCCGAACAGTCCGCGCCCGATGAAAGGGATGCGCCGCCGCTGACATACGGAAGCCAGCCCGCAAAGGAACATGCGTAATCAACCACGGAATACCTGAGATTCATGGAATTCTGCCAGGCAATGTAATTGGCCTCATTTATCTCCGCCTGCTCAACGAAATACCACGCGTCCGCAACATAGCCTGCCGCCTCATCGGCATATTCCTGAGCCGTGTGCCAGTCCTCGTCCGAGGTTTGGGAGGCTGCGTATCTGGCCTCATGGGCTGCATCCTCGGCCGCGTAAGCCGCCTCATAGGCCGCGGCAGGGTCCGCGTTTTCCGCGGCTGCAGCGGCATCATACATGGCCTCCTGCGCCCTTTCGCACTCCCTCCGGGCAATCTCAAACGCCAGCTTCTGAGCTTCCTCGCGCTCAAGCCTTTCGGCAAGCCATTTTGCTTCCCTGTATTGAGCCTCATCAAGGCCTTCCTCTATTTCTGCGGCTGCGGCCTTCTCGGCCTCAGTGGATATTGCATATCTGCGGCCTTCATCAACCCTGATATAGCAGGACATGACATAGCCCTCGCCCACGCCTTTCACATGAACCTTGGTCCACATGTCCGGATTGTAGCCCTCTTCATTACTGTCGTCGATTATCCTGTGAGCGGAATCGGGGGCAAGAATGCAAAGCGCCGTTTCCTCCGTGCTGCGTCCTGCCCTGAGGGTCAGCTCATCCGTATCAACAACGGCGTCTAATTTATATGTCTTGTCTTCAAGAGCCTCCGCTTCTTTGCCGAACAAGAAATCGTCTTCCTTTACATAGCCGGCAACGTCGCCGGAAACCACCTTGCACCAGCCTGCCTCCTGTGCCACAAGAGTGGCAACGGCATACCTGTAAATCTTGCCGTTTACTGCGGATTCGCTGTCCATTTCGTCGTAAACATTTACATAATCGGCGGCTGTGCACACAATAAGGCGCCCGAGACTGCTTCCGTCCTCGCCGTAATACTTGTTGCTCGGCATACCGATCCCCACTGCCGTGGTGGAGAGCATATCGATGGAGCTGTCTCCGTTGGTGCTGAAATATGTGTTCATAACGGAAGATATGCCCGCGTCGGGGGTATTTAATCCCGTTGCCCCCGTTGCCGTAACTTTTTCCGCCTGGGGTTCCGCTTCCTTATCGATTACCAGCATAAACGACATTCCGAGGATGGACGCTGTCAGCAGCATTGCCATTGCGGATGTTGTTGTTAATCTGAAATAACGTTTCATAAAGTACCTTTTGTCTGTTTGCAACCTTCGCGATAATGTCTCACGGTTCCTTTGTTTTATTAACTGAGAGCTTTAATTATTACGAACTTATTACAAATCTGTTGCAAATATATCATCTTTTTCTTCATATGTCAACAATAATTTTGTTATTTTTCTTTTGAACTTATTCCTTGGACAGAAGCCTTGTTTTTGTTAAAATGCCTGTAAAGAATATTCAGGAGGAGATGCCCGTGAAACCGTTTGCCTTGATAACCGGTGCCTCAAGAGGCATAGGAAGATCCGTTGCCGCCGCCCTTGCCTCGGACGGCTGTAATCTTATACTTACCGCCTCCGGGGACGAGGCCGGGCTTGCCGATACTGCCCGTTTATGCCGGAAAATCCGCAATGACATACGCATTGTCATGCGGCTGTGTGACGTCGGTGATTCCCGGGCCGTTTCCGGCCTTTACGATTCCCTGAATGCCCTTGGAATCCCCGGAGCGGACATTCTTGTAAACAATGCCGGAATCGGCCGATTTGAGCTGGTACAGGACATGACGGACGAGGTATGGCGCCGTATAATCGACGTCAACCTAAGCGGAGTCTTTTACATGTGCCGCGGGGCATTGCCCTACATGCTCCACAATCACAACGGCTGCATTATCAATATTTCGTCTTATTGGGGAATTTCGGGAGCCGCCATGGAAAGTGCCTACAGCGCTTCAAAGGGCGGTGTAAACGCTTTTACCCTTTCACTGGCATCGGAGCTTGCCTTCAGCGGCATCCGGGTAAATGCTCTGGCCTGTGAATACATTGACACCGGCATGAACGCCGGCTTCACGGATGAAGAGATTGAGCAGGTGCTGCTTACCATGCCCTCACGCAGAGTCATCAGTCCCGATGAAGTAGGACAAATGGTCGGGAAACTGGCCGGCAGCGATATTACCGGGCGCATTCTGAGCATGGAGGAGGGGCTTGCGCTGATTTAATAGAAAAAACAGGCAGCATCTTTATATAATGTTGCCTGTTATTTTATACTTGCCAATCTCTCTCAAAATGCGGCAGCCCCGCCGTCAGTCAGCGGCATTCAATACCTTAATATAAGAACGGCGGCGCTTGTGATTTTCCCCGCGGAAACGCTTCCACATATTAAGGATAGGATAATTGTTTTCGAGATTAAGGTTTGTCTCCAGCCACTTCGCGTTGGTATTCTTAAGCAGGTCAATAATCCCCGGCATGTAGCACACGCTGACACCTTTGTTCAGATATTCTTTATCAACCGCAATCAGAGCCAGGTCAATATACTCCGGATTCTTTTTGGCTCTGAGAATCCTGAAAATACATCCCGGTGTCAGACGTCCGGAGGATTTCTGCACGGCACGGGCAATGGAAGGAATGCACAGCCCCATGCAGACGGGCTTCTCGTTTTCATCAAGAATCACCGCAACATAATCCGTGCTCAAAAGCAGCTTGAAGTTGCTGACAAGCATTTTCTTCACTTTGTCGGTAAGAGGCACACTGCCGTAAATCCCCTCATAACCCTCGTCAATCAACCTGAAGCAGTCGTCCGCATAAAGCTTCAGGAATTTATTAATTCTCATTTTCTCTGAAAAACGAAGGTTATAACGCTCCATAACCTGATCGGTAAGACTGCGAAGCTCTCCCCCGTCGTCTTCGGGAAGCATCAGTCTGCTTTCGAGCCAGTCAATTTCCTTAACATAGCCGCAGCCCTCAATAAGCTCCGCATAATAGGGGGCATTGTATTGCTCCTCAAAGGTGGCAAGATGCTCAAACCCTTCTATCAGCAGGCCTTCCCGTTCGAGGTCGGAAAAACCCAGCGGTCCGCAGACCCGGTCCATTCCCTTTGACAGGGCCCAGTCCTCAACCGCATCAAAAAGCGCGCGAGCAACTTCAATGTCATTGACGGAATCAAACCTTGTGAAGCGCACGCGCTTTTCCCCCGTCTTTTCATTGCTTGCTTTCTGCAGAATGCCGGAAATACGCCCCGCCATCACACCGTCTTTATAGGCGTTGTAATACACTGCTTCGCAGGTATCGTAATAGACGTAGTTTTTGCTGAAAATCTTCTTTTCGTCGCCGTACAGCGGCGGCACGAAACATGGATTGTCCTTGTACATTTTGAGCGGAAAATTGAGGAATTCCTTTCTTTGCCTCCTGTTTTCCACTTCCCGTATCTCTATCATGGTTCATCTTCCTTTTTTTTATTGACGAATTATTATAACCGATTAAATCACTTTCGTCCATACCAGAACCAAAAGAATCAGCGTTGCAAGGACAAATATTGAAGCCAGCGCCGCTCCGATGCTGAGCCCCTTCTTCTTTGCTGTCTGCCCGGAAGGGCTGTCTTTTGCCAGCCTTGCCTTCCTCAAGACAAGGACTACAGGCTTGTAAAGAAGGATTGCCGCGGCGGCATTAATTCCGCCCTTCAGCGCGTTAAAGGGCAGAAATACCGGCAGCAGCATGGACGCCACTACCTTTCTGGGAACCCCCATGTATAACGGGGTAATCAGCCAGTTCCACAGCATCATAACAAGGGTCATACAAAGGATGCCGATGATAATCCCTATGATTGCACCGGCAAATTTCCTGTGTTTTTTATAAAAAATCGCCGCGGGCACCACAAAGGCGCAGGTGGATATAACATTCATCAGCAGACCGATGTAGCCTGTGGAACTGACTGTAAGCATTTCAATTACCGATGTGATTACCGACACGATAACGGCGGGTACCGGGCCCATCATAAATCCGCAGATAATTATAATCACATCCTTCAGGTCAAAGGTCAGAAAGCCCGCCACATTTATTGGTATCATTTTGGACAAGAACATCACCGCATATGCCAAGGCGCAAAACATTCCTATCAATACGATTTCCTTAACCGTAATTTTCTTCCTTGTATTTTTTGTTTCCATTGCTATCTGTTCCTATTCCTTTCTTCTGACAGCGGCTCATAAAAAAGCCCTGACAAATAATATCAGGGCTTTCTTTTGCCAAAACTGTTTCTTCCATCCGGACTATACCGTCGGTCTGGGAATTTCACCCAATCGGCCCTGAAGGCTCGCAGACTGTCACTGCCGGTTGGGAATCTCACCCAGCCCCGAAACTCATTATTCATTTTATTTACCGCAACTACTCCTCGACTGTCTCCTCGACAATCTCGGATGTGATGGCTTCCTCTGCGGCCTCCACAGCGGCCTCCTCTTCCTGCTTAAGACGAATCATTTCATCCGTATTAAGCCTGACGGAACTGTATCTTTTCATTCCGGTTCCCGCAGGAATCAGCTTGCCGATAATAACGTTTTCCTTAAGGCCGATCAGCGGGTCAACCTTTCCGTTGATAGCTGCCTCGGTGAGAACCTTGGTAGTCTCCTGGAAGGAAGCGGCTGACAGGAAGGAGTTGGTAGCAAGCGAGGCCTTGGTAATACCCAGGATGACTTGCTTGCCCGATGCGGGTACTTTGCCCTCCCCCATAAGCTGCCTGTTCACATTGTTAAATTCAAATATATCCACCAAAGTGCCCGAAAGGAACGGGGAATCATTTGACTCTTCAATTCTTACCTTGCTCAGCATCTGGCGTATGATTACCTCGATATGCTTGTCGTTAATTTCAACGCCCTGCAGCCTGTAAGGAATCTGCACTTCCTTCATGATGTAATCCTGAACCGCTCTGACGTCCTTAACGCGGATAATGTCATGAGGGTTGATATTTCCTTCGGTAATCCTCTCGCCCACTTCAAGACGGGTCTTCCTGCCCTCATCGTGGTTTGTTGCAATCTTCTTGGTAATCTTTGAACCGTAAGGAATCAGATACGCTTTTTCCTTTCCGTCTTCAGCGGTCACTACAACCTCGGTTTTGTTCTTGGTTTCGCGAATCTCCGCGTCTCCTTCAAACTCTGAAATAATGGCAACTCCCTTCGGCTTTCTTGCCTCGAAAAGCTCCTCCACACGGGGAAGACCCTGAGTAATGTCACCAACGGCCACACCGCCGGTATGGAAGGTTCTCATTGTAAGCTGTGTGCCGGGCTCACCGATTGACTGAGCCGCAATAATACCTACAGCCTCGCCTACCTGCACTACCTGTCCGGTTGCCATGTTGGCGCCGTAGCACCTGGAGCAGATACCGTTCTCGCTCTTGCAGGTAAGGATGGTACGTATCTTAACCTTTTTTATGTCCGCGGCAATGATTTCATCCGCGCGCGACGGTGTAATCATGCAGTTTGCCCCTACAATCAGATTGCCCTTCTCATCGCAAATCTCCTCAGCCGCATAACGACCGACAATTCTCTCGCGAAGGCTTTCAATCTCCTCGTTGCCCTCCATGAAGGCCTCAACCTCCATATACGGAATCTCATCGCCTTCCGCACAGCAATCGGTCCGGTTAATAATAAGCTCCTGTGAAACGTCAACAAGGCGACGGGTCAGATAACCGGAATCCGCGGTCCTCAGGGCCGTATCGGACAGACCCTTTCTTGCTCCGTGGGCGGAAATAAAGTACTCAAGCACGTCAAGTCCTTCACGGAAGTTTGACTTAATGGGCAGCTCGATGGTACGTCCTGTCGTGTCCGCCATCAGGCCACGCATGCCGGCCAGCTGTTTAATCTGCTGACGGCTTCCGCGGGCGCCGGAATCAGCCATCATGTAGATGCTGTTGTACTGATCCAGCGTGTCCATAAGGACCTCGGTAATCTTATTGTCGGCTTCTTCCCAGGTCTTGATAACCTGTAAATATCTTTCCTCTTCGGTTGCAAGGCCCATACGGTACGCGTTCTGCAATGCCTCGACCGTCTCCTCTGCCTCCTTGATAATGGTCTTCTTTTCCTCAAACACGGTCATGTCGGAAATGGAAACCGTGAATGCGGCCTGGGTAGAATATTTGAAGCCCATGCTCTTGATGTTGTCCAGCACCTCCGCGGTTACGGTGGCGCCGTGGATATTGATTACCCTCTCAAGAATCTTCTTAAGGTCGCTCTTCTTCACGAGTTTATCAACCTCAAGCTTCAAGTAGTCCTCATCCTTTTCCCTTTTAACAAGACCCAGGTCCTGAGGGATGACTTCATTAAAAAGGAGACGTCCCAGCGTGGTGTCAACAATACCCCTGACAGTCCCGCCCTGTGGCAGCGGCCTTTCAAGACGTACCTTTATCTTGCTGTGCAGGGTAATATAATGCCTGTCGTAAGCAAACATCGCCTCATTCATGTCCCTAAATGCCTTGCCCTCGCCCGGCTCACCGTCACGTTGCTGGGTCAGGTAGTAAATGCCCAAAACCATGTCCTGTGAAGGAACTGCAACCGGTGCTCCGTCTGACGGCTTCAGCAGGTTGTTCGGTGATAAGAGCAGGAAGCGGCACTCCGCCTGAGCCTCCACGCTGAGCGGAAGATGGGCAGCCATCTGGTCACCGTCAAAGTCGGCGTTGTAAGCGGTGCATACAAGGGGATGAAGCTGGATTGCGCGCCCCTCAACCAATACCGGCTCAAAAGCCTGAATTCCGAGCCTGTGCAGGGTAGGCGCCCGGTTCAGCATAACCGGATGCTCCTTGATAACTTCCTCGAGTACGTCCCACACCTCGGGCTGTAGCTTTTCAACCATCTTCTTTGCGGCCTTGATGTTGTTGGCCTTTTCATAATCAACGAGCTTTTTCATGACGAAGGGTTTAAACAACTCGACCGTCATTTCCTTCGGAAGACCGCACTGGTAAATCTTAAGTTCGGGTCCTACAACGATAACCGAACGTCCCGAATAGTCAACACGCTTTCCCAAAAGGTTCTGGCGGAAACGTCCCTGCTTGCCCTTAAGCATGTCTGAAAGCGACTTAAGTGACCTGCCTGCAGGTCCTGTTACCGGACGGCCTCTTCTGCCGTTATCAATAAGTGCGTCAACTGCCTCCTGAAGCATCCTCTTCTCGTTGCGCACAATGATTTCAGGCGCACCCATTTCAAGGAGCCTCTTAAGGCGGTTGTTTCTGTTAATTATTCTCCTGTAAAGATCGTTAAGATCCGAAGTGGCAAATCTGCCGCCGTCCAGCTGCACCATGGGGCGCAAGTCCGGCGGAATAACCGGCAGAACCTTAAGAATCATCCATTCGGGCTTGTTGCCGCTGTTCTTGAAGGCCCCGATAACCTCAAGCCTCTTGATGATTCTTGCCCTTTTCTGGCCGGTTGAGCCTTCAAGAGCCTCCCTCAACGACTTTGTGATTTCATCAAGGTCGATGGATGCAAGCAACTCGTCAATGGCCTCGGCACCCATGCCTACACGCAGGGTTAGAGCCGCCTCGCCGTTTCTTTCCTTTGCCTCATTATACTCGGTTTCGCTGAGAATCTGCTTATACTCAAGATCGGTTTCTCCCGGGTCAAGCACGATGTAATTCGCAAAATACAGTACCTTTTCAAGGTTCTTGGGTGAAAGGTCAAGCATAAGACCCATACGTGACGGGATTCCCTTGAAATACCAGATATGTGATACCGGAGCGGCCAGCTCAATGCTTCCCATTCTCTCACGGCGCACGGAGGCCTTGGTAACCTCAACCCCGCAGCGGTCGCAGACAATGCCCCTGTACCTTATCTTTTTATATTTGCCGCAATGGCATTCCCAGTCCTTACTGGGTCCGAAAATTCTCTCACAAAACAGACCGTCCTTCTCAGGTTTGAGAGTTCTGTAATTTATTGTTTCCGGTTTTGTAACCTCACCATGTGACCATTCTCTTATCTTTTCAGGGCTTGCCAGTCCGATACGAATCTTGTCAAATGTCATAGGCTCGTAATTCTCATTTATAACTTTTGCCATAACTCGTCCCCTTCCTCTTATGCCTCTTCCGTATCATCTTCGTCAAAATCATCTAAATCGTCAAAATCATCGTCATCGGA
Organism: Lachnospiraceae bacterium; assembly: GCA_050944475.1. Taxonomy (GTDB): domain Bacteria; phylum Bacillota; class Clostridia; order Lachnospirales; family Lachnospiraceae; genus RGIG5612. The sequence continues at coordinate 68,066 of JBMNRD010000003.1, forward strand.
ATCTTCCTCTTCGTCAACGTACTCGGGCTCTTCCCCGGTGAAATCCTGCAACGAAAAGCCGTGCGCGCCGAAATTCTCCTTTTCCTTCAAGTAATTGTTGTGCGCCAGCATTGCATTGAAGTTGGTCTCGCCGTAGTCAACCGACTCAAGCAGCTTGACCTCGCTGTCGTCCTCGTTAAGAACCCGGATGTCCAGTGCCAGCGACTGAAGCTCTTTCACAAGCACCTTGAAAGATTCGGGAGTTCCCGCCTTCGGAATGTTCTCACCCTTGATAATGGCTTCGTAAGTCTTAACACGTCCCACAACATCATCGGACTTCACGGTCAGGGTTTCCTGAAGGGTATAGGCCGCGCCGTAAGCTTCCAGCGCCCAAACCTCCATCTCTCCGAATCTCTGTCCGCCGAACTGGGCCTTGCCGCCAAGCGGCTGCTGGGTTACCAGTGAGTACGGTCCCGTTGAGCGGGCATGGATCTTATCGTCAACCAGATGGTGAAGCTTCAGGTAATGCATGAAACCGACGGTTACCGGCGCATCAAAGAACTCGCCTGAGCGGCCGTCACGCAGCATGACCTTGCCGTCGGCATTGAAGGGCACACCCTTCCATTCGCTCTTATAGTCTATGTTCTCCTCAAGAAAACTCATCATTTCCGGATTAATTTTCTTTTCGTATTTACTCCTGAAATCTTCCCACGTACCGTTGATATAGTCGTTTGCCATGGTCAGGATGTCTATGATATCTGCCTCATTTGCCCCGTCAAATACCGGTGTGGAAATGTTGATGCCCAGAGCCTTGGCCGCCAATGAAAGGTGAGTTTCAAGCACCTGTCCGATGTTCATACGTGAAGGAACACCCATAGGATTCAGCACTATGTCAAGCGGACGGCCGTTTGGCAAATAAGGCATATCCTCAATCGGAAGCACGCGGCTGACAACGCCCTTGTTGCCATGGCGTCCCGCCATCTTGTCACCTACGGAGATTTTTCTCTTCTGGGCAACATAAACGCGGACTTTCTGGTTTACTCCCGGACTCAACTCGTCGCCGTCTTCTCTGGTAAATACCTTTGTATCAACAATAATTCCATACGCTCCGTGCGGTACCTTAAGCGAAGTGTCACGAACCTCTCTGGCCTTTTCGCCGAAAATTGCACGCAGCAGCCTTTCCTCGGGGGTCAGCTCGGTTTCTCCCTTAGGTGTAACCTTGCCCACGAGAATATCCCCGGCGTGAACCTCTGCGCCGATGCGGATGATTCCTCCCTCATCAAGATCCTTCAATGCCTCGTCACCTACACCGGGGACGTCCCTGGTGATAATCTCGGCTCCGAGCTTGGTGTCACGAGCCTCGGTTTCGTATCTTTCTATATGGATTGATGTATATACGTCGTCCCTTACCAGCCTCTCGCTGATAAGAACGGCATCCTCGTAGTTGTAGCCCTCCCAGGTCATGAAACCGATTAACGGATTCTTACCCAGTGCCAGCTCTCCCTGGCTGGTTGACGCGCCGTCGGCGATTACCTGGCCTGCCTCAACCCTTTCACCCTTGCTTACTATGGGCCTCTGGTTATAGCAGTTGCTCTGGTTGCTCCTGACAAATTTGGAAACCTTGTAGGTTTCATATATTCCGTCGTCGTTTCTGATGCCGATTTCTGTTGCTGTAACCCTCTCGACCACGCCTGAAGCCTCCGCAAGCACACATACTCCGGAGTCCTTGGCCGCCTTGACCTCCATGCCGGTTCCCACCACGGGACCCTCGGTGGTCATAAGCGGAACCGCCTGACGCTGCATGTTGGAGCCCATCAGCGCGCGGTTGGCATCGTCATTTTCCAGAAACGGAATCATTCCCGTTGCCGCGGAAAATACCATCATCGGGGATACGTCCATCAGGTCGATTTCGGTTTTGTCGTACTCACTGGTCTCTTCCATATAACGTCCCGCAACCGAGTTCCTGATGAAGCGGCCCTTCTCGTCCAACGGAGAGTTTGCCTGTGCAATCTTGTAGGTATCCTCCTCGTCGGCGGTCATGTAAACAACCTTGTCGGTTACCCTCGGATTTTCGGGATTTTTCTTGTCAACCACACGGTAAGGCGCCTCTATAAAGCCGTATTTATTAACCCTCGCATAGGAAGCAAGCGAGTTGATAAGGCCGATGTTGGGGCCTTCCGGGGTCTCTACCGGACACATTCTTCCGTAGTGTGTATAATGAACGTCCCTGACCTCGAATCCGGCACGGTCTCTTGAAAGACCTCCCGGTCCGAGGGCTGAAAGACGCCTCTTATGTGTCAATTCGCTAAGAGGATTGCACTGGTCCATGAACTGTGACAACTGTGAGCTTCCGAAGAATTCGCGCACGGCTGCAGTCACGGGTTTGATGTTAATCAGCGACTGGGGGGTGACGGACTCGATATCCTGAGTCTGCATTCTCTCATGCACAACTCTCTCCATCCTTGACATTCCCACCCTGTACTGATTCTGAAGAAGTTCGCCCACACTCCTGATGCGCCTGTTGCCAAGGTGGTCAATGTCGTCAAAGTTACCCAGGCCGGAATCCAGGTTCAAGCCATAGGAAATGCTTGCGAAAATATCTTCCTTGGTAATGTGCTTAGGCACTAACTCGTGCAGCCTCTTTTTCACCGCTTCAATACGGTCCGCCTTCTTGGAATAATCCTGAAGAATACTGTATAGCACAGGAAAATAAACCTCGTTTTCTATAAGGCCTATCTCCTTCTTTTCCTCATCCTTCAACTTAATGTACTCACCAATATCAACCATCAGATTGGAAAGAACCTTTACATCGCGCTCTTCTGTCTTGATGAGCACGGAGGGCACGCCGCCATTCTGGATTTTCCTGCACAGCTCCGCGTCCACAACCGTTCCGGCCTCGGCAACAATCTCGCCGGAGAAGCGGTCAACAACATCCTCTGCCAGCTCGCAACCGAGGATTCTGTTCTTATATGCAAGCTTCTTGTTGAACTTGTAGCGTCCGACTTTTGCAAGATCATATCTCTTGGTATCAAAGAACATTGCGGCAATGAGGTTCTCGGCATTTTCCACCTGCGGCGGCTCTCCCGGACGAAGCTTGGTATAAAAAGCAAGAAGACCGTCCTTATAGCTCTTGGCATCGTCCTTCTTGAAGCATGCCTCCAACTTCGGCTCTTTGCCGAACATCTCGATTATCTCTTCATTCGTTCCGACGCCAAGCGCACGGATAAGTACCGTTACGGGTACCTTCCTTGCCTTGTCGGCATGAACGTAGTAAACGTCGTTTGAATCCGTTTCATACTCGAACCATGCGCCCCTGTTCGGAATGACATTGCAGGCATAGAGTCTCTTGCCGTATTTGTCATGGCTCAAAGTGAAATATATCCCCGGTGAACGTACGAGCTGTGAAACGATGACGCGCTCGGCGCCATTTATTACGAAAGTACCGGTTTCGGTCATCAGGGGCATATCGCCCATGAACATTTCGTGCTCGCTGATTTCCCCGGTTTCCTTGTTATTCAGGAGAACAGTGACTTTAAGCGGAGCTGAATAAGTTACATCTCTTTCCTTGCACTCTTCGATGGTGTATTTAATGTCATCCCTTTCAACCTTGAAATCCACAAACTCAAGACTCAGGCTGCCCCCGAAGTCCTCGATCGGTGAAATGTCGGCAAAAACTTCTTTCAAGCCGTCGGTGATAAACCATTCATACGATGCCTTCTGGATTTCAATCAAGTTCGGCATTTCCAGAACATTTTCCCCGGTGGAAAAACTCATTCTGGTACCCTTGCCGCACTTTATCGGATGCATTCTGTTTTTCTCCATTAAAGTTACTCCTTCTTAATAATATGAATCTATGTAAGTTAATTATGTACTTCTTTGGTGAATGTGTCGGCCGTCGCTGCCTGTGCGTAATACGCGATTATTGCACGAATACAGGACCTGCTTTATCCAAAAACCGGTCCCTTCTCCACACATAAATTAACCGCCATATAAGCTTTGCAATCTGATATGCGCTTTTTGGCGGTTATCATTCCTTTCAAAATGTGTAGATTTTTCAAGCAATTTGTGTTACACTTTCGACATCTTTATGAGGCAATTGCACATTCTCCTCATAATAATGCAACCTATATCGTACAACGATTTTTTTTGCGTGTCAATCTTTTTTTGAAGAAATATTTATTTTTTTACGTACCGGCCTTTTGTTTGCCGGTCTTTTATATGCCGGTCCTTTTTATTATCCGCTTTTTATCCGGTTTTCACGCAGGTTTTTTATGCCGCTCAGTATCCGAATTTTTCCAAATCCACGCGACCGTCCATAACTTCCACACCCTCTGCCCGAAGAAGCGCCGCTTGAACATTTGCGCCTCCGAAAACAAATTCCGCAGCAAGCTCACCTTTTGAATTCAAAACCCTGTGGCAGGGGATATTATCCGGGTCGGGATTCCTGTGCAAGGCGTTCCCCACTGCTCTGGCCATCCGTTCATTTCCTGCCAGTTCCGCAATCCGGCCGTAGGTGGCAACTTTCCCGGCAGGTATCTGCTTCACTGCCTCATATATTCTTTTTGTGGAGCTGTCCGCGAGAATGTCGTAGCTGTCCGCAATCATTTGCCTGATTACGTCACCCGGCACGCTTCCGTCCAGGATAATCGTGTTCCAATGCTTCTTGTTCTGATGCCAACCGGGCAGAACCGACGGAAATGTTTTTCTCCAGAATTCACCCCATGCCGGATCCACCTTCACATTCAGGTTCATATAACCGTTCCGCTCATAAGTCCAAAGGAAGACCTTTTTGCTTCCCTTGATGCGCACAAGCTGCCAGTTCGGATCCCCGAACGGCGCATCCTGATATGTGTCCGGAAGGGACAGTGCGTAATTCAGTGCTTCCTCTCTCGTTTTCATGGTGTTATCGTTTTGACAGTACCTTTAGTTTGACGATGCTCTCAATCATAGTCAAATCTGCCCGCGTTCTTTTCCTCCATTGCCTTTATTATGTGATAGGCAAATTCATTGTACGGGGTTGGAACCCCTAACTCCTTTCCCAGCCTTACAATGGTTCCCGAAAACATTTCTATTTCCGTAGGTCTTCCGGCGTCCAGATCCTGGAGTGTGGAAAATCTGGTCCTTTTCGGGACGGAGCCTACCGCTCCCGAGGGCTTTACCGAAAGAGATATGTCAATTCCCTGAGCATCGGCCAGTGCTTCCACTTCCGCTCCGAGTTTCTTCCTGAGGCTTCCTGCGTGTTCGCTGTCCTTGTAGGCTCCGACTCCGACCCCGAGTATTGCCTGGACAAGGTTATCACCTATGTTCATGCGGAACTTGCTCCATATCTCGCTCATGATAACCGCCGATTCCCTGTATTTGACTCCCGAACCGGCAAACATCTCTCCCATGGCCTTCATCCTGTCCTTAGGTCTGGACGGATTTGTTTCCCCGTAAATGACGCCTGTAGAGTCCGGGTTGAACCTGACACAGTTATCCCTTCTTTCAGAGGCCACCCTGATAACCGAGGGGACGATTTTCTCCATCCCCACCCTTGCGCCGATAATGTCCTCGCTGTCGATTCCGTTCATAAGGCTCATGACCGTTGTGTGCTCGCCGCAAACCGCCTCGATGTCTTTTAGCGAGTCCTGCAGGGAATTATACTTGGTGGAAACAATTATCAAATCCGCCCCGTGAGCCTCCTGCGGCGTTTTTACGGCGGGCCTGTGGATAATATCGTTGATGGTGAAACCCTGCTCCTCGTAGCGCCTCTTTCGCTCACCGGCCGCCACGACGCACAAGTCGATATCCGGCTTTTGGCTCAGACCCCACAGTATATAGGAACCGACGGCTCCCGCCCCCAAAATGGCAACCTTTTTGAACTTCATTTTCTATCCTCCGAAAGTGACGCGGACGGAAAACTGTCCGCTTTTGTTTTCAGTTTCATTTATTGAAAGGGTTTTCTTCAGATACGGCGCTTAACCCTTATATGTATATTTTTTCAGAGCAATTACCAGGATCGGAATTATTATTATATGAAGTATTATACCGGGAACGGCATTTATAAATGCTCCGCTTAGAAAGGCCATCCAACCGAATTCCGATTTGCCGAGTCCGTAAAGCACGGTTCTTGCCGCTCCCCAGACAAGGCGTCCGGCAAGCATTGCCACAATCAGGGTAACGTATACAAATATGTGCTTCTTTGGAAGCAGTTTGTATAACAGTCCTGCGATTAGCCCATACGTTGCCAGCTCAAAGCACATTGCTATACCCGTTGGCATAATGGGAGGCATTGTGAAAAGGAAGAACCTCAGAAGCGGTGCAATAAGCCCTACGATTGCTGCAAGCCACGGGCCGCAAAAGAACCCGCATAGCAGCACGGGAATGTGCATAGGGCATAACGCGCTTCCGATTTGTGGAATCTGTCCTGTAAGAAACGGAAGAACCAACGCTACTGCCAGAAACATGGCCGCCAAAATCATGCGATACAGAAAATTTTTACCTTTGCTTGATGACATCTTTTTTACCTCTTTTCATTTAGATATCATCGTCTTGAACGATAGCGGCATCTTCCTGATACCATTGCTTCAGTCTATTTCCACGGACTGATGCCTTCAAAGCACCTTCGCCGTTATTGTAGAATTGTATCAGAGTAATTCCTTCAGACGCTCCACTGCCTCTTTGGCCATTTCATTCATGGTTTGCTGCCTGACTCCCACAACCCGGTTGTTGCAGTGTCCCGCCGGAAGCAGCAGTTTTATTGCTCTGCTCTGCCCAACGGCAACCGCCATGGCGGGAGTAACCTCGCCTGTCAGGGAGTCTGCGGATATGATTCCGATGGGCCCGATAATGACGTCTGCGTCACGGCAGTTGACAATAACCGGATTCTCGCCGGTTGCCCCGTTCTCGGCGCCGCCCTTCAGCATGGCACTTGTTGCAATACTGTTTGTTCCTACGGCAAAAAGCTCGCAAGGGATATTCTCTTTTACAATGCCTTCCACGAGCAGCCGGCCCAGCCGGCCCCCCTGGCCGTCAATTACTAAAACCTTCATGGTTACCCCGCGGTAATCTGTAAACTGTCTGACATTATAATGAATCTGCGTGACTGTGTCAATTCACCGTGTGAATCCGGATGGCGGAGGGCATAGCTGCTGATTCCCTTATCGGCCGGGATAAAATTCCAGTTGCCGACATATACGAACATTTTTTTCAAGACAACTCCCCCATTTCAATGCAGCCCATCGGGCAGTCATTTGCACACATGGAGCAGGAAATGCACTTGTCGATATCGGAAATCTCCGGGAAAAGGTTTGTATACTTCCCCTGCTTTCTCATAAGGCTCAACTCAATACAGGACAATGGGCAGCTTTGCGCGCAAACCCCGCAGCTGACACAATTTTCGTAATCAAATATAGGTTTCGGTTTCACTTTTCTACTCCGTTTCGCAGGTTAATAATTCATCAATTTCAAGAGCGGTAATCGTCTTTTGTAAAGGAGCTCCCGTCTTTTCATCCCATCCGAATGCCTTCCAATGCAATGAGACTTGAGCCTTATTGTTTATCTGCACTCCTTTCAAGGGACCGCTTTCCAGCGGCGGATATCCTTCCATCCGCTTAGGAAGTTTAATCGAGGCGGGGTCTATGCCGTGCTTGATATTAAACATCTGCCGCAATGTCTGTATCCGGGCGCCTATTTCCATGTAATGATCGCCGTCGTGATTCCCGCCGGTAGCCGCATTCAGATACTCTACCGGATTCCAAAGGCGCACGCCCATCATTTCACCGTAAAAGCACGCTCCCGCGCCGTCAATCAGCATGGAATAGCAGGCGGTTGCTTTTGAAATCATGGCCATTTCTTCGGTTATTTTTCGTTCGCTTTTCCTGCTGTGAATTGTCGCTTTCGGAGCCCATGAACATATGTCGCTTAAGTCCATGGTGCCGTATTGGATTCCCATGCCTATGGTGTGTTTTCCCGGCGCCGGCTCCGCCACCATGTGAACGGCCAGCTGCGGGTCATATCTGGTATCATGCATGCCCGGCTCCTGCCCGCCTACATGCATGGCATACTCCTTGCCGCCATATATTTCCGAGGCTCTTTTTACTCCGTCCGCGATTTTATCACCGAAGCCTTCTCTTCGAATCATTCTTCTCGTCAGCTCAACGATGGCATCCGCGTTTCCCCAGGTAAGTTGCAGGCCGTCCGTGTCCTCCTCGGTTAAAATGCCGTTTTCGAAGCACTCGATTGCCCAGGCGATGGTATTTCCCGCGGAAATGCTGTCCAGACCGGCTCTGTTAAGCAGTTCATTCAGCAAAAGCACCGATTCTAAATTGCCGTTTTCAAGCAACGGTCCGAAGGATTCAATGGTTTCATATTCCGGCTTGTGGGTCTCGTCAAACTCCTTCAGCCTGTTCTTAACATTCAGCCTGCCCCCGCACCCCAAAGGACATGAGTAACAGTGATATTTGACTGTTTCCATTTCGCTGAAGTTGTCAGGGTTGTAAATCCTTGTCATTCCCTTCACGTCTTTAGGAGTTCCTCCCCAGTTCTTTATCGGGCCGTCTCCGCTTGTAATTGCCAGCGGCGTATTAAACGGAGTTCCCATGTCCTTAAGAAGCGCAGCAATAAGAATGCCGTTCAGCGGAACGGACGGAAGCCGTCCCAGCATCGCACCGCCGACTCCCAGCAGACCGCCGAGGCGTGGAGGCAGTGTCAGCTTCAAAAGTTTGTTCCCTAATTTCCTTGAAATGCTTTTTACCGCCTCCTTATCGGCGCAGGGCATGGGCTTGCTGCCGGCCAGCACTACCGCCTTCAGCATTTTGCTGCCCATCACGGCTCCTACCCCGCTTCTTGCCGCAATTCTTCCGGCCTCGTTGCAAATACCCGAAATAAGCGAAATATTTTCCCCGGCGGTGCCGATCAGCGCAACACACGGGCGTTTTTTTGAAACACCGTCAAGATCCGCATGAATGGCATTTTCCGCGTCGGTCGCATCAAGTCCCCAGTATTTGGAAGCATCCCTTATTTCAGGGCCTTTATTGTCGCAGTACAGATAAACCGGCTTTGAAGCCTTTCCTGAAATAAAAATCGCGTCGTACCCGCATTGCTTAATTGCCGGCGAAAACACGCCGCCGCAGTTGGCATCGCCCCAGCCCCCTGTCAGAGGGCTTTTGCATGCCACAATCCAGCGGCCGCCGAAAAAGGTGCCTGTGCCGGTCAGGGCGCCGGTTGCGAAGCATAAAATGTTCTCCGGTCCCAAGGGGTCGGCGCCTGCCGGTATATTTTTATATAGATACCAGGCCGCAAGGCCTTTCCCCGATAACACTCTTTCATAAACCTCATCGGGGACCTTTTCCACTCTTACCTCGCCCAAGGATAAATCAACTCTCAATATTTTACCTGTACATGATTTCATAATTCATTCCCTTTAATTTTCCGCCCGCTTTGCAATCACTTCGCAGCTTCTTCCTTCCTTTTCAGGAATCTTTCCAGTTTCTTTTTTTCCATTGACCAGTAAATCTTTTTCACAAAAGGCAAGATATTCATTAGCACCTTTGACGGTCTGTAGATTTTGCACGGGTAAATGTTCTTCTTTTGTTTTTCCACGCCTCTAACTACAGCCCTTGCGACCTTGTCCACAGTCTGCACGGGAAAAGCCTTCTCCGCTTCAATTTCGCCGCCGCCGACCTTGAAGAAGTTCGTCTCCGTAGCCACAGGGTATATGCAGGTGAAGGTCAGATTTTCAGGCTTCTCAAACCGTATTGCCTCCTGAAAGCCCTTCATCGCAAATTTCGTCGCCGCATAAAGCGCATATCCCGGAATCGCCATTTCTCCCATGGCGGAAACGGTCATGACCAAGTGTCCTTCCCGGCCGTTCAAATGCTCTAAGTATTTGGCATATGTATATGCCGGGCCTATTGAATTCACATTAAAAATGTTCTGAATTCTCTCCCAGTCTACATAGTTGTAAACCTCGTAATACGGCATACCCGCATTCGCAATAAAAATATCCGCCTTGTCAAACACAGATTCAAGCTTTTCAAAAAGCCCGTCTATTCCTTCCTTTGTGCTTAAGTCGCAAGGGTGACAAATGACATTCTCTCCATATCCGGACATTTTTCCTATGCTCCTGCTTGCAGCAATAATCTGATTTCCAAGCTCGGGCGCGCAAATCAAACCAAGCACTTCTTTTCCTATGCCCGAGGATGCGCCTGTCAATACTATTTTCTTGTTAGTAATCATATTTCCCTCCTCGCTAAATGCATGTGCTTCTTTCCTGTGAAGCATTAAACTTCCATTACCGCTTCATAAGCACTCTTTGTCGCCGAAGCGACGGTCCCGCTTTTTACCGCGTCACCCGCAAGAAGCAGTTTTCCCTTGAAATTGCCCTTCAGTTCTTCGTATAAAGCGTTTTCCGGTCCTACGCCAAGTGCCAATACCGTGTATTCCGCCATGATTTTCATTTCGGTTTTTGTCTTGATATCCTCACATATCACGCCGTCATCTTCAATTGCAGCCAATTTGGTGTTCAAGTGGATTTCCGGAGGATTTGCGGACATTCTTTGCATCAAATCATCAACAAGCTGGAACCATGAGCCGGGTGCGATCTCCGGGGCCATTTCAATGAGTTTAACACTGTTTCCCCGATCCAAAAGCAGCTCGCAGGTTTCAAGACCTGTAAGTCCCGAACCGACAACCGCAACACTGCTGCCGGAAATTACCTTCTCCTTATCAATAATTTCGGAAGCCATAACAACATTTCTCTTATCAATTCCCGGTATTTTTGAAGGACGAAGGGCTTTTCCACCCGTGGCAACCACGACCGCATCCGGTGCCGGGTCAAGGATTTCCCTTGCGGTTATCTCTTTCAAAAATACAATCTTACCGCCCATGGCTTTAATAATGGACGTTAAATTCTCAATACACCAGTAAAGCCTTTCCCTGTCTTTGCATTTTGATGCCTGTATTATCTGCCCGCCCGGCATCTTTTCTTTTTCAAAAACGATAACTTCAAATCCCCTTCGCAGCAAGGTCTCCGCCGCGGTAAGCCCCGCAGGGCCGGCTCCAATCACCACAGCCCTCTTGCCCGCGCCGTCTTCGGGCATATTAAAATATTCTTTTTCCCTTGCGATGCTCATATTGAGCGCGCACTCACCCGGCTTGCCCACTTTTGCATTTTCCATGAAGGAATGAATGCAATGCAGGCAGCCTATGCATCGACGTATTTCGTCTTCCCGGCCTTCCATGGCCTTGACAGCCCAATGTGGATCACAAATGAAAACTCTGCCTGAAGCCACAAAATCCTGACAGCCCTCCCGCAGCTGTGCCTCTGCCTGAGCGGGCGTCCTTATGACATTTGCCGCGATTACGGGAATGGAAACCGTTTCCTTTATTGCCCGGGCAAGATATTTTCGCCAACCCGGCTCAAATGTTGTAGGCTCAAGCCAATAATTAAACGTGTCATAACAAGCACAGGTTACGTTTATCGCATCAACGCCTGTTTTTTCAAGTTCCTTTGCAATTCTCTTTCCGGTTTCAAGGTCGTAGCCCTTGCCCGGTTCTCCCACCTTTGAATAAAACTCGTCCACCGTCAGCCTGACAATCAGGGGATAATCGGTTCCGCATTTTTCCTTTATACCCTTGATTATTTCAGAAATAAACCGGAGTCTGTTCTCAAAGTTACCGCCATATTCATCTGTTCTTAAATTTGTGTTCGGGGATAAAAACTGCTGCAGCAAATAGCCGTGTCCGGCATGCAGCTCCACGGCATCAACTCCCGCCATTTTGCATCTGTGCGCCGCATTGATGAAGTCGGATATCAACTTTTTGATTTCCCGTCTTCTCATGGCGCGGATACGCGTTGCGCCGTGCTTTGAAAGCTCGCATTTTGAAGGGGCCTGCATAGAAAAACATATACCCTTTTCCTCAAGCTTTAAAAGAACCGGTGTGAGTTTGAAAAAAAGATTCATAACTTTCGGAAAGACTTTTATGATCGGAATGACAAACGGCAAAGAATTCGTCGCGCTTGCAACGCCTTGTCTCCCCGCATGATGAAGCTGAATTGCAAGCTTTGCCCCCGCCTCATGAATTTTGCCGGCAAACTCCCTCATGGGTTCAATATGATAATCGCGGCTCATTGCCAGCTGGGTATAGGAGGCTGCGCCGCCCATGTCATTTACGCGGCAAATGCCGGGAATTATAAGTCCGACTCCGCCCTTGGCCCTTTCAACATAGTAGTCGGTCTGCTTTTGCGTAGGGCAGCCGCTTGGTTGACCAAGGCTGAACTCGGCTGCTGCCATAACAATACGATTTTTCACCCTCATTGTTCCGATGTTCATCGGAGAAAATAACATCTCGTAGCCCGTTTTCTTCTCATCAAAAATGTTTTTTTCCATAATACAAACCTCCGATACTGCTTTATAGCTTCCTTGAATTCATCAATATTTTGTATCCGAAACAATTTGTATCCGAGCCGAACGGCCTGCAGGTCAAATGATGCCGGCGTCTTGTCTTTTCTTTATTTTTTTCATTATATCACAGATTTTACAAGCCGTATATTTCGACTTGCAGGGCTTTGCCTACTTTTTCGTCTCCCGTGACTGTCACCGCATGGCGCATTCTTTGCCGGCTACTTCAATACATTCAACAAGTCTTTGAAGGACTTAAGGTTATAGCTTTCAAGTCCGCAGTTTTCCGCATCCCCGTGCAATGCGAATGCCGTCATATTTCCCGCCACGGCGGCCATTATTCCGGCCTTTGCATCCTCAACCACTACGCAGTTCTCCGGCGGGACTCCCAGTTTTGCGGCGGCTTTGAGGAATACTTCGGGATCCGGCTTTGAGTGGGTAATGTCGGTCCCGTCCACAACTGCATCGAAGAAATCTCCGAGTCCGATTCTGTCCAGAATGAATTTTGCATTTTTGCTCGATGAGCCGATTGCAAGCTTATAGCCCCTTTCGCGAAGCTCGTTAAGGGTGGCTGACACCTCCTCGGACAAATCTTCTGCGCTCAGTTCTTTCAGCAGCTCGCGGTAAGTGTTATTCTTCTCCTCGGTAAATGCCTGTTTTTGCGCCTCGGAATATTCCCTGTCACTCCGCTCAAGGATAATCTCCAGACTTGCCATCCTGCTCACACCCCGAAGGCGGTTGTTAATCACGGGGTCAAAATAAATCCCCAGTCTGTCCGCCAACGCCTTCCAGGCCTTATAGTGAAACTTGTCGGTAAAGCAGATTACCCCGTCAAGGTCAAATATTACGGCTTTTTTTGAATGTTTCATTTCATCTCCGATTATTGCAGTCAGCAGCTTTTGCTTTCTTGCCAAACTCCATGTCTCTCTTATAATTAAAACCCGAAAGACGGCAATCAGTCAAGGTATTATTCTGCAATTGCAGCCGGAATATCTCCTGCACTTCTGATTTTCTTTTTCTGTTGTGGAAGAAATTCCTCAATTTATATATAATAATTAAAAGAAAACATGAGCCTGTCAATAAAAATTCAAGGCAAGAATTATGTGCTCCGAAGATTTTGCACAGGTTGAATGAAAGGAGAACCTTTTATGAATAAATGGCATATTGAAGAAAAAGACGGTTACAATCTTGTAATCAACAAAGGAGGCGCTGTTCTCTCGTACGACCCGAATTCCGGAAAACAGCTCCTTATTGTGGACGGATTTGCATTTAAAGATTTAAACGGCAACGGAATCCTTGACCCCTATGAGGACTGGAGACTTCCGATTAAGCAGCGCGTCGCTGATCTGCTGTCGCAAATGGATACTGATGACTGCTTGAGCATGATGCTCCACGCGGGGATGTTTATTGTGCAGAAAATCACCCCCGAAGCCCTGGAGAAAAATCCTTCGCTCCGGGCAAGGCTCGCCGTCAACGGCAAGTCCATAGAAGAGTTCATGAAGGACGACTTTACACAGCTGAGTCCCGACCAGCTTTTATATATAGATGACGGCCTGCGCTTCTGGCTGATTTCCGCCATCGAGGATGCGGGAAGCGCCGCAAAATTTATTAACAATGTGCAGCGTCTGCTTGAGAAATCCCGTCTGGGCATTCCCGGCTTTTTCTCGACAAATCCGAGGGCGTTTACCGACGCGCACAGCGACATCGGCGAGAAGGATGTGTCTTCATGGCCTACGAACCTCGGACTCGGAGCCTCCTTTGACCCCTCCGTAGGGGCCGAAATGGCCAATACGGTTAAAAAGGAATACCGTTCCATGGGAATTGTCATGGAACTGGGGCCGCAGATTGACGTGGCTACCGACCCCCGCTGGAACCGTTTTAACGCGACGTACGGCTCCGACTCGTTCCTTACCCGTGATATGGCAAAAGCAATAATTGATGCTTACCAGACCAGCACCGGCGATGCCGAAATCGAAGACGGATGGGGGTCTGAGAGTATCATGACAATGACAAAGCACTGGCCGGGCAGCACCGGAGAGGGTGGTCGCGAAAGCCACAGCTACAACGGCCGGTTTGCTGTCTATCCAGGAAATAATTTTTCCAAACGTGTTGCTCCGTGGGTGGACGGGGCATTCAAGCTTGACGGCCCCACAAAGCAATGTGCGGCTGTCATGGGCTGCTATGACATTCTTTACGGAATAAATGACGGTGATATAAATGGCGGTGACAGTAAAAATGTCGGAGTAAATTTCTCGCGTTATGCAATCCACGACCTGCTGCGGGAAGAAAATGATTTCTCCGGCTATGCATGCACGGATTTCTGGATTACGGGAGGACAAAGACTCGGACCGCGTCTTCTCAGCGCCTGGGGCATGCTGGACAATACCCCTGAAGAGCGTGCCCTTGCCCAGATGGAGGCGGGCATTGACCAGCTTGGAGGCCTCGGAGAGTTTGAAATTATCAAAAAAGCCTACATAATGGCCTGCGAAAAGCACGGAAAAGATTGGGCGGAAAAACGCATTCGCGAGGCTGCCGGCCGCATTCTGCCCTTCTGTTTCGGTATTGGCTATTTTGAAAATCCTTACCGTTGTCCCGAAGAAGCGGATAAAATCGTAGGAAGCGAAAAGTGCAAAGAACGAGGCCTTTCTGCTCATCGCAAGTCACTGGTGCTGCTCAAGAACGACGACGTGCTGCCCGCCTCCGGCAAAAAGGTTTATATTGCGAACAAGTTCTCCGGAGGAATCCCCGATCGCGGCGGCAACGTGGATCCGATTACGAGTGCACCGGCATTTTCAAGGCAGGCAGCCGGTGAGTTCTTTACCGTTGTTGATTTGCCGGATGAAGCGGATTTTGCGTTAGTCCTGATGGATTCTCCGCAAAGCGGCAACGGCACCTTAAAAGAAACAGGAGAAGTAATCCCCATCTCCCTGCAATATGAGGATTATACCGCAACCGCTGCCCGGGAAAACAGCATCGGCGGAGACATTATTGACGGTGTAAAGGAAAACTTAAGCTACCGCGGCAAAACCGTTAAAACCTACAACAAATACGACCTGGATGTGCTAAGAGAAACCTGCCGGCTCATGAAAGATAAGCCGATAGTTGTGGTGCTGCGCTGCACCAATCCTGTCGTGCCCTCGGAATTCGAACCCGTCTCTTCCGCAGTTTTAATATCCTGGGGCAACACTCCCGAAAAGATTATAATGGAGGCCTTGGCAGGGTGCTTTGAACCCGGCGGCCTGCTTCCCTTCCAGATGCCTGCAGACATGGAGGCTGTGGAGCGGCACTTCGAAGACACCCCGAGAGATATCGCTCCGTACATTGATTCTGCGGGAAATGCCTGGGACTTTGCCTACGGCATGAATTACTCAGGAATCATTTATGATGAACGTGTAAAAAAATACCGCGATTATTTTATATCCTGATTATCTGGCCGGTCAATGTCTACATTTTCCCTCCAAACAGTCAATATGTTTTTTTAACATGTTGTGTTTGTATTATATTTCAAAAGCTTTTTAATTGCTATGTTAAACCAGATAAACATAACTGCTCCGCTGACCACCCACGAGAGAGGCTCGGCCCAGCATATGCCTGCAAACCCCCATATGGGAGCAAGAACAAAGGCGCAGAAAAACCTGGTGCACAACTCTATACCGGTTCCTATTATCGGCGCCAGCTTGTGTTCCATGCTTTGCAGCGCCATCCTGTATGCGGTCACAATCGTTTGCGTAAAAATAAACGGCACAACAACCCTGAGCATCAGCTGCCCGTTTGCAATTACCAAAGCACTGTCTGTATTGGTAACAAGTCTTATCAGACTGCCTCCGAACGCAAAGGCAATGGCCGTTGTAATCATATTAACTGCAATATTAAATAATACCGACAGATATACTCCCTTAGGAATTCTCTCATACTTTTTTGCACCGTAATTCTGGGCGGTGAATGTGGCGCTCGCATGCGCCATGTTTATGGAGGGCACGATTGCAAAGCTTCTTATCTTTTGAGAGGCGGCCTTGGCAATGATTGCCTCCTGCCCAAGCGAATTTACCGCGCCCTGTATGGCGATGTCGCCGATGGCAAAAAGCGAATTGGAAAATGCAACCGATATTCCCATAGGAAGCATTTTTCTCATCATTGCCGGATTAGCTCGGAGATCCTCTTTTTTCAGCCGCATTTCCGGATAGTTCTTATGGAAATGTATTGCCGACATCAGGACCGAGAGTCCCTGCGAAACCACTGTTGCAAGGCCCGCTCCGACTACCCCCATCCTCAAAGGCACTATAAACAAAATGTCAAGGCCGATATTCAGGCAAGCGCAAATGATAAGGAAAACCAGAGGAACAACGGAGTTCCCGAGAGCCCTGTATACTCCGGCATACATATTGTACATCATGGTGCAGAAAAGCCCTAAGATAAGGGTCATTATATACGCTTTTGCATCTGTGAAAATCTCTTCGGGCGTCTGTACCAGTTTGAGAAGCGGTCCTATCGTCAAATACAACACCGCCGTAAAAATGATAATCAGTCCGATACACAGCTTCAGTACTCCGGCAAATGCCTTTCTGGCGCCTTCCCAATTTCCGGCGCCGAAATTCTGGGAAACGAGAATGGAGTTTCCCGAATTAAAGCCCATTGCCGTAGCATTTATCAGCGTTATCAGTGCGGAAGAAGCCGAGATTGCCGCCAGAGCATGATCGCCCAGAGTATATCCCGCAATGCTCATGTCCGCCAGATTATATAGATGCTGAAAAATGCTTCCCAGCATCAGGGAAGAGGCGAATCTAATAAGCAGAGGGAACGTGGCTCCCTCTGTCATGTTAACGGTCTTCGTTTTTTTTATGATTGAAGTATTACTCACGTTAATATATGCTCTCCGTCCAAGACAACACGAAAAAATCCCGGCGGAATTTAATACAGCTTCAGATATTTTTCAAAATCCCGGCGGCAACCTCCACAAACTTCTCTGCCGCTCCCGGCATTAAGCCTGCTCTTTGTGCCTCCCATGTGGCCCTGTCGTACGAGCTTTGGTCCGGCATATATTTGAATCCGCCGTTTATCATGCTGCAAAGAAGGGTTGTCTCAAACGGAGAAGCTTCTTTAAGCTGCATGGATGTTGCATAATTTATCTCCGGCTTGAATCCCACCAGCGCAACATCTCCTATGGCAAGGACAAAAACGTCCAGCTTTACCTCCTTGCCCGGCTCCATCACAAGGCTCCTTTGCGGAACCGTTTTCCCGCTGTTTTTTCCCGGCCAGGTAAAATTACCCGATGCAAACTGTATCGGAACCTCATCCTTATCACAAACAGTTTCACTAATTACCCTTTCGGCATCGGCCTCGAACTCGGCGGCAAATTTTCTCACCAGTTCCAGCCCATAGGCTACGCCCTTGTCAATTATTACTGCATTTCCTTCGCTGCCTGCTTCCTCAAGCATGGCCATATCGCGGGGAACCTGATCGCCTGCAGCTCCCATAATATAAATAACCGGCCCCCCGAACTTGTCTGTAAGGTTAGCGCAGGCAATTCCCGGAACATCCGCACAAATCTTTCTTGTTCCGGCCTGCATCTCGGAATTGTCAATGGTACACGGCTTCATATCGTAGTTCAGGATAATTGCCACGGGATTCCCTTCCATGTCATCAAACCGTATGCATCTCAGACTATGGTCTGACGGACCATCACCTATATTAATCCACCAGCCGGCTTCAAATTCGACATCTCTGTTTCTGTTGAGCATGCACTGCGTGCTGCCTGCGCCCATCCTTGCGGGTACTATGGACGTTGCCGCCCGGTTTGCCGCCTCCTCCACCGCTGCGGATATTGCGCTTCTGAACATGGCAATCTGCTCCTTGTGCCTCTCCGTCAAAGGGGGCCTCTTATCCGGAGGGCCCGACGGACCGGGCTCATGAGGCGTAGAAATGGCATGGGTTACATGCACCCAGACATTTGCGGGATCCACGTTCGCAATCCTTCCTATAGTTTTTCTGTACTCATTTATAATGTCGTCGGGCAACATGACAAGGTCAATCGAAGCAATGGCTGCCCTTTCGCCGCATTCCATCACCACTATTCCGACATAGGGCAAATCATGAATCCCGTCAAACCCCTCTGTAGGAAGCATCTCCTGAATAAATTTAATCTGCGCCCTTCCTGCGCCGACTTTTAATCTTGCCATTCTTACCAACCGTACCTTCCTATAAATTCTACGAATCTGACCATTCCGACCGTTTTGGTGTTTATTTCGCCTTTATCTGTCTTCGTAATAAGTTTAAGTTCCTGCAAATTCGGCGGACCGATCGGGATAACCATCCTGCCGCCGGTTGCTAACTGATTGACCAGTTCATCCGGCAAAATGCCCGCTGCCGCAGTTACCATAATCCTGTCATAGGGAGCATGTTCCTGCCATCCGCTGCTGCCGTCTCCGATTTTATAATAAATGTTCGAAAATTTTAACGCTTTCAGCCTTTCCTCGGCTTTTTCCGCCAATTCGTCAATTCTTTCCACCGTATAAACTTCCGCTGACATTTTTGCAAGTATAGCCGTCTGAAAACCTGAACCGGTTCCGATTTCCAACACCTTGCTGTCACTTTCCGGCTCCAAAAGCCGTGTCATTTCCAGCACAAGGCTGGGTTGCGAAATCGTTTGCCCGAAGCCTATGGGTAAAGGCCCGTCTATACTTGCACATTCTTTCATGTCATCTTCAATAAAAAACGAACGGTCCAATGAGTTAAAATATGTTTTGAGCTTTTGCAAATCCATTGTTTTTACCTCGTTTCTTACCGGATTGTATTGCATGCTTATTCCGGGTCCGTTTAATTACGGCACTTACAGTAGTAATATATCATAAAAGTACAATCCGCTTGCAAACAATTTTGTTTCTTCATGTAGAAAAATAAAAATTCTGTACACAAGTAATGCAGCTGTCCGATCTTTGAGCCGGACAAAATAAAGATTCCTGTGGAATGTGCAAACAAAAACACCCGCTGCACTATGCAGCGGGTTGACTGATTGTTATGTTTATTTGTAAATTTCTTTCCTTATTTGTCTCTCTTTTAGTGATTTTATATTCCGGCCGAGAGATGACATAACAAGTATCAGAATCAACAATATTCCCTGTACGCTTTGGGAAATATGAACATCCGATTTGCCCATGAGAGCAAGCCCGGTTACAATAATCTGAATGGAAAACGAGCCAAGCAAAATCTTATAAAATTTTGCGGATGAACCACCTGTTACAAGCACACCTCCGAGATATATTGCCATAATTACCCTGATTTCAAGAAAAGTACCCATTTGGTTGCTGGTCGAGGCAATAGTGACTATATAGAGTATAGCGCCGACTCCCGCCATAATCCCGGAAAGCGCAAAAGCTATAATCTTAAACTTCCTTACAGGAACGCCGACAGATTTTGCAGTCGTCTCATTTTCGCCGATTGCTCGGCTGTACCTTCCGGCCTTTGTAAACTCGAATAAATACAGCATTATAGCCATTATTATAATAAAGCAGGGTATTTTGAATACAGCCTTGTTCATAAAATCCAGTCCCTCGGGGCGCTTCTGTATGTCTGTATAGACCTGAAGATAATTGACCAGTCCGCGAATACCGATAAGCATCGCCAAAGTTACCATAAACGAGGAAACTTTGAATCTGCTTACAATTATCCCGTTTATCAGCCCGACGATAAGTCCGACAACAAGCGCGATAGGTATAAGGAGAAAATCGATTCCTGTTACGAATGCGATATAAGCGCTCAAAACACCTGACAGCGCAAGATTGACGCCCACAGACAAATCCGTGCTTCCTTGAGCGACTACAAAAAGAGTGCCGCTCGCAACAAGGATAGTCATCATGGACTGTTCCAGTATCGTGGTAAGATTGCGAGCCGTCAGCATCATAAAAACTCCGGTCTTGGGGTTGTAACTGGCAAATGTAAAAAACAAAAATATCACTGCAAAGGCAATGAACGGAACAAGATTATGTATGTTAATTCTTTTTTTCATTATATCATCACCTCGATTATAGCCTGTTCGGTAAAGTCTCCGTCTCTGGAAATAACACGTGTCATTTTACCGTCTTTCATGACAATCAGCCTGTCTGCCATTCCTATTACCTCTGTAAGTTCGTCTGAAATAAGAACTATCGCTATTTTTTCCTTTTTTGCTTCCTTCATAAGGGAATATATGTAAGCCTTAACGCCTACATCAACTCCCCGTGTAGGGCAGTCCAGTATTAAAACCTTCAGATCTTTGGCAAGCCAGCGTCCGAGATTAATTTTTTGCTTATTGCCTCCCGAAAGCGCATTTACCGGCTGTAATATGCCTGTGCATTTTACGGAAAGCTGATCCACCATCCTTGAAGCCAGTTCATTCATTTTTTTTGGCGAAATATAACCCACCGGACCACTCAACTCGGTCATTGACGGAAGCGAAAAATTTTCACGTACCGAATCATTTATCATCATGGCTTCAGAGTCACGATCCTTGGGAACATATCCCATCCTGCTGCCTAAAGCCTGCATGGGTGTTCTGATGGTTTTGCCGCTTTCACAAAGAGTTATGCTGCCTTTGCTGATTTTGCTGAGGCCATACAGCGCTTTGCCCACGGAGTGTATGCCTGAGTCGCTCAACCCGCATAATCCGATAATCTCGCCTGCGTGCACATCAAATGTTATGTCTTCAATTTCTCCCGGAACCGATATATTATCTACCTTTAGAACTACAGTGTCATCGTATTCGGCACTGCGATCCGAACGGTAATAGTCTCCCTCCATCTCGCGACCGACCATCATGTGTTTAACAGTGTCGGGATCCGTTTCGGACGACACTACCGTTCCCACAACTTCCCCGTCACGAAGCACAGTGATATTATCGGTTATTCTCAGCATTTCCTCAACATCATGGGTTATAAGAATAACGGACCTGCCCAGTTCCTTTATTTTTTTCAATATATCGTAGAGCTTTTCCCTGTTGTTCATGGACAACGATTGAGTAATCTCATCAAGAAGCAGTATATTGGGCTCAATGGAAAGCGCTCTGGCAAGCTCTACCATTTTTCTCTCCTCAATGAGCATCTTTCCCACGTTACCTCCAAGCGGAGGCATGGGTATATCCCATTTTTTAAACACTTCTGCAGCCGCGCGATTCATTTTTTTCAAATTTACAAAACCTGCCTTTGCAAACTGCTTTGTTCGTCCCAGAAACACATTTGCTGCAACTGACAGATTGCCCACTACGCCAAGTTCCTGAAGAACCATGGAAATTTTGTGCTTATATGCATAAAGAGGGTCAGTAGGAACATAAGGTTCGCCGTTTATCGTCATTTCTCCGGAATCTGAAGGATAAATGCCCGCAATTTGAGAAATAAGCGTTGATTTCCCTGAACCGTTTTCTCCGATAAGCCCCCGTATTTCACCTTTTTTAAGGTCAAGATCAACATTTTTATTGGCATGGGTGGGACCGAAATGTTTATTAAGCCCTCTGATTGTAAAAACAATTTCACTCATTTTACAACCTCCTTTGTGCCGCGTTGACCGACTATGCCGAAGCCTATAACAAATACGCAAAGGAAAACATCCTGAAGCGTTCCGGAAGGCACGCCGAAGAATGTCATAATATTAAATACGGCATAGATAATAATCGAACAGAACGGAACCGCAATCACTATATTAATCCATTTCTGAAGTATCTGCGCCAAAAGCGCAATCGCCAAAGGCTTGAAAATCATCTGTATGCTGGTAAGCCCGGATGCGGCAAATGTCTTTCCGTTATAACTTTGCTGTATTATGCACGCAATCCCGGTAATGACGCCGCATATAAACCCGACGGCCAGTATCGTCTTTGTGAAGTTAATACCCATAGCACGGGCTACAGAGGCATTGCCTCCGACCGCACGGATGTTTAAGCCGATGGTTGTCCTGTTATAAATCATATAAACAACCAGTAGCCCGACCACCAGAATCACAAGATTCACAGGCCATTTCCCCAGAGCCCTGAAGCTCCTTGAAAGCTCGGTATTCACGTAAGGCTTCGTTACTTTCCAGTTTCTGGTGAACACGGATATCGCTTCATAAATGAGAGCGAGGCTTATGCTCGCTATCCATGAGGGTATTTTTGTAGTTACAAAAATGCCGAAGTTAATAAATATAAGCAACGTCCCGATAACCAGACCGCCAAGTACAACTCCGACATACCCGAATGCGTTTCCGAATGCACAGACTGCAAAAGAGCCGAGCACCAGAACACCGCCCATTGACATATCCGTATAACCGCAGGCAAAAAGAAAACAAAGACTCCATGCCAGAAAAGTCGGATATACCGAATTGGAAATTATTATTTCAATATTTTTCGGCGTTAAAAAACGCTGGTCTGTAAAAATGTTGACAATTAATCCTGCAGCCACCATAGCAGCTATCAGTATAAGAAAGGCTATCAGAGATCTTGCATTTCTGTTTCCCGAAGGGTCTTTTTTACGCAATATGACTCACGCTCCTTATGTTAAACATGTTTTCCCGAACAAAAAAATGGCATATGCATTTCCTTAGCGTTTCACATAAGACCGGGATAATGCAATGCCGGGTCAGGGAACCGCCCTTAAAATGAGCGGTTCCCTTGTAATGTGCATTTTTATTTGTTCAATGTGGCCACAATATTGTCAATCTGCAGCTGGTCGGGAACAAAGTTCTCAAAATCTTCATATGTTACATCTTTGTTGTAACGCCATAACAGTTGGCGGATAGTCTCAGGTTTGAAAGGTTCTTCCTTAATTTTGAAAATTTCCTCATAATCGTCAATGTTATCAGCATTTACAACGAAACCTTTATTTGTCAACTCGGGAGCTTTGCCGTCAGCATCAACAATCTGGTGTCCGTCAAGGTAGTTGATAAGAAGACATGTTGAAACCATGCCTACCAGGTCATTGCCCGCCGTTGCGGCAACAACTTTGCCGTTACGCAGATATTCTATCGTATCGGTGTTTGCATTTGAACAATATATCGGCATATCATCAATGCCGAGAGCTTCCATAGCATTAACAGCTCCTGGAACATAGTCGCCTACCATAGCGAATAGACAGTCTGCATCGGGAATAGCGGAAAGCATTGCATTTGCTTTTTCCTGACCCTCACCGGGGTTTGCGCAGCGAGCTGAATCCAATATTTTACCACCGCCCTCTTCAACGAAAGCTTTTGTAAATCCGTCAATACGCATTTCGAAGTGCGCATCCCCTACATTTCCGCCGAGAAGAAGGGCAGTCTTATGTCCCGCCTTGGCAGCTTCCTGACCCATAAGGTAACCCTCGGCATACATGTCAGATGTAACCGTGCCAAGATAATATTCGTTTTCAGCACTTACTTTTGCTCTGTCTTCATCGGTGCCCGTAAATGTCGACATAACAAAAGGTATCTTAGCGTCAGCACATTCTTGGGCCGCCTGAGGGAATATAGGATCGGCTGCAGTCTGCATAATTATGCCGTCAACTCCTGCGGCAATAAAATTCTGGATGTTCTGCAGCTCTTTGTCGGCCATGTGATCGTCGCTTGAACGTGTATACGTTGCTCCTGCCGCAGTCAGAGCCTGCTCGATAACAGTTGCCATAAAGTCAAATGTTGCATTTCCTGCGCCCCATGTGTTGTAGCCTATGTGATAAGACTTCATTTCTGCATCGTCTCCGTCTTTAGGGCCTCCGTTTCCGCAGGCAACCAACGGGAGCATAATGGCCAATGACACAAATAACGCAAGGATTTTTTTAAGGTTACTTTTCTTCATTTTCATTCTTCTCCTGTTCTGAAATATTTTATATACTGTGCCGGCGTATTTGCTAAACACAATATCATCAAAACACCGGCATTTAGTGCAAGCAGACAGTTGCACATGTGCGCCATGCTGTTTTTTTGTTTTAAATCGGCACAGCGGGCTCATTTTATGCAACCGGTCTATGAAAATCATATGAAATTTGTGCAATAATGTCAATATTTTTGAATTAAGAGTAGAAAAAACGGCACCTTGAACAAAAAATATTCATACATCAAACAGCGCCCGTTAAGTTATAATCGTGTCCCGGCTGCACTTGCCGGTTCTCGCTTGCCGGTTAAAATCCACTCCGGCTGCGCCCGCCATCATACGATGCCGGTCAATAATCAAGGCGTATTCTTCGTAAACTCTTGGAATTAATTCTGTCCAGGGAACCGGTATGGTGGCGCAGGCGTTTTTTCCGACCTGCTTAAGAAGCTCTTTGTCGGTTATAACTGAACGTATTTTACATGCCATGGCTTCGGGAGTTTCCTCGGCAACGAAACCGTTTACGTCAGGCTCTATAACATCCGCTGCATTTGAACCCTTTGTAAGAAGGGAAGGGACCTCCAGAACCGATGCTTCGCGAAGCACCAAAGGGGAATTGTCATAAACCGAGGGGAAGAAGAAAAGGTCCGCATTCGTAAACAGCCCCGATAAAAGCTTGCGGTCGCTTATTTTCCCGACAAAATCCACCTCTCCTTTCGTGAGGCCGAGTTTTTTTGCGTAATTTTTTATGGCCTGTTCATCATAACCGCAACCGGCGATAATCAGCCGGTAATTTTTATCCGAGCGACATAATATTTTCATGGTATCCAGCACAAGCTTTATATTTTTTTGCCATACCTGGCTGCCTACAAACAGCAAATTGTGCCGATCCTTGCTAATATTAAACCTTTCAGCAGCCGCCCGGGTCCAGCCGTCTATATCGGAAGGCTTGGTGAAATTGGTTCCGTTGACCATAACCGTTATATCGCCGCGGTATCCGTATGAGCGGAGAGTTTCCGCCGCCCCTTCTGAACATGCCCAAACGTTGTCGCAGCTTTCATAAAAACGGATGATATAGGCGGTAAGTTCACGGGCAAATAATTTACTGCGCGTGATACGCAGCGCATCGTCATAATATTTTGTATGAAAAGTAGCAACAAGCGGTATGTGCAGCTTTCCCGCCAAATAAGAGGCGTATTCTCTTTGAGTAAAAGGACTGTGAACATGAAGAATATCCGGCCCGGCTATCTGCTCAATCTGTGCAAGCTGCTTTGCTCTGTGCGGAT
Organism: Lachnospiraceae bacterium; assembly: GCA_050944475.1. Classification (GTDB taxonomy): domain Bacteria; phylum Bacillota; class Clostridia; order Lachnospirales; family Lachnospiraceae; genus RGIG5612. The sequence goes on from JBMNRD010000003.1 coordinate 93,490, forward strand.
TTTTAGGCAAAGCAACAGAATATTGCCATAAATGTGAACAGAAAGCGGAAGTGCGAAAAACATCGTACGGCAGGGTACTGTCATCAAACGCCGCTGCCGACTTCGGGCAAACAACGCAGGAATATGACACCTGATTCATCAATAAAGCGTAATTGTGAACGACCTGAATCACTCCGTCGATTACCGGATAAAATGAATCCACAAATTGTGCGGATCTTATTGATTCAGGGTTTATCATGTTTTTGCTTTCCTTTTGCCAAGCTGTCTTTCAAGCGCATTAAAACCGTATATCAATGCTCCTATTATGATAAATGTATAATAACATATAAAACGCCATATCAACATACCCCAAAATAAACCGCTGTAATCGAGTTGGGAGAATATCAGATAAAACGATCCTTCGGCAGCACCCGAATTGCCCGGGGTAGGAATTATGGTTATTGCGCAGTAAATAAATACCGTCATAGCAAGTATATCAATATATGACCCCGTTCCCCTGTACGCGTGCAAGACAAAAAAAGGAATACTGCATATAGCAAGCTGGTATAAAAAAGACAGAATAAACAGTTTAACAATAAGATTTTTTTTACGAGCAATCAATTTTATGCTTTCCTGATACTTTTCGAAAGTATTCAAAACGGATGCGGTCTTTTTCTCGGCATTTTTTATCAGGCGAAGCTTTGCGCCCGTTTTGATAAAAAACAGAACCGGCTTTTTTGCAATCTTATCCGATATCGCAAATAATATTATGAAAAAAGGAACTGCGGAATAAAAAATTATTCCGACAAATGCCGGTATCCTTATCGCGATTGTTTCGACTGCATCTCCCTTAAAAATAAATGTCAGTATGGCAAGCAGGACAAATGCGAGTTGCATGAAAAGGAACGCCGCAAGAGGCATGGCTGCGCTGACCCCGACATCATAACCTTGCTTATGCATGTAATAGATCTGAAACGGCTGTCCGCCCGCGCCGGTCGGGGTAATGGAATCATAATATTTCCCAAGAGCGGCTGTTTCAAATGCTGTCCTTATCGATATTTTCTCCCCGAGACCGTCCATCATGACGACATACTTTACAGTTTCAAAAGCAAGCGCCAGAAAAATACACAAAAACCCTGCAACAATAAACATTACATTTGAAAAATGGAATTTATATCCTAAGGGATCGGGATGTTCCCTGGAAAATTCGTTTATGGCGATATAAGCTATAACTCCGCCGTTTACAATAAAAAAAATGACAGTCCAGATTATTCTTGAACGGCGTTTTCTTTTCCTGTCTTCCTCGCTGCCCGGTCCGTACGTTGCTTCAAAAGATTCCTCGCTGATAATATCGGATGTGCGGGCGGATTCAAAAGGATTGCGCCCATTGACCTCAGCCCGCTTTGAGACATCTGTATATAAAAGGCTTTTACCCAAAATTATTTCCTCCTTATGCAGGCATTGCGAAAAATTCCTGCCCGCATATTTCCGGAACAGTATATCACAGAAGGCATATTTTTTCCAACGAAACAAAGCACAAGAAACCTCAAAATGCATAGAATTTGAAGAATATTTGTAAAGAATCGACTGATTTTTTTAAAAGTGCTTGCTTTTTGTAAGAATGTAGTGTATAAGTATTGGCAATCAAATATTGCAATTAAAGGATAGAGGCGCAGTTATCATAAGTAATGTCAGTGCCGCAGGCTTGGCAAAGCCGATGCTGATATGAAAGGGAGCGCTGCCGAAGAATGGAATTTGCCATACCATTCTGGGCGAGCGGACAATATCCGCCCGACTGTCGCATTTTGCGGAGAGCTATGTATTAATTGAGAACTTTCGTCAAGGCGTGATCGCCGAGGGCGTAATTGCCTAAGACATGGTTGCCGAGGGCATAATTGCCGAAGGCGTAATTGCCAAGATGAATAGTACCGATTGAACACAGCGAATGCAGATGCATCCGCTGTTTTTAATTAAGCAGAGCTTCTTGTGTACTTTTGAAAGATGCTCATAATACAGATTTTCCTGTGGTTGCAGTAGATGAAAAATATTTAATAAAGGAGAAACACTATGACAAACAATCCTATTTTTCGCGGAGCAGCCACAGCACTTATAACCCCCATGAACGAAAAAGGCGTAGATTATGACACATTCGGCCGTCTTATCGACTGGCAGATTGCGGAAGGTATCAACGCTCTGGTCATCGCGGGAACTACAGGAGAGTGCTCGACACTTCCGGATGCTGAACACAAGGAGGTATTGAGATTTTCAGTCGAACGCACAGCGGGAAGGGTTCCTGTTATCGCCGGCACCGGTTCTAACGAAACAGCATATGCCATTGAGCTGACCAAATTCGCATGTGACATCGGAGCGGATGCAATGCTCGTTGTTACACCGTATTATAATAAGGCTACTCAGAACGGTCTTATAAAGATGTATAATACCATAGCGGATGCCTCAACAAAACCGATCGTTGTATATAATGTTCCCTCGAGGACAGGGGTCAGCATTGAGCCCGCGACATACGCAGCTCTTGCCAAACACCCTAATATTCGCGCTATCAAGGAGGCAAACGGGGATATTTCCAGGATAGTAGAGACCGTATCTCTCGTAGGAGACCGGCTCGATCTTTATTCCGGAAATGATGATCACATAGTTCCTTTGATGTCAATGGGAGGGCTTGGAGTAATTTCCGTTCTTTCAAATATCATGCCTGCAAAGACGGTTGAGCTCTGCAACAGATTCCTTAAAGGCGATGTAGCGGGGGCTGCGGCATTGCAATGCGAGCTTACTCCGCTTATCAAAGCTCTCTTTTGCGAGGTCAACCCTATCCCCGTAAAAGCGGCCATGGCGGCGATGGGCTGGGGAGATGACTATCTTCGCTCTCCTCTTACGCCAATGGAGCCTGCACACAGAGAAGTGTTGTTTGCGGAGATGAGGAAACAGGGGCTACCCGTCTGAAATAATATCTGCAACAATCAAGATAAACACATCACAGCTGAGCGGAAGACGGTCACAAAAACCGCAAGAGCCGCAAAGAAACAATAGCACACCGCGGCTGAGCGGGGAACGGAGAAAAAGTGAGAATACTTATCAGCGGAATACTCGGACATATGGGAAGAGAAGTTGAAGCACTCTGCAGAACCGGTTACAGAGGGGCACAATTGGCCTGCGGAGTGGATATTTCAGCCGCAAAGACCGCGGAGGAGTTAAACGGCGTACCGTGCGTGCAAAGCTTTGAAAATGCGGTTACAGATATTGATTGCGTAATTGATTTTTCACATCATTCGGGAACCGAGGCGCTTCTTAAATTCACGGTCCGAAACAATATTTCGCTGGTTCTTGCAACTACGGGCCAGACAGATGAGGAAAGAGCAATGATAATTGAAGCGTCTTCAAAAATCCCGCTTTTCTTTGCGTCAAATTATTCACTTGGCATTGCCCTGCTTATCGAACTGGCTAAAAAGACCGCTGCCGCCATGCCTGACGCGGAAATCGAAATAATTGAAAAACACCATAACCGGAAGATTGATGCGCCGAGCGGGACCGCGCTTACGCTCGCAAATGAACTGAAGACCGTCAGAAAGGATGCAAACATCGTAACCGGGCGTTCCGGTTACGGAAAAAGAAGCCCTGACGATATCGGCATTCATGCGATACGCATGGGAAATATTGTCGGTGAACACGAAGTAATAATAGGCACCCGGAACCAGACGATTACTTTGAAGCATGAGGCTCACAGCAGAGCGCTTTTTGCGGAAGGAGCGTTGGCAGCGGCGCAGTTTCTCATGAATAAAGGCTCAGGCCTGTATGATATGAAGGATCTGGTAGGAGACAACTGAAAAGCCGGCAAAACGACCGGCGGCGAGGCAATCGGCGGTAAAAATCAGCCGAAAATTTAAGCCTCCGGAATATACTGAAAAGGATAGACAATGAAGATTGCGATTTGCGGATATGGAAATATCGGCCGCGGCGTTGAATGTGCGGCAGGACAAAATCCCGATATGCAGCTTGTCGGCGTGTTCACACGGCGCAATCCCGCATCGGTGAAAACGCTTACCGGAATACCGGTTTACAACGCGGAAGATATTGAAAATTACAAAAATGATATCGATGTGATGATTATTTGCGGCGGCAGCGCTACGGATTTGCCTCGGCTTACGCCGCACCTTGCGGGAATTTTCAATGTTGTCGACAGTTTTGATACACATGCCCGTATTCCGGAACATTTTGCGCATGTAGATGAGGCGGCGAAAAGCAGCGGACATACGGCAGTCATTTCGGGCGGATGGGATCCGGGAATGTTTTCTGTAAACAGGTTGTATGCAAGCGCCATCCTCCCCGAAGGAAAACTGAACACATTCTGGGGCCGCGGCGTCAGCCAGGGCCATTCCGACGCGATCAGACACATTCCGGGTGTTAAAGACGCAAGGCAATATACAGTTCCTATAAAGGAGGCAATCAATGCCGCAAGGGAAGGTGCGGCGGGCAACCTTAACGCGCAGCAAATGCACCTGCGGGAATGTTATGTGGTTGCGGAAGAAGGTGCAGACAAAGCCCTGATAAAACACCGGATAAAAACTATGCCGGACTACTTTGCAGGCTATGACACGACCGTGACATTTATCAGTGAAGAGGAATTAGAAAGAGACCATAAAAATCTCCCGCACGGAGGCTCGGTCATATGCACGGGACGGACGGGGATTAACCGGGAACACAGCCACACAATGGAGTACATACTTACGCTTGATTCAAATCCGGAATTTACCGGCAATGTTCTCGTTGCGCTTGCAAGAGCGGCTTGTAAGATGAACAAAAGAGGTCAGACAGGCTGTAAGACTGTGTTTGATATCGCGCCTGCGGACCTTTCTCCGCTCAGCGCCCGGGAACTCAGGGAGAATTTATTGTAAAAGCGGATATTTCAGAGGACGACCGCTGTACTAAAATAATAATGAATTGCAGGATAGCGGATTGCAGAAAATACAAAGTGAGAATAGACAGTAATGAATTTCATATGTGACAATATTTCGGTGAATAAACAGGGGGAACTGACATTTGCGGGGCATAGCACAGTTGAACTTGCGTCCAGGTACGGAACTCCTCTTTATCTGATGGATGAAAACCGGATACGCCATAACTGCAGAATATATAGCGCTGCGTTCAAAAAATATTTTCCTGAAGGTTCAATGCCCATATATGCCGGAAAGGCCAACTGCTTTATGCAACTGTGCCGAATAATGCACGAAGAAGGAATGGGCATTGACGTTGTTTCGTGCGGCGAGATATATACGGTGAGGCAAAGCGGATATGATATGAGCCTTGTGTTTTTTCACGGAAATAACAAAACCGATGCGGATATAGCTTACGCAATGGATTCCAACGTCGGATATTTTGTGATTGACAATATTGAGGAGGCCGATGCCATGGAGGCACAGGCAGCTTCAAGGGGTATTATACAGAAAGCTCTTCTCAGAATCACACCGGGAATAGACCCCCACACATACGAGGCAATCAGCACGGGGAAAGTAGATTCCAAGTTCGGGAATGCAATAGAAACCGGACAGGCTGAGCGGCTCGTCGAGTCAATACTTAAATCAGAGCATATCAGGCTTCAAGGTTTTCATTGCCATGTCGGCTCGCAGGTGTTTACCGAAGATGTCTTTGAAAGGACATGTGAAGTCATGCTGCAATTCATTTCCGACATGTGCTCGAAATTCGGTTATATGGCAAAATGTCTTAATCTCGGCGGGGGATTCGGAACAAGGTATGTGCGGGATGAGCCCCGCATTGACATAACAAAAAAAATATCTGATGTGGCAACGGTGCTGAACGGAACCTGCCGCAAACTCGGCATCCCTGCTCCTGTTATATTTATGGAGCCGGGACGAAGTATAGTTGCCGATGCGGGCATGACCCTTTACAGCGCCGGTTCGTTAAAATGCATACCGGGCTATAAAAATTATGTTTCCGTAGACGGAGGCATGACAGATAATCCGAGATTTGCTCTTTACGGTTCAAAATACACATGCTATAACGCTTCAAGAATGAATGAGCATGCAAATCTGGAATGCTCTGTCGTGGGACGTTGTTGTGAAAGCGGTGATATAATTGCCGAGCATATTATGATGCCCGAAAGCACCGCGCGCAAAGATATAATCGCGGTCTGCACAACGGGGGCTTACAATTATTCCATGGCGTCCAATTACAATCGGCTTCCTCGCCCCGCTTTGGTCATGCTGAAAGACGGTGATTCATATATCGGCGTAAAGCGCGAGACTGTTGAGGATGTCACACGGCTTGACGTGTGAAAATGTCGCACGGCAGGATATTTGAAATTATCGCACGGCCGGGCATGTGAAGTGTCTATCCAATCTTTTCTTGCTTTGGTATAATATCTTAAGATTAAAAGGAAGAAAGGAGATGTGATGTGAAAAAAATATTATTAATCTTAAGTTTATCTGTCGTTCTTATTCTTGCCTCCTGTTCAAAATTTAATGAGAATATTAAAAACATTTTAACAAGCACTCATAGTGAAGAAAATACCGAACAGGAAAGTTCTGTCAGTCAGGAAAGTAAACAAGAAGATACATCGCATACCATAGATGAAAGCGAAAGTTCGGAATGTTCTGAAGATCAGGACGAAAATATCAGTTCTGATGACGCAAATCCTTATGATTTGAAAATCGGAGACAAAATATCCGTTAAAAACAGCTTTCCCGTTTATAGAAACTCGGATAACGCAAGAGATGACAACCTGCAATCGTCCACTTATGAGCAGGGCATTTATTATGTCTATAAAAAGACAAATGATGCCATTAATCTAAGCAGAGTAAGCGATAAACCGGGCGGCTGGACTACATATAATTATCTTAAAGGATACGAACTGTTAGATGAAGGGGTGAATTCGGAGCAGCGGCAGGAACCGAAACAGAAGCCCGCAAATACACCTGATGAAAAGAAAAGCCTTTCCTGGTCATGGTTGTATCCCGATCAGTCATCATATATGAAAGAATATTCCGCCATATACAAGTTGGATGTAGATGAAGATATAATCTATCTGACCTTTGATAACGGTTACGAATACAAAAATTTAACAAGTCAAATCCTGGACATACTAAAGGCTAACAACGTAAAGGCGGCATTCTTTACAACCTCCTCATATATTTCGGATAATCCGGACCTGGCAAAAAGAATGATTGATGAAGGCCACAATTTATCCAATCACACGGCTAAGCATCTTTCACAAGGTCAATCTTCTTCAAATGAAATTAAAGAAGATATTTTAGGCTGGGAAGACACATACAAGAAAGTGCTGGGTCTGCAGCCCGACACCTCTTTAATGAGGCCTCCCGCCGGCTCCTACAGCGTAGAATCTCTTAAAATCGCCCATGAATTAGGATATAAAACCACTTTTTGGAATTATGCTTATGTCGACTGGGATGTAAATAATCAACCTGACCCGGAGGACTCCTTAAAAAAACTTTTAGACTCCAATGAACCGGGCTCAATACTCCTTTTGCATGCCGTATCTCAAACCAACGTTGATATCCTGGACCGATATATTAAATCAACCATCTCTCAGGGCTATAGGTTTGAGCTTTTAAAATAGCATGACAAAGTTGTATTCCCGCAATCTTATTTGTAATGAAAAACATTCAGATTTGTGACAGAGGAAACGCCCGGCTTTGGCGGGGAAAACGTTCAGATTGCATTAACAGGGAGCTTGTGGTATAAAGAGAGCATATAATTTTGATTCTTTTTGGATAAAGGAGGAAAATCGAATGAAAAAAACAATAGTAGGACTGTTATTGCTTGTATTTTGCGTGACGATACTTGCGTCCTGTGCCAAGAAAGAAAAACCGGTACCTTATGATGAGACAAAAACGGAAAGCCAAGAGACCGAACCGGCAGAAACCCTGAAAAAGGATCTTGAACCCGGAATTGAAGGACCCGAAGGCTGGCCGGAAGATGTTCCTACTCCTGTTACCGGAGAGTTTATGGGAGGCGCCTGGTCACCGGATATGAATGTCTACACGGTTGATATAATCTATACTCAAGAAGATATTGACGCTTACGCGGAGAGATTACAGGACGCCGGATTCAAGAAAACAGACACCGATAAATATGGCGGAGCGGATTTCTGCAAAGCTTACGCGAATGACAAGTGGGAAATCTTACTGGCAGATGAAGGGGTAAACGGAGACTATACCTTTATAGATCTTTATCCGATAAAATAACCGCACAGCCGAAACTCAATCAAGAGAACGTACGATCTAAAATAAAACAATACAACCTAAAAAGCAAAGGATTCCGGAAGCATCACTGAAAAAGTGATTATAAAGGAGGAAAATCGAATGAAAAAAACAATAATAGGACTGTTATTGCTTGTATTTTGCGTGACGATACTTGCGTCCTGTGCCAAGAAAGAAAAACCGGTACCTTATGATGAGACAAAAACGGAAAGCCAAGAGACCGAACCGGCGGAAACCACGAAAAAGGATCTTGAACCCGGAATTGAAGGACCCGAAGGCTGGCCGGAAGATGTTCCTACTCCTGTTACCGGAGAGTTTCTGGGGGGCGGAGGCGAGCCGGATGTTGCCTACACGGCTGATATAATCTATACTCAAGAAGATATTGACGCTTACGCGGAGAGATTACAGGATGCCGGATTCAAGAAAATAGACACCGATAAATATGGCGAAGCGGATTTCGGCAAAGTTTATGCGAATGACAAGTGGGAAATCATACTGGGAGATGAAGGGGTAAGCGGAAGCTGTACCTTTATAAATCTTTATGCGATAAAATAACCGGACAACCGAAACTCAATCAAGAGAACGATACAATCTAAAATAAAACAATACAACTAAAAAACAAGGGATTCCGGAAGCACCACTGAAAAAGTGATTATAAGGAGGAAAATCGAATGAAAAAAACAATAGTAGGACTGTTATTGCTTGTATTTTGCGTGACGGTGCTTGCGTCCTGTGCCAAAAAAGAAAAGCCGGTGCCTTATGATGAGACAAAAACGGAAAGCCAAGAGACCGAACCGGTAGAAAGCCAAGAGGCCGAACCGGCAGAAACCACGAAAAAGGATCTTGAGCCCGGAATTGAAAGACCCGAAGACTGGCCGGAAGATGTTCCTACTCCCGTTACCGGAGAATTTACGGTGAACGCTTGGATACCGGAGATGAATCTCCACACGTTTGATATAATTTATACTCAAAAAGATGTTGACGCTTATGCAAAGAGATTGCAGAATGCCGGATTCAAAAAAATAGACAACGAAAAAGACGAATTGGGTTTCTACGAAGGACTTCCCCACAATACTTATACGAATGATAAATGGAAAATCGTACTGGGAGATGAAATAGGAAACGGAGGATTTTCCTTTATAGATCTTTATCCGTTAAAATAACCGGACAACCGAAACTCAATCAAGAGAACGACACAATCTAAAACAATACAACCTAAAAAGCAAAAGATTCCGGAAGCATCACTGAAAAAGTGAGCATCCGGAATTTTTTATGCCATGTACCCGCAAAACCTTTTGCTAAACTTGGCAGCAAATTCGGCACCGGGTTCCGTTCCTGAGCCGGCACCTGACTCGATCTTGGGCGGCACTTATTACATTGCGAACAGCCCTGTTAATTAAAATTGCGTTTTAACCGGCCTTTCCTTCGCCTTGCGCACCGATAAATCCTGACGGCTTATCTCCTGCCTCGCCGTATGCTGCCGCAAGAACATAGACTCCGTTATCAAGATCAAAAGCGGATGAAAGATTGTTGTTTGCGACTTTGGCCGCCTCGGCGATAGCCGCGTCGAAAGTATCCATATCATCCTGTGTTACCCATTTCATTCCGGCTGCAACATCTGCCCCGTCCGGGCTGACAACAACACCTTCTTTGGCTGCCGTCGCATTTTCAACGGCCTTCTTAAGAGCATTTCTTGCCTCGGCGGCATAAGTGAATCCGATCGGATGACCGGTATCCGTACACCATGTGATAACCGGAATGTCCGTAAGCCCGAGGCGGGTGTATGCGGTATAGAACTGAGTGGGCCTGTTGCAGTCCATCAGATTGTATCTTGAGATGTTGGACTCAACGCGTACATCGGAGCCGTTGATTACAAAAGCGCCGGCATCGTTCTTGGCAATAGTTCCTTCAATCGAAACGGCTTTCTTCAGATGCCAGCCGTCTGCGGCATACCAGTAAACGGCGATGTCGCCGACAGCAACTGTCTCGTCGAAGTTTTTGGTAAGAAACTGGATGGTATTGGCATCGGGTCTTACACGCTTGGTATCCAGTTCAAAATCGCCGCGATCAAGAGAACGGTACTCATTGAACTCATCAATTACAAGAAGACGAACGCAGTCCAGAGAACCCGTATCGATGGATACGCAGTGACCGTCCTTATCTATCCCGAGAGTAGTTGTGTGTCCACGGACAATCGAAATAAGCTGAATGAACTCAAGTCTCGCCTGATCAAATGCAAGATTATCGGCGCTTGTCGTCTTGTGTACATTATATCCCCAGCCCGACTGAGTCTTATAAAGACTGTTGACCCAGTTGACCTGATAGTTGACCATTTCATCCTCTGTTTTTGGCAGAGCAAGCCCGTTAACCGACACGGCTCCGGCATTGAGGAGCTGTTCAACTCCTTCAAGAGCGGTACCTTCGAAATACTCGTCAAATTCGGCATCGGTTATCTGTGTTTCACCGTCGTTTACCCATTCAACTGTTTCAACCGCTTCACCGGGGACGAATACTTCTTCGCTCTCCGCTGCGGTTTCAGGCTGAACCTTGCCGCCGTCTGCACATGCAGCCGTCAGGACGGCCATGAATACAGCCAAAATAATAGCAATAATTTTTTTCATATTTATAGTCCTTTTCATATGAATAATAATCTTCCGGAATGTTTTTTAGCAAATATCATAGACACGAAGGCGCGGCTCCCGGTCAAAGAGCCGTGCCTTCAAAAATTGTATTAAGCCTTTACGGCCTCATGTGAATGTTTACTGAACTTCGCCGGTCGCTCCAACGAATCCTGAAGGCTTTTCACCGCCTTCGCCCCATGCGGCACCGAGGGCGCCTGTGGCTGCATCAAGCTGCATATTGGATGAGCTGTTGTTGTTAAGAACAGCCTCTGCTGCGGCAATAGCTGCAACAAATTCATCCATAGCTTCCTGTGTAACCCACTTGGTTCCGGCTGCAAGACCTGCGCCGTCTGCGCTGATCTGAACACCCTCTTTAAGAGCTTTGGCGTTTTCAATAGCCTTGGTAAGAGCCTCTTTAGAGCTGTCCCCGTATGTGAAGCCGATAGGATTATTTGTCTTGGTACACCATGTAGTAATCTCAACATCCTCAAGACCCAGACGTTTGTAGCAAGTATAGAACTGTGTGGGTCTGCTGTAGCTAATCAGGTTGTATCTTGAAACGTTGGCCTCCTGAAGAACTTCGCCGCCGCCTGTTGAAAATTTGCCTTTTTCAGGTCCTACAAGCGTGCCAACCAGCGGAACTGCCTTATCTGCGTGCCATCCGTCTGCGCTGTAGTAGTAAATAACTACATCGCCCATAGCAATCTCTGCGTCCCAGTTTGCCTCGGCTACTGTTATGTTATTAGCATCATATCTGATACGATCCTTATCAAGTTCGAAATCGCCGCGGTCAATCTTGTCAACCGTTCCGCCGTGATTTTCAAAGTAAGAGATACGCATTGTCTCAAGAGACTGTATATCGATGCTTACGCAATGTCCGTCCTTATCAAGTCCGAAAGTAGTAGTGTAACCGAAAGGAGTAGAGCTGCACTCAAGGAACTCAATACGAGCCTGCTCAAATCCGAGGTTATTGGCACTCGTGGTCTTATGTACATTGTAGCCCCAGCCTGAATCTGTGTTGTAAAGAGCACTTACCATGTTGACCTGGTAATCTTTAACTTCATCTTCCGTCGCGGGAACGGGGATTCCGTTTATTGATACGCGGCCCGCGTTAAGAAGTGCCACAACTCCCTCGGCTGCCGTGCCTTCGAAAAAGCCGTCATGAGCAGCGTCGGTAACTTTGGTTGCGCCGTCATGTATAAATACTTCTTCGCTGACAGCTTCACCGAATTCTCCGGCCTCGGCTTCACTTTCGGGTGCTCCGGTTTCAGGTGCCTTAGTGTCAGGCTGCTCTTTGCCGCCGTCTGCACATGCTGCCAGCAAGATGGCCATTAATGCAGCTAACAAAATAGCAATGAATTTTTTCATTTTTTCCCTCCTTAAGATAAAGATGCCTATAACATCGTGGCAAATTGTCCCGCGGGTGACCGCCCCGCCGTTAAAATGCCCGAGTTATGCGGATATGACATAATTATAAGTTTTTTGAGGGTTTTGTCAATATTTGCAGAAGATTTCTGTCATTTTGCCGTTTTTTATATGTAAAATTTATAGAAAATCACGAGGCATATTTTCCGGCTTCAAAAATCCGGAGCCTGTGGCGGGATCAATTATCATAATCATATCATTGCTGTAATAGCAGATATGAATCATGCCGTTGCTAACGTCTAAGCAATAAATCAAGCCGATTTTCAAAAGATATATCCGGCTGAACTAGGGCCTATCTCCTGAATAACATCGTATTGTCCTACATTGCAAGTATTTGTGACATATTACCATCTAGTTTTATTACACGGCTGTGCTACTTTTCCTATTATTTTTACAATCGAAAAATAACAGACTGAATACAAAAATTGACTAAATGGAAATAATACTGTATTATGTACTTTGAGTAAAAGAGTAACACAAGATAGCCTAAATCCAGCCGATTATAAAATTTTCAAAGTGCAATTACAGCAATAGTGTTAATTTATTTTTGGGTTTTAAACTCCTGTATCATGTAATACTAAAGCGGATGATGAATACAGTCACAAGTCCGACAAGTAAAACTATGCGGTAAAATATCGCAAATACCTAACTCGTGTTTTCTGCCATAGTCTGAAATTTTTTGTTGCAATTATTTTAGTTTGCAGAAGAAATAAGGCTTTTCTAAAATAATTGTTTTAAACACGTTGTAAAGATTTCATGAATGTTTAAAGGAGGGAAAAACATGAAAAAGTTTGCAATTGTTATTATCGGAATCCTGCTCATAGCAGGGCTCGTTGCCTGTGACGACAAAGGTGATTCCGGTCAAGTCAGTCAAGCCGCTGAAACCGGTCAAGTCAGTGAAGCCGGTGAAACCGGTGAAACCGATAAGGCCGATGAAGCCGGCAAAGCCGGTGACTCCGCTGTTGAGAAAAATCCGTACAATCTGGACTTCGAATCCACCGAGTTTCAGGACATGTCGGTGGACAAGAAAGCGTCTGTAGAGACCTTAGAAGAGACTGCGATGGAATGGCTTGAAGGAGATACCATGTTTGTCGGGACCAAGTTCGCCGACTACACTTATGAGGATGTCGCAGAGCATATCGGGGTTGATGCCACTATGTATTGTTATGATGATCAAGCGCTCGGTCGTAGATACATATGGGAAGCCGAAGACGACATCGCCTCATGGTTCGCTATCACACTCAAAGAGAGAGGCGGCGTTTGGGTATTGGATGAAAGTATGTCGTATCTTCGCGAGTAGTATGTCGTTTTTTGATTAGTCATTGCATTCATCGGTATTATTGATTACAAGCGTTTTTTTGCCGCAATCTGAAATTTTTCCTTACAGTTATTTTAGTTAGGAGAAGAAATAAGGCTTTTCTAAAATAACTGTTTTAAACACGTTGTAAAGATTTCATGAATGTTTAAAGGAGGGAAAAACATGAAAAAGTTTGCAATTGTTATTATCGGAATCCTGCTCATAGCAGGGCTCGTTGCCTGTGACGACAAAGGTGATTCCGGTCAAGTCAGTCAAGCCGCTGAAGCCGGCCAGGACAGTGAAGCCACTCAAGCCGGTGACTCCGTTGCTGAGAAAAATCCGTACAACTTGGACTACGAATCCACCGAGGTTCAGGACATGTCGGTGGACAAAAAAGCGTCTGTAGAGACCTTAAGAGAGACTGCGAAAGAATGGCTTGAAGGACGTGGCGTGTTTGCCGGGACCAAGTTCGCCGACTACACTTATGAGGATGTCGCAGAGCATATCGGAGTTGATGCCACTTGCTATTATTACAATGAACATTGGCCCGGTCGTACGTACTCATGGTATGCCGAAGACGACAACGATGCATCGTTCGCGATAGTGCTCAGCGAGAGGGGCGGCGCTTGGAGATTGGATGCTGCTACACAAAGTACGTTAGATTAATTATTGCATTCGCCGGTATTATCGACTATAACTAATGTATATATAAATCATTGTCACGTGGCTTTGTGATACGTGAGGTACATCAGTATGGGAAAATACAGGTTAAAACCTCAAAGGATGGCTCCGGCTTCGTCTTTAATCTCAAAGCGCCAAACGGACAGATTATAGCAGTCAGTGAGGGTTACACAACTATGGCAGGTTGCCTCAACGGCGTAGAATCCGTACGTAAGAATGCAGTAGATCCGGGAATCGAGATAGAAGAATAATCGCTACTTCTCAAATTAACAAATAGCCGGCTGAAAACAGCCGGTTATTTGTTTGTGATTTTATATAATCAGATTGTTTAATCTTAATAGAGGCATTCTCTTCTCATTGACATCTACACAAGTTTCTTGAGATGAATTTTTGATTTAAGACTTCAATATCTTTCAAATACCAAGATAGGATTGTTGCTGCATAATCCTATCCCCCGGCATTTCAGTCAAGCTCCGCCATAATCTTCACGGCAGTTTTATTGGAACAGCCAAATTTCTCTTGTATTTCCTCAAGCGTAAATAAAACACTTCCTCTCATTTGGGCATAAAAAAGCGAGAAGAAGTCATAGATAAGCCGTTTCTATCTGAACTCCAAATCCTGCTCCTTATCGAATGTATAGCTGTAATAGTAGGCATCAGGGTCACTCTCCGGCGTCAGGTGCCAGGTACCGTCGCTGTTTTGCACCAAAATCAAGTTTTCCGTTTCTTCCCCTATAATATTTCTTCTATGATCGAGTTCATAACAGGTTCTGGTGAATGTGTATTCCGGCTTCTCTTCAAATATTAATGTGACAGGCTCAATACCGGCATACGCGTGATAACTGAACTTTCCCTCTGCCATTTCAAGCGGGAACACATGCTCTTTCAATTCATCCGTTTCATATTCATCGATATAGCCTTGCTTGAACGCCCCGGTATACTTGAAACAAAATTCCCCCTCTTTATAGCAATCGATTCTTCTCACGGAGTACGGCATGGCTTTGATATCGCCTTCAAAATCAATATGGATATCCCAGGTACAAACTCCCCTTTCGGGAAATTCATCATAATTTTTTGCGCCGTAAATCCGATAGGAGTTCCACATTCTGTTCAATGTTCGCTCGGCCTGATAGTTCCCGCTTTCCGCAAGATAATCCGTCAGGATGCGCGGATCAAAGAAATCATCATCCCGGATATCGAAATCAATATCAAATCCTGAGAGAGGCGCATCTGCCAAAAAGGCTTCGGCACGTTCCTTTTCGTCAGCCTGATTAAACGTCGAAGGAATCATATCCTCGATATCGATGTAGCTGTCTGCCGTCTTATTGCTTTTCCCGTCTATCGCGACATCATGAGAATGGATTGTGACACAAACTTTTGCCCCCTGCACGCTATACTCTCCCGTAAAGCCGTAGCGCTCGCAGTAAGGTTTCAATTGCTCTCTTATGTACTCATTTACATCAAATATATAATAGTTTGAATAGATTTTGCCGGTTTCAAGGTCGACAATTGCCTTATATTTATCGCCGTCCGCGGTGAAATTTACAGTGACCGCGTTTGCCGGATAACGTCCGCCGTAAATCAGCGACCCTTCTTTCGCGGCTTCCGTAATATAACAGCTTGTCACTTCAAGATTTTTTGCGGGAAGAGACGCCAAAAATTCATCCAATAGCGGCTTTCCCTGCTCAACGATTTTATCTTCCTGCTCGTCGGTATATTTGTCTCTCCCCATGCACCCGGTAAAACTGAAAATTACAAAGAATACAGCAAAAAATACAGGAGCAAGTCTCATGCATTTATTCATAAATCTTCACCCTGATCAGTCAACCAACTCTCCGGAGCCGGGATCAATCCGCACAGTCATATCATTGCTGTAATAACGGATTCGAATCAGACCGTCGTGGTCGACGAAAAGAGATTCCGGCAAGAAGTATCCGTTCTCCTCTAACTCCGCGGGCACAGCCCTGAAATCGGCAACGGTTTTTCCGTCGGGATCAACACCGAAAAGCCAGGGTCCGAAATATCCCGTAAGGTACAAATTGTCCGCTCTGTCAAAGTCCCAGGAAGCGCCGTAGCCGCCGAAATCTTCGTTTACCCAGAGGATTCCCCCGCTTTCCTTGTCCAGGCAGTAAATTGAACCCTGTTCCAGAAACATAAATCCGGTGTAGCCAAGGCCTATCTCCTGAATAACATCGCACTGACCCACGTTGCAAGTATTGGTAACATACTCCCAAACCACATTTCCGTCATCGGAAAAGGCTGTTATAAAGCCTGTAACCTGAGCATTTTCGTTAAATTCCAAATTCATCTCTATGCTTTCAACCTTTGCCACATTGACTTCAGGTGTCTCGGGTTGCCCGGTAGAGGCGGGAGGCTGCGTCACATCAATTTCAGGCGTCTCGGACTGCCCGGTAGAGGCGGGCGGCTGCGTCACGCTAACTTCAGGCGTCTCGGACTGCCCGGTAGATACAGGCGGCTGCGGATTTATTAATCTGCCGATTCTGCCGCAAGCGGCAAGTCCTGTCAATAAGAGCAATATAAGTGTTATAGATATGATTTTTTTCATGTCGCAACTCCTCGTTAAGGCGTAGTGTGTATTTTACTTTTCGATTGTAACACCTGCGGGTATATTATCAAGCTGAAATTTGTTTCTCCGGCAAATTACGAAAACAACCTGCACCCTACAATTACCGCATCTGCCGGGTCGAAGTAATCGGCGGTATTGCTGCTGAGTCCGCTTGCGCTACAAGTCAACAGCGCCTGAGAATAATCCGCCCTTTGTCCGGCATCCAGCTCTTTGATAACTTTTTCATCACATGCAAGCTCAATATCCCGGCAAAACAGCAAATAGCCGAACCACATCAGAGGGTTGAACCAATGTAGCGCAAGAATCAAAAAGCCGAGCGGTTTCCACCAATGGTCTTTACGGCGAATATGCGCCTGCTCGTGAGCAATAATATGTTCCATATCCCGCTCAACCATATTGAACGGCATATATATTTTAGGCTTTATAATGCCGAGAACAAAGGGCGAAGCAACATTCTCACTTTGGAAGATGTTATCGCGAACCAAAACCGCCGTGCCTATTTTTCTTTTTACCCGCCAATAGCTGACTGCCGTATATATAAGCAAGGCAATTATGCCGATAATCCAAATGACGGAGTAAACCGGAATCAAAATCTGGAGCGGATTTGCGCTTGTCGCCGGGTCCGGTGCAAACGAGTCGCTTATTACCGGATTGATTGTGTTATTGATAAAGGAAATCCCCGTGTTAATCTCCGGTGTCCTATCCATCATAATGTCCGGACTGATTGTTTCAGCGCTGGGTATCAGGCTTACTATACTCTCAAAGGAGAACGGGCAAATCAGCCTGACAGCAACAAGGCCCCAAAGAAGCGCCGTAATCCATTTAGGCGCTCTTTTGAAAAGTAGTCTTAAAAGCAGCACCGCAAGCACCATCCAGCTTGCCGATATACTCATATTAATAACGGTTAAGAAGAATTCACTCATTTTGACTCTCCTTCCCTGAAGTTGTCTATCATATGTTGAATCTCATCAATCTCCGCATCGGAAATTTTTTGATGCTTCGTAAATGCCGCAACAAATGCCGGCAAAGAACCTTCAAAGGTTTTCTCTACCATTTCGTTAAGCTCGGCAGCCTGAACCTGATGTTTGCTCACAAGTGAAGTAACAATAGTGTTTTCGTTTTTCAGCACACCCCGCTCGGACAGGCGCTTGATAACGGTGTACGTAGTCGTAGGTTTCCAGCCGAGCTGCTCCTTGCAAAGCTCCACAAGCCTGCTGCTCTTAACAGGTTCGTGTTCCCATAAAATCAGGCAAAAACGATATTCGCTTTCAAATATCTTCGGTGTACCCATATCAGATGTTCCTTTCTCTAATACATTAGAGTTTGTTTACACTCTAATATATTAGAGTTGAGATGTCAAGCTGTTTTTTACATAGAAAAAGCGGGCGCAACGTCTATGACAGCTGCCGTTTTGCCCTCTTTTTATTTTGTCCTCATTTAAGAAAGAACAGCGGAATAAATGTCGCACCGTTTTGTTGCACTATTGTCAATCGAAAGTCAGTTCCCAGCCAAGCCCGACCAGATCATTCAGATCGGTGTCCGGAGCCGCAACAGCGGAAAGATGACCTGGACTCCCGCTGTCGGGGCCGCTGAACATAGCGGAAAAACGATGCCATTTTTTGGGAAACTCTGCACCGGGGAGGCCCTTAACAAACGTCGGGATCATTCCCAGTTTTTTTGCATACCAGCCGACCAAAGATTCGGATGCGGGCAATGTCGCGACCACATCCGCGCCTCCGGCAAAAGCATCATCGACGAGTCTGCGTGCAATTGCTGCCGCAATCCCTTTGCCCCGATATTCCGGATATGTGGCCATTGCGTAAATATAAGAACACTTTCTGCCTCGGACAACAACTCCCGGCAGGCAATATCCCGCCGAAACGACAGCATCATTATCATAAAGAGCAACACACGCAAGGCCCGGTTCGTATAATATTTCAAAAAAAGCGTCTATAAATTCTTCAGTATCATTAAAGACAATCTGCCACAGCTTTTTAAGTTCGGATTCGTCTCCGGACATAGAACGCCGGATTGAGATGCGGTCACAAATGGCTTCCACGATTATTTCTCCTTTGCCAAATATTTTTTCAGAAGGTATTCAGGGTAGTAACCCAGTTTGGCTTTGCGAAGATTTTCCTGCCCCATGTCGTCTTCACGGTTAATGTAGACAATGTCCGGATAGTCATGGACAATCTGCTTTGCAAATTCACGGCAGATCATAGGATATGCGCCGGGATGAACGCTTAAGGCTTTCTCAAAATGAACGATGAAAGTATCGTCGGAAGTACGCTCACCAACGGTAAATCCGATTATCTGCCCGTCAATCCGAAGCACGCCGCCTTCAAGCTCAAGGATATCCCAATGCTTAAACCCGGCGGTGATTGCATTGTATTCGTCCAATGCTCCGTCAACCGACATATCGACGTCAATACGCCATTTGTCAAACAACTCCAAACAATCGGGTACCAGCTCCGGTGTCAATCTGATAAAATCCCAGTTGTAGGTCCTTTCAAAGCGGTTACAAAAATTTCGCTTGGCATGAAGCTTTCTTCCTGCGAAGGTTGAGAGCTTTTCTGCCAGATATATGTAGTCGAATAAGTCTCTTGTCTCAGAGAATTCAAATCGCGCGGGAAACTCGCTTTCAAGAAGTGTTCGCTGCTCTTCAGTAATTCCCCGTATAGAAAGAGGACAATTTCTCTGAGCCGCATATTCTTTCATGAAAGCGATAGCCGGCTTCAAATCACCCGAACCTACCGGGAACACAAAATACGGACATTCAAGACGCGGGCAACTGCTGTTTCTGATATCAATTATCAGTCTGTCTCCGACAACGGCAATCTGCTTTCGGAACCGGGAGTCCCACATAATCAGGTTCCCGAAATTGTAGTCTGCGCTTCGGGAGTTTTCGGCCCGCAGACGCGTTACGATAATGTCTTTGTCAGAGATTGAAATTGGATGAAATTCTGTCATAAATAGTCTCCTATAAAAAATGTGATCGTTCTTCCGGTTTCTTCGAAAATGCCTGCAAGAAGTGTGCCTAACAACGCGATCATTAATGCGAGTCCGATGTATGAGGATGTACCGATCATGTGAGGCTCCTTTTATGAATGTTCGTCTGTGCTGCCTTGTACCGATGCGACACGATAATTGCTGCAGGACTGAAGATTTTTAAGTTTCTTAATGTATAAGTATATACCTTTTTTGTTCTTCACGTCTACGTCTTTACCAAATATTTATTGAGATTTGCTAATACGATTTGCACTTTTTCACAAAAGCGACACTCGTGTATCTTTTCTCTTGCTTTTATCAAATGCAGGTTTTATAATGATAAATATTTTTATCGGAGAGGAAACATCATGAACAATAATATTCAAAGTCTTGATAAAAAATGGAAGGAATTCCTGTTTGCAATGGGCGGCTTCGGCCCTAATTTTATGGCCGTATTAATGGGCGCATATTTCAGCGACGCCGTAAATCCCGCAGCGCTTACGGAAGGCTCCGTTCAGGCTATAAGCGGAGTCTGTCTTGTGCTTCCTGCCGTCTTCCCTGTATTGTGGTTTATTGCCAGGGTAATAGACGGCCTTATCGACATTCCGCTGGCCTCCATAACTGACAGCCTTACGACCAGATTCGGGCGCAGGCGCCCGCCTATCCTCGTATGCTTCATCCCTATGGTCCTGTCCTTTGCGATGTGCTGGTTTCCCGTAGGCGGATACGGTGTAGACTGCAACCGTGTAGTTAATACGGTATGGATGTGTGCATGGGCAGTTGTGTTTTTTGTTTCTTATTCCATGAGCATCATCACGTTCTACGGTGCCATAGCTTCGGTAACGACAAGTGAAAGCCAGCGTTCGAGAGTTACGGCGTTCAAGAGCTTTTTCGATACGATTTCGTACTGCATCGTATATGCTCTCGTTCCGCTGCTCCTTAAGGTCATGGATGTTCATATCAACGTTCTTGTGTGGATTATGCTTCCGATGTTTATAACTATCCTTATACCGGTTTTTCTTATCAAAGAAGGGGCAAAATACGGTTATCCCGAAAACCGCGGCAAGGATGCTACTCAGTATAAACGCGTGGGGCTCGGCCAATCCTTAAAAATCACATTTTCAAACAGAGTTTTCCTGAAATGGATTATCGTTGACTGCTGCGCTATCTTCGGTCTGCAGATGTTTCTGGTTTCAATGAATACCCTGATAATCGGCGGCATGGGATTTGACGGCGGACAGATGGCAGTAATTAATACCTCGGCTTTCGCTCCGATTCCGGTAATGCTTTACCTGCTGAACAAGCTTAAAAGGAGAAAAGGGCTGCGCTTCGCTTTTCAAACTTGTCTGCTCTCTTTTGCGGTGTGCATTCTTTCTTTTGATGTTGCGTCGCTTTACATACTCGGAGCAGACAGGGTCGGACTTCAATATCTCATTGCAATAGCCGGCGGTCTTTGCGCATCATGGGCAATCGGTGCCTTCTTCATGTTCCCGTATCTTGTTCCGGCACAAGTCGGAGGAGTTGAAAAACAGATTACCGGAATAGACCGCTCTTCAATGTACTTCGCAGCCCGTATCGTTTGCACGACCATTGTCGGAGCATTCGGTTCAAGTCTTGTCTATGACAACATTAAGAATCTGTTCATATCCAAATCTGCATCCGGAGTTGTTTATGCGACAGGTTTTGGTGAAGCGGCTTCTGAATTTACAGCCAACACCGGAACAGTTATTACATCATCCGAAGTGTTTAACCTCGGCCTGCTGCTCGTTCCAATTATTGTTTGTCTTGCGTGCATTGCAGGATTCTTTGCAGCCTTTGCCCTTCCCGGGGATTTTTCGGCAGAGCTGATTGCCGCGGCATTAAAGAAGCAGCATCCGGAATATGACATTTCAAGCATATCGGATATTGAAGAAAAAGAAGACGACACTGAAAATGTTGTGATTATGAATGCGCTATGGCTGCTTTCCGGCTCATTTTTCGGTATGATATGGCTAGGCATCGCTGCAAATAAATTCAGAAAGATTTCAGATACAAAGAGGCAAATCGTACTCGGGATCGTCTCATGCATCATTCCGTTTGTCGGAATTGCTTATCTTCTGAGACTGCACAAAGAGATGAATATCTGCCTGGAAGCAACAGGCTTGCAAGCAAAAAACAGGATCCCGGTCTATGTGATATCCGGAATCCTGCTGCCTTTGGTTTTTGTAAATCCTGTCGCCCTTTCACTTATCCAGCATGACCTCAACCGTATACTAAGGATAAAGGTGGCTGCATAAAAGCATATATCGGGAATCTACTCGAAATAAAGAAGTTCCTATGCTTTTTTATCAATGCATTTTAACATAAGCAAGTATTTCATCCCTCTGCTCGGAAATATCCTCTTCCGTCAGAGGGATTATTGCATTATGCATTCCTATTCCTTCAAGCAGCCATAAAATATGCTTGGCCGAAAGTTCCGGATTGCCGCAGGTAAATACGCCGTCGATGCGGCCTTCTTCAAGTATCCCTGTCAATGTCGCGACAGAGAAACTGATATATTCCGCCATAAGCTCCCGTCCTGCCGGGTCGCTTGCCGCATATTCATGAAAAGCAACATCTATATTTATCTCTTTATTACTAAGATAGCGCAGGCGGGAATTGATAAACTCGGTAAAAACCACCTCAATGCTCAGCCCGTTATTCCTTGCTTCTTCAAGGGCTTTAAGGCTGCGTCCCTGCTCTTCTTTTATGATAAAAGCAAAGATTTCACCTGTAGATGAAAAATGCTTATACAGGCCGCCCCTGGAAAGCTCCGTCTTCTCGCAGATATCCTGCATTGTTATCTTTGAAAAGCCGCTTTCGGCAAAAAGCTTTCTGGCTTCATCAGCTATCCTTCGCTTGGTTCTTTTACCTTTGGTGCTCATTACTTTTAAAAATCTACTCCTGCGGAGCCTGCTGAGCTTTCGTAACTTCGAGAGCTGCGATAACACCGCCATCGTAGAGAACGTCAACGCCGGTCATATAACTGCAGTTGTCACTGAGGATGAAGTTCATCATTTTTGCAATTTCGACAGGATCTCCTACACGGCCAAGCGCGCCCATGAGTGCAAGCTTGTTTGCTTGTTCGCCTTCGAGCTCACCCATAGGGGTACTAAATGTTCCCGGAGAAATTGAAACGACACGGATACCTTTTTTTCCGAGTTTTACAGCTTCTCTGCGGGAATACCACTGAACAAAATTCTTTGAAATTGTGTAAGCCGCACCGGTCTGTTTTTCTTCCGGAACCATTCCAAGCATCTGTTTGGCCCCGCCGAGAAATGCCTCTACGCCGGCTGCTGACGCTTCATACAACTGAGTCGGAACCTGTTCAAGCGGAAGCATATACCCTGCCATGGAGGCAACATTGAGTATGCAGCCGCCTTTCATAACTTCGCCGAATTCTTCATTGACATTGATAGTGCCGACGGCATTGATTGTGAAAATCTTTTCTGCGTCAGTCATATGAGGTGAAACTCCCGCAGCATGCAGAACAGCCTTTACTTCGCCAAGTGATGCCGCGTATTTTGCGAGTGCGCTGATAGACTCGCGGTCGCTTGCATCTCCCGGATAAGCTTCAGCATCAATACCTTCTGCTTTTAATGCTTCGATAGCCGATTCAAGTTTTTCAACAGTTCTTCCTACAAGAATAATCTTGTGCTGTTTGCCGAGTAACTTTGCGGCCTCATAACCCATTCCGGAACCTCCGCCTGTGATAACACAAATACTATTCATTAGATAATTCCCTCCCCTGATTTGTTAAGATTATGAAGGTATTATATCAAACATGTACGAATAAAAAAACAAAAAAATAAAAACGCACAAATATTTGCGCTGATTCTCTAAATCGTTGCCAAAAACCTGCGTATTTTTGTTGTTAATATTCAACTTGTTGTTGTAATTTAAAAATGATTTGAGAAAATTTTCACCAGTTTCTTCAACCGCCGCACCAACTTTGAGGGCTCTTTAACAGGCTCCGCCGGAATATACGGCGATTGCTGTGTGAAAAAATCCTGTGAATCGAACGGCACTTCACTGTGTTTACGGCGATACGTTCCGTCCGGGAGCATCAGACTGGCCTTTGCCGTGTCACGAAGTTGTAAATCCAGTATCCACTTGAGCTGCTCGCGCAACCGGGCGTCATGCACCGGACAGGCGCTCTCCACGCGGCGGTTAAGATTGCGCGTCATGAGATCGGCTGATGAAATGTAGACTTCGGCGTTCTCGCCTCGACCGAACAGATAAATACGGGCGTGTTCCAGAAACCGTCCCACTATGCTGGTAACATTGATGTTGTCTGTGTCACCGGGAATACCCGGCAAGATGCAGCAGATACCGCGGATGATGAGCTGCAGCTCCACCCCGGCGCGGGATGCCTCCGCCAGCTTATCAATGACTTCCCGCTCGGTGACGGAGTTTGCTTTGATACAGATGTAACCGTCCTTTCCGAGTGCAATCTGGCGATCCATTTCCTGCAGGAGCATCGTCTTGATGCCGAATGGAGAAACACATAATTGCCTGTACTCACCGTCTAGCTTGTTGACCAGCATGTTGCGGAAAAACGCCGCCGCATCTTCACCGATAGCCTGATCCGCGGTCATAAGACTCAGATCGGTATACATGACATTGGTTTTTTCGTTATAATTGCCTGTGCCGATTTGCGTAATATAACTGGTTTTGTTGAAGCTGCGCATAGTAATCAGGCAGATTTTACTGTGGCATTTGAAGCCTTCCGTCCCGTAGATTACTTGACAGCCGGATTCTTCCAGCATTTTTGACCATTCAAGATTGTTTTCCTCGTCAAAGCGGGCGCGAAGCTCTATCAGTACCAACACTTCCTTGCCGTTTTCCGCAGCACAGCAAAGCACCTGTGCGATTTTAGAGGACGAAGCTAACCGGTAGATTGTAATTTTGATTGACAGCACCTGCGGATTTTCTGCCGCCTCGCTCAAAAGACGCAAAAACGGCTCAACGGAATCGTAAGGATAAAACAGCAAGCGGTCACGCTGCTGTACCTGTGCCAGTATAGATTGATCTTGCCGCAAATCTTCCGCCCAGTGCGGACGGTAAGGTGTATACAGAAGCCGTATGGAAAGTTCTTTTGACAATTCATCAATCAGCAGGGACACATAGCGCATATTCAGGGGGCAGGAGTCCACAAAGACCTGATGTGTTTCCACCCGGACGAGCGCTGACAGAATTTTCTGAAACTCATCCGATATCGGTACGCTCAATTCCAGACGCACGACCGCCAGACGGTCACGCTGTTTCAGCAGCTTTTTCATATGGAGACGGAAATCCGTCTCATTATCCTCAAATTTTTCATCATCAAAGCTGATGTCGGCATTGCGGGTCACCGAAAGGACACAGCTCTCCTTCACGGCATAAGCATCAAACAAAGTCGGCAGCCGGCGCAGGAGGATGTTTTCCGTGCGTATAAAACGCTTTCCGTCGGAGAACAAAAGATACGGCGGCAGACTCTCCGGCATCGGCACGATGCCGATTGCTTTGTGGCCTTTCTTGTTTTCCAGCAGCGCCGCGGCATAAAGATTTTTATTCACAAGATGCGGCACAGGATGGTTTGGACCGATGAGAATCGGAGAAAGAAAAGGCAATAGTTCCGACTTGAAAAAGTGGTTGATTTGCTTCAGATCTCCGGCATCCGACACCTCAGACAAAACGTCCTGAATCCCGCTATGACTCAATTCCTCCATCACCGCAGAATAAATCTTCTTTTTCATTGCAAGCAATCCCGGAGTGGCACGGTAGATATGGCGCAGCTGCTCTGCCGGCGTCCAGCCGGTTTTGTCTTCCGTAACATTCGGTGTCATGCGGGCAAGGTCAAAGAGGCTGCCTACGCGCACCATGAAGAATTCGTCCAGATTGCTGGAGAAAATCGAGACAAATTTCAGCCGTTCCAATGCCGGAACTGCCGGGTCTGCGGCTTCCTCCAAAACTCGCTGATTGAAGCGTAGCCAACTTAGTTCCCGGTTTTGTGAGTATCGGTATTGTTCCTGAGGATTTTCTGACATAAATAACCTTCCCGGACGCCGTATTTGCTGATAACCAGCTGCTGCGCCCCGAACAGATGAGATGTGTGCTGTAAAATCAGCAATCCCGGAATCAGCGTGTGAATACGCTCCGGTTCCAGCCGGAGCACCAGGTCGCTGGCCGTTTTTTTGCCGCTGCAAAGAAAAGCGCACAGTCCGTCCAGCTGTTCGGCTGTGATGCTGCGGCAGTCATCGGAGCTTTTGTAATAGTAACGCGCCAGATTGAGCACGGCCCGCGCCGTGCCGCCGATGCCGACAAGCAGAGGACGCGACACAAGCGTGCTTTTGCTTACGTCTATCGTTTTTTTAATTTCCTTCCGCAGGCATTTAAGGGAGCTCGCGCCCGGCAGAATTTTTTTGACGCAGTGGCGATAAAGACTCAAAGAACCGACGGGAAAGCTGGCGCAATCCACAGGTAAGCTCTCGTCAAAGGTGACAATCTCCGTACTCGCACCGCCAATGTCCAAACATGCACCGCTGGCCAAATGCAACTCCTGCATTGCGCCCGCATAGCCTAAAAACGCTTCGTCCTCGCCGGAGAGGACTTTCACCGGATAGCCGATAGCCGCACAGATGACGGACAGCGCCTGTTCCGTATTGGAAACATTGCGGAGAGACGCGGTGGCAAAAATACTGATGTTCTCGACCTCCAATGTCTGTAAAATTCTCAGAAATGTCATCAGTCCCTCGCAGGCGCATTCAATACCCTCCGCGCTGAGTTTTCCTTTTTCCACATATCCGGCAAGACCGGCCATGATTTTTTCGCGGAAAAGAATCTTGAAACTCTGTTCATATATCTCATAGAGCGTCAGGCGGATGGAGTTGGAGCCAATGTCAATAACAGCCTGCTTCATTCTGCCTCGCCGGCAGCCTCGGCAGTTTCATCCTGCACAGGCTCTTCCTGTCGAACGCTATCCGATGTACGGAGCATCAGAATTGCCTTGCCGGAATTGGTCACAGAGAATGTCATAAGTTCCCAGCCCGCCTTTGCCATTTTGTTGGCCTTTTTCTCAATGGCTGCCGCCATCTTCTTTGCCCTGGGCGCATAATCAATCACCATTGTTTTGTAAATCATAAAAACACCTCATTTCTTATTATTAAAACAGGGTTTACATAGCACTCTTCTTTTTTTGTGTTCATGATTAATTATAAAAGAGAAATGTAAATTGCGTGGCGTGAATACGTAAAATGAATGTGAAATTTTGAAGCTTTCGATTATCCAAGCAAATTCTCTTAGTTATTATATTTATCCAGAAACTTAAGAACATATCCGTTTAATTCAAGCAAAGTTTCCGAAGGATTGCGTTTATTAAGTCCCCTATCAATCAAGTTGGTAATTATCGGTGACACCAGAGACATATCCGTCAGTCCTATATGACCTGCTCCCTCTATATGCTCATTAACATACATGGGATTTTCGCTTTTAATCAACCTTGTGTTCATGTCATAAATTGTTGTCTCATCTATCCTCGGAAACAGAGAATCCGAATATATATGCAAGACCGGCAAAGGATATTCCTCGTCTGTAAAAACATATTTATCTCCATCGATTCCTATAATATCCGCAGCAAACGGCGACTCCAAGATTATCAGGGCTTTGATATCCTTATTTCTTTGTCTGCCGACAGCTAAAGCTGCCGTGCCGCCAAGTGAATGTCCTGACAAAACCACACGTTTTGCATCGATAAACTGCTCATAAGTATTGTCTGCATTTGAATCAAAAATTTTATCAAGAACCAAATCAATATCATCAATTCTAATTTGCGTCCACCCCCTCAACGATTCCAAAGTGCCTTCCAAATCCTCGGTTCCTTTTGAGCTCATAGTAGCCTTAATAAAATCAAAATCTACCATAATGCTTTTACCGTTTGACATTTTGCTTTTAAACGAGTGGTGAGGATGGCTTAAGCTCATAACAATGTATCCCCGGGATGCCAATTCTAAAAACAGTGTTTGGTTTGAATCGGATACTCCGAACGAACCGTGAGAAAAAACAAGCAAAGGATGTTTTTTTGATTGCATATTTTCCGGATACCAGACTTTGACCGGGATTTCTCTTTCATTACCGTCAGTCAACATTTCGGCAATGTCCGATTCATACCTGTAATATACCGTATCGGTAAGAACTTTGTTTTCCCCGGTCGGTTCAGGCGACGGGGTTAACGGCACTACGTATCGAAAGCCCGTAAAAAGCACCAACGCCAGCATAACCAGCACCAAACCGGCCTTCTTCCATCTTTTTATTTTTCTTTGAAAAATTATGACGACTAATAAAATGATTGATAATATAAAACTCAAAAATCGAATGCTCACGGTGTTAATAAACCTCTTAAAAATTTATCTTGTTTTCGGATTTGAAATATATTTTAAGAATATCACAGAATTGTTATTTCAATGTTAAGTTTATATAAAATCTGTTTGTTTGCCCGCACTCTATTGCGGCATTCTATTGCGGACGTGATAACGCAAGTTATTTTATACTGCAAGATCTCTTTCGCTGCTTTGCCGAAACGGATACGAGTCACGCAGGTGGTCGCCGCGAGAACCGGATGACCGGTGATCATGAAAACAGACGAGAAGCATAGCCGACGGATAATGCCGGCTATGCTTCTTTCAGTCAAATTGAGATTCCGGACAGCGTATTACCGCCCGTTTTTTCATCGTATGCTGCGGCGGATGCTGCGGCGTAAACCCGTATCAAGCTCCCGCGACATATCCTTTCATATTCCTGGGCTTGCCGAAATAAAAGGCTGCCATCAGGCCGGGACCGCAGTTAGCGCCTATAATTGTACCGATGTAAGTATAAAAAACATCCTTGAAACCTAAATCGGTTTTAAGCGCTTCGCCGAACTCCTCCGCCTGCTCGGGAATATCGGAATGACAGACGTAAAGCGTCTGCTTCATCGCATCGACAACGGTGTTTCCGATAATTTCATGAATACGTGAAATGGTCTTTTTAAGACCGTGAACCCGCTCCTGAACAATAAGATGCCCTTCCGCGTCGAGGTTGAGTATAGGACATATCTTAAGCGCCGTGCCGATTGCAGCACTGGCCCGACTGCATCGACCGCTTCTCCTTAAGTATAACAGCTCGTCAGTCGTATACCAGGTATTCACGTTTATTTTGTTTTTCTCAAGCCATTCCACACATTCCAAAACTGTCTGCCCCCGATCGCGCATTCTCGCCGCTTCCAACGCCAGCATACCGTAGCCGGTAGAGCAAAGAGTGGAGTCGATAACGTACACCGGAGGGTACCCGCCCTCCTCACGGAGCTCCTTGCTGGCTTTAACACCGCTCTGCCAGGTGCCGGAAACGCCGCTGCCCAGGCTGATATGTACGATCGGCAACTTCATTTCATCGAGCAGCGGCCGCCAAAATTCAAGGAATGCATAACTGTTGAGCTGGCTGGTTTTCGGAACAGCTCCTGCGCGCATGCGCTGATAAAAACTGTGATAGTCATCGCTGTTCATGGTGTCTGTGAAGATCTCTCCGCCTGCCTCATAGCTGAACGCAATCGGGTAAATGTTATTTTCACTAAGTAGACTTAAAGGCAGATCGCATCCCGAATCAGTTGTAACAATAAAACTCATCTTAATCGCCTCCTTTATTGCATTGGCAAGTATTGTTTCTATTCACTGATACCCAAAGCAGCCTTCCACTCGGTCTCTTTGAATCCCGCCAGAACAAAATCGTCATCTACGAGAATCGGGCGCTTAACCAGCATTCCGTCAGCTGCCAGAAGCCTGAGCATCTCATCCTCGCTCATTTCCGAAAGCTTATCCTTCAACTTAAGGTCCCTATAAAGCATACCGCTTGTGTTAAAGAACTTACGCAGCGGCAGTCCGCTTTTCTTGTGCCAGTCCTTCAATTCATAAACCGTCGGATTGTTTGCTTTTATGTGCCTTTCCTCGAAAGCGACATTATTTGCTTCCAGCAGTTTCTTGGCCCTTTGACAGGTGCCGCAATTTGGGTAACATACAAATAACATATGATTTCTCCTCACGCGTTTTAAATTCTTCGTATGCATCCCCGCAAAACCGCATACCGGAAAATCTGAAAGATACGATATATACGCCTTCCGGAGCGGTGAAAGGGGTACGGTATCCAATGATGAAAAACGTTAGGTCTCACTAATCATTATGCATATAGCCCAAAAAACCGACCTTGTGAGCGCCATCCTTTGTTTGTTATTATATATCACGTTTTGTCTTTTTGACAAGATAAAACAAAATAAAAAAGGACTGTCACTCCTTCAAAGTAGTGACAGTCCTTAATAGAAATTAAAAATAATTGTATGCTTTAGACCCAGGTACTCTCCAGCGATTTATATGCCTCATCATTTTTTGTTGCATAGATTGCATAAATTGCCTCGTAAATAAGCACAAGCGTAAACACGACCATACAGACAAAATAAGCGTAAGCAAATATATAATATGGAAGCTCTATAATCATGGAGCTGTCTCCCGCCATAAATGTCTTCCGTCCGTATTTGAATAGGGACCAGGCCAGAATCGCCGACATTGCCGCACATATCAGATCTCCAAAAGCAACCATAAGCAGTTTTGGTATTCTATAAAATTTTCTTATCAGAACAAGAATTTTAATATGTCCTCTCTGAATCTGAGTATAAACGATTCCTGTCATAACAATGGCCAGCAATCCAAGTTCAATAAACTCATTGCTTCCTACTATCGGCTTCTTCAAGAGCACCCTCATCAACACATCAACAACAGTCCATAGCATTGATGCTGCTATAACAATCATTCCTATATAGCAAATGAAATTGCCGACTTTATTAATAATGTTCCATATTTTGTTCATGTTTAATCCCCTTCAATGTAACAGAAAAGTCACTTTATGCGGATCACGGATTCCATTCAGCATAATCTCCGGCATACTCGGCAAGCAGCTCAACAGCTCTGTCATAGTAAGCCTGCGCGTCAATATCGGCCGTTGTATTTTTTTCGATCCACTGCTTTGCCGTAGCTTCATTGGCTGCTTCCATTGCCGCAAGAAGCTCATCATTTACTTCAACGATTTCTACTCCGTGATCAACTGACAACTGTTTGTTTTCAAGTGTTGACAGCGAGAAGCATTCTGCAACTGCGAATCCAAGCTCTTCGTATGTTTCATCGAATAACGCTTTAAGATCATCCGGAAGCTGATCCCATCTGTCACTATTCATAATGATAAAAGAGATCGGACATCCAAGATTGATATCGAGCATATAGCATGGATTAAGTTCATAGATTTTGAATGCATTAATCGCGTTCCAGTCGTTGCAGACGGCATCACATACGTTCTTTGAAAGGTTTTCAAAGCTGTCTGTGATTGCAAATGAAACAGGTGCCGCACCCATATTCTGAAGCCACATAATTTGCGGTGTGATGGATGAGCGGATCTGAAGGCCTTTGAAATCTGCAGGCACTGCAACCTTTTTGTTTGAAGAGATCGGTGTGGCCGCATTTGCATGTACTGTAAGAACATGTACCGTTTTGAGTTCATCCGAGAAACAGGTGAATTCTTTATAGAGTTCCTGCGCAACCTTCGTTACCTGCATTCCGTTTTCAACGCCTATATAAGGAATATTCAAAACTTCTGCATATGTGAAACGTCCGCCTGCATGACCGGTTGAAAACCATGTCATATCAAGGCCTCCTGTTTCAACAAGCCCCAGAACCTCCGGAGGCGCGCCAAGCACACTGCCATACTGAATCGAAATATCGATTCTTCCGTTTGATTTATCCTTTAATCCCGCTGCCCACTCATCAATCTTGCCTCTGTATGTCGTCTCAACTTCAGGAATACCCATAACAAATGAGTACACCTTGTCATCTCCTCCGGCTGCTTTGGTGGAGCTTTCCTCCGGTTTGCCACCATCTGGTTTGCCACCGCAAGCGCTAAGTCCTGCGATCATTATGACTGCTAGAATCAATGCTAATAATTTTTTCATACTAAATTCTCCTTTTCTTTGTACTTCAGTATTATTTTAAAGGTTTGTATATTACCTTTTCATGCTGTTTTGTTCTGAATTAACCCATTAGCAGGCTTTTCCTTTTTGCGGTTCTACCAAAAATCTTTTGCGTCTCATTTCTTCATATCTTAGTTAACAGAGTTCTTGCTATCTTTTTCGATTTGATGACAGCTGCCCTGCTTTTTAATTTATTTATCCGCCATAAATCAGATTGGGCAGCCATGTAACTACACCGGGAACGAATGCCATTCCTATCATTACAATGAGATAAACTAAAATATTCGGAACGATTCCCTTAAATATAGTTGCCAAAGGCACGTCCTTCATAACACCTGCAGCAACATAACAACTCATTCCGATCGGCGGCGTTATCGAGCCGAGATTTGCGACGCAAACCATCATGCAGCCAAACCATACCGGGTCATATCCAAGAGTTTTAACTATCGGAAGGAATATCGGTGTTGAAAGAATCACCAATGCCGCCCCATCAATAAAACATCCGAGAATTGCATAAATAATAACGATGATTATCATTATCACAACCGCCGGCAGTGCCAAGCCTTCCACCCAGGCCGCGAGATTTTCCGCAACCCTTGTTATTGACAGGAAGTAACCGAACATGTTTGCTCCAACTATAATGAGAAGCACCATGCCTGTAGATTTTACCGTTTCCCTAAGAGCAGCAAAAAATTTCTCCCAGGTAAATTGTTTCATAAAGATCATTATTACAAGTGCCAGGA
Source organism: Lachnospiraceae bacterium (assembly GCA_050944475.1). Lineage (GTDB taxonomy): Bacteria > Bacillota > Clostridia > Lachnospirales > Lachnospiraceae > RGIG5612. The sequence continues at coordinate 126,096 of JBMNRD010000003.1, forward strand.
ATGCTCCGACTCCTGCAGCCTCCATAGCTGAAAATACTCCTGCGAACATTCCTCCTATAGATGAACCGAACAGAATAACCATCGGAATAAGTCCTATCAGAGATTTAAATTTATCTTTTATCTTATAAGGCTGCCCCTCAGGAACGCGCCCCGGATATATCTTTCCCTGAACGAAAACTACAATACAGAAACCTGCTGCCAGGATAAGACCCGGGACAACACCTGATGCGAAAAGTCTTCCTATTGAAACTTCCGCAGCAATTCCGTAAAGGATGAATGTCGTGCTCGGAGGAATAAGCGTTCCGAGAGTTCCTGCCGTTGCTATGCAGCCTGCCGAAATTTGGTCGTCATAACCTCTTCTCCGCATTTCAGGCATAGCTATAATAGCCATGGTTGCCGTTGTGGCAGGAAGAGAACCGCAGATAGCACCAAAGAGTGCACATGCGACGACTGCTGCCATGGCAGCACCGCCTCTTGTCCTTCCAAGCCATGCCTGTGCCGCATCAAACAAACCTTTGCTTATTCCTGCATGATAAGCAAACTGTCCCATCAGAATAAACAAAGGAATAACTGTAAACGACAGTTTCATTGACCCGGCAAAGGTCTGCGTGGCAAGCATGCCCAAGGCCGAATTAAAATTCATAGCAACTGCATATCCGATGAAGCCGATGATAAACATCGAAAAACCGATATTAACACCAAGTATCAACATGACAACCAGTGCTATCAAGCCAATAATGGCTAACACGCCCATATCCATTATAAACTACCCTCCTGTCAAATTTATTCGGTTTCAAATTAGCGCAGTAGCCAAAAGGAGTGACCTGTATTTATGTCCGGAAGAAACTCCTCTTGAGGACATTACTATAGGACACTTTAATCCCAATATAACGCTTCCTGCTCTATTATTTCCTGTCATTGTAATGACTTTTGTCGCAATGTTCCCTGAATTCAAATCCGGGAAAATTGCAATATCGGCATCTCCGGCCACCTCGCTTTTTATTTTCTTCAATTTCGCAGCCTCTTTGCTTATTACAAGGTCAAATGCCATTGGCCCTTCAACGATACAGCGTTTTATTTTCCCTTCCTTCCACATTTTGCTCAAAAGATATGCGTCTTGATTTCCGGGAATTTTTTCATTTGATACTTCAACAGCTGAAAGAATTGCTACTTTCGGCTTTTCCCATCCCATTTTTATCAGCATCGAAACAGTGTTTTCTATCATCTTTTTTTTCTGCTCCAATGTCGGAGTAATCAAAATGGCTGCATCCGTTGAGGCAAGGGGCTTGTGGTAAGTCTCGATCTTTGCTACGTTTACAGAATGAACAACATTGCCCTGTTTTATCCCCGTCTCCTTATTAAGCATATGTTTCATCAAAACTGCCGTTTCGATCTGCCCCTTCATCATCGAATCGACCAAATTTTCTTTTACAGCTACTATGGCCTTTTCAGCAGCTTCATCAATGTCCCTGCAGTCTTCTACTTTATATTTATCCGGCTCCTGTCCAAGTGTGACCAGATTATTTCTTATTGTATCTTTGTCTCCGAAAAGTATCGGATCCACGAACCCTTCATCTTTTGCCTCTATAACAGCTTCAAGCGCATGAACCGCCTCCGCACCGACGACTGCTACTCTGTTGATTTTTTTACTTTCCTTTATTTGCATAAAAAGTTCATCATAATTATTAAATGCCACTTTTCTTCTCCTTAGCTTCAGTTTCTCTTGCAAATTTCAGAAAATCCTCCATGCTATCAAATCCTTCCGGAACACTCTCATAGATCTTTGCCTTTTCCTCGCCTTCAAGAACGCGGCGGCCTCCTTCCGCGAGTGCTTCCATTTCCATCTCTCCCGGTATAGTGACCACTTGTCCGATAAATGAAACTCTTTCCGAAACAAGATTTACAAACTTTTCGGAATATGCCATGCCTCCGGTCAGAATTATTGCAAGAGGATCTTCATTTAAAGATATCCTCATCTCAGCGATTGCCTTGGCAAGCTGAAGAGCCATAGCCCTTACTATAAGATCCACTTCTTCTCTCGTCTCAGACATATCAAGAACCTCTTTTGCATTCTGCGTTCCGAAATATGCCATAAATCCGCTTTGTCCGTTCAGCTTTCGCCTGAGTTCCTCAAAAGAAAACTGATTTGAATAACAAAGCTTTAAGAAAGAATCTGTCGGAAGTCTTCCGGCTCTCTGTGCGGACATCGGACCGTTAAAGGCACCTGTCATATCAATAATTCTGCCGTGAGAATGTGCACTCACCGAAACTGATCCTCCAAGATGAGCAACTATAAATGCATTCCTCTCATAAACCGTTCCGAGCTGTTTAGCATATGTCCTTGCCACCATACGGGCATTCAAGGGATGTCCGCTCATATTAAACCGGATTCCCGGATATCCCGTTATTTGAGAGATCTCATCCGCCTCATTCGTTGCAACTGCATCATATATGATTACAGGAATCCCGTAAGGATCCGCCAACATCCTTGCAACAACACATGTGATGCTGGACTCATGTTGAGAAATGGTTCCATACTTTGCAACTTCTCTTAAATAATCCGTAACTTTATAAGCACCGCCTTTTATTTTCGGCATAGCACCGCCTCTCGCAGATATGATATCGACTGTCTTAAGATCGACCTTTTTATCTGCGAGTATCTTTTTTATTGATTCAAACCGGTCAGGTATCTGTGTCCTGGCCTTTGTAATATTTTTTATTGAATCAGCCGGCACTTCTATGCTTTCCTTGAATATTTGGTTTTCATCTTCAAAAAGAGCGACTTTTGTTGAAGTGGAGCCAATATTTAAAACCAGTATTTTTTTCATATCCTCAACCTATTACAATGCTTCTATTATTCCGGCGGCTCCCTGACCTCCACCGATACACATAGTGATAAGTCCATAGCGTAAGTTATTATCTTTAAGATAATCAATTGCTTTACACATAAGAACCGCTCCTGTAGCTCCAAGCGGATGACCGAGCGCCATGGCCCCACCGTAAGGATTGACTTTTTCCATTGGAATATTCAATTCCTGAATACAGGCTAACGCCTGTGCCGCAAACGCTTCATTTATTTCTATAATATCCATATCATCAACAGTGAGGCCTGTTTTCTTCATGACCTTCGGTACCGCATAAATTGGTCCAAGCCCCATTACCGTAGGATCTAATCCCGCAACCGAGGAACCGAGTATTCTCGCAAACGGCTTGATGTTTCTCTTTTCCGCTTCCGCCCTTTCCATAAGCACTACAAATGCTGCCCCGTCAGTCATCTGTGAAGAAGTCGCTGCAGTTATCCTGCCATTTTCCCTGAAACACGGTTCAAGTTCTGCCAGCTTTTCAATGGTTGTTCCGGGACGTATTCCTTCATCTTCTGTAATGGTCTTTTTATTACCGTCTTTGTCAATAACTTCGACCGGGATGATAGACTTTGCCAGTTTCCCTTCAGCCTGAGCCTTTGCTGCTTTTGCATGAGATACAACCGCCATTTTTTCCATGGCTTTACGGCTGATATCGTATTTATCCGCAACACGTTCCGCGGTTTCTCCCATTGCCATATATGCTCCGGGTTCATTTTCTAAAAGCCATTCGTTACAAAGCTCATCTGCGTACGAAGTAAAACACATGGACATACTCTCAACTCCGCCGGCAATCATAATCGCTTCCTGTCCGGCTGCTATTGCATTTGCCGCAGTAGTTATCGTCTGAAGACCTGCAGAACAGAATCTGTTGACGGTTTGTGCCGGAACATCATATGGAAGATTAGATCTTAACACGATTAGTCTTGCGATATTCTTATCCGCTTGAAGGTGGCTTCTGGCATTTCCGACGATAACATCATCATATTCTGAAAAATTTATTTCAGGAATTTGTGCCACAACTCCATTTAAGGTCTGTGCTGCATATTCAACAGGATGAACCGTTGCGAAAGAACCCTTTCTTGCTCTGCAAAGAGGAGATCTTCCATATGCCACTATCACGATATCTTTCGGGTAACTGTTCATTTTACATCTCCTAAAAAATATATTTACATATATCCAAGCATGGACCAGTACGGAATGCTGACCAAACAGCCGATAAGCGCCACGACAAGGTAACATATTCCTGCTTTTACCGTGCTGGAATGTCTGATTGTCCCTTCCATCGCCTCAAATCCGGCAAGATATGTCGGATTTTGATAAAAGGCTATCCATACAGCCACTGCTGAATAAACCACAAGTCCGGTGATAAACGGATTTATTCCCAAAGTTATAGAAAGCGGTGAAAAAACACACAGCGATATCGTTATTGTCGCAGCCTGAGAATTTAAAACAAATCTCATTGCAACCGCTACAAGAAACACCACTAAAACAAATATTGTTTTATTTGTCATTATTCCTGTCAACGGATAAATAATCGCTTGCAACCAATCGCCAAGGCCTGTTTTCGTGAAAACCTCTCCCATATTAAGAACAACTCCCATAAAAATAATGAAGTCCCAGGGCAGTCCTGTTTTTATGTCATCCGGTTCAAGTACCTTGAAACAAAAGCACAGTACTCCTCCTATCACCGCAATAACCGCTGAATGTACACCTATAAAGCTTTCAAGTATCCAAAAGAAAAGGCAGAAAACAAGTATACCTGTCGCTATTTTCTCGCTTTTACTCATCTTTCCAAGCTCTGAACACATTCTTCTTGAGTCTTCCTTCGAAAACGACGCTTTCCCCGTAGGCTTATATAAGATTCTGACCGCAAGAAACATCCCGACCAATATACATACGGCAATCGGTATCATTGCAATAAACCACTGTATCCAGGAAACTCTCGCGTATTCTTCAGGAATCGAACCAAGTACCGAAGCAGACAAAAAACTGGCTGATATGAAAAACGTCCCTGTAAGAGAAAACCCTGAAAAAGCCGCAATAAACAGGCCGACTCTTCCCTTTGAATTATCCGCGTAGCCTAAAAGATTTGAGCTGCTTGTTGCAATCTTTGCGCCTAAAATTGCCTTGGCGGTTGTGCTTGGCATAAGCGGTGAACAAATAGTCCCTATCAGAATCAGCGCCAAAGATTGTCCTTTGTAGGTAGGAGAAAACAATTTCATAAGATTCAGCGATATCCTTTTCAGAAGTCCCGTTTTCGTCACCACCGTTGCCAACATAAAGGCCCCAATAACAAGCCAAAAGGATGTTTTTGAAAAGGCTGAAAATACCAACGAGAAATTGATTCCTGCAACTACCACCCATACGCACTGAAGAATAAGGGCTGTACACCATGCGGGTATGACCATACCTATCCACCATATAATTGCCAAAAGGAGCGCAGCAATTGCTATCATTCCCTGTCTACCGGAGTAATCAAAACCCGAAACTGCCTCCGCAAGAGAGGCCGGAGCCGGCAATACAAAGCCAATTACGACAAAAGCAACAATTCCCAAGACTCCGGCTATTGTCTTTTTATTTAAAAATGACACTCTCTTCGTACTTTCCATGCTTTGAAAAAATCATCTTGTCCTTCTAAACTACGGAAGCAAGTCCGCCGTCAGGATATATAATCTGTCCCGTAACAAAATCAGATGCAGCAGATGCCAGGAAAATCGCAGGTCCTATATTATCTTCAGGCTCCCCAAGTCTTCCCATGGGAACGTTCTTGACAGCATTTGCCTGGCCATCCGGATTGTTTTTATATACCTCAACCATCATAGGTGTCATTGTTACAATGGGACCGATCCCATTTACGGTTATACCGTCAAGCGCCCATTCTGATGCCAAGGATTTTATAAGCATATCCACCGCACCTTTTGTTACACTGTAGCAAGTGTTGCCTTTGCCATTCTTTACGGCACGAATGCCTCTTATGGAAGAAACATTAATTATCTTTCCATATTTATTTTCTGCCATATATTTTGCAAACTCGCGACAAGCGATCATCATTCCTCTGATATTGACCGCAAACATTGCATCCCAGACTTCCATATCCATCTCAAAGGTGGGCGATTTTTTGTTAAGTCCCTGTGAATTTACAAGAATGCAGACTCCACCCATTTCTTTATTTGATTTCTTTGCGAGTTCTATGATGCTCTGCTCATCGGAAACGTCTACAGTGTAATATTTAACATCACAGCCGATTTCGTTTTTAATTTCCTCGGCTGCCTTTTTAAGGTTATTTTCATTACGACTTGCTATGGCAACCTTTGCTCCTGCTGAGGCAAGACCTTTGGCTATGGCCTGTCCGATTCCACCTGCCCCGCCTATAACTACCGCATTTTTTCCGGTAAGATCCATTAAGTTTCTATAATCCATATCGTTTTCCTCTCAGTTTTAGAACAGACATTCTGTGAGCTCATCTATTGGCCAGTGTGTCAGAAGTTCATAACCGTCTTTTGTTACAACAACACACTCTTCAAGACGAACACCATGGTCACCGCCCTTAGGTCCGTACCATGTCTCAATCGCGATTACCATTCCCTCTTCAAACGGTGTGCGCAGACCGTTAAGAACCTGAACCGGACGGAACATGGGATATTCATGAAGTGAAAGACCGATTCCATGCGCAAGCGCATAACCTGCAGCATCGCCCCAGTTATCAACTCCCCAGAATCCCGGATCTTTAGGCCATTTATCGCATACATCTGCAACAGTATTGCCTGCCTTGATTCCGCTCATTCCATCGTACAGCATGTCTCTTGCAATCTTGAAAGAATCCTTTTGCTGTTCTGTTGCTTTTCCGCAGCAGAACGTACGATAGTAGCAAGTTTTGTATCCGTTATATGAAGCGCCATTGATATCAACCGCAACCAAATCACCCGGCGCGATTATTCTGTCAGTATAATCGATATGCATTGGATTTGTACGAGGCCCTGATGCACAAACGAATTCCATCGTTTCGTCACAGCCGAGTGCAAACAGTCTGTTCATACCGATACCAACCAGTTCGCATTCTCTTACTCCCGGGCGTATAGCCTGCTTGATGTCGGCAAAAGCCGCATCTGCAATATCACAAGCCATTCTAATGCAGGCAATCTCGTCAGGGTTCTTAATAGATCTTGCTTTGAACATTGGGAACTTTGCATCTACTACCTTATATCCGTATTTTGCAAAGGCTTCCTGATAAAGAAGTTGTGATGTGCATCCGTCAAGACCGATAATTGCGTCTTTGCCCAGACCGCACTTTTCAATGACGCCTATGGCCTGCTTGACAAGAGGTTCGATTCCCTCAAGCCCAAATGTGAGCTTATTGGTTCCGCTTCTCGGATATGCCTTACCCTTAAGCCAAGGAAGCTCTTCTCTGATCGTCCCGGACTCAAAGCTTGTAGCATTGTAAACATGAGGATCATCGTTTACGGGAAGCATTGCATAATTACCTTCAAACCATCTTGTGGGAATTGTTACGTAAGATCCGCTGATATAACGGACATCCCATGCATCCCATGTAATAAGAAGGTCGATTCCTGCTTCAATAAGTGCGTCTTTTGCTCTTTTTAAACGATATTTACGCATACGATCGTAGTCGATGTTCAAATATCTGTCTGTGGCCATTGGTGTTGGAATTATTCTACTCATAAAATTAATCTCCTTTCGCTTTTTGCTTATATTTTCATAGAAGTCCCTGCATCCTTAAAACTTCTACAATTACCTTGTCTCTGAAATCTCCTATCGAAGCCTCATCATTTCCGATAACGACAGGACGGTTTGCCATCGCTTCTTCAATTCCCTGAGCTATAATTTCATCTTCAGGACTGGGCTCTCTTCCGTATTTTGCCGCCTGGGCTCTTGCCCCTCCTTCTACTCCCAAGGCGATTGTCATCAACTGACCTGTTACTGCCATACGAAGGCCCGGACCGTACATGATCGCTTTATCCATTTCCTCAACAGAACAGAAACCTTCAAGAACGGTTTTTCTCGCTTCTTCATTAACAGCCCATGAAGCTCTGTTGACGATATATCCGGAGGCTTCTTTCCTGCATATGATTGCTATCTTTCCCATGCTTTCGTAATGAGATTTTGCTTTCTGAATATATTCTTCGGTCGTCTGATTTCCGCCGCATATCTCAATCAAAGGAAGAAGATATGACGGATGATAAGGATGTCCCACTATTACTCTTTCAGGATTCCTGCAGCCCTCCTGAAGATCGCTCGGAAGAAGCTTTGACGTACTGCTTGCAATAATCGAATCCTTAGGGCAAAAACCTGCAATTTTTTGAATAAGCTGTTTCTTTATCTCAAGATTTTCCGGGCCTGATTCCTGAATAAATATTGCATCCGCTACCGCCTCCTCTATGGAAGTTGTGTATACGGCATTTTTTGCATATTTATCAGCCTCAGCCTGTGTGCAAATCTCATTTTCAACCATTATTTCGAAAATATGGATGACACGATTTTTCATCTTTTCAACTTGTTTTCTTGTCTGCAGATAAGTCTTGTAACCATGCATCATTGCATTAACTGCCAAGCCCGAGCCGATCATTCCGGATCCTATAAACGCGACTTTTTCATTTTTCATTTTCTGTCCCTTTATTTTTTCCTAAGGCCTAATATTTCTCTTGCATCATCAGGTGTTGCGACTTCATTTCCATATTGCCTAATGCAGTCAGCTGCTCTTTTTACCAGCTTGGTATTTGTCGCGAGCTCACCTTTCTTCATGTAAATATTGTCTTCAAGACCTACTCTTACGTTTCCTCCAAGAGCTATAGCCGTATATAGAATCGGCATATGACCTGTTCCGATTCCAAATGCCGACCATGTCGACCCTTCCGGAATAAGATCTACCATTCTTGAAAGGTTATATGGCGTAGCCGCAGCCTGTCCGATAACTCCAAGACAAAACTGGAAGTGGAGTGAACCTTCCGGAAGTACCCCCTCCTTTTGCTGATAATATGCTGCCGCATTTATCATTCCATAGTCAAAGACCTCTATTTCCGGTTTAACTCCATTCTCAATAAGTGCTTTTCCAAGCTTTCTTAAAAATTCCGGAGTATTCATAAACACTTTCCCCGGAAGCCAGTTAAAAGTGTCTATATCATAACTTGCAAGTTCAGGTTTAAGCTCTATGATATGCGCCATTCTTCTTTCATCCGCCGCACCGGTCTCACCGGAACTCGTTAAGTTGATGACCAGATTGGTATTATCCCTGATCCTCTGAACTGTTTCCTTGAACCGTTCCTTATCCATAGTGCCTATTCCTTCATCATCCCTCATATGAAGGTGAACTATAGCGGCGCCCTCTTTCCATACGCTGATGGCATCCGCAGCTATTTCCTTCGGTGTAATCGGCAAAGCATTGTTTTTTTCCTTTGGAGTAACCGCTCCTGTCAATGCTGCTGTGATAATGTGTTTCATACAAATCTCCCTTGTTCCGATGTATTTATCTTTATTTTCGTTTATATTTTAACAAGTGTTTCGCCTTAAATACTTGGATTTTTGTCCAATATATTTAAGAAGCATTCCTTTCTTTGACATAATAGTTTTTTTTATGTATAATTTACAAAAACTTGGCTGTATCATCAATGCTTGTTGTTCTAATGTTTGGAGTATGTTTATGCTTTGGGATTTAGTCAAAAAATATTTGGACAATTGTTCAATCAAAATAATAAACCAGTCCGGAAATAAGGCTGATTTTCACGGTTGTCAGTCTTTTAATACACATATCCCGCTCAACGATCCTAATATAATCTACTGGGGTTTCAGCTCGAATCTGAGTTCTGAGATTATACAAAATAATAAACCTCGAGCTCTTTTGATATGTCAAGATTCTCCGGCATTTGATTTTTCTATTTTAAAAAACGTGGACTACGTTGCCTCAACCTCTGTCAATAAAAAATTTGAAGAATGTGTTGAAGCACTTGCTAAAGACATGGAACTGTGTAAGAAATATGAACTAGGTAATCGTATTCTGGTAGACCTGCTGACTTCAAATGCCCCCATAAACGATATGGCAAACCTTATTGCCGAAACCTACGGACATTTCATTGCTTTTGTCGACACCTCTATAAAACTTATCGGATTCAGCACAACTTTTCCCATGCCTGGAAACATGTTTCTGGAAAAACATCATGATGAACATTACATCCCATCCAATACAATAAATCGTTTAATTTCCTCGGGAAACCTTTCAAAAATACTTGATACAGTAGAGCCCATTCCGATAGAAGATTTTCCGGGTGATTTATATTCATATGTGTTTCCCATTATAATTGGTAATTTTATGCGCGCAGGCTTTTTGGTCTATTTTGTTGAAAAAAATTTTGTGCTTAATCCTGTTGAGGCTTACCATCTTAAAAAAGTCACAAAACTCTTGAGTCTTGAGTTTCAAAAAAGCCGCCTTGCCCACTTCAGCGAGCCTACTATTGTAAATAATATCATGTATGATTTCATCAACGGCATCCGACCCGTAAAACATCTTTATGAGGAACAGTTTGCCAGTTTTTCATATGATTTGAGGAAATTCAAGAATATAGGCGTCATTCCGTTAGCTCTGACGGTTAGCCAAAATATAGGTGCCTACGTTCTGGCAGATATGATCAAAAAAACCTTTTCAAACAGTATATATACCATTTTTGATGATTATATAGTGTTTCTAACAAGCCGAGATACCCCCTCCAACATAAGGTCTATACCCGAATATCAGGACTGGAATACTTCCCTTAACCTTCTTGGCATTCCCGTTGGATTTTCAGAAACATTTGAAAAGTCATCAGTCGCAAGATTAGCCTTTACCCATGCCAAAACGGCCTTAAGGATAGGTACAAGACTGTTTCCTTCACATCGTTTCTATATTTATCCGGACATGAAAATCTATGACATAGTAAATACACTGGCGCAATCTACAAATATAAGACAGTTCGTATTTCTCCCGATTTATAATATAATCAATTATGATACAGAAAACAATTCCGACTACCTTAAAACGCTGAATATGTATTTTAAATGTCACCGTTCAGTAAAAAACACCTGTGAGAAACTTTATATTCAGCGAAGCACTTTCTATTACAGGCTTGATAAAATCAAGGAACTCCTTGACGTAAATATAGATTCTCCCGACATAGTGCATCATATATGGTTTTCATTTGCAATTCTGGAGTATCTTGGTGAAATGGAAAGCCTTTTATTCGAACCGTATTAGATTTGACTTGGTTTTCGTTATTTCCACTTCCAAAGAAATTTGTTTGCCAACATAAAAACTGTTTCCGTTCTTTGGTTAAAGAGTAGCTTAAAATTCTAATTCACTTACCCCCATCATGATTCGCTCAGATATTGGCCTGAAATAAGGGAATATTCGCCTCTCGGCTTGAATATTCCCTTAAAAATAGCCATACAATGAGAAAATATAATTATATTTATCCAACCCGCTATAAAAGAAAAAACGGATTTATACTCGCACGACCGTAATCTGTGGATGAGTGTAGTATAACATATGTCTTTTCATTTAAACAGAGGCTGTGCGAGGCAGCCTCTTAATGTTTGCACTTTTCCCTTTCATCAACGACACCTCTTTCATGCCCTCTCTGGAAATGGTAGATGGATCCTTCTGCAGATGGGCGGCAATCTTCTTGAAAGAGAGGTCTTCCTTGAGGAGTTTCTGCAGAGTCAGACGTTCTTCATAAGTAAAAAATTTGAACATGATATCCTCCATTTCTGCCGCCAACATGAAACAGGATATCGTATCCAGTAAGCACCAGGCAATGGGCATAACAAAAGAGACCGGTATAAAACCTGTCTCCTTGTAAAACGGAATGCAACCTCCCTGTTGGTATTTAATTATCAGCAACAATTACAATTACTTCACATGAAAGCAAGAGGGATTGCACCTCGTTTTACAGGTGAGGCTATTTGTCAAATCTGCCGTTTTTTGATAACCATATATCTACATAATCATACAAGGTCTTCTTTGTATCCCCAAACTGACCTGTAAACTTCTCAGCTTCTAAATTTGCATCAAAGCAATGGGTCGCTCCTTCAATAAAAGCAATCGCCTTGTCTTCACTTGTAGATCTGTCATAGAGCACTTCAGATGCAAGATATTCATATCCGCCGGTCATTCCAACAAATAATGAAGGACATTTCACGTGCGGAACATTACTCGTTGTGCAGTTATATGTCTCATCCCAGGCAATACCTGTTACCTCATCTTCCTTCATAGCATAATTAGCCAACGCTCTTACACTGTTATGAGAAAGATAATTCTTTACAGTACTTATTATGGCAGATGACATTACCTGGGCTTTGCCATTTGCCAGTCTTGGAAGTCTTACACAATTAATAATTTCATTTGTAATCGAACCATCTGCATGAATCAAATCGTGTGCCCTCTTGGTTCTTGCAAATATTGTTATATCCTGAGGGAATATTTTATTGCATCTTGAAAACTGAGCGGCTGCTGGAATAATGAATGGCTCATCATCAGCATAAAAGCCCTTTCCCTGTTCAATAATAGTTAATCTATCTAATGCCTTTTGAATAATTGCATTATTTCTTTCAGCCTGAGCCACAAAAAATTTATCTAAAAAAGCCTGACTGTAATTTGCACCTTCAAGAAAATATCCGTTAGCAGGATTAAATATATCCAACTCCGGATCCAGTTTCTGACCACTATTCTCATCAATAATTGCGGGATCTATACTAAACAATCCCATAGCTGCTATTCCCCAGTTGGAATCAAGCGCCATAAATCCATCTGCAGGCCTCATTTCCTGTGTAATAGAGCATTTGATTAGCATATCATTGCCCTTCACAGAATCAAGACCTTCTTCTGCCATTCGCTGGTAGGCACTCATTAATGTTCCGCCACCACTATGTCCCATTAAAACTACTTTAGTTATCCCTGCAACACAATACATAAAGTCTACCGCTCGTTTTACATCGTAAACCTTAGCATCAAGAGATGAATTAACTTCAGTAACGGCGCTGCCAAGCGCTCTGTATCCGCGCTTGGCCATCTCGCCGCCCATATCATTTAATGTATAATCTGCACTTGGATGCATAAGGATAATTCCAATATGACTTTTATCACCTAGAGCCACCGGTTCATATAACATACCATGCTGAGGACGCGGTCCATCTCCAAGCGAAACAAAAATGCTTCTTATCGGAAGATCTCCCTCAAGATATCCGCCTTCTATATTACTGTATTTCTTTTCTTTTGCATCGTAAATATACATAATGCTCCTCATTCAAGTACACTGATTAAAACATTATTTTACACCTTTTGCAAAAATCTCTTCCTTAGTATAAAGTCTTTCGATAAGGCCCTGTTCAAGACAGTACTTCATACCAATTTCAACTGCCGGCCATACACCTTCAATGTTATATACATACGGGAATGGTTCAGGCCTTGAATCAACAGGATAAGCCTGATCAACAGCCTTTGTAAGCATTTCATATACTGCAGCAACTGTTTTCTCATCCATATCATCCTTTACAACTACCATATGGTTGATAGGAACACACTTATTCTTCTCATACCATGTTGCAATAGCATTTGGAAGATTAGGAACAAGCTGCGCAAGTCCTTCAGGTACTCCCTGCTTAGTTCCCTGAATTACAGCTGCAAGTTCGTCATCACGAACCATCTGCTCAAGATCAGCGCCCGGTACAACTTCTACATTCTCAGGAAGAACATATGTTGCTACATGAGGCGGCTCAGTTGTAACCCAAGTTACATCCTTACTTGCTACGCCAAACTGTTCTGAAAGGACTCCACGGACCCATGCACCTGTTGTCTGTGTATAAGCTCTTACACCAATCTTCTTTCCCTTAACATCAGCAGGCGCTGAAATATCAGAACCCGGACGATACCAACAGCTCCCATGATGAAACTCGCCAACCATAACGATTGGAAGGAGCTTTACTTTAGCCTTAGCATCGAATGCCTGAAGCAATGTTACGAGAGGCATCTCACATACATCAAATGGGTAACCATCAAGCATATCCTCTGCCGCCTTTGGGACTCCTTTATATTCTGTAAACTCAAGCTCTACATCAGGACTTGTGATAATGCCTTCTTTAAGAGGTCTTGTATGAGCATTTGTTGCAAGAACAATTTTAACTTTCTTTGCCATTTTCGATTTCCCCCACCAATTACTTAAGCATGTTCTCGTAGTTAACAGCCTTGTCAACATCACCTAGTTTTGCGCCTTCTTTAAGTTTCGCTATCATAAGCTGTTCTTTTTCTTCAATTTCTTCAGCTTTATCAATAACCTCAATAATACGTTCCTGTGGGATAACTACTACACCACTTCTGTCAGCAACTACAATATCTCCGAATCTGCAACATGCACCTGCAAGATTAATTGGTTCGTTAATTGCTGCTTCCATGTAACGACCGCGTGCTGTAAGAACAGTTCTTCCCTTGCAGTATACAGGAAAGTCCAAAGCATAGATTTCATCACAGTCACGAACAACTCCATCTGAAACCCATCCTGCCATTCCGCTGAGAACTGCTGCTGTAGCTGTTACGCCACCGCATGTATTCATCTCAGGAGCAGTTGTACCTTCACATACGATAACGCTTCCTTTTTCAGCATTTTGGATAGTTGCCATTCCGCCATGCTTTTCCTTTGGAAGATAATCTGTAGGAATAAATCTCTGTGTTACTGCCGGTCCGACAATCTTTCTTGTGTTATCAAACAATGGAGTAATACCTCTGCATACATTTGAAAAACCAAGTGCATCCATAGCATCAGAAATTACTGTTGTTCCGAGTTTATCCAAACGTTCTTTAAGTTCTGGTGTTAATTTACTCATTCTTTATCTCCTTTTTTATAGTGAACCCGACGCAGAAGTGCCGGGTTCACGTAACTGTTTTTTTATTTTCTTGAAGGAAGTTCTTCAACTGCTAATGGGAAGAACATCTTGAATGATTCAGCGTACTCCATCTCTTTCATGCCTAGAACTGTACGGGCTCCCTGCCAGCCTCTGTGTGTGCTGAGACGTGTATGAATAAATGGACCTTCCTTCTGAGCCTTGATACACTTCATTGCTTCAACTTTCTTATCAAAAGTTGTTGTGATATTGATATAGATGTCAGGGCGATATCCACTGCGTTCTGGTTCTGAAGCCTCAAATCCATACACAGGAACATTCTTAATTGGGTTAAGTCCGTTAGAAGGGACACCTGCCTGTGTAGCCATCTTAAGAGCCTGCATAACAATTGTATGAGCAACTGCATGGTCAAGGTTTGTGCTGTCCCCTTCATCATGAGTAATGATAAGTGTAGGCTTAACTTCTCTGATTTTTTCATTAAGTTTTTGAAGAATTTCAGGTGTTATCTGAAGCATACAATCATCAAAATCCCACATTTCAAAATCTGTAACGCCAAGAACTGCTGCCGCATTATGAGATTCTTCCGAACGAGCAGCTCTAACACCTTCTGCCGTCTGTCCTTCAACTTTCCAAAGAGTTGTTGACTCGCCACGTACGCCATAAGTAAGGCAAACAATTACTACCTTTGCACCTGCTTCAAGGTACTTGGCGATAGTACCACTACTTCTCCATACCCAGTCAGCTGAGTGTGCACTGATTACCAATAATATATCATCTTTCATCATCTCTATTTACCTCCAAATCTAATTAAGACAATAACTGTTTAGGGTTATCTACAATTGTTTTTCTAACTTCCGTCTCTGTGTATCCCAGACCTAACATCCACTCAGCCCACTCGCGAAGAGCAACATCCGGATAATCAAATTTCTCCTGACCTCTATCAGTACTCATAATAAGATAATCAGGACTGATTGCTCTTACATGCTTCTCCATTAGATCCCATGCAGTCTTACCTGATGTTGCAGAATTGTAACAATGCTCAATGTAAGCACCATACTTAAGAACTTCAAGCTGGTCTTCAATATCATAATAACAGAGTGTTGAATCTACATGTGTGCAGATAATTCTGTTTACACCTCTTTCAGCTGCTGCCTTTACTACTGCTTTTCCTTCTCTGCATGAAATATGACCTGTACAAAGTACCATATCATATTTAGCGATAACATCGATGACATCGTAAACTGCATCAACTAACTTTCCATTATCATCAAGAATCTGTACCGGTTTAAGATCATATCCATCTGCTTTAAGGGAGAGGAGAACATCCAACCAGAAAGGTTTACGGTCATCTACAAATACTTCTTCTGTTTTGTGATGTGCCGCAACCGTATCAACCGTTGGGAACCAAACAACTTTTCCCCCATCTCTTGCGCAAGCATCGACAGCATAAGGATTAAGTCCCCCAACAGAATTATTTAGAGAAATGCTTCCATAAGTTTTAACTTCAGGAACTCTTGCATTGGCAACTTTTGCCCATCCAGATGTTTCGAAGTAATGACTTTTGATAACATACCCACCCATACCTGCGTCTCTTGCTCTCTCTGCCATCTCCAAGAAATCAACCTTTCTTGGCATAATGTCTGGACCGACATGAATATGCATATCATAAGCGCCGGAAATAATTGAGTCCACCATATTGATAGCCTCCAAAATTTATTTTTTCATCTACTATGGTACCATTCTAAATTCAATAAGTTAAATTGAGAAAATTGCATTTATGTTTAATAAAAACTATTGATTTAGTTAATTTGATTTTATTTATGTAATGATAAAAAACTGATTGTGCCGACGCTTCCAATTTATGATATTTTTATAGTTAGAAAGTATTAATTATTAATTAATTGAGATGTAATCATATGTCAAATATTGTTGGAATCCCTCAAGCTGCCATGAATGCTCTGACAGATCTGGTTGATAACTGTGCTGAAGTTAAACCTGGTATGGACTGCCTGATTATTGCCCAGAAAGATGGCTTATATGAAGGTGATAACTGTGTGGACGCTGAAGCTGTTGAATGGCTATCATCTGTGGTTCAATCAAGAAGCGCAAATTGCACAATCCTTTGGTTTGATAACCCTGTAAAGGTACATGAATGGAAATATCCTCCTGTTGTAAAAGGTGCTGTTGGCGCTGCTGATCTTGTATTCAATTTTTCTTTTGATCTTGTTACTACAGAAATTCCAGAGCTTAGAAAAGGCGTTGAGGAAACAAAAACCTGGCTTATTCCAATGTTCGCTGTTACAGCCCCTATGTTAATGACCGAATGGGCTCAAACTCCATATGAGCTCCTTGTTGCAATCAGACACATTTCTTCTAAACCATTCATGAATAATATGGCTCCGTTTGTTCTTACAGACCCAAACGGAACTCATATCGAGGGAAATGTCCTTGACCCCGTTGCCCGCCCTGGGATTCCGGGTCTTCCATATGATTCATACAGAAAACAGGTTCGTCACACAGCATTTTGGCCGGAATGGCTTCATCCTCCTGTAAACTGTACAAATGTTAATGGTGCCTTCAATTTTGACCGAATGCTTGCTTTTTGGTCACGATATATCGGCATCAAGCCTGAATGGAAAGATCTTGTAACTGTAGAAGTGGAAAACAGCCGTATTAGAGATATTAAAGGTGGAGAAGAAGCCAAAAAGATCTTGGTCTTCCTTAAGGAAATGGAAACAAAGGTAGGCGACGCTATCTGGAAGTTTGATACATTCCACTTTGGAGTTCATCCAAATGCAACTATTGAAGAATATCAGTGTCCAAATGACCTTAGAAGGCGTTTTGTAAATCATGCGCATACTTCCAATGTTCATGCTCACCTTGGCTCTGCACCTGCAAATGAAAACTACCCATTTTATCCACATATCACAGCCGATATTCGTCAAGCAACATTAACTGTAGGTAATACTTTGGTTTACGATGATGGCTATCTGTGCTGCCTTGATGATCCTTCTCTTAAGGAAATAATGGCAAAATATCCGGGCCTCCCTGGAATTCCACCAAGAAGCAAATAACTTAATCTATCCAACAATATCTTTTCAATCCTTATTAATTAAAAAAGCGAGAATCGAACCTTATGTTCAATCCTCACTTTTTGCATTTATTGTATAAATTAATTTAGCTCTTTAACTCTACAACATGCCACAAAATGATTTGGTGCAATCTCTTCGAGATGCTGTGGTTCATGACATTTTTCTGTAGTATATGGACATCTTTGAGCAAATCTGCAACCTGGTTTCGGATTAACAGGGGATGTAATCTCACCCTTAAGAATAATATGCTCAGGCTCCTTTGTAATATCCAATGAAGGAATAGCCGAAAGAAGAGCTTTTGTATATGGGTGTGCCGGATTCTTGAAAAGCTCCTTAGACGGACTTGTTTCGACCAGCTGTCCAAGATACATAACAGCAATGTTATGCGAAATATGTCTTACAACTGAAAGATCATGTGTAATGAACATATATGTAAGACCATGCTCTCTCTGAAGATCCTGAAGAAGGTTAAGTACCTGAGCCTGAATTGATACATCCAGTGCAGATACCGGTTCATCACAAACAATGAATTTAGGGTCAGGAGCAAGAGCTCTTGCAATACCAACTCGCTGCCTTCTACCACCATCAAGCTCATGAGGATACGCTTTACGAAGTCTCTCATCAATACCTACCATATTCATAAGCGTTTCTGTTCGCTCAGCAATGAATTTTGCCGGAAGACCCGCTGTACGAAGTGGCTCCTGAATAGACTGCTCAACTGTAAGTCTTGGATTAAGTGATGAATAAGGATCCTGGAAGATGATGCGCATTTCATTATGAAAATTCTTCAGTTTCTTGCCCTTTAACTTTGTAACATCTCTGCCATCAAACAAAATCTGTCCTGCAGTACTGTCTTCAAGATGAACCATTACTCTTCCGAGAGTTGTTTTTCCGCATCCAGACTCACCTACTACACCAAGTGTTGTTCCCTGTTCAATCTTAAAGTTAACACCGTCAACAGCATGAAGGAGGCCTCTAGGTGTTGGAAAAAACTTTTTAAGATTATTAACTTCAATAAACGAACTCATAATCATTCCTCCTTCTTATAATTAATGCATCGACAGAAATGTCCAGGTCTGACCTCTGTTAATGGAATCACTTCACCCGATTTACAAGCTTCTATGGCAAATGGACAACGAGGTGAGAAATAACATCCCACTGGCAGGTTTGTAGGATCCGGAGGAAGGCCGTCTATCGGACTAAGTCTGTCAACATCAGAGTTGATATGAGGAATCGAGCCAAATAATCCTTTTGTATATGGATGTGCAGTATGAAGGAAGATATCCTCCTTTGCTCCCATCTCAACAATCCGTCCCGCATAAATAACCGCAACGTCATCGCAAGCCTCAGCCACAACACCGAAATCATGTGTAATCAGAATCATTGAAGTATTCAGTTCATCGCGAAGCTTCTTGATTAACTGAAGCACCTGAAGCTGGATTGTTACATCCAGGGCCGTTGTAGGCTCATCAGCAAGGATTAGTTCAGGGCGACATGCAAGAGCCATAGCAATAACTACTCGCTGCTTCATTCCACCTGAAAACTGATGTGGATATTCAGAGATGCGATCTCCCGGAATGTCTACCATCTCTAGCATTTCAGCGGCACGCTTATAAGATTCAGATCTGCTTACTCCATAATGAAGCTTAATTGCTTCCGCAATCTGCTTACCAACTGTCATTACCGGATTAAGCGCAGTCATCGGATCCTGGAAAATCATTGCAATCTTGTTTCCGCGAATATGACGCATTTCTTTTTCTGATACTTTCAGAAGATCCTCACCCTCCAAAAGAACATTTCCGTTTCTTATATGAGCGGCATAATCCGGAAGAATTCTAAGGATAGTTTTCGCAATTGTTGTTTTACCTGCACCTGTTTCTCCAACCAAAGCAAGAGCACGACCTTTCTTTAATTGGAATGAAACTCCATTTACTGCATGAACAATCTGTCCATCTGAAGTATATTCAACAACAAGATCGTCTACTTTAAAGAAAGGTGCATCATTTTTCTCAATAGTTGACATAATCATTCACCTCTCTTACTTCTTTAACTTAGGATCAAGGGCATCTCTCAGACCATCACCGATAAGGTTCAGTGAAAGAACTGTAAGTACGATCGCAATACCTGGGAATATCAAAAGGTATGGGTAATCACGGATGTAATCTCTTCCTGACGAAAGCATTGCGCCCCATTCAGGGTTAGGAGGCTGAATACCTACACCGATAAAGCTTAAGCTTGATGCAATCAGTATTGTATTGGCGCAACCAAGTGTTGATTGCACAATAATAGGAGAAATTGCATTAGGAAGCAGATGCTTTCTAATAGTTCTAAAAGCACCTGTATTATCTATTACCGCTGCATCAAGATACTCTGACTTGCGAACCTGGAGGATAGAACCTCTAAGGAGTCGAGCCATTGGAGCAATGTTACCGATACCAAGCGCAATAGCCATCTCGACCATTCCTGTACCGAGTACTGTCGTAAGAGCAATCGACAGAAGCATACCCGGAATAGCCTGGATTATGTCAAGAAATCTCATGATAACATTATCGATTTTTCCACCAAGGTATCCTGCAATAGATCCTAAAATAATACCACCCACAGCTGCAAGTCCTGTTGCAAAAAGGCCGATAAATAATGAGAATCTACCACCGTACATAACACGGCTTAAAATGTCTCTACCAAGTTCATCACAACCAAAAGGATGCTTAAGACTTGGAGCCTCAAACAAATTATCCATATCTATAGCCTTATAGCTATATGGTGACAGAATTGGAGCAAAAATGGCTGCTAATACAAGAACTATCATTACGATCATTCCTACTGTTGCACCTTTGTTCTGAAGAAATCTCCTGAATATTGCTTTTCCACTGCTCTCTTTTTTTATTACGGTTATATTTGGATTTTCATTCTTTTTCTTCATTTGCTCTTCACCGCCCTTTTCGCGTACTGAGCCTTGATACGTGGATCAATGACCGCGTAAAGCAAATCAACCAGCAACATGATTAAACTGAACAAAATAGCAAGGAAAATAACCGACCCCATAACTACAGGATAATCTCTACCAGTTACACCATTAATCATGAATCCGCCAATACCAGGAATTGTGAAAATGGTTTCAATAACTACAGTTGCTCCAAGCATCTTTCCGAAGTTTGTACAAGCAATTGTAAGTACAGGAATCAATGCATTAGGAAGCGCGTGCCTGAAAATAACCTTACGTTCAGGCAAGCCTTTAGCTCTAGCTGTTGTAATATAATCAGATCGAATTACTTCCAGCATACCGGAACGGGTTTGTCTTGCCTGAATTGCCAGTGAACTCAGAGAGTTTGCAATACATGGCAGGATGTAATGCTGTATAGAAGTATATCCTACCGACGGCAACCAGCCTAATTTCAATGAAAATAAAAGAACCAGCAGCATCGCTACCCAAAACACAGGCATTGATACACCGATAAGGGCAAGAATCATTGAAAAGTTATCCCAGAAACCTCCATGGTGAATAGCAGCATTAACACCTAATGGAATGCCAACACACATGGCAATTATAATACATGCTGCACACATACCCATTGTTCGCGGTAATCTTGATAACAACTCCATGCCAATACTTCTACCGGTTATATATGAAGTTCCAAAATCAAAATGAAAGAATAAGCGTTTGCAATAGTCCCACAATCTTATAAGGTAAGGCTGGTCAAGACCCAATTCAATTCTCTTCGCTGCCATTTCCTCCGCGGTTGCGTTCTGTCCCAAAATTGTTGATGTTGGATCACCCGGAACAAAATACATAATCGTAAATATCAGAATGGTAACGCCGATAATAATAGGAATCATCAATATTAATCTTTTAAGAATGTATCTCCACATAGATTAATCCTCACAAATTTAGAAAAACATTCACTTTTTCTGATATATTATTTCTTATAGACTCGATTAAATATCTTTTTAAAAAATAGCAGCGCCATAGGACCCACCTATGGCGCTGCCCGATTAATTACTCTTTAAATGTCAGTGCTCCTGGAAGGATGAACAGCTTAGGTGTGTAAACCATTTCAACAATATTGCTTGTTGTTACATGGAATCCCTGTTCTGTGTAAAGTCCGTAAACATAACACTGATCTTTAATGCGCTGATGAGCTGCATTGACATTCTCTTTTGTTCTTCCTTCTGCTGTTTCAAGTTTCTTAAGCATTTCTTCGAGTTCATCATCTTTCATCTGAGCGTAGCTCTTTTCCTTATTGCCTGCTGCAAGGAACTGTGTCCAAAGGTCAGCAAGACTTGTGAATGAAGACTGGTCAAGACGAATGTCGTAAGCTTCTTCATCATACTTATGAGCTGCAAATGCTGCTGAGTCATATTCCTCAATTTTAACTTCGATGCCAACTGCTCCAAGGTATCCCTGAAGAGCCTGCGCTATAGAAATATTAATATTGTCTGAAGATGAAGCCATAATACGGATCGACTGTGACTTATCAAATCCTGAAGCCTTAATAAGTTCTTCAGCCTTGCTTGGATCGTACTCATAATAAGCCTCATTAGCCCAATCAGGGTTGCAGTCTGCGAATATGACTGCGCCGAATGTTGTAGCCTTGATTCCATATCCGCCGTAAGCTTTAATGATACCGTTAGCATCAACTGCATATGCAACAGCCTGACGAAGTTCTACGCTCTGCATTGGGCTCTTTTCGCCACAGTTGAAGTACAGGTTACATGACCTGCTGTCAATATTTGACCATACATTATAATCCGCATTCCCTTCAAACTTAATAGCTTCCTTTGTTGCCATTGCTTCAACAACATCAACATCACCCTTTTCAAGTGAAATACTCTGCTGAGCTGCTTCCTTAATCTTCATGAACTCAATACGATCAACATTCTGTTTATGCCAATACCAGCCCGAATTTGTGTCTCTGTCAGCAAGGTCTTTGCCCCAATAATCTTCTACCTTCTCAAGTACAGCAACAGAGCCTGACTCAAATTCAACAAACTTGTATGTACCTGTTCCAACTGCTTCTGTAGCCATTCCATCAGGACTCTCTTCATACGCTTCCTTAGTTACACAAAATACCATAGGAACAGAAGACGCAAACTGGTAATCACGAGCATTTGCCATTGTAACTTCAAGTGAAAGCTCGCCTGTTTGAACTACATCTTTGATCTGACCCATACCAGAAACATTGTTGGCCTCTCTACACTGCAGAATAGAGAATACTGCATCTTCAGCTGTAAATGGATAACCCTTCCAGTCATGGATTCCTTCATGAAGAATGATTTCATAAGTTGTATCGCTCTTCTTGTTGATTTCTTTAGCAAGAGTCAAGACATACTTACCGGTAACCTTGTCGTAATCGAATAACGTCTGATATATAGAGTTAATTACATAGTGACGCCCTTTAGAAGAACCTGCCCAAGGCGAAATGTTAGTTGGAACATCACCAACTGCCATCTTAAGAACGTCCTTCTGCACACTCTCCATAACGTAACCTGTACCGCCGTGTGAGCCTGATCCTGCGAGGTTGCCCTCTTCAATAAGATCTTCCTGATCTAGTTCGCCAACATTAATTATCTGTGTTGCTTCGTCTTCAGCCTTAGTAGTAGCCTCCGCTTGGCCATCATTACCGCATGCTGCAAGACTAAACACCATGATTGCTCCTAAAAGGAGCGCAATGATACGTTTTTTCATTTTCTTTCTCTCCTTATCTGATAGATTTTTATTTGTAGGTGATCATCACCTAATGCGCAATTTTATTTTTTAGGAAGTCCAGGTCTCCCTGGATATTTCTTAGCCACTTCAATGACGTCCGGATCATCCAATGCACAAAGATAACCATTGTCATATGCCAACTTATCCCCAACCCTAAGTGTTGCATGTTGGATATCTGCTGTGATATGTACCCAGTACGGATATCCTTCAACGGCCGGAGCTGAACCTAAATGAAAATGAATGTTAGAGCTGTGTGAGTGATCTATCAATCTTCTGTGAAGATTATGTGGACACTGATATTTTTCAACATGAGCATTTGGATGAACTCCAAAATGAAAAGTATCAAATAACCAGATTTTCTCTCCAACCTTGCCTTCCATCATTTCAAGAAATGCCTTTACCTTACGAGCTTCTTCACCGCCGGAAATATCAACAATCCTACTATTTTCAACTTCCACCTTTATTGCTTTCTCCCACTCCGGTTTGATTCCGATATGAATAGCCCACCACCCTAGCATCTTATCGAATATGTAAGTTCCTTCAACATCCTTGCATCTTACTTGAGTATGAAGCCATTCAGGCCATGGACAATACCAGCCAGTTTCACGACGGTCCTTTCCATATGCAACTCCCGGCATTCTTCCTCTGCTTATAGGAAGGATTGTCTTTCCCTCAAGCTGAGTTCCGTTAGGATCTGTAAGAATAAACGGTGAGTCATCTGTTAAGAATGGCTTACAGCTTGCTTTTCTGATGGCTGAAACCAATTCGTACGGTGTCTGAGCCCATTCAGTCATCAGCAGTTTGGAAGTAAGAGCAAATACACGAATATTCCAGGTATGAGCCGAACGCATATGAAGTCTAAATTCTTCAATCTCCTCATTTGTCAATGTTGATGAGAAATTCAAAAGAACATCTGCATGTTCCAAAGCGCCCTTTACAATAGGTGGATATCTCCACTCATGGAGAACGTTTGGTTCGTCAATCCAGATAATCGTGCTATTGGCTCCCCTAGACTTCACAACCGTATCTGTCCATGCAACCGCCTCTTCATCTACCAGATTAACCCCACCGTATAATCCATCTTTGTGAGCCAGGATAACAACCTCCATACCCGGTTGAATACGAGCACAATTGTCAACTAGATCTGTTAAAGAGACCATTGCAGCCTCTGGGATTCCACAAACTGGTGCCATAAATACCTTCTGCTATTTGTATTAAAAGGGCAAATGACGTTGCCCAAGTTTCTATTTAAATCTTAACTAACTATGATAAAAAAGTAAATTCAATACAATTTATAGGCTCTTTATATAAATCTTTTATATATTTTTCACAAATAACGATCATCACTTCTTCTGTACAACTCATATCTTGCATCTGTAGGCGTTCCGAGGTAATTCGGATTTTTCTTAAATCTCTTAAATCGGACACTTACTGTATATACAAGAAAGCTGATAACTGCCGCAAACATCAATATATAAGCAAAAATGCTTGAGCTTGTTGGACCCATGATTTCATCTTTTGCAGCAACTATGGCTTTAGAAAGTTTGTCCTCATTCGGTACGCTGTTATCATTAAAATATTTATTTATCTGTTCCGTCAAAATCCCAAGTGCTCCATCATCGATAACCGTTTTTGCCTCTTCTCCGACATGATATGCTAGCCCTAGCCTCTTGGATGAATTCTCTCGAAATACAATCAAAAGGTGACATTCATCAGGAAAGGTTTCCTTATATATGGTACCTGCGATTTCCTGAAGTTCTTCATTGGAATAATCTTTATCTTCGCCTGTCAAATCATAAATAATCGGCTGAACTCCTGTAGAAATATAGAAGGCCGACATTTTCTCATACAACACGTCCTTGGAAGTATAAACAGACGACTTCATAATGTACGGAAAAAGTTTATATTCAGCTTCTAACTTAATCCTTCTCGATCCGTCTAAAGTCGCAGTTCGTCTTATGTATCCTTGGTATATAGCCGAAAAAACAAAAAAAGCAACCATTATTACTGCGACAACAATAAACGGCAATAACCTTCTTTTTAGACTCGGACGCCATACAGCCTGGTGCTGTTCTTCCTCTATAGTCGCTCTTTCTTCCTCACTTTCTTTTATAACCCGCGAGATCTCATCTTCTTTTTTTTGTTTCATATACAAAATCCTTTCTCCCCCTCAAATTATTGTAAATATACCATCAACAACAATATATCGATAATAGTTTTTTTTGAACACTGCTTCATATTTGAGAATTTTACATAGTAACTTACGGCTGATATATTTGAGATGGTGAAATACTGTCTTATTTTGATTAGGAAAGGAATTTAAAAAAAATGGGAAATGTAGGTTTTAGACAATTCTTAAACTTCAAGCGTGCAGACAAGGAACTTGTTAAGCTTTTTAAAGATCTTCCAACTCCTAATATCTGCGACAATATGAACAGAATGTATTCAATGCATGGTCTTGTTCCTTTTAACAAAACTCCGCTGCTTGGAACAGCATTTACGGTAAGAGTCCCTGCAGGAAACAACCTTATGTTCAACAGAGCTCTTGATATCGCTCAACCAGGCGACATCATTGTTGTTGATGGTGGTGCTTGCGCCGAAAGAGCTTTGTGCGGAGAAATCATGATTAGCCATGCTATCAAACGAGGACTTGGCGGTTTCATTATTAACGGATATATCAGAGATACAGAAGCAATTGCTACACTTCCATTCCCTGTTTTTGCTATGGGTGCAGTTCCAAATGGCCCACTTAAAAATGGTCCGGGAGAAATCGGTGTGCCTGTATCAATTGGAGGAATGGTAGTTATGCCAGGAGATATAGTTGTTGGTGACGCTGATGGTCTTGTTGTAATCAGACCTGAAGATGCTGCTGAAGTTGCTGAAAAGGCTAAGAAACAGAATGCAGGTGAAGCTCACATCCTTGAACTCATTGAGCAAGGAACATGGGACAGAAGCGGTTTCATTAAAACCCTTGCAGAGATGGGTTGCGAAATCATCGAGTAATCATAAACGAACGGCGAAGAATAATGAAAAAATTACTTACAGGTAACGAGGCCATTGCCAGAGGTTTCAGAAGCTTCGCTGTAATGAAGTGCGTAGGTGTTAATACATCGGCTGACCCATAGATGTGCTTCTCATATGCCGATTGTAATGCCGGTATGGTAGTTGCGGTTGCAGACGAACTCGGACAGCAGTCTTCAAGCCAAAGTGCTCAGGATGATAGAACATTCTTTAAGCACGCCCGTTATTCTTTCTCTGATCCTTCAAACAGTCAGGAAGCCAAAGACATGCCGAAAGTTGCTTGAGCTCAGCGAAAAGGAAGATACTATCGTAGTTTTAAGAATGACTACTCGAGTTTGCCATTTTAAGACCATTGTTGAATTGAACGAACGAGTTTCTGTAGAACCAAAGGAATATGTTAAGAACGCAGTGAAGTATATCCCAGTTCCAGCAAACTCACTTACACTTGTTAAACATTCATATAACAAACTGGACAATTTAAAAGAATACTCCGAAAATTGTCCATTTAATACAGAAAAAATTCATTCAATCAAAACCGGAATTGTATGTTCCGGTTGCTCATATTACTTTGCAAAAGAAGTATTTGGCGAAGATGCCTCTTACTATAAGGTTGGTTTTGTTAACCCGTTTCCTATCGAAATCATTAAAGCATTTGCGGCAAAAATAGATATGGTATATGTAATTGAAGAGACCGATCCTCTTAAAAACGAAATGAAGCTTGCAGAAATCGACCGTACAAAGATTGTGGGTCGTTCTCCTTAATTCTGTGCTGACTGCCCTCACAGAGGTTTGTTCCATATACTCGGTAAAATGAAAAATGTAATGACTGCATCAGATATCGGTTGCTACAGCTTATCTCTTGGCAAACCATACTATGCAGACGATGCTGGTATCTGTATGGAATCAAACACGTTGTTACATTGGAAAGAACTTAATCTGATAGGAGAAGACCATGAACAATATTAAAATTAAAGAGATTGTTGGACATGCAGGTCAAGCAAATATCCTGGTATATGATCCCGGAACATCTGATTCTCGTTCGAAAATCTGCATTTGTATGATGTATGGCAGTTCTCGTGCTACAGATAAGCTGCAAAATCCTTTTATGAAGAGATTTGCTCTAATGGGATACAGAGCCGCTAACTGTGCTCCACGCAATGGATTTTTCATCGATCAGGTTCAGTGGTTTAGCGAGTGTCAAAAATTGATTCGTCAGAATGTTTCAGGTGTTGAAAAAATCATCTTGTGGGGAAACAGCCGTGGCTGTAATCTGACAAGTGCATATCAGCGTATTGCTGAAAACGGAGCACAGACCTTCCAGGGGCCTGATATGTTTCTTCCTATACCTGATATGGAACTGATTCCTGCAGATGGTATTATTCACTGCGATGCTAACTATGGATTTATGGTAAATCACATTATTTCCCTTGCGTCGAACTTGAAAGATGATTATGTTGTTTGTGATCGTACAAGTCCTGAACTGGACCCAATCGCTCCGGAAAATGGATATGATCCTGGCACGGGCGCAGCAAAGTATGATGAAGACTTCTCTAGAGCTGTCATGAAGGCACAGGCTAAACGCTATAATCGCCTTCTAAAATTAGCTCAGCAACGAATGGAGCTGATAAAAGCAGGTAAGGGTATGTTCAAAGATGACGAACCGTTTACAGTTGTAATGGGCTTCGGAAATGTTAATACATACCAGATGTATACACACGATGTAAGATTCTTCAGCCGTACAAATAAACCTCAAAATCTTGTCCACAAGGATGGGACAATTACAAATGAAATAGTTAAGACTGTTCGTGGTCCAAAAAAAATTCCTGAAGACTGGGAATGTATAGATAAAGGGTTCCAGACCAGAGTCAGTGAATATCTTTATTGCGGTATGCATGTAAACGAAGATGAATTTTACTACGACGAAACCGGGGTTTATGGTGTTGAATTGGACAACAATTTTACAAGTGCCCAGGGAAATGCTGCATATATCAGCTGTCCTACTTTGGCAGTCGGTCGAACAGACGGGTTTGAATTCATAGTGGCTGAGCTTATCGTAGATCGCTCAATCGCAGATATTAAGGAATGTATCTTCATTGAAGGAATGACACATGCCGGTGATTGCAACGATCCTGAGAAGTATGGCGATGTAGTTGCTCTTGAGTACAATTACATTGATTCATGGCTTTGCAAAACATATAACATCTAAAACATCTTCTACTTAATAATAAAAAATCGATTGAACATTTAGGTTTTTGTTGATTTTTATTTTCAAAATTTGAATATCTGTTATAATTGTGTTATAATTTAAGTCACATATTCTGGGGATAGGTTATTCTAAAGGAGAGCACTATGACAATCACACAAATGGAATACTTTGTTGCAGTATGTAAATATGGAAGTATTTCAAAATCTTCCGAAATTATGCATGTCTCTCAACCAACTATTTCTATGTCGATTAAAACCCTCGAAGAAGAGTTTGGTATAACACTTTTTAACAGGGAATCAAGAAAACTTATAATGACACAAGAAGGGGTTTACGTTTATAACCATATCGTAGAGATTCTTAAACAGATAGATGATCTTACCACTTATATGCTTGAAATCGGTAAGCATCAGAGTCATCTTTCACTTGCTATTCCTATTTTTTCCGGAACATTTCTTTGCGCAGATGCATTGAAAAAATTTCATGCCGAGCATGAAGATGTTCTGCTTAGGGTTATGGAATGCAGCTCGATGGAAGCAATTGACAATCTGAATAACGGTTCTATTTCTGCAGCTATTATTGTCGACAGGAATTTACCTATCAACGACGATATCGAGAAAGCCACTTTACTTGAAACCCACTTCAAAATCTGTATGGGTGCAAATCATCCTTTAGCCGGAAATGACTCTATTTCTATGAAGGACTTTGCTCCGTATCCTCTAATTCTGAACAAAGAAGACTCATATATGACTACGGAGGTTAAGAAACATTTTTGGAATGCAGGTTATGTTCCCCGTATTTCCATGTATGTTCCTAGACTTAAACTAATAAAAAATTGTCTCCAGGATAATCACAGCCTTACTTTCCTATATGCTGATCTTGCAAATTCTATGCATGATATCATTTCAGTCCCACTTGAGGATGATTTTCTTATCACTTTCTCTCTTGTATGGAACAAGAACAAAGCTAAGAGCAAAAAGCTTACATATCTTCTTGATACTATTCGCAATCAGGAATTTATTGATTATGAAAATCTGACTTAGTACCTGACTGATAAAAACAAGGTTCAAATAAAAGCCAAAGGGAAGCATTTATTTCCCTTTGGCTTTGTTTTTATTCGGCCACTAATAAATAATAAATTTAAAAAGATATATTATTTATTTTCTTCCAAAATGCCTTTCCAATAAGGAATAAGTCCACCTGCATTAATAATATTAACTGCAAGCTCCGAAAGAGGCTCACCCTGAAAAACCTGACCTGTTGTCTCATTCTTAACTATACCTGTAGTCATATCTCCTGTAACAATATCTCCCTGTGAAACAACCTTAGAGATGCCAGGACATACAATAATAGGATTACCAAGGTTAATACAGTTACGGAAAAAGATTCTGTTGATATCATCAGCAATAATAAGCTTAATTCCGCTTCCCTTAACTGTTAATGATGGGTCGTCATTAGACTTGAATCCACCACCAAGATCAACACCTGAAATGAATACTTCGTAACCAAGCTTCTTGAATGCACCCGGCTTGTCCTTAAACTCTTCAACCAATGGTTCAAGCATCCAATTGCCAAGCTTTTCAGCATTTGCTCCACACTCTTTCCATCTTGCCGGAGAACTGATTAGATAGGAAGTTACGTTATCGCCTGTTACATAGGCCTTTCCTGAAATTGCTTTATTACTCACTGTACATTCCTCCTATTTCAGATAATCTCTTGGGTCAGTAATCACACCTGTGATTGCTGAAGCAGCAACAATATATGGAGATGCAAGATATACTTCTGATGTGGGATCACCCATTCTTGCCTTCCAGTTTCTATTTGTAGTACTAATACATCTTTCGCCAAATCCGATGCAGCCTTCACCCTGTCCGCCACAGCTTGCACAGCTTGGTCCTAAAAGTGCAGCCCCTGCCTCAAGAAATACCTCAGCAAGACCTGAACTAATCAGTTCGCGGTAAATCTTTGTACTAGCAGGAACAACTAACATACGTACATCCGGATGTATCTTCTTGCCACGAATTATTTCAGCAGCTTCTTCGAAATCCTGGAAACGGCCATTTGTACAAGAACCCAGGAAAGCCTGATGAATCTTTGTTCCAACAACTTCACCGATTGGATGAACATTACTTACATCAAATGGGCAGGCAACTGAAGGTTCAAGTGTATCAAGATCGATTTCATATATTGCACAGTATGTTGCATCAGGGTCAGAATCCATGTAATAAGCCTTAGGCTCACCCAAATAATCAGCAACAAGCTGATCTGCAGGGAAGATACCACACTTAGCACCGGTTTCACAAACTTGATTGCAGATAGTGCAACGGCCGGCAACACTAATTTCATGTGCATAAGCTCCACGGAACTCAACACACTTATAGTTAAAGTCTACAAGTGATCCAAGTGTATTTACTGCAAGAGCGATATCTTTGGCAGAAACACCTGTACGAGGTCTGCCTTTAAGATTAACAAGAATTGTCTCCGGAACCTTAACCCACATCTTTCCTGTAGCCATGATAACCGCTGCATCAGATGAATTGCAGCCTGCTGCGACGCAACCTAGTCCGCCATATGTGGTGGCATGAGAGTCTGTTCCTGTAGCGACCTCATCAGGGCGTGTAAAGTTCTCAATCATTAACTGATGTCCAACTCCATGTCTTCCTATTTCAAAGAACAAAGGGAGTTGGTACTTTGTACAGAACTCTCTGTCACGAACAAGATTATTTGCAGCTTTTACATCTACAGGTGGAATCTGATGATCAGGTCCAACCAGTACACGCTCAGGATACATTATTTTGTCAACGCCCAGATCCTCAAAACTTCTAAATACTGTAGGTGCATTCAGATCATTAATAAGGAGACGGTCAACTACTACGTCAACAATCATTCCCGGCTTAACTTCAGGCAAACCGGCTTTTTTAGCTATTATTTTTTCAGCAAGTGTATGCCCCATTTAGAACCTCCTAACGAAAAGTATCATATATTACTTATTCAATTATATAAGGTTGGCTTTCAAAATAAAAATAAGAATACCAAAAGAAGAGTTTACTAAAAACTAAATCCTTTTTACAATTATACCGCTTTATGTTTATCTCACCGGAGAATACTCCTTTGAATCTTGATAAACCCTTAATTTTCCTGACAATGAAATAATATCATATTCCGATAATGTATGATATTTTTCGCAAATTAGATTTCAACTCATGAAAGGAAAGTACATGGGTCAGGCCGTTTGGTAAAATAGAGTTAGCACAACATTAATTGCCAAAGGAGAACCCTAACCATGTCCAATAAGATTATACAGTTAAACGTAAGCGTAATCAAAGAAGAATTGAAAGGTCTGGTTCGAAAGAGCGTATAAG
Organism: Lachnospiraceae bacterium; assembly: GCA_050944475.1. Classification (GTDB taxonomy): domain Bacteria; phylum Bacillota; class Clostridia; order Lachnospirales; family Lachnospiraceae; genus RGIG5612. Next base: position 158,222 of record JBMNRD010000003.1, read on the forward strand.
AAACGCTGAATGAACTTCTGGACTCGGAAGCAAAGGCCCTTACGAATGCAGGAAGGTATGAACGGACGGCAGATCGTACCGGCTACCGCTCCGGCTATTATGACCGCAACCTGACGACAACATCCGACGACATGACCCTGAAGATTCCGAAGTTGAAAAGAGTTGCTTTTGAAATCGATATCATTAAGCAATACCAACGCCGGGAAAGCTCGGTAGAGGAAGCCTTGATAGAAATGTATCTGGCCTATGTGTACCTGGATGGTATTATCTGAAACGCAACTGGGGCGGTGAATATGAGAACGTAGCAGTGCTGGTCGCTATCGCTGTCAACGAAGATGGATACCGGAAAGTGTTAGGCGTAGCGGAGTGTATGAACGAAGACAAAGAAAGCTGGACAGAGTTTCTAAAGTGGCTGAAAAGCAGAGGGCTGTCCGGCGTACGTTTGGTCATAGAAGACCATCGCCTGGACATGGTGGAATCTGTAGCGGAAGTATTTCCGGAAGCTCACTATCAACGCTGTGTGGTGCATTTCTATAGAAATATATTTACAGCAACACCCAGAACCAGGATAAAGTTGATTAGCCAAATGTTGAAAGTGATTCATGCGCAAGAGAGCAAAGAGGCCGCCCGGGAGAAGGCCAAACAGGTCGTAGCTGCTCTTCGGGAAATGAAGCTGAATGAAGCCGCCGAGAAACTGGAATCCGGAATCAAAGAGACTTTAAGCTACATGGATTTTCCCTTTGAACACTGGACGAGAATTCTAACAACCAATCTTCTTGAACGGATGAACCGTGAAATCAGGCGGTAAACGAGAATTGCAGGCACTTTCCCGGATGGTAATTCCGCCTTGATGTTAGTATATGCCCGGCTCCGGCATGTAATCGGCACCAAGTGGGGATTAAAACGCTATCTGAACATGAAACGCTTAGAGATGATGGTTCTGACGCTTCCGGAAACGGTTGTCATATAGGATTAACTCAAACGGCCAAAACTAATTTGCGAAAAATACTGGGCGGCACCGGCTTTCCTAAGCATCACTATTTTGTCTTGCAATTTCATGATGAGATCTTCCTTCAATTAGATAACTTCATTGTATTATAAGCATCATGCTATCACCACCACAGCAAGTTTACAATTACGCAACATGACTTTACATACAAAAAAATGAATTCCCCGTTCTAAGTTAACCTGAAAGTTAATCTGTATTCGACAGATTCCTGTTTATCGATGTCTTGCTTTATCAAAAACAGTCCCGTAGAATCACTTCCGCAGGGCTGGTTTTTCAATCGCACATTTGTTTTTGCCTCTGTGGTGTACGCCTGGTGTCAATTGGTATACGAATTGGTGTACGAGGCAGAATTTTAACTATTTTTAATACAGCTTTGCGCCTGCCGGAATATGAGGATCTACCATCAACAGATGAAGCTTCTCTTCGCCATTTTCGTTATGAACGGCACTGATCAGCATACCGCAGGAATCGATGCCCATCATCTTCCTCGGAGGCAGGTTTGTAATCGCAATGCAGGTCTTTCCAACCAGTTCTTCCGGCTCGTAATGTTCGTGGATACCGCTTAAAATCGTCCTTTTTTCGCCCGAACCGTCATCCAGGGTAAATTTCAGGAGCTTGTCGCTTTTGGGAACCTCTTCGCAGTTTAATACCTTCACAACTCTGAAATCAGATTTTGAAAAAGTCTCAAAATCCACCATATCTTCAAACAACGGCTCAACTTTTACCTTGGAAAAATCAATCTTTTCCGGTTCGGCTTTTGGTGCAGCTTCCCCGGAAACCGCCTCAGGGCTTGCACTGCTTTCTTCCTTTGCACCATCCAGCGACTTCATCGTCGGGAACAGCAACACATCCCTGATTGCCGATGAATCGGTCAGCAGCATGCACAATCTGTCGATGCCGTAGCCGATGCCTCCCGTCGGCGGCATGCCGACTTCAAGGGCGTTCAGGAAATCTTCGTCTGTTTTCTGAGCTTCTTCATCGCCTGCCTCTGCGTTGGCATCCTGATGAGCGAAACGCTCGCGCTGGTCAATCGGGTCATTCAGCTCGGAGTAAGCATTTGCCATTTCCCAGCCGTTGATAAACAACTCAAAGCGTTCTACATAGTCCGGATTACCCGGGCTTTTCTTGGCCAGCGGAGATATTTCGATCGGATGGTCAATTACAAAGGTCGGCTGAATCAGGTTGTCCTCTGCGAATTCGTCAAAGAACAGACCCAGAATGTCTCCCTTCTTATGGTGCTTCTCGTACTCAATGTTATGCTTGTCGGCCAGGGCTTTTGCCTGCTCCGAAGTCTCCACTTCGTTCCAGTCAATGCCTGAATATTTTTTAACCGCATCGACCATGGTGATGCATTCGAACGGCTTGCCGAGATCAATCTCCACACCGTTATATTCAAACTTAGTGGTGCCGAGAACCTCCTGTGCCACGTGGCGGAACATTTCTTCTGTCAGCTCCATCATGCCATGGTAATCGGTGTAGGCCTGATAAAGCTCCATCAAAGTAAACTCGGGATTGTGACGGGCGTCAACTCCCTCGTTTCTGAATACCCTGCCAATCTCATAAACCCTCTCAAGACCTCCTACAATAAGCCTCTTCAGATAAAGCTCAAGAGAAATACGAAGCTTGAATTCCTCGCCGAGGGCATTGGAATGCGTAAAGAAAGGTCTTGCAGCCGCGCCTCCGGCATTTGTCACCAACATTGGGGTTTCAACTTCAATAAAGTTTTTAGTATCAAGATATTTCCTGATTGAGGAAATAATCTTTGACCGCTTGATGAATGTATCCTTGACATCCGGATTCATAATAAGGTCAACATAACGTTGACGATATCTCATATCGATATCGGTAATGCCGTGGAATTTCTCGGGAAGAATCTGCAGGCTTTTTGACAGAAGGGTAATCTCCTTGGCATGGACGGAAATCTCCCCTGTCTTGGTGGTAAAAACCACGCCCTTAATACCGATGATGTCGCCGATGTCCCATTTCCTGAAATCCGCATAAGCTTCTTCGCCCACGTCATCCCTTGTAACGTAAGACTGTATATCGCCCTTGAGGTCGCGAAGGTTGCAAAATGAGGCCTTGCCCATAACGCGCTTAAACATCATCCGTCCGGCAATGGTAACCTCCTTGCCCTCTAACTTTGCGTAGTTTTCCTTAATATCGGTGCTATGTGTATCCGGATTGTATTTAGTAATTAAAAAGGGATCCTTGCCCGCTTCCTGAAGCTGCACCAGCTTGTCTCTTCTAATCTGTAGTAATCCTCTTACGTCTTGATTCTGCTCTGTCATTTTTCTTTTCTCTTATCCTCCCTTACACAAATCGGCCGATTCCCCTTGTGTTGAAATCAGCCGACCGTCAATAAAACTATACATCAAAAGTCAGCCAATCCGCTTGACTTTGTATTTCAGTGTCCCGCTGGGAATGGCAACATCAACAAGATCGCCGACCGACTTATTCATGAGAGCCTTGCCTATGGGAGAATCATAGGAAATTCTGTTTGTCAGGGAGTTTATCTCCGACTTGTCAACTATATTAAACACAACATCTTTCTTGGAGAGTTTGTCGGTCACGGTAACCTTGCATCCGATATGAATCTTGGTGTAATCAATGGAACTCTCGTCAAGGATTTCGGCGTTGCTGATGATATTTTCCAGCTCCTCTATTCTTGATTCAACATCCCTCTGCTCGTCCTTGGCAACATCGTACTCCGCGTTCTCCGCCAAGTCTCCTTGTTCCCGTGCTTCCCTGATTTTCTTCGCAATCTCCTTTCTGGTAACAACCTTAAGGTGTTCCAGCTCCGCCTCGTATTTAGCCAGGCTTTCTTTTGTCAGTGTTTGTCTTTCAGCCATTTAATAATCTGCCTTTCAAAACTTCTTTGAGAGTGCTCACTCAAATAATTTATGTATTCTATACCATAGACTGCCATATTGTCAAGATGCGTTCAAAGTCCTCGGCGCTTTCCGCCTTGTTTATCTCCCTGCGCAGCCACGTTGCTCCGGAAAATCCCATGCAATAATACCCCGCATGCTTTCTCATCTGCCGAACCCCGGATTCTCCCCCGGCAAAGTTCACCATCATTCCCAGATGTCTGCGGAGCATTTCCGCCACCTTTAATTTTCCGGGACGGGGAAGCCGCTCTCCGCTTTCAAGATAGGCATTTATTTCCCGAAAAATCCAGGGATTGCCTCTTGCTGCTCTGGCAACCATGACCCCGTCACAGCCGGTCTCCTCCATCATCCTTGCCGCCTCCGGACCTCCGGTCACATCTCCGTTTCCAATCACGGGAATGTCCACTGCATCCTTAACCCGTTTAATAATGTCCCAGTCTGCCTTACCGCTGTAATATTCCTCGCGGGTCCTGCCATGCACGGTTATTGCCGCGGCTCCCGCTTCCCGGGCAACCCTTGCCACCTCAACGGCATTTACGCTCTCTTTGCTGAAGCCCTTGCGGATTTTGACGGTCACCGGCTTGGAAACCGCGTTTGCCATGGCCTCCACAATCCTGCCGACAAGCAGCGGATTCTTCATCAGGGCGGAGCCCTCGCCGTTATTGACTATCTTGGGCATCGGACAGCCTATGTTAACATCGAAAATATCAAACGGCCCGTCCTCCAGCTTCACTGCCTCCCCGGCCATCAGTTCAGGCTCCGAGCCGAATAACTGCAGCGCCACGGCGTTTTCCTTTTCGGAAACCGCCGTCAATCGGAAGGAATCGCGGTTATTATAGTAAAGGCCCTTGGCGCTTATCATCTCCGTATATGTAAGGCAGGCACCCTGCTCCGCGCAGAGTGCCCTGAAGGGCATATCCGTAAATCCGGCCATCGGCCCCAAAACCACCTTGGATTTTAATTCTACATTTCCTATTTTCACTTGTTTTTTTTGTATATTATCCTCAAGTGTTCCGGCACTTGGCCGACCTGTAAATTTTCACTTGTTCTTTTCGTAAATCATCCTCAGGCCGTACATGGTCAAGTTCTGCTCAAAATAGTCAATCCTGTCCGTTTCCGGGTAAATGAGCCTGGCCAGTCCCCCGGTTGCCACAACCGTAACGTCACCGTGGTTATACTCTTCCTTCAGCCTGTCGATTATATACTCTGTCTCGCCTATTTTGCCGTAGAATATGCCGGCTTGCAGGCTGGTGATTGTGTCCTTGCAGATAATTGAACCCGGATTGGCAACCTCAAATTCGGGCAGCTTGGCCGTCCCCTCCCACAAAGACCTTGCGGAAAGCATTATCCCCGGACAGGTGACCGCCGACTCAAATATTCCATCCTGAGAAAACAAGTCAAACTTTGTTGCAGTGCCGTAATCCGCCACGATAACCGGTCCGCCGTATTTTGCAAGACCGGCCACGCCGTTGACTATCCGGTCCGAGCCCACCTCATTCGGGTTGGTCTTAACAAGCTTGATTCCCGTCTTCATTCCCGGCTTGACAATCATGGGGGTAATGTTGAGAAATTTTATCATTGCGTTGTTCAGGGAAAACATTATGTCCGGAACAACCGTTGAGATAATAACCGCATTGATGTCAGCCCCCTCGTATCCCCTGCTGACAAGAAGATTTATCAAAGAGATTCCCAGCTCATCCGAGGTCTTTGTTGAATCGGTCCTGATTCTGAAGGAGCTGATTATCTCATCGTCATTAAAAAGCGCATATTTTATATTTGTATTTCCAACATCTATTGTCAGCAACATAGCCTTCTCCTATCCCCATACGGCAAGGTAATATTGTTCAAGCTGCTCAAACAACTCTCTCTTTTCGGTCTGCAACTGCTTCACCTTCAATCGGCTTCCTATTTCATCAAAATAAAAGTCGTCCTCTACGGCGCTGACCACGATTTGAAGGCTTCCTTCATCGTCAAATTCGAGTATAATAATGCCGCTGACCTCGTCAACGAACAGCACGCACATTATCTTCAGCTCATCTTTTATCTGTTTGGGAAGCCCGTCATAAAGCTCGTTCAGATAGAACTTTCGACCATAATAGCTGGCTCCGCACAAAATTTTCGGGTTGTCCATTTTTCTTTACGGAATGAGATAAAAATATTCATCCCCGATCCATTCCCCGATGCAATTGGGAAAGTAACTGCTCATGTCAATATAATTGAAGTAGTAATACGGCCTCGGACGCTCATCCTTTCCCGCAAGAGCGTCTCTTGCAGCCTGAACCGCAAGGTCTCTGGGGCCTTCCCTGAAAGTGCGAAGCAAAGCCCCGTCCCAGGTCACTGCAAACTGGTTATAGGCAAATACCGCCTCACGCATGCCTCCTTCATTCCTCGCCCTGTCCAGGATGACATTAGCCACCGCCAGCTGGGTCAGATAGGGACTCCATCCTGTCTCGGCGGAAACGGTGCATGCCAGCAGATAGCCGTCTTCAGCCGAATACTCCTCGCCCGGAGAACGACGGCCGCTTATATTATATGCAAGAGCATCGGCGGAATAATCATAATCCCAACTGTCACTGACGTTGTCGTTGTTTATCCCCCCCGTTCCGGCACCGGGATTTGCCTGCTTCTGTTCTTCCTCAAGCCTTGTGGCTTCCTCGGCGGCAAGACGCTCTTCCTCGGCTATACGCTCTTCTTCAAGCCTGCGCTCCTCTTCTTCGGCGGCAAGGCGTTCTTCCTCGGCTATACGCTCCTCCTCAAGTCTGCGCTCCTCTTCTTCGGCGGCAAGGCGTTCTTCCTCGGCTATACGCTCTTCTTCAAGCCTGCGCTCCTCTTCTTCGGCGGCAAGGCGTTCTTCCTCGGCTATACGCTCCTCCTCAAGTCTGCGCTCCTCTTCTTCGGCGGCAAGGCGTTCTTCCTCGGCTATACGCTCTTCCTCAAGCCTTGCGGCTTCCTCGGCGGCAAGACGCACTGCTTTGGCTACACGTGCTTCCTCAAGTCTTGCAGCCTCAATAAGTGCTCTATGGGCATCATCCTTCACTCCGGCAATTGTAACCATGGTGAAAACAGAAATTCCCAGCACGAGGGACGTTATAAAAAATGTTGTTGTTCGAGTATTCCTTCTCATTAACGCAATTAAACGCAGTTTTAAAATTATTTTAAAATTGTTACGAAATTGTTACAGAAAAATATTATAAACTATCAGTCCACCTATGTCAATCCCCGCGGAAACCTGAAAAAAGGGATTATATGCGAACATGAAACGTTACTCCGCGCCTTGCCTTAACAGATTGTACATCAGCACTGCGGCGCTGACAGCGGCATTGAGGGATTCCACCTTCCCTTTCATCGGAATGCGTACACGCAAATCCGCTGCCGCCGCTGCCTCGCAGCTAACGCCGTCAACCTCATTTCCTATAACGATAGCATTTGCCCGTCCGTATGCGGCTTTATCATATTCCGTTGAGCCGTTAAGCGTGGCCGCGCATACCGTCACCCCCAGCGCCTGCAGCCTTTTTATCGCACTTAAAGTGTCCTCAATCAAAAACGGCACCCGGAAGATGCTTCCCATAGTGGAGCGTATTACCTTGGGGTTAAATATGTCCACGCAGGTGCCGCTCATGATTACACCGGCGCCTGCAGCCTCTGCGGTACGGATAATTGTTCCTAAATTTCCCGGGTCGCGGATATCGTCAAGAATCACATATAAACCAAGTCCCGCAAGGGATTCCGGAGTATATACGGGCCGGCGGACAACCGCCATTATCCCCTGGGGATTAATCGTGTCTGAAAGACTTTTGAACACATCATCGGCAATCACCTCAAACGAATCTCCGCCCATAAATTCACAAAGGCTGCCCGCGCCCTCCCGCTGCCGCACATAGGAGTGTGACATGTAGACACCCTCTATCATTTCAAAAGGAGCCTCCGCAACAAGTTTTGCTCCTTCAATAACGAACAAACCCTGTTTTGCCCGGGCACGGGCCGAGTCCGTAAGCTGACGAATCTTCTTGATTTTCGCATTGCCTTTTGAAGTAATCATGCCTATGCCTTCTTGTATGTCAGTGCTACGTTTCCCTTTCCGTAACGGGCCTTCAGCACCGCGAGCACTTTCTCGGATGTGGATATGTTGTAGCGTGTTTCCATAACCTTGGTTTGCTTTTCTTCCCCGAGATATATTACTATCTCGCCGTCTCCGGCCATCTCCGGCAGCGATGAAAGACCGGTAATATATTTTTCTTCCGAAACGTATGCCCCGTAATTTCTCAGTTTTATCCAGACTTGTCTGCCGATGGAGTTGAAACTCAACATGACTTCGGCAATCAGCTTGGCATCCTCTTCCTCGGTAGCCGACACCCTGCCCTTCACCAACACCTTGCTGCCCTCGAATATCAACGGACGATTTTCCAGATAATTTTTGGGAAATACTATCATTTCCAAACTGCCCACAAGGTCCTCTAAAGTCACAAAAGCCATCGGCTGACCGTTCTTGGCGGTCTTGTTTGTTACCTTGGAAATAATACCGCCCACACATACTCTGTCCTGATCCTTGACGGCCACGCTGCCCGCCTCGTCTATGATAAAGTCGGCAGTCTTTGCGGTGACGTTTTTATCAATGATATCGAGGTAGCCGTCCAGAGGATGACCGCTTATGTATATTCCGGTAACGTCTTTTTCAAAATTCAAAAGCGTCTCCCTGTCAAACTCTCCCACATCAGGGGTCTTTGTCCTGAAAGCGTCCTTTACCGAATCATCCGCTATATCGAACAATGTCATCTGGCCGCTCATAGCGGATTTTTTGTCCTTATTTACCTCATCCAGCACATCCATGTAAATGTGAATCAGCTGCTTTCTTGTTAGGCCGAAGCAGTCCATTGCTCCCGCCTTGATAAGGCTCTCAACAAGTCTTTTGTTGATATCTTTGTCCGCAAGTCTTACAGCGAAATCGTACATATCCTTATACGGCCCCGCGTATTCCCTTTCCTCCACAATGGCATCAATAATGCTGCGGCCGACACCCTTAATGGCGGACAAGCCGTATCGTATTGAGTTTCCGCTTACCATAAAACCGCCGACCGCTTCATTAATGTCCGGGGGCAGGATATCTATATTCAGTCCCTTACAGACATTAATGTATTCACTGAGTTTGTCCAGTCTGTCCATAACCGATGTCATCAACGAAGCCATAAACTCTGCCGGGAAATAGCATTTCAGAAAGGCCGTCTGGTATGAAATCACGGCGTAGGCTGCCGCATGAGACTTGTTGAATGCGTACTTGGCAAAGTCAATCATGTCGTCATATATCTTGTTTGCAACCTTTTCATCTATGCCGTTTTGTATGCAGCCGGGAACTCCGCCCGCCTCATCACCGTAGACAAATCTTTTTCTCTCGGTCCGCATCACCTCGTCCTTCTTCTTGGACATGGCGCGCCTGAGCACGTCCGCCCCTCCCAGGGAATAGCCCGCTAAGTCGCGCACTATCTGCATAACCTGCTCCTGGTAAATAATGCAGCCGTATGTGGACTCAAGTATGGGTTTTAACTCCGGACAGTCATAAACTATATCGTCACCGGAGTTTTTTCCGGCAATATATTTGGGAATGAAATCCATCGGTCCCGGCCGGTAAAGAGCTATCCCTGCGATGACGTCCTCAAGACTCTTCGGTTTAAGCTCCCGCATGAAGTGCTTCATGCCGGCACTTTCAAGCTGGAAAATCCCCTCGCACTTTCCGCTGCCGATCAGATCCAGCACAGCCGGGTCATTATAATCCATTCTGGACAAATCGATGAACGTGCCCGAATTTTGCCTTACAAAATCCACTGCATTTTGAATCACGGTCAGGGTGCGCAGTCCCAGAAAATCCATTTTCAAAAGCCCCATCTCCTCAAGCGTAGTCATGACAAACTGAGTGACTATTGAGCCGTCGGAGCCCCTTGCAAGGGGGACATATTCCACTACGGGCTTCTTGCTGATGACAACACCGGCGGCATGCATTGATGCATGGCGGGGCAGACCCTCAAGTCTTTTTGCCATGCTTATCAGATAATGAACCTGGGAATCCGTTTCGTAAACCCGGCGCAGCTCATTATTTGCCGCAAGAGCCTTGTCGATGGTTATTCCGAGCTCGTTCGGAATCATTTTGGCAATGACGTCAACCGCACCGTAGGGCATATCAAGCACTCTGCCTACGTCACGTATTACATTCCTTGCCGCCATCGTACCGAAAGTAATAATCTGAACCACCTTGTCCCGTCCGTATTTTTCGGTAACGTAATTAACCACCTCGCCCCTGCGCTCGAAGCAGAAGTCAATGTCTATATCCGGCATGGAAATCCTCTCGGGATTCAAAAAACGTTCAAAAATAAGACCAAATTTAATCGGGTCTATATCGGTAATCTCAAGACAGTAGGAAACTATGCTGCCTGCAGCGCTGCCTCTGCCGGGGCCGACTATTATGCCGTTGCTCTTGGCATAATTAATAAAATCCCATACTATCAAAAAATAATCAACATAACCCATTCGCTTGATGGTCTCTAATTCAAAATGCAGCCTATCCTCATGTTCCTCATAATTGTCATAGCGCCTGCGAAGTCCCTCCTCGCACAACTTTTCGAGATATTCTTCCGCCGTAAACCCGTGCGGGACGTCATACATGGGAAGTTTTCTGTCTTTGGATTCAACTTCCACATTGCACCTTTCGGCAATCTTTACCGTGTTTTCAAGAGCTTCCGGCGCATACGGGAAGAGGGCTTTCATTTCTTTCGGCGACTTCAGGTAATATTGCCCCCCTTCGTAACGCATACGATTTTCATCGCTGACCTTTTTGCCGGTCTGTATGCACAAAAGTATGTCGTGGGCATCGGCGTCCGAATCAAACGTGTAATGGATGTCGTTTGTGCATACCAAGGGGATGTTTTCCTCCTCGCTCATGCGAAGAAGCTGCGAATTGACAAGTTTTTGCTCGGGAATTCCGTGGTCCTGCAACTCAAGAAAGAAATTGCCCTCACCGAATATTTCCTGCAGCCTGAGTGCCTCATCCCGGGCCTCATTGTATCTTCCTCTGCCAATGAGCCTGGGCACTATGCCTGCAAGACATGCGGAAAGCGCAATTATTCCCTCGCTGTATTTTTCAAGAATTTCATAGTCCACCCTCGGCTTATAGTAATATCCTTCCGTAAAGCCGCAGGAAACTATTTTAATAAGATTATGATAGCCTGTATCGTTTTCAGCCAATAAAACAAGGTGATAATACCTGTCATCACCTTGCACCGCCTCCCGGTCAAACCTTGAACCGGTTGTTACATATATTTCGCAGCCGACAATGGGCTTTATGCCTTCCTTTTTGGCCGCCTTGCAAAAATCCACAACTCCGTACATTGCCCCGTGATCGGTGATGGCAAGAGCGTCCATTCCCAGAGCCTTTGTCCGGGAAATCAGCTCATCTATCTTTCCCGAACCGTCCAGCAGACTGAATTCAGTATGTACATGAAGATGTGTAAACCCCATTATTCCGCCTTGCCACTAAGATATTCCTCAAGAACCCGTGCCGCTTCTTCCTCATCGCTTCCCTCGACGAAAAGAGTAACTAAGCTCCCTCGGGTAATTCCGAGGCTCAGCATGCCCATGATACTCTTGGCATTCACCCTTTTATCATTGTATTGCAGGTAAATCTGACTTTCGTATCCGCATGCCGTCTGCACAAAAACCGCCGTCTGCCTTGCCTCAATGCCACCTTCAACTTTTACTGTAATTTCTTTCTGAATCATACCGGTTCTCACCTTTCGATAATGTTGCCGCGCTGCGGCCCGATTTATTGCTTTCTTGCCGCTGTCTTATCTGCCGTGCCATTGCGGACAATTTCCGCATCCTGTGATTGACTCCGGACTTGCCCACCGCGGGACTCAGCAGCTCTCCTATTTCCTCAAGGGTGGCATCCGGGTTTTCCAGTCTTGTCCTTGCAATCTCTTCAAGCTTTGTATCAAGCTTGTCCAGACCCGTCACCTTGTCAATCAGCTCAATGTCCTCTATCTGCTTCATGGCCGCCGTAACGGTTTTGTTGATATTTGCCGTGTCACAGTTAAACTTGCGGTTGACCGCACCCCGGATTTCCTTCTCAATGCGGACATTTTCAAATGTCATCAGGGCCACATGGGCGGAAATCACATTCAGTGTCAGGCATATATCCTCGCCGTCCTTAACGTATACCACATCCTTGTTGCGGCGCTTCATCATCCTTGCCGTTATGCCGAAATCGTTCATCAGTCTCATGATAAACTCTGCCGTTTCAGGGTCGGGCGAGGTTATTTCGAGATGGTATTCCTTCTCGGGATCGTTTATCGTCCCCGCCGCAATGAATGCCCCCCGAAGGAATGCCCGCTTTGTTTCGGGTCTTGACACCAGTCTGTCGAGGCCTGTGCCCGGATTTATTTTCCCGTTTATATTAAATGTTTTCCTGCTGCAAGTAAAGTCATTTCTGTCGGCGGCGCGCAGATCCTCATATACGTAAATGCCCGTATCCGCATCAAATGTCAGCCCTTTGCCTCCCATTATCATGATGGCGGCAAGCTCCGCTCTCCGGCAGCTTACGGACTTGTCAAAATGCTTCATCAGTTCTTCGCGCACCTTCACAGAAAACGACATGGTCTACAATACCTTAACCTCGCATTCCAGGAGAATGCCGTATTTTTCATTTACAACGCTGCGCACATGCTCAATCAGCTCTATTACTTCTGAAGACGTACCTCCTTTGTCGTTGACAATAAAACCGCAGTGTTTGGTTGATACACTAACGCCGCCGATTCTGGCTCCTGCAAGGCCGCAGTCCATTACCAGCTGCCCCACATAGTACCCTTCAGGCCTTTTAAATGTGGAGCCGCAGCTTGGGTGTTCCAGAGGCTGCTTATCCGCCCTGCGCTTGTTCAGGTCATCCATTCTTGCCCTTATTACGGGCTTATCGCCCTTTTTCAGCTCAAGGACAGCCTTTGTCACAACATAGTCCCCGTCCGAGAAAATGCTGTGCCTATATGAAAACTCCGCTTTCTCCCCGGAGAATGTCACTATTTTTCCTGTCCTGTCCACAGCCGTCACGGAGCATACCACGTCCTTCATTTCTCCGTCATAGGCGCCTGCATTCATGATTATCGCCCCGCCGAGACTTCCGGGAATGCCCGAGGCAAATTCAAGACCCGTAAGAGAGGCCTCGCAAGCGGCATCGGCAAGGTCCTTAAGCATTGCTCCGGCTTCGGCGGTAATCACATTATCTTCAATCGATATGCGGGCTTGCTTTTCAAGTATGCTTACAATTACCCCGCGAAAACCTTCATCTTTGACAATTACATTGGTTCCGTTCCCGATAACATAATACGGAATCCCTTTTTCATTAAGCAGCTTCACGACCCGGGCAATTGCTTCGGCATTTTCCGGAGTTGCGAAATAATCCGCCGGCCCCCCTACCTCCATTGAAAGATGTCGCGACATAGGCTCATTAAAGAGGATATTTTCTTCCCCCAATATGTTTTTTAATTCTTGTAATACTTCGTTGTTCATTCAGGATTTACCGCCGTTATTTTCTTTTTCATGCTCCCTGTGGATGTTAGCCGATACCCTGTCGCACAGCTCCTTGGCGGCGTTATAACCCATCTTCTTCTGCCTGTTATTTACCGCGGCGGTCTCTATGATAATAGCCAGATTGCGTCCGGTCCTGATGGGGACTGTGTGTTTCACAACCTGAACCCCCAGTATGTCTTCGTATTCTTCGTTAAGTCCCAGCCTGTCATAATTTTTATTTGAATCCCATTCCTCAAGGTCAATCATCATATCAATGGAAGCTCTGTCCCTGACACTTTCAACGCCGTAAAGGGATTTCACGTCAACAATGCCTATTCCCCGAATCTCCACAAAATGCTGTGTCAGCTCGGGCGCTCTGCCTATAAGCAGGCTTTCTCCGACCTTACATATCTCCACAAGGTCATCGGCAACAAGGCGGTGCCCCCTCTTAATCAGTTCAACAGCGGTTTCGCTCTTGCCTATTCCGGAAACTCCGGTTATCAATATTCCTTCACCGTATACATCAACAAATACCCCGTAAACGGTCACCGTGGGTGCAAGCTGCTCATCTATCCAACCAATCAGGTCAACCGTAATCTTTGCGGTTCCGTGCGAGGACAGCAGTACGGGCATATTGTATTTTTTCGCTATTTTCAGCATTTCCGGATAAACGCTTGTTTCCCCGCTCACAATAATCCCCGGAATTCCCGTGGCAAAAAGCCGTTCAAACTTATATTCCCTCTCTTCCTCGGAAAACTGGCTGAGATATTCGGCCTCTATCGAGCCGAATATCTGGAGCCTTTCGTTATCGAAATGGGACTCGAAGCCTGTGAGGAACAATTGTGGTCTGTTGACGTTTCTGTGATGTATAAACACACCGTTTAAGTCTATCTCCGGCGTAAGATTCTCAAACCGGGCAAAGGCCGCTATCTCGGCCATGGTTACATGTTTTCTTGTCACGTTCCCCTTAAGAAATTTTTTTCCGTTTGTCATTTCATGCATCCTTTATATTCGATGGATAAGTTATTTTATCATCTTTCCCGGAAGAATTCCACCACTGCCTCGGCGACCTTCAGATTCATTTCCGGTACCTGCAAAATCTCACCGATATCAGCCTCTTTCAGCCTTTCCACAGATTTGAAATGCCGTATAAGCGCCAGTCTTCTTTTCGGACCGATTCCCGGGATGTCGTCAAGAATTGACCTGACTTGGGTCTTTCCCCGCAGCTGCCTGTGATATTCGAGCGCAAATCTGTGTGTCTCGTCCTGAATGCGGGTTATAAGTTTAAAGGTCGCCGCGCCGCGCTCCATCTCATACTCTCTGCCTTCATAGATTAATCCGCGGGTTCTGTGGCGTTCATCCTTGATCATTCCGCAGATGGGCACATTACAATCCTCGCCCAGCGCCTCTTTAACGGCGCTTATCTGTCCTTTTCCGCCGTCAATCAGTAAGAGATCGGGCTTTTCCCACTCCTGATGGGAAAACCGCCTTTTAAGCACTTCAGCCATGCTTGCATAATCGTCAGGCCCGGTCACTGTTTTTATTTTGAATTTTCTATAGTCGTTTTTCTTCGGGCGGCCGTCCTCAAATACAACCATTGATCCCACCGATTCATAACCGGCAATATTGGAAATGTCATAAGACTCCACTCTTTTTGCGTAATTGATTCCAAGCATTTTGGAAATCTCGGTAACGGCCCCCTTGGTTCGCATTTCCTCATGCTTGGCTTTTTCCTTGTCGTGGGCGATTGCCAGACGGGCGTTTTGTTCCGCAAGCTCCACCATTTTTTCCTTTTTGCCCTTTTGCGGGGCATAAATCGAAACCTTTCCGGCAGCCTTCCGGCTCAGCCACTCCTCAATGGCTGTCACATCCTCAATATTGCAAGGCAAATGTATCTGCGACGGGAGAAAGGCTGTTCCTGCGTAATACTGTTTGATAAAGCTGGATATGATTTCGGGCTCGGCTTCATCGGGTGCCACGGTCAGAAAGAATTTTTCTCTGTCGATAAGCTTGCCGTTCCTGATGAAAAACACCTGCATAACGGCGTCAAAACCGCTGACCGCAAGACCGAGCACGTCCCTGTTGTCTTTAGGGTCATATTCCATCTTCTGGCTCTGACAGATATTCTCCGCGGTTCTAAGAAGCTCCTTATATTCGGCGGCCCTTTCGTATTCCATCTTCGCCGAGGCGCTCAGCATCATTGTCCTCAGCCTGTCCAACAGCTCTGTGCTGCTGCCTTCCAAAAATTTCCTGACATTCTTTATTTTTCCCGTGTATTCTTCCTCAGTGACATTGCCCGTGCAAATCCCCTCGCAGCGTCCGATATGATAATTAAGGCAGGGGCGGTCCTTTTCAAAGTCCCTCGGGAACACCTTGCGACAACTCCTCAGTCCGTAGGCGCGGTTAAGAAGCTCAACTATATCACCTATAGACCCGTTCGGATACGGGCCATAGTACTTGTCCTTGTCCTTCTTAACCTTCCTCGTAATCTGAAGACGCGGATAAGCCTCGCTCAGAGTCAGCTTGATGTATGGATAGGTTTTATCGTCCTTCAGCATTGTGTTGTATCTGGGGCGATGTTCCTTGATAAGGTTGTTTTCCAGGATGAGGGCTTCGACCTCGGAATCCGTCACAATGTATTCAAAACAGGCAATCTGTGACACCATTTTTTCGATTTTAAGCGAACGGCTGCGGCCTTTGTCGAAATACTGTCTGACACGGTTTTTCAATATTTTGGCTTTCCCGATATAAATAATTTCGTCCCGCTCATTACGCATGAGATAAACACCGGGGTTGCCGGGGAGCTTTTTTAATTCCTCTGTGATGTCAAAGCTTGCCATCAATCATCCTTTCCGGCCGCGACAGTTCTGCCCGAAACAGTCTCCGTTCCGAGCATTGCAAGGGTTTGATTAACCTTATGTATTTTATATAATCGGCTGTCACATTCATGGGTTCAAGATATACCCTTTCGGGTATATTGTCAATTTTTATACTCGAGGGGGAGTTTTTCGTTTTCGTATTTTTCTTGAAAAATTTCCTAAAAAGACGGCATGAAAATTATTCTAAAGGAAGACGGCGAGGTCGAGTAAATTATCGGCCTGCCCGTATGCGTTTTACCGAAAAGAACATTTGAGGCCCCCTTTTTCAAGGGGGCCTGCAAAAATGTTAATAAAAATATTAAGAGCTGAGAACTTAATCCTCTTTGCTTTAGTTCTCTCCGCCTTCACCCTCTCCGGTGCCCTCTTCGCCGCTTTCATCAACAGCATTCGCCGTTTCGGTTGCCGACTCCGCATCAGCGGCAACCTTCATATACTCGAAGGTGGACGTCTCATCGGTATCGGTGCGAGTCATCTTCAAAATGTTTCCGGCAACCTCATAGCTGTATTGAGATGCTCCCCAGAGCTCATCATCATAGAAAAGTGTAATAGTGCCCTCATAGGCGGTATATGTAAAGGTCAGATTCCAAAATGTGTCCGTTCCGGTTCCGTCCGGTTTGAATACATAGCCCGAATCAAAGAAATGCTCGCTCCATGTACCCACAACCGCAGGGTCATTAACCTTTGTTTCCTCCGGCAGCTCTTCCTTCTTGCAGCCTGCCAAAACGGTGACGCATATAAAAAGGCACATAACAATCGCTATAATTTTCTTCATAAAAAGCCTCCTTCAAAAAGACAAAGGTATTATAATATGAAAGGTAATAAATAACAACTTCAAATTGACACTTTTACAATATAATGGGAAAATGTGTCAGACACTTTATCCACCGTAGTCTACGTTGAAAGGAACAAAAATGAGCGTTATATCCGATGAAATGCAAAAACTGCTTAAAGGCGGCTCCGTGCTGCGAATGATGTTTGAAGAGGGTAAGCACCTGACAGAGCGGTACGGCGCTGAAAATGTTTTTGACTTCAGTCTTGGCAACCCCAGTCTTCCGGCGCCGGAAGCCTTCAACCGGGCGCTGATCAGGGCAGTCGAAGAAACGGATCCGTTTGTCCTTCACTCCTATATGAACAACGCGGGATACGAGGATACCCGGCAGGCCATCGCGAATAATCTGAACAGGCGCTTCGGAGAAGACTTTGATTATACGCACATTACCATGACCGTGGGCGCGGCAAATGCCCTTGTGGCGGCCTTTAAGGTCCTGCTTGACCCGGAAGACGAGGTTATTGTTTTCGCCCCTTACTTTCTTGAATATGCCAATTATATCGCAAATTTCGGCGGCATTACGAAAGTTGTTCCCCCCAATCCGCCCACATTTATGCCGGATTTGGACGCCCTTGCAGATGCAATTACCCCCAGGACCAAGGCCGTTCTGATCAATAATCCCAACAACCCCACCGGCGTGGTATACGGTGAGGATGAAATTTGCGCTCTTGCCGAGGTTCTTGAAGCCGCTCAGACACGACTTGGCCGGCCTATATATCTAATCTCGGACGAGCCTTACAGGGAACTGGTTTACGACGGGGCCGTTGTTCCGTTTCCCGCAAACTTCTACTCAAATACACTTATTGCATATTCCTTCAGCAAATCCCTGTCCGTTCCGGGAGAAAGAATCGGTTATCTGGCGGTTTCCCCCAAGACAGAGTCTGCCGGGGAAATCAGCCGTGCCGCGGCAATCGCCGTCCGGGTCATCGGCTGCGTAAATGCCCCCTCCTTGCAACAAAGGGCAATTATGGAGGTCTTGGACATTACCTCCGACATGAGTGAATATGAGCGCAACAGAAAACTCTTGCTTGACGGACTTGACAGCGCCGGCTTTGAATATGTGTTTCCCCGGGGAGCCTTCTATGTATTCATGAAAACCCCTATTGAGGACGACAATGCCTTTGCTGCGCTTGCCAAGGACAAGTATCGTATCCTTGTTGCCTCCGGCTCGGCGTTTTGCTGCCCGGGATATGTAAGAATTGCATACTGCGTTCCCACTGAAAGGATAGAAAGGGCGCTGCCGTATTTTGCGGCCCTCGCTGAGGATTATAAGTAAAAAGACGGGTAATATGCCCGCCTTAATCCGTATCAATCTATAACCATCCGCTTTTGCCTGCGGCAACCTGCCGCAACAGGCTTCCGTTTACAGCTTGTTCTTCTTCGAAAAATCATGTCTCCCGGAGCAGAAAAACCACAAACCTTTTGTCGGCCGCATAATTTTCCAAACAGGTCGAAAGTACCAGCACATGGGAATCCTCATTGAAATCATCAATGGTCACCCCCGTATCATAAGGGCTGCTGCCAAGCGCCTGCCCCATCATCCATATAAAGTCGGAATAATTTGAGCCGTCATTCTGAAAAACATAAGTGCCTGTCGGCGCGGTAAAGGCGGAAAAAACCCTATAGACATAGTGGGTATCCCCCGCATAAACATCCATCAGCTGATGCTCTTTAAAAAAATCCTCGTTCTTATAATTGTCAAGACATCCGAACATCCTGCTGCCTGCGCGCATATTGTGGCCGTAAATAATCGCATATCTGGAATCAAAGCGATCACGGCTGTAACTTTCCATGAATATCGCACCCGAAGGATTGTATCTTCCGTCAAACATGTGATTCAAATAATACGAATCATCAACCCCCTGCACAATCGGATAATCCACCAGGTCTTTTTCCTCACCCCGCATTTTTATGTAGCCGATTGCATCCGGATTAATTTCCAGGAGCTTGTTAAAATCATACTGCCAAACAGGTTCCTTCCCGGTGGCGGTTTCTTCGACGGCACTGACTTCTTCCGCGGAACTTGTTTCCGTGAAAATATCCTGAATGTCCCTGTATGCATTCTTTGCCGTAGAATAGGAAATAATTGCAGAAACCAACTTATAGGCGGAAAAGCAGAATAATCCCGCCGCAACTGCAATTACAACCGTCAGAATGATTCTGTTTCTTTTTGTTTGCTTTCTTGATTTGTGAGCTTTTCTCCGTGTCATAACCGATATATTATAACACAGCCCCTTTTAATTTGTGGTTTTTTAAAAACAGGCAAATCATTTCGATAAATCGGCATCTTCTATGTTATCGCCAAAGCTCCGTTTCCGGCCTCGTAATCCAGCACTTTGCGAAACTGCGTTTCGTATAGCTCCTTGTAAATACCGTCGCGGGCAAGCAGTTCCTCGTGTTTTCCCTCCTCGGCAATAACGCCTCCGTCAATTACAAGAATCCTGTCCGCTTTCAGTACAGTTGTCAGTCTGTGCGCAATTACAATGCTGGTGCGGCCCGCCATCAGCACTTCCAGGGCATCCTGAATGGCGTTTTCGGAAATGGAATCCAGAGAGCTGGTAGCCTCATCCAATATCAATATTTCAGGGTCCTTAAGTATAACGCGGGCAATCGAAACACGCTGCTTTTCACCTCCGGAAAGCTTCAACCCGCGGTTGCCCACCAATGTATCATAGCCTGCAGGCTGAGACATAATAAAGTCGTGAATATTGGCAATCCGGCACGCGTTTTCTATCTCCTCTTCTGTCGCATCTTCTTTCGCATACAGAAGATTTTCCATAATCGTTCCGTTAAATAAATATGTGTCCTGAGTCACCACTCCGATGCGCTGTCTCAGATATGACAAGTCAAAATCCCTGACATCCACGCCGGCAATTGTAACCCTCCCTGCACACACATCGTAAAGCCTCGGTATAAGGCTGACGGCTGTTGACTTTCCCGAGCCGGAAGAACCTACAATTGCGTACATCTGTCCTCCGGGGACCGTGAAATTCACATCCGCCAGAAGTTTCTTTTCGGGAGCATATGCAAAACTCACATGTTCAAAGCGGATATCTTTATTGGCCACCTCCGGCTTCTTGCCGTCCTCGGGAGAAGTAATGGGAATTTCCAAATCAAAATAGTCAAATATTCTTGTAAACAGGGCAAGGGATCTTGTAAAGTCCACCTGCAGATTCAGCAGAGCATGCACCGGCCTGTACAGCCTGTTTACCAAAGCCACAGTGGCTGTGATTGTTCCCACCGTCAGACCGGGATCCAGTTGCCTGATAATAAACCAGCCTCCCGCAAAGTAAATCAACAACGGTCCTATCTGGGTAAACATTCCCATGATGACCATAAACCATTTGCCGCTTCGCTGCTCTTTCAGATTCAGCCGGGTCACCTCTTCGTTTACTGCCTTAAACCTTGTAAGTTCCTTTTCTTCTCTGGTAAAAAGCTTCACCAGCAAAGAGCCGCTGATAGACAATGTTTCGTTTACCAGCTGGTTCATCTCGTCGTTCTTTGCCTGACTGGCCGACAAGAGCTTCCACCTGGTTTTTCCCACGGATTTCGTCGGAATAATTAACAGCGGGATTACAATGATTCCCACAATGGCCAGCTGCCAGCTCATGCTGAACAGGGCAACCATGGTTGTAACTACCGTTGCCACATTGCTGATAATGCTGGACAATGTTCCGGAAATAACCCCCGACACGCCGCTGATGTCCGTGTTCATTCTGGTAATGATATCTCCCTGCTTCTCCCCCAAAAAAAAGGCGTGAGGCATGCGTTGCAGATGGTCGTACATCTGATTTTTCATATCGAAGATAATTCGCTGGGAAATCCATGCGTTGATATAGCTTTCCAGCACTCCGATAATCTGTGAAGCGGCCATTGTGGCAAATGCAATCAAAAGCAACTGTATCATCAGCTTCATGTCTCTGCCGATCAGAGCCTCGTCGACAATGCGGCCTGTTACAATGGAAGGCAGCAAACCTATAGCGGATGAAAGCAATATCGCAATGAAAACAAATATAAACTGTAGCCAGTAAGGCTTCATATAGCCCGCAATCCGAGCCAGCAATTTCCCCGTCACCTTTGGCTTGTTTTTCTTTTCTTCTTCTGTCAGAAAGCCTTTCGGCCCTCCGGGCGGTCTTCCCCGTCCTTTCATTTTCTCACCTCATACATTTTTAAATAGAATAATACTTCGGTACCGAAATGTCAAGCAAGACAAGTGTTTCTTCTTTAAAAAACACCTGCTTGAGGCGACGCCCCAAAAGTTAGACCAATTACCTGACCGAAGGAGGTCAGTTCACCGGAAGTGCGTTTTCTTACCGGCTACGAAAGAAATCACAAAAGCCGAGAAAAAGGAGACTTTTTATCTGTATTTGATACTCACATTCCAGAAGACAATGTGTCCGAAAAACTGCCCTAAATAACCATTAATTTTTACAACAAAAAAGGTAGTGGCAAACTGCCACTACTCCAAACCTTTATTAACCCTTAGTCAACCTGGATTGGCCAATAAACAAAGCCCTTACTTAACAGTCATAAAACTGCCTTAGTGCGATTGCTATCGCCACTGCCTCCCTGCCTTCGCTGAAGCAGTCCTTTGAAAGCTCTTTTCCGAACATTTCCTTAACTGCCGCTATTTGCTGATAGTACATCATGCTCTCCCCTGCCAGTGTCTTAAGGCCTGCTGCTCCGGCTTTCCGAAGCACCTCTGTATCAGGATAGTTTACATCTGCTGCAAAGCTGCCTGCAGGAAGCTTTTCTATATAACCAAGGTAATCAAAGGATTCTCCGGGGTGGGATGCATTTCCTATCGTGGAGCACTGGACCAGCAGGTCACACTCTGCTGCCCGGCCGTCCAGATATTCTTTCGAAAGCGGTCCATATGATATATCCACATCATAATATTTCGATATAATCTTAGCTACTGTCTCAGCCTTTTCCTCTGTACGGTTTGCAACACTGATTGCTGTCGCACCTCTTTCGCAAAGATCTGCTGCTATCAGTCCGCCTACTGCGCCCGCTCCGATTATGAGCACTCTCTTCCCCTTAAGGGAATCCAGTTCGTCCTCGAGCGCCATGCCCATCCCGATGCCGTCGAGGCCGATGCCGTACAGTTTTCCGTCACGGTTGATGACTGTATTTACGCAGTTAAAATCCCTGCTGACAGGATCAACCTCATCCAGAAATTCTATAACATCGCTTTTATGCGGCATGCCCAAATAAAAACCTGCCAGTCCGAGGTTCTTAACCGCGTCCGTTACGTCTTTCAGCCTGCCTTTATCTACTGCGATGTGAAGATCAACCGCATTTATATTTGCGAAATCATACATTGAGTTATGGAGCATGCAGGCAGCGCCTCTGTCTTCAGGACCTGTGACCTGAAAAGTCACCTTTGTTTTCAGATTATATTTAACCCTCATATTTATCGACCCAGTTTTTCTTTAAAAAAGCTATGTCTTTTATCATAGTATCTATTCCGTGGCCATCATTCGCCACAGGGAGCTCGTTGTAATGAGTCTCCGTAAAGCACCAGCCGTCGAATTTCTTTTCTGCCAGAAGGTCCAGGCATGCACTTACGTTCACGCACCCTGTTCCTATCTCGCATGTGGCGTTCAGGCACTCATCCGCATCTTTGATATGCATACAATCTATGCGCTCTGTCGGGATGGCTGCCAGATCTTCAAGCGGCTCGCTGAATCCGAACAGCAGCGGATTACATATGTCATAAGTAAGTTTCAATTCGGGCAACTCATTCAGTATGCGGAGCATGACAGGCAGCTCGCTGAATCCTTCATAGATTATCCTTACACCGTTTGCTTCCGCTATCTTTATGTACTCTCTGAGGTTGTCTATGGTATTCTGAAGCTGTATCTTGTTACCGTACTTGCTGCCTGCAAATGAAGCGAGCATAATCGTCGGGATGTTATACATCACGCATGTTTTTACAGTCTTCTTCAGATTCTCCAGACATTTTGCCCCCAGGTCAGTGTGCATGCCATACTGTATTCCCGGTGTCCTTGCTATGTCAAGCGGATGCAGGGTGTATATTGTAAAATCCTTCCCGTCAAGCTCCTCTTCGTACATCTCATGTACACGTTCATCAAGCAAAGGATAATTTGCGTTTCTTCCGCCGTGGTCATGCATCTGCATACCTTCAAACCCCACCTTAAGACAAAAATCTATTGCTTTGGGCCCCTGAACAGGCAGGTACCACTCAACCACTCCGATTTTTTTCATGTTATTTATCCATTAGCCTTCAAGAATATAGGAATTTACTACCTCTCCATAATAGGCAGTATGAAACTCCTTGCATGCCAGCGCACAGTATTCTATGTCCTGCGGATACTCTCTGTCAAGGATTTCCTGAGGGATCTGTGTCTTATCCTGTAGCTGCTGATAAATCACCTTGCACTCTAACGTCAGAGGGAATTCTCTAATCGCAGGTGCTTCCACCAGTTCACCCGGAACCGCATGAAGGTTCATCTCTTTAAATTTATCTACATCCCGTCCGGAATTAGTTCCGCAATATCCCACGATCTTTTTATCATAGTCGCCTATGGGGACATTGATCGTGAATTCGCCTGTTCGTTTAAGGATCTCATTTGTGTAACGATGTTCCCTCAGAAACAGGATGAAGATGGGTTTGCCCCATTCCATACCGAGAAATCCGTACTGAATCGTCATTGTATTATATCCGTCTTTATCCTTTGTCGAAACCAGTGTTCCGGTACGAACTGCACGCAGAATCTCCCTGGCGTATTCAAACACTTCAACTTTCCTTTTCATTTTCTTCTCCCGTCAAAAAGCCTCAGGCCATACACTGTAACTGCCGTCCAGCTTAACTTCGATCATATACGGCTTGTCGCATTTCCTTGCTGCTTCGAATGCATCAGGAAGCTCAGCCGCCTTGCGAACAATGCTTCCCTCGATCCCGAAAACTTTTGCCACATCTACATAGTCACAACCCAGGAAATCAACTCCGGTATATCTTCCTTCTCCCATCTTATACAGCTCTTCCTGTTTGATGTTTCCGAAAGCATTGTCATTAAACAGAAGGATTATTATCCCAAGCTGTTCCCTGCCGATAGTTTCCAGGTCGCCAAGCGTCATGCCCAGAGAACCGTCTCCTATCAGGGAAATGACCTCTTTTTCAGGATGTGCAAACTTGCATCCGATTGAAGCTCCCAAAGCAAATCCCATATTTCCGAAATTAACAGGCTTCATAAATACTGTATCATCAGGAAATGTCATTGCATGAACCCATGCTCCCGGATTTCCTGCATCCACGCAGAACACTCCGCCCGGCTTAAGTATCTTCTCAAGCTGCGTAAGAATCGCAACGGGAGGTACAGGCGAAGCCTGCCCGTCATTGATCGGACCACAGAACAGTTCTTTTCTCCACTCTGCCTTTCTTGCAAGCAGGTCTTTAAGAAAATCATCTTTCTTTTCAACATCCTTTTCTTTGAGCAGACTAATCAGTTTTCCAAGCGATGCCTTGGCATCTCCTATCACACCTGTAGCTGCAGGATACTGTCTTCCTATATTTTCGGGAATTATATCGATCTGGATTATCTTGCCCGGCTTAAGCCTCCATCTGTTTGTACTGATAGCAGCAAGGGATGATCCGACAACGATGTCCAGGTCTGCTTCCTCTATGGCAGCCCTTGTGACTTTCGAACCATGTCTTGAACGTGGTCCGAGCAGATTTTCAAAGGTGCCGTCAATTGCGCACATACCGTTATAAGTAGTTACTATAGGGGCGTTCAGGAGTTCTGAAAGCTCCATGACCTTGGCTGAAGCGTCGGAGATTCTGACTCCGTTTCCCGCCCAGATAGTAATCTTTTCTGATGATGCTATCAGCTGCGCTGCCCTTGCAATTGATTCATCAGATGCAGCCATTTCAGGAATATAGCAATACTCCTTAGGATCGGCAGGGATATATTCTGCCTCCTGCTCTTCTATAACATCTCTGTAAAAGTCGAGCACTACAGGACCCGGTCTGCCTGTTTTTGCTACTCTGTATGCTTCCCGTACTGCCCACGGGATAACGCTTGCATCTCTAACAGGAATATACTTTTTGCATATGCTGCTGAAGAGCAATTCATGATCTGACTCCTGGGCATCACCGCGTCCCGCATCAGGCAGTCTGTTCTGGAATAACAGGGCGATAACAGGACTTGAGTCCCTGAGTGCGCCACCAAGACCCGTGATCAGGTTTGTTGCGCCGCATCCCGTTGTTGCCAGACATATACCGGGTTCTCCCGTAATCCTGCCATAGCCGTCTGCTGCCGTTGCGGCACCGTTTTCATGTCTTGTATGTATAAACCTTACGCTTGAATCCAGCATCGAATCCGTGACATATAATGTCTGGCCTCCCGGGATCCCAAAAACATACTTTGCCCCAATCTCTTCCAACAGCTTAACTACGAGTTTTCCACCAATAAATAATTCACTCATATCTACCATTATCTCCTTTGTATTTATTTAGGCTCGGATTCGAATATCCCGCTTACGCAGTCATGGACCCGCATATATTTTTCGTAAAGAACATCATAGACCACAGCCGTATCTTCATTCACATCAAACCGCTTTTCGGAAATGAGCCGTGGCAGATAATCAGGCGAAGTGCCGAGTGCCAGCATAGCCAGCATAAGCGCACCTGTCATTGTCGCCTCTGTTATATTCAGCCTGTAATGAGGAATACGGGTTACATCTGTTTTTATCTGCAGCCAAAGGTCACTGTGTGAGCCTCCCCCGATAGCGATGACCCTGTCAGGATAAATACCCATCCCTGCTCCTGTCTCAAAAATCTTACGAACTGAAAAAGCGTTGGCTTCCAGAATTGATCTGAAGATATGCTCGGGACGGTGTTTCATCTCCATCCCCAAAAAGCATCCTTTCATATCTGACTTCCAGAAAGGAGTCCTCTCACCGCTCAGCGTCGGAAAAGCTATAAGTCCGTCACTGCCCGGAGAAAGTTTTGCCGCAAGTTCGGTCAGTTCAGCAATAGACCTTCCGCTCTCGCTGATGGTGTTCATGAACCAGTCAACCGTTCCCCCGTACAGTCCCATTGGACCGCCACTTATCCACATTCCCGGATAAACATGGGGGTTTGTGACAACGCCAAAGGTCTTATCAGCCGTCAGTTTACTATGGACCATAAACACAACATCGGTGGTGCCCATAACACTGACTGCGGTTCCTGCCTCATATGCTCCTGCACCCAATATGCCCGTAGAGCCGTCCACGCTGCCGCAAACAACAGGGATACCTGCTACAAGTCCCAGAGCTTTGGCAATCTCCGGCCTCAGCTCACCGACTATGGAATAAGGCCTTTCGAGTTCCGGAAGCTTATCAATATCCGTTCCGAATTCTCTTATTGCATCCTCATCCCAACAGGCTTTTTCAACATTATATAAAAGTGTATAACCGGCAAATGTATGATCGATGCAGCATCTGCCTGTAAGTTTTGCATTGATAAAATCCTTAAGAGTGGTAAGGCATTTCATTTTTGAATATATTTCCGGTTTGGAATTTTTCAGGTGGACCAGCTTAAATGCTGCGTTCTCTGCACTCATTCTCCGCAGGGATACCCCATAAACATGACTATCATCGTGGGTCTTTGAAAACGCCTCATACTCTTCGCGGCACTGATGCATATATGTCATGCATGGTGTTACAGCATTCAGGTCATTATCCAGACCTACCCATGAAAGTAATGAAGACGAAGACACCGCGGAAATGTTATCATGGCGGGAGCAGATCCTGCACATCAGTTCAAATATCATTTCCCATTCATGCCCAGCATCAAAGGTCACGTCAGCAACTCGCTTAACGACCTCTGCATCCACGATATGTAATTCATCATCCATGATTGCAACTCTGACCGAGCTGGTGCCCATGTCTATTATTAAATATTTTTTCATTGATTAATCATCAGTTTTTGAACGCAGTAAACTCAATGGAATATCTGCTGCCTATATAATAGTTGTCAGAAAACTCCGCAACCTCACCATTTTCCAGATATCCGAGTGATTCAACATGCAACAAGGCTGTCTTTTCTGTCAGTTCAAGCAACGCAGTCTGTTTATTGCTCGATAATACTGAAGTTATCGTCTGATTCGATTTGGCGATCTTAAGCGAATATTCTTTCTCCAGTATATTATAGAAAGATTCACTCACCAGGCGGTATGGATCAAATCCGGGTATCAGCTCGTTTATAAAATAAAGATTATTCAGTAAAAGCGGGTCGGAATTTGCATATCTTACCCTCTCCACAAAGAGAAGTTCTGTGCCTTTATCAACACCGAATCTGTCAGCCAGACTTTTATCCGCCTGAATAATATCAGTGCGATGGATATATGATGACATCTTCAGTCCCCGCCTGGAAAATTCATCAGTAAGTCCGGTAAACGTATTAAGGTTGCGGTGAAGATAATCTTTCTTGACCCGCGGAGTTTTGCTGAAGTCCTTTTCAAGGACTCCTTCATCAACCAGTTCAGAAATAACTCTTCTTATAGTTACCCTGCTGACTCCAAAGGCCTCTATAAGTTTCTCTTCCGTAGGAATAACGTCGCCGGGTTTCATAACCCCTGAATGTATCCCTTCCTTGATCGTCTCTTTTACTCTGTAGTAAAGAGGTCCTCTATAATTTTCCATGATTGCTCTGACTTTATTACCCATCTCCCATAATACATTTTAGAAACAATAATGTCAACAGCTATACTACAATTTGTGCAATATTGTTTCATCAATGCCTTTTATGCCTCCATATTATTTTAATGTTGCGATTATACCACAGTTCTATTCCGTTGCTTAGAATTTCATAGTCAGAGGAAATTAGCCTGATGCTGATTTAGTATTGTTAATACAATTTTTGTGGTGTCAGACATGACAATTTAACATAATGTATCACATTTTGGTCAGAACAACTCCACAGCTTTTTCTTCCACACCAAGCGCGGTTATATAATCATCCAGATACTTCCTGTATCCATCAACAGTTTCCTGATCAGGGGAAACTGTTATCTTCTCGTCCGACGAAAAGATAGTCCCGTCAAGGAACTCATCAAGAGTTTCACTATCTTTCCTGTTAACCATATAATCTGCAAGAAGGGCCATGCCGTAAGGCCCGCCCTCTCCGGCATTCTTCATTACCGACACTTCAGCTCCTGTAGCTGCTGCCAGATAACACTGTGAAACGCCGGGAGTCTTAAACAGGCCGCCATGCCCCATCAAACGGTCAATAACAACATTTTCATTATCCAGTATCCCCATCCCTATCCGCAGAGCTGCAAAAGCGGAATATATCTCTGCTCTGAGGAAGTTTGCAAGAGTAAATTTAGCGTCTACTTTTCTTATCACCAGCGGACGACCTTCTAACAGGCCTGTAACAGGTTCACCTGAAACATAGTTGTAAACCATTATTCCGCCGCAGTCAGGATCTCCCTCCAGGCTTTTTGTATAAAGCATAGTGAACAGGTCATCCTTATCCATGTAATTCCCGGATGCTTCAATAACTTCCGAGAAAAGTCCTGTCCACGCGTCAAAATCCGAAGTGCAGTTATTGCAATGAACCATGGCAACAGGTTTGCCGCATGGCGTGGTTACCATGTCTATCTCCTCATATACTCTGCTTAACTGTTTTTCAAGAACAATCATGGAAAATATGGATGTTCCTGCGGAAACATTGCCTGTCCTGACACCAACAGAATCTGTCGCTACCATACCCGTTCCGGCATCGCCTTCAGGAGGTGCCATCGGTATACCGGGTTCAAGCAGACCGGAAGGGTCCAGCTTTGCTGCGCCTTCCGGCGTCAGGTAACCCGCATTTTTACCTGCAACAAGTACTTTAGGCAGAACATCGCGGATCCTCCATTTATAGTTTTTATCAACAATAAGTTGTTCGAACTGATCCAGCATACGCTGATCGTAATCATTTATGGCAGAGTCTATAGGAAACATGCCCGAAGCTTCGCCTATTCCGATGACTTTTTCTCCGGTCAGTTGCCAGTGGATATAACTTGACAGCGTGGTCATGTAATCAAGATCCTTCACATGATCCATATTTTCCAGTATCGACTGATAAAGCTGGGAAATGCTCCATCTAAGAGGGACATTAAAATCAAACAGTTTTGTCAGTTCAGCTGCTGCCGCGGAAGTATTTGTATTTCTCCAGGTCCTGAAAGCATCTATCTGGTTTCCGTCACGGTCAAAAGGCAGATATCCGTGCATCATGCCCGAAATACCGATGGCACCGATCTTTTTCAGCTTTGTCCCGTATTTATCAAATACGTCATCCGCAAGAGCCTTATAGCTTTCTCTCAACCCCTCCCATGCATCATCCATATAATATGTCCACAGACCGTTTTCATATCTGTTCTCCCAGGTGAAACTGCCTGAAGCTATCGGAAGATGGTCAGGTCCGAGCATCACTGATTTGATTCTTGTCGAGCCAAACTCGATCCCCAATATTGTCTGTCCGTTATCTATTGCAGTCTTTATCTGTTCTACAGTCATTTTACCCTCCAAACAATCGTCAGCATCCTGTCATTTGATTATTGGCAGCTCCGGCATATCTCGGAGCTTTTAGAATTTGAACGCCACCTTGAGATCTCCGTCTTTTCCCGTAGCTTTATCAAAAGCTTCTACCCAATCATCAAGTTTATATATGCTTGAAATGACGCCGTCTGTTTTTAGGTCGCCCGATGCGATGCGTTCAATCACAAAGTCATAGCAGTATGGTGAAAGGTGTGAGCCGAGAACATCCAGCTCTTTTTCGTCACCGATTATTGACCAGTCAACAGTAGTGTCGCTTCCGAACACTCCGAACTCCACGAATCTTCCCATCTTTCTGATCATATCTAGACCCTGCTTAACGCTGGACGGATGTCCTGCAGCTTCAATGTAGATATCACATCCGTAACCTTCGGTCATATCCATTATCTCTTTTACCACATCGCATTTTGACGGATTGATAACAATGTCTGCTCCGAAGTCTTTTGCCTTCTCAAGACGCTCATCCATCATATCCAATACAACAAGTTTTGCAGGATTCTTCATCCTTGCATAAGTTATCATTCCCAATCCGAGAGTTCCCGCACCCGAGATAACTACGAAATCCTCATTAGTAATCTGTGCTCTGTCAATACAATGCTTTGAGCAGGAATACGGCTCAATCAAAAGTGCTTTCTCGATAGACATATCTTCCGGTATTCTGTGAATCACTGAGCGAAAAGGATATCTTACATATTCTGCCATTCCTCCGTTATTGTCCTTCTGGAAACCGAAGGTTGCATGAGGCTGGCACATCCAGTATTTTCCTGTTTTGCAGAACCTGCATTTTCCGCATGGAAGAATCTGGTCTGCGATTATACGGTCGCCGACCTTATATTCTTTAACATTTGCGCCGACCTCAACGATACGACCGAAAAACTCATGTCCCGGAATAAAAGGCGGCTTAACCCAGCTCGGTTCTTTTTCATTTCCCCAGAAACGCTCCGCTCCGTGCATACACTTCAGATCTCCCGCACAGATACCGCATGCTTCTGTTTTAATTATCACATCATCAGGGCCGCATTCCGGAACCGGATACCGCTCCTCAAGCTTGTAATCATTCTGCCCATAGCAAACCAGTGCTTTCATTGTCTTCTGCATAATTATCTTGCTCCTTTACTGTGTGTTTATTTCAATCATAATATCCATCTTCTGAATGCTTCAATGTTGAAAACTGCTGCATGTCATGTCCATATATCAGCTTGCAGTTGTTCTTGCGTACATACTCAAGTATAAATTTAATGGTTCTTCTGTACCCCTGCGAATCGAAAATGATGCCGGGCAGGCGAAGTTCAGGATAAATATTTTCTTCCATATAAATGGCATCCGCCACAAGCAGCAGTGAACCTGTGTTTTCCAGATCCACTCTAAGTCCCAGCATTCCCCAGGAATGGCCTGAACCGAAATTCACTATGGTAACACCCTTCGCTACTTCGATCTCTGTTTCTTCATTTGTCACTGTACGCCAGTGAAGATGAGCGTTCATGAACCTTTCGATATCGCAGGGAACATGAACATTGATATCCTCACCTTTGATATAATTGCAGATCGTATTGGTAAATTCATCATCATGAACGTATACTTCTGCGTTCTTAAAGAAGCTGAGACACCCTGCATGGTCTACATGAAGGTGGGACATGATAACTGTTTTTACGTCTTCGGGTTTTACGCCGAGTGCAGCAAGTCTCGGAAGAAGATGCTGTTCTTCGGTTGCTGTATAAGGCGACTGCTCCTTAATGAAAGCGGGCCAAGCTTCTTCATGATCCGGTGCACATCCGGTATCGAAAAGAATATATCCGCCTTCCGGATGATCGATCAGGAATGCTTGCATAGGAATCCTTATCCACTCAAAATCCGGATTGGGATTGTGCACAGTCGCACAGTTTGTTCCCGCTACCATAAAGTTTTTGTCTTCCTCCTGATAGCCAAGATCAAGCACATATAATTTCATTTATTACACCATCCTTTCCGATACATTAGAAACAGGTAAATGCGCCGTCGATTATGAAATCAGCTCCGGTTGTAAACGGGCTCACATCGCTGGCAAGATATACTGCGATACCCTGAAGCTCCTCAGGTTTTCCGAGCCTGTGCAGCGGCGCCATCGCGTTCCATTTTTCAATAAGCGGTATAAGAGTCGGGGAATTAAGAGTGAGATCTGTGCCGATATATCCCGGACTTATTGAATTGACCCTTACACCTCTTGTTGCCCATTCTATGGCAAGCGATTTTGTCAGCTGGATAACTCCTGCTTTTGAAGCATTATATGCGCACTGTGGCTGCGGAACGTTTACGATATGTGCAGACATAGATGCCGTATTGATTATGGAACCATGCCCCTGCTTCAGCATCTGCTTTCCGGCTGCTATATCTGTAAGGAAGATACCGTTAAGATTTACATCGATTACTTTCAGCCATGTGGCATAATCCATCTCCTCCGCAGGAACATTTATACATATTCCGGCATTGCAAAATGCGGCGTCAAGGCAGCCGAATTCAGCAAGGATTGTATCCATCATTTTATCTACCGATTCAGGATCGGTAACATCTGCCTGAACAGGAATGAACGTTCTTCCTGTTTTTGCTGCAAGATTCTCTGAGGTTACTTTTGCGGATTCAAAGTCGATATCCACTATAGCTACATCAGCTCCGGCCTCTGCTACTGCAAGCGCATAGTTCATTCCTATACCTCTTGCTCCGCCGGTAACAAAAATCTTCTTTCCTTCAAGGCTCAGCCTATCCATGATACTCATAAGATTACTATCCTTACTATATTTTTTTAAATTATTATTTTGAAAACCGTCCTGCATCATACAGCTCTTTTCTGAGCCATTCAGGATCTTCATATGCCGGGTTGGGATATGTGTAGAATCCTTTACCAGATTTAACGCCGAGTTCTCCTCTTTCAACCATAGGCTCAAGGAAATCTATCCTTTTGATCCATATTGAACTATCCCGGCCTGCTGCTACACATTTTGCGAGTTCATTCCTGGCCTGGGCAAGTCTCAGATCAAGTCCGCAGAAATCCATAATCGCGAACGGGCCCCTTGCATGATTGTGGGCCATCATCCAGCTCCTGTCCAGATCTTCAGGAGTTCCGTATCCGTCTATAATCAGGTCAAGAGCTTCCATGAGCCATACCTGGAGGCAGTTATTTGCAAGATACCTGGATTTTTCTTTTTTAAGCACAATAGGAACTTCCCCTGCGCTTATCGAGAGTTCTTTAAGAGTATCAAGCACTTCCTTTTTAGTCTCGGGGATACCCATTACCTCTGTGTATGTATTCGGGCTGTTAAAGTGCCATGCCGCAAACCTTTCCTTATGCTTCATGTTTTCGGCTATCAGGCTCGGGGTCAGGGATGATGTATTAGTCACTATGATAGTATCATCGCTGACTGCCTCTTCGATCTGGCAAACAACCTGTTTTTTAACTTCAAGATCCTCTATTACTGCCTCTATCACCATATCGCTCTCAGCAGCCTCGTCCAGTGACCCGGCAAATGAAATGTTCTTAAGTGTTGTTTCGATATCTTCATCCGTAACACCGAAATTGCTCTTCATAACCTCAGCTATAGCGTCAAACCCTTTTCTCCAGTTTTCGATTGCCTTGGGGTTAATATCATATATCTTGAGCTTATATCCGTTCCGACACAATATTATGCCTATACGACAGCTCATCACTCCCCCGCCAACGATAAAAAAGTTTTTGATCATCTCTTGCCTCTCCTCCCGAGTTTTCCGCTTAATCTGTTTTTTTCTGTCAGTCAAAATCAACAAACACTTCTTTGATGTTTTCTTTTCTGACACATCTTTCAAAAGCTTCTTTTGCGGCGCTCAATCTGCTTCTGTGGGTGATTATCTTTGTGCATTGCATACTCTTCTCCCTGTTGTATGCCATCCACTCCAGCATTCTTTCCCATGCAACTCTGCCGCTGTAGCTTCCTTTTATCATTTTCGAAGCCCTTACAACCGCATCTGACAGCTCCAGTTCAACCTTACCTGAATAGATGCCTTCAAGAATCAGCCTTCCTGAAGCCATTTTCACTGAATTCAGTGCGTCCTGGATAACCATTGCTGCACCTGAACACTCAAACGCAACATCTACGCCTTTGCCTTCTGTGATACGGCTGACCGCTTCGGTTAAGTCTTCTTTATCAGCACATATCGTATAATCTGCTCCTAATTCTTTAGCTTTTTCAAGCCTATAGGCATCTGCGGATGTTCCGCTTACTATACATCTGCCGGCTCCGTTTGCCTTTGCCATTAAAAGTGTCACAAGACCTATGGTTCCGGGGCCTGTGATAAGACATGTATCACCGAACACCAGGCCTGCATCATCTACCGCACATGCTCCGATGCTTACAGGTTCGGCTATTGCTGCCTCTTCAAAACTTACTTCATCAGGAAGCTTTATCACGCCGCCCTCAAAACATTTATAGTACTTGGCAAAACCTCCGTTTTTCTTCCATCCTGTCAGGTTTTTCCTGTGGACTTCACAGTAATGCCTGCGGCCTGTCCTGCATGCTTCGCACTGACCGCATGGCCCTGTTACGGATGTCCTGCACAGTACTCTGTCACCTTCTTTTACATTTTTGATGTTTTTTCCGGTATGAACTACAACTCCGGAGAATTCATGTCCCGGTATGATCGGCATATAAGGAGTCACCCAGTCATAGCCGCCGGACCAGCTGTATACATGTACATCCGAACCGCATATTCCTGAAACTTTGACTTCAACAAGAAGTTCATCGTCACTTATTTCCGGAACGGCAATATCTGTTATGTCTATTCCGGGAGAAGGACTGTTTTTTACTATAGCCTTCATTTTCTCTCCTAAAAAGATATGAGGGTAAGTAGTCTGAACAACTTCTTACCCTCATGACTGATCATGTCAGCTAAATATTTTATGTGGATTATCTATCAGAAGCCGGTCAATGTCCTCATCAGTAACTCCAAACTCGTTCTTGAGTCTCGGGAACAAGGTGTCAAGCATATAACCGAACCTGTAATTCCTCCACTCATGGACCTCAAAATCCGGATAAGGATCAACCCTTCCGAGTCTCTGATAGATAACATCCTGTGAAACAACAATCCTGTCCCCATATCCTTCCTTGATCAGTTTTGACAAACATGTGCACTTTTCAGTGTCTTCCGGATGGTATCCGTCATATGCTCCAAGTCTGTCAAAACCTGTGTTGAACCCCCAATCAAGGATATGTTTGTGATAATCCGCACGTATCTCACCGCACATATGTCCGATAACAACTTTCGACGCGTCACATCCGAACTTAAGGAACAGTTTTGCCTGATCGAAAGCAAGTTCACCGTCTTCTGTATGGGTATAAATCGGACAGCCTGTGTTCTTATGAGCCATTGAAGCTCCTTTAATCATCATCTTCTGGTAATCCGATATTTTATTATGGCCTGTGGCAACTTTGATAACTCCTGCCTTAATGTCAGTGTTATCCATGCCATGCGTAAGTTCCGCTTCAAGAAGTTCCGCATACTGACCGGAGGCGCCGTCTGCTCCGGCCCAGTGCATTTTCATTGCCCAGTAGCCTGATGCTGAAAAACCTTCCATGTAATAGCCGGTAACACAAATGATCTGGAGTCCCGATTTATCTGAAATCTCCGCAAGCCATTCAGGATTTCTTCCGCAATCCATAGGTGTGGCATCGACCACGGTATCGATTCCTAATGACTTAAGGAGTTTTGCACCCTTAATGCAATTATCAATAGCCTCTTTTTTCTGAACCTGTTTTCCGGTTGCAATATCAAACTGGCAGCCCGGGAAAGCAAACATGAAATGTTCGTGCATTGCTACCCGTTTCAGCTTGTCTACACTGACCGGACCGGTTACTGTATTAACCATTTTTTCCATTTAGCTTCCCTCCGGATTCGTTATTTATCCTTGTTAACAATAAGTTCAAGGTTACTCATTGCAAGAGCGAATACGAACACAAGTCCTTTTACTATCCACTGCCAATACTCAAGTACATTCATAAGAACCAGACCGTTGGTAAGTATGCCTATGATGACAGTGCCTATGAATACGTTTAATATCTTACCCTTGCCGCCTATAAGCATTACGCCGCCGAGTACTGTTGCGGTAAGAACATCCATACCAAAATCATTTCCTGTTGAAGGTTGTCCTGTTCCGAGACGTGATGCCATAATCACACCAGCTATTCCGGCAGCTGCCGCGGAAATGATAAATACGATTATCTTGATCCCGTCAGTTTTAATACCTGACAGACGGGCTGCCTCTGTATTTCCGCCTACTGCATAGATGCGGCGCCCGAATCTTGTTTTATGAAGAACAACAAATCCGATCACAAACAGTATAAGCATAAATACGATAGGAACCGGAACTACACCTGCAATAAATCCCTGTCCGAGGAACTTGAAATTGTCATTATTAATCTTGACCGGAATACCGCCTGTAAGAAGGTATGTACAGCCCTTGATAATCTGCTGCATCGCGAGAGTAGCTATCAGCGAGGTGATCTTAAGCTTTGTTACGAAAAATCCGGTTATAACACCAAATACCATGGAGAGCAAAACAGCAACTATAGCTGCAGGCACAAAAGCCCATCCGCTTTCCATAATCAATTTTGCAGTAACACAGCCCGAAAAAGCAAGTATCGATCCTACTGAAATATCAATCTCACCAAGCAACAGAACCATAGTCATTCCGACTGCAGACATTCCGACGAATGAAATCTGGCGGCCGACAAGCATGATATTGTTCAGTGCCAGAAATTTATCTGTCATTAACGAGAATGCTATAATCTCAACAACGAGTATTACCAAAATTCCTATTTTCTGATAGATAGAAACGGCTTTTTCAACTGCTAATCTTTTGCTTTTCATTTTTTCTCCTCATTCGGTAATTCCGGAAGCCAGCGTCAATATTTTTTCCTGGGTTGCTTCTTCCGCATTCAGTTCTCCCAACAGCCTGCCTTCACACATTACAAGTATCCTGTCGCACAGACCAAGTATCTCCTGCATTTCAGATGAGATCAGGATTATACTCTTGCCCTGGCTTTTCAGTTCAAAAAGGAAGTCGTATATTTCTTTTTTTGCTCCGACATCTACACCTCGTGTAGGTTCGTCAAATAATAACACGTCATTTCCGGTTGAAATCCATTTTGCAAGAACGACTTTTTGCTGGTTTCCTCCGGAAAGATTTGTCACAGGATTTTTTACTGAAGCCAGTTTTACAGACAACAAATTGATCCCGCGGTCAAGTTCTTTTTTTTCTTTTTTATCATTTATAAAACCGGCCCTGGAAAGTTTATCCAGCACGGTAATGGTCATATTCAGCCTAATCGACTGCTGGAGCATCAGACCCTCACGTTTCCGGTCTTCGGGCACCAGTGCGAAACCGTCTTTAATCGCATCCTTCGGATGCTTTATTTTGGTTTTTTTGCCTTCCAGCAGGATCTCTCCTGAATGGACCTTATCAACTCCGAAGATAGCCCTTACTATTTCCGATCTCCCTGAACCAACCAGTCCTGATATGCCGAGGATCTCTCCCCTTTTCAATTCAAATGATATATCTTTAAGCTTTGCTGTACTGAGATGTCTTACCTCAAGTATATTGTCAGCATCGCTGTAAATGTTCGCAACACGTTCAGGAAACTCTCTTGTAAGCTCACGTCCTATCATAAGCTTAATAAGCTCTTCTCTTGTAGTTTCTCCGATATCCTGAGTGGATATATATTCTCCATCCCTGAAAACTGTAACTTTGTCACAGATCCTGAATATCTCATCCATGCGATGAGATATATAGATGATCGCAATACCTTGTTCTTTAAGTCTTTTAATTATTTTGAAAAGAACATCAACCTCATTATTTGTAAGCGGTGCAGTCGGCTCGTCAAATATAATTAACTTGCTATTCTCTATCAGTGCCTTTGCAATCTCAACAAGCTGGCAAAAAGCCACTGACAGCTCGCTCACCGGTTTCATCACGTCAACACTGATCCCCATGCCGTCAAAAACTTCGTTAGCCTGTCTGACCATTTCCTTTTTATTCAGAAAAGGACCTTTTTTTATCTCCTTTCCGACAAAAAGGTTTTCATATACAGTTAATTCCGAAATAAGATTAAGTTCCTGATATACAATTCCGATGCCAAGAGATTTCGCTTCTTCCGGGGTGAAAAAATCATGTGACTTATCATCAATAATGATCTTGCCGGAAGTTGGCGAAATAGCACCCGAGATCATTTTGCAAAGGGTTGATTTGCCGGCACCGTTCTCACCAATAAGTGCATGTACTTCCCCCTTATAAAAGTCCATACTTATATCACGGAGAACCGTAACTTGTCCATATGTTTTCGTAAGTCCTCTTGTAGATAAAAAAACATTATTTTCCATAGTTCATCACTCTACCCTATAGCTGTATCTACAACACGCCACACAATACATATTGAATATGTATCGTGTGGCAGTTCCGCCAGATGTCTTTTAATGCTTTGTCAAATTATTTAAGAGCATCTAAATATGCCTGAAGGTCTTCATCAAGCTCAAATACAGGCTCTCTGCTTCTGTAAGCTTCTACATCATCCTTCCAAATAGGCTGAAGCGGGCAGTTGTAAACATCGTCAGCCGGAAGGCCGAGTGCCCATTTAACGCCATTCTGCATATATCCGAAACCAATCTCTGGAACGAACTGAGCGTTACCGATTGTTACTCTGAATGGCGAATCTGCTTCCTGCATAAGATCAAGGATAGTATCAGTTCCGTCGCATGATCCGATGAGGAATTTGCTCATATCAAGACCGGACTGGATAGCTGCTTCATAAGCACCTGTTGATGTGTTGTCATTATAGCAAAGGATCATATTTGTATCAGGATGTGCCTGAAGTGCAGACTCAATATTCTGCATAGACTCTTCTGCTCCGACTGCTTCAACTTTGAACCAATCAAATCCGTCCTCACCAAACTCTTCTGCGATAGCATCCTGCATTCCCTGGCAACGAACAATTGAGTTCTTCTCCTGAGATGATGTAAGGTTAAGGATAACCGGTCTGTGGTCAGCATCATAGTTGTCTTTCATCCACTTTACTCCGGCTTCACCAAGAAGATGTCCCCATACATACTCATCATATCCAAGATAAGCTGCAGCTCCTGTTACAGCAGGATCCTGTGGATAGTAGGAAGCTGAGATTCCCTTCTCGCCTGCCTGGTTAAGAAGGTCAGCAAGGGCATCAATAGATACGCACTGTGCCAGGATAACATTGTGTCCTGATTCAATAAGGTTCTCAATGTTGGTCTGTTGTTTCTCAGGCTCATTGTTTCCGCCGTCCGTGCTGGTCCAAGTGATTCCTGTCAGTTTCTGGAACTCTTCATAACCCTTGCAAAGGTTGATCATATATTCCTGCTGGAATGACATAACGCATGTACCAACTTTCAGGAATGAAAGATCTGTTGCGCCTTCCGGCGGTTTTACAACTGTAATCTTTGTTCCGTTTGCTGTTTCAACATACTCACCGGCATCGGCAGCAGCTTCTGTTTTCTTCTCGCCGCCTTGGTTGCCACAAGCGCAAAGGCCGGCGATCATCATAACTGCTAAAGCCATTACAAAGAATTTCTTCATACTTATTCCTCCCAATTTGTATTTTCTGTAATTCTTTTTCTCAAGATATAATCTTGATACAATTATTATACCTTCTCATTAATAATTAGCAAGTGAATTCTGTTTTTCTCTTTTTTGCACAAATATATTATCTTATAATTGTATTAAAACACGATAAAACCGATACTTATTCCATTATCGTTTGAAAACCTCTGCTTAAATATCCGGTCACTCATCTGCCCCTGAATTCAAAAAACCACTTGTCAAGCACTTCAGGGTTCACGATCGTCCTCGGTCTTTCACCTCTGAGCAGCATTTCCAGATTCTCAATAATGATCTTTGAATGATGTGCCGGTATCTCTCTTGACTGTCCTGCCATATGCGGAGTGAGCACCACATTATCAAGTTTGAGAAGAGGATGTCCCTTTGGTATCGGCTCTTCAGGGAATACATCCAATGCAGCCCCTGCTATCTTTTTACCCTTCAGAAGGTCTACAAGCGCATCGTAGTCCATGATCGGAGCCCTGGCTGTGTTTACTATATAAGCAGTCGGCTTCATCATTTCCAGCATTTCTCTGCTGATCATTCCCTCTGTATCCGGTGTTACATTGCAATTGATCGAAATAAAATCGCTTTTCTCCATCAATTCCGGAAGCTCCACTATCCTTGCATTCATTCCTTTGATGACTTCAGGGTTAAGGAAAGGATCAACTATGAGCAGTTCCATGTCGAATGCCATGGCTCGCTTAGCGACCTCTCTGCCTATTGAACCATAACCGATCTGGCCGAATACTTTTCCGTATAATTCAGGATATCCGCCGTACAGCGCTGCGGGACCTTTAGGATCTGTTGACCAGATCTGTGGTTTCTTAAGCCCCTCGCTCTTTTCCTGCTCCTTGTCCTTATAAACCGCTCCTGCAAGTTTATCTGTATGCCTAAGCAGATAATCACAGGTTGAAATATTTTTGCAGCATGCCAAAAGGATGCCTATAGTATATTCAGCAACCGAGACCGCATTTCTTCCGTTTGCCTGTATGACCGGGATCCCTCTTTCTGTGGCTGCTTTGATATCTATGCTTGCAAAAGCCTCATTTCTGCAGCAGGCAATGATCTTAAGGTTTTTACATGCATCCATTGTTTCAGCGTCTATATTTTCAATACCGTCTATCACAATATCGCTGTCTCCGATGGCGTTTCTCATGTCTTCGGTGGATAATTTAATCCCCGTATAACCCCTGCCTGTATAAGTTACTTCATCTGCAATCTTTTCAAGCCGCTGTTTGTACTCTTCTGTGAGTTCTGCTGTTACTAAAACTTTCATTTTTATGTCCTCCAATTATATTAAACTCAGTTCTTTCAGATCATCTTCAAGATGAACATACATTTTTCTGTATAGCGCATACAGATCGTTATATATCCGCGACCACTCTGCATCCGGCTCTACAACTTTGCTGAATCTGCAAACCTGCTGTGAAGTCTTCCGGACATCATCTACCATTCCGACTCCGTATCCTGCGAGCATCGCGTCTCCCAGAGTCGCCCGGTCGATCGTTTCGTTCTCAAAAACCTTAAGGGGTATACCGAGTACTGATGCCTTTATCTTCAGCCAGATATGGCTTTTTGCTCCTCCGCCGCAGGCTACTGCATATTCCGGAGCTGCTCCCAGGCTGCGGGCTTCATCAAAATTATGTCTTATTGCATACGATGTGCCTTCAAGAACAGCCCTTGCAAGCTCCGGCCTTCCGGTACTGCTGTTCATTCCTATATACATGCCTCTTGCAAAGCTGTTAAAGAGCGGAGAACGTTCTCCTGAAAGATAAGGGAACCATATGACTTTGCCGCTGCCCGGTTCAGCCGTGGCGGCTTCATTATTGAATGTATCATAATCCAGAGGTATATCAGGTCCGGAAGCGAATACTTTCCTGAACCATTCAACACTGGCTCCACTTGAATTGATCGCAGCAACCAGAATGTTGCTGTTTCTGTCAAACGGTGACGGTTTTACCATCATTTTTCCGTAATCATCCAGGGTCTTATTAAGATTGAAAAACATGATGCTGGAAGTGCCGGTCATTTCTGCCGAAGACTTTTCTGACAACACTCCGCAGCCATAATATGAAGCAATGGTGTCTGTAACTCCTGCGACGACCGGTGTCCCCTCAGCAAGACCGGTGAGTTCAGCTGCCTGTTTAGTGACCTTTCCTATTATCTCATATGGCTGGGATATTTCAGGGAACAATTCACTGAACGGAACCCCTGTCAGTCCGGATATCTCGTCTGACCATGCGCGTTTCTCATAGTCCATACCGTTAGTAGCAACCGCATGGATAAGATCAAGTGAATACTCTCCCGTAAGCTTGAAATTTATATACCCGTTAACCTGCAGGTACATTACTGTTTTTTCGTAATTTTCAGGCTCGTTTTTCCTATACCACAGAATCTTGGGCAGAACATAATATGCGTCGGGTTCGGAGCGCAGTATCTTTTTATAGCGTTCATATCCTATAAGATTATACACAGCATAATCACACTCTGCCTGTGCTCTGCGGTCCATCCATATCATGGCCCGCCTTACGGCCTTTCCGTCCCTGCCTATCGGTATCAGTGCGGGCGACTGGGAGCTGACAGATACAGCTTTAATCTCCCCCTCACCTTTTATTGCGGCCGCAATCTTGTTTATTGACCTGACAGTTGCGTCCCACCATTCTTCAGGCTCCTGCTCTACTTTATTATCACCACAGAAGTAGATGGGATATTCTGCGGATTCGTAGGCAACCAGTCTGAAATCTTCTGTGAAACAGGCTGCCTTAACAGCTGACGTTCCGACATCTATTCCCAAAAGATACTTCTTCATAACTGTCCCTCCTTGCGAAATGCATTAAAGGTGCGCTTTTTCCGGTTTGGGTATTTTAAATCTGTTCTTAAGGGCTTCGATATTATCATCGCTGATCGTGATTATCGAAGACCCCATCATTTTTGTTAAATGTATTGATTTTGAAGTATACTCTGCTATCTCTAAACGGTCATATGCTGCAAACGGACTTACGCTGCATACAATAAAGAACCCGTTCTGTACTATTGCTATCGGAGTATTCAGTTTCAGATACTCTGCTATCTTTTCAGGTTCATTAATAAACTCATCAAAACTGAACGTCCTGCAGGTCTGAAGCCTGTTAAAGCATTCCGGAATAACTCTTACGTCAAATGGTTCTCCTGTTACAGCAAATGTTGCCGCGTAAGGAGGCGCAGCAATAACGACCGAGCAGATATCCGGACATTTTTCATATATTAAACTGTGAAAGTATGCCATTCTTGAGGGGACCTTTCCTTTCTCACATCTGTTTCCGCATACTTTTACCAGTTCCTGCTCACTGAGACAGCTGTTGTCAACTCCCTCAGGAGTTATGATCATTCCTCCATCTGAAGTCCTTGCGGAGAAGTTGCCGTTAGCATAACTGAAGATCTGCTTATCATATGCTCGTTTTGACAGGTCGCATATCTGCTGCCTCAGCAGTATTTCTTCATTAGTCGGCTCCGCCGTATCAATGATATCATATTTTCTGTTTTTCAGTTCTGTATATGCAGCTATCTGAGAATCTGTTAATTGAGTGGTCTCTGCGCTGAGCATTCCTGCCATCATCTCAGTTTGCACAGAAAACTCAAGGGCTTCAAATTTGCGGTAAGCATCATAAAGATCAATCCGGCTCCCGCAAAAGATGCCATGGTTTTCAAGAATCACAACATCATAGCCTTCCGCGAACACTCCTCCTACACTTTCTACCAGAGCATCACTGCCCGGAAGCGCATACGGCGCAAGGCCGGCCTCACCTGTCATTTCAAAAACATCAGGCAGCAACCGCACATTTGGCAACGATCTGATAATGCTCATAGCTACCAGCGCCGGTGAATGGGCATGTAATACTGCCTTTATATCGTGCCTTCTCGCGTATATCCCGTTATGGATTCTGAATTCGAGTGACGGTTTAGCGTTTCCTACCGTTGTTCCGTCTTCTAATATCCTGCATACATCTGTCCTTTTCAGCGATGCTTTATCGCCCCCTGACGGTGATACCCAGATATTTCCTTCATCATCTTTCAATGAAAGGTTTCCCCCGGATACAGTGGTTAGATTCTTCCCATAAATACGTGCCATTATCTGGCATATCTGTTCAGCCGGATGAATTATCGGTCTCATTTTTATCACACTCCCACTCCTGATTTTTATAATATAACTGTTTGC
The DNA here is from genome assembly GCA_050944475.1 of Lachnospiraceae bacterium. Classification (GTDB taxonomy): domain Bacteria; phylum Bacillota; class Clostridia; order Lachnospirales; family Lachnospiraceae; genus RGIG5612. The sequence continues at coordinate 201,741 of JBMNRD010000003.1, forward strand.
TGCTGACAAGCATTTTTCCGCATATTTATATTGAAATATGCAAAATAAAAATTATTTTTTATTTACATTATTGTATTATTATTATAATATAATATCAAGTCTGATTTTGGTTTTTATCTGAAAATTGTATTTTAATTATTAATTTGATCAATCTTGGGGCATATTTAGATTTAAAGGTTAAAAAATGAAAGCAATAATAAGGACAGGAATGGAATATGGTGCTCTGGCGCTGACTGAAAAACCCATACCAAAACCCGGATGTGATGATGTGCTGGTAAAGGTAATGGCGGCCGGACTTTGCGGCAGTGATATGAACATTTATACCGGAAAGAACACCTCTGCTCTGCCGGGTGTCACTATCGGCCATGAATTCTCCGGTGAAGTAGTTGAAACAGGGAGCAATGTCACCCGTTTTAAGCCGGGTGACCGAGTTGTTTCAGATAATACAGGAGCTGTATGCGGGACCTGCTATGCGTGCTCTAAGGGCGAGTATCTTATGTGCCGTGAACGGAAAGGACTGGGGTTCCAGCTAGACGGAGGATTTGCGGAATATGTTCTTATTCCGGGTGAAGGACTTAGGGTTTTTCCAAACTGCCTGATGAAAATCCCGGAAAACACCGGCTATGAAGCAGCTTCGATACTTGACCCTTATGCAAATGCATATAATGCCCTGATACAACAGGGTGGAATGCAGCCCGGAGACGTTGTCCTTGTGGCAGGAGCAGGTGCGCTTGCTCTCTCATCCATAGAAATGGCCAGGGTCGCCGGAGCTTCAAAGATCATCTGCCTTGTCAGGTCATCCACTTCCGAGGAAGCAAGAGCGGCTGCAGTGAAATACGGCGCCGATATCATTCTGGAATCCGACCGCGATGACTTCGCATCTACGATCCTCGATGAGACCGGCGGTGAAGGAATACCTATTGTCGTTGACGCTGCAGGATCAAATTCGTTGTATGACCCGTTTATCAGACTGCTGAGACGCGGCGGACGTCTTGTAAAGATTGGTTACGATTTCGGACCTCTTTCAGCATCACTTGTACAGACAACTGTCAAAAATATATCTGTTGTCGGCCACATGGGCTACAATCCGACTTCCTGGAAGCAGATACTTGCGCTCCTTGATACCGGCAAGCTGGACCCGACCCGCCAGATCTCAAAGATTATGAGCCTGAAGGATTATCACGATGCCTTTGAGCTGACTTTAGCCGGGAAGGTAATAAAGATAGTTTTCAAACCATAACTTAAATACATCAAGGAGATAATCACATGAAGATCAAAGCAGCAGTTTTAACTCAGCTTCAGACAATCAAAATTCAAGATTATGATGCACATGACCCGGGTCCCGATGAAGTTGCAGTGCATCCGGAATATGTTGGTGTCTGTGGCTCAGATGTGCACTTTTTCGAGCACGGGTGCATAGGCTCATGTAAGGTAACTTACCCGTTCATCCTCGGACATGAATGCGCGGGAACCGTTACGGCCGTTGGCAGCAATGTTACTGATCTCAAGGTCGGAGACCGTGTAGTCATCGAGCCCGGGATACCATGCGGCACCTGTGATTTCTGCCGTCATGGCAGATATAACATCTGCCGAACTGTAAAGTTTCTCTCAACACCTCCTTATGACGGAGTGCTTAGAGAATCCTTCAATCATCCTGCAGCTTTTACTTACAAACTGCCGGATAATGTATCCACTCTCGAAGGCGCTCTTATTGAGCCGCTTTCTGTAGGACTTTATGCTGCAAGGCGCGGCGAAGTCCGCCCGGGTATGAAAGTAGCGATCCTCGGCGGAGGATGTATCGGACTGATGACCCTTCTGGCATGCAAGTCAGCCGGAGCATCCCGGATAGTAGTTTCCGACCTTTTCGAGAACAGACTTGAAACTGCAAAGATGCTTGGAGCCACCGGAACATTCAATCCGAAGACTGATGGTGATAACAATGCCTTCAGAGATAAATTCACTGACGGTGAAGGTTTTGATGTTGTATTTGAAACTGCCGGCAGCAAAGTAACGGCAAACCAGACCGGCTACCTCATGAAAAGAGGCGGCATGATCGTTATGGTAGGCAACATTATTGAAGAGGTTCCGTTCAGTTTCAGAAATATGTATCTTAACGAGGGGGAAGTCAGATCTGTTTTCAGATATACAAATACCTTCCCTGAAGCTATCGAGCAGATAGCCGCAGGCAGAATCAATGTGAAGAACATTGCTTCTGATATATTTGATTTTGCCGATATCCGGAGCGCATTTGATAAAGCAATGAATGAAAAAGCCGTTATTGTTAAAGCGATCATCAGATTATAAATTAATGGAGGTTACAAAATGAAAGTAGCAATCGGGGCTGACAATCTTGGATATGAACTCAAGGAAAAAGTTAAAAAACATCTGCTGGAAGAAGGTTACGATATTATTGATCTCGGAACGACCGATATTGATAATCCGATCCTTTACATTGAAGCTTCAGACAATGTCGCTAAAGCCATTCAGAACGGTGAGGCTGAAAGGGGTATTGTTTTCTGTGGCACAGGAATGGGCGTCAGCATCATCGCTAACAAACATAAAGGTGTATACTGCGCCTGTGTTGAAAGCCAGTGGGCTGCAAGAGAAAGCCGCATTGTAAATGATGCGAACATGATCGGACTTGGCGGAAGGATCTTTGGCGAAGGAATGGCTATCGATACAGTGGATACTTTCCTTACTACACCATTCTGCCAGGCTCCTGAAGCAAGGGTTAAAAACCTTTCCGGACTCCTCGATCAGGTTAAAGCTTTTGAAGAAAAACAGTTTGTGTAATTTACTGCCGGGTTGATGCAGTATTAATTTCATTTACATTTTTCTCCTGTAATTTCATGCCGTATATAATGCGGCGTGAAATATTTTATATGTTATTTTCCCGGGCGTGGTTTATCCATGGCCTATTGCCTTCAGGCACAACTTCGTTCATACATTCTCCGCCGCCCAATTTATATTTCTTAACAATGCCCGCGCAACACCTATCAAATCTGCTGCTCCCTGTTCAAGTAGTTCTTCAGCCTGCTCTCCTATCACGATTCCACCTGTAAGAATAACCGGCAGCTTAACTGCTTTCCTGATTGGGATGCTTAATTCCCTGAAAAAGCCCGGACCGTCATCATGAGGATTTGTCCATATACTCATCCCTCCACTGACATCAAGGATATCTGCTCCTGCCTTTTCCAATATCTTTGCCGCTTCTACGCCCTCCTCAAGCGTAGTCCCCGGCACGTGATAGTCTTTTGCTCCCAGCCTGACCAGGATCGGGAAGTTTTCTCCCACTACTTCTCTCACAGCCTCGATCACCCGGCAGTGTATCCTGAGCCTGTTTCCAACACTCCCGTTATATTCGTCTGTTCTTTTATTTGAATATGGTGAAAAGAACTGGTTCAGCAGATATCCGTGTGCGGAATGCAGCTCAATTGCTTCGAATCCGGCTTCTACTGCCCTGGAGGCTGCAGCAGCAAAACTTTTGACTACCGCTTCTATATCATCTTCGGTCATTGGTTGAGGCACAACTCCGGTTCTTATACATTTAACATCTGAAGGGCCGATTGGCACCTGTTTTTCCGTCGTGTCAAAGATTGCAGAACCTCCGGCATGGGAAAGCTGTATGCAGCTGCAGGAACCATCCTGTTTTATAGTCTCTGCAAGTCCGGTAAGACCGTTGATATCTTCATCTTTTGAGATAGACAGCTGCCTTTTACATGCCCTGCCTTCGGGAGAGATAAAAGAATGTTCGACTATAACCAGTCCTATTTTCCCGTTTTTTGTTCTGTCGTGATAATATGATATAACCTTGTCAGTCACCCTGCCATCATCAGTTGCAAATAGTGACTGCATAGGAGCCATAACAAGCCTGTTCTTTAGCGTGAGCTTTTCTGTACGCAGTTCAGAGCTGAAGATGTTCATATTTCTGTCTCCTGTTTTTTTCATATATATTATATCCCTGCTTATATATCGTCAATGGAACAATCCGGGATATATACAAAGCAGCCCGGCCGCAGCATTTTTCTGTACGAGATTGTATGGCGAATCAGTTTCTACTGAATTTTATACCAAAATGCTTTATTTTGCTATCAGTTAATATCTCTTTGCATGCATCTTGTTCCGTGAATATTGATTATTATCTTCTGCAATCGCCTTTTCACTCGCGGAACAGGGCCGAAAACTTTGATTTTAAAACAAAAACATAAAATTAGAAGCAGCCCCGACGGGGACTGCTTCTAAATGTTTTCAGCCCACCGAACTTAAAAGGCTACAACCTTGCATCCGTTTTAACAGTCCGGACAATATTTCATTTCCGAATATATCATGTCAGACTGAGACCTCCGCTGATGTCAAGGGCAGTCCCTGTAACGTAAGCAGCCTCCTCGCTGGCAAGGTAGCAGATTGCCTGAGCCAGGTCTGTATCCTTTGCAAGACGGCCCGCAGGGATAAACGGAAGCATTTCAGCCGGATCTTTAGGCTTCGGCATTCCGGGCATTCCGGGTCCCTTATCCGGACGGCGCTCGATAGCTCCTTTTACAATGCAGTTAACAGTAATGCCTTCCTTCATAAGGCGGGCAGCAACATTCTTCATCATTGAATAAACAGCGCCCTTAGCAATAGAATTTGACAAGCTGTCCAAAGTACCGCCTTTAACGGCCTCGAAACTTGTCATGAAAATGACGCGCGGATTTGAGCTTTTTCTAAGATATGGCAGGCTGTATTTAAGCATTTCGTATCCACCGCCCACAAGATGGTTAACATTCCTAAGCAGCTCCTCTTTAGAAAGGCTGTCAATGGAATCCTCATGTCCCGGTCCGCCTATATTGGAAATAATCACATCAATAGAGCCGAACTCATTATAAATAGCCTCATAAACCTCTTCCTCTGTCTTTGGAGGATCATAGGTCTTAGGGTCGCAGTAAATTGCAACCTTCCCGGGGTAACCTTCTTTGTCCAGCTCTTCTTTCAGTTTGGCCGCCTGTTTCATCATATGAGTCATCATGACCACATTCATACCCTGTGAAAGTAAAGCTCTTACACCGGCAACTCCGTCACCCCCGCTGGCTCCGGCAAATACACATGTTCTTCCGCTTAATGTAAGCATAAATTTCTCCTTGCTTTACGATTATTTGAATCTTGGCTTTTACTGATTCTGCGATTTAATTGCAGAAGTTCGGAATATCTGAAAATTTTTGCATCACCGACCACCTCATATTCTGTGGCGGCATCATTCATTCAATATAAACCGCATCTTCGGGCTGCACTTCTTCTGACGCTTTTTCTTCGTAAACGATTCCTCTTTCAATAAAATTTGAAAGAAACATAATCGCTGCGCAGACTACGAATCCGGCAACCGAAATCCAGCTCCACAGCCTTATGGTGTTCGTAAAAATGATTGCCGCAACCGTGGCAAGAGCACAGCACAGATATGCTATAAAAACAATTTGGCTGCTGCGCCTGAATCCCATTACGCTCCGCTTGAATTTGAAAACCGCCATGGCCCCCTTTGCGGTGAAATATTCTATTATTGAAATAAGATTCCACACCATCAGTACAATTACGGCAAAGACAAAAATGGCAACGTACCATGTGGCGTTTGCGACAATTTCCCTTGTTGTTGCAAATACGAATACGCCGGCACATATCAGCCAGAGCAGTGCAATCAGAATTTTTTTCCGGATTAAAGTTTTTGCGTCGGCACATGCCAGATATCGGGTACCGGCATAGCTGCGGATGATTTTCGTCTTTCCGTTTTTATCTGTAACTTCGTACTCTGCAAAATCTTCAAAATAGCGATGATACGGCCGGCTATGCCAGCCGTGTCCCGTTTTTTCATCGATGTCGAAAGCGATGTTCTTTTTTTTCTTTTTTCCGCCGTAATAATTATTCTCCATCAGCAGAAATGTTTCTCAAGCCAGCCGTCAACATACTTAAATGTGGTTTCGATGGTATCACCGTAATCCACATCTCCTTTTTCAGGAACTATCATATGTGTTGCGCCTTCTACGAAAGCAATGTCCTTATCCCGGCTTCCTATGTTCCTCCATATAGATTCGGCTGCTATACATTCATATCCGGCTGTCATACCCATTATAAGCGCCGGACAACTAATATACCTGCTGTTTCCTATTGTACAACTATAACATGAATCCAAGTCAAGTCCCGAAATATGAGTTTCGTCAATATCATACTCATCAGTCAGACGGATTGCTCCTCCTGTCAGGAATTCCTTTACAGTATCTCTTGATGCACCAAGTACAAAAAGAGGTGTAGGTGAGCTCATTCCCCGGGGTTTTCTTACAGAACGGATAATCTCTGTTGTAATGCTTCCATCCGGATGAATAAGTTTATACTCATCTTCAGTATGAGCAAGCAAGCTGATGTCCTGCGGAAACAGTCTGTTGTTAAGTGCCATTGTGCATGCACCCGGAGCATAAAACGGCTCATCATCAAAATATTTACCCTGATGGTTTTCCAGAGCTGCGTAACGTTCCAAAGCCTTATCTATGAGCCTGCCATAACGTGCTTTCTGGCCCGCAAGGTATTTTTTCTTAAACTCAAGGCTGTAATGAGCGCCTTCCTTGGAAAATCCGTTTGCCGGATTAAAGCTGTCCAGTTCCGGATCCAGTTTAACTCCGCTTTCCTCATCGATTACAGCAGGATCAATACTGATTGCTGTCATTACAGAATTGCCGAAGTTGGAATCCAGCAGCAAGATTCCGTCAGCTGCAGGAAGGGGTTCTATATCGGGCATAGGAACTATCATCTTTTCACCCTGGAAAATCTGACACCCGTTTTCAGCCACTGCCTGATAGCAGCTCATGAGTGTAGCTCCTCCGCTATGGCCTAAAAGGATAACCCTTTCAACTCCCGGAAGTTTTTTTGCCCCTTCAATTGCTTTCTTTACTGCTTCAAGTTTCTTGTAGAGAGGACCTTCTCCTGTTCCGGGCTTTCCGCAAAGAACTCTGTACCCTTTTTCAGCCAAAGATTTGCCGGCCGGAAAATCAGAATAGTCCCCATTTGAATGCATGCAGATCAGTGCAATTTTACTTTTTTCTACCGGTTCTTCAGGTTCATAGAGCACTACCTTATTGAACTTGCCTAAATGGTAGAAAGACATTTTATACTTCATAATCATTCCTCGTTATTAATTAATTTCACGCACTCTACAGCATGCCACAAAATGGTTTGGTGTCACTTCTTCAAGAACCTGCGGCTGAGCACAAGCTTCAGTAGCATATGGGCATCTTGCCATAAAGCGGCAGCCCGGCTTTGGATTTATAGGTGATGTTATTTCACCCTTAAGAGCAACCCTCTGCATAGGATTATCTATATCCAGACTGGGAATTGCACTAAGCAAAGCCTTTGTATACGGATGAAGCTGTCGGGTGAAAAGTTTCTCTGTAGGAGCTTTTTCAACAGCCTGTCCCAAATACATCACTAAAACATTGTTTGCAATATGGCGTACAACTGATAGGTCGTGAGTTACAAACATATACGCCATGCCTATATCTTCCTGAAGGTCCATGAGGAGGTTCAGAACCTGGGCCTGGATGCTTACATCCAGAGCACTTACCGGCTCATCGCAAACGATAAATTCCGGATTCAGTGCCAAGGCACGGGCAATTCCGACTCTCTGTCTGCGGCCTCCGTCCAGCTCATGAGGATAACTCATTCGCAGACGTTCATCGATACCTACAAGGTCCATCAGTCTTTTGGCTTCCTGCTTCATTGCTGCGGAATTCTTAAAACGTCTTGAGTTTTTCAGCGGTTCCATAACTACGGACTCAATACGTATTCTTGGATTAAGGCTTGAATAAGGATCCTGAAAAACTATCTGCATCTTTTCACGGATGCGCTTTAATCTTCTGCCCTTTACATGAGTAATGTCCTCCCCGTTCAGGAAAACCTGTCCTTCCGTTGCTTCCTGAAGACGGATGATTGTTCTTCCGAGTGTACTCTTGCCACAGCCCGATTCACCAACTACGCCAAGGGTTTCTCCTTTTTTTATTGTAAAGGAAACGTCGTCAACAGCATGGTTCCATCCGGCCCCGACTTTAAAATATTTCTTAAGGTTTTTAACCTCAATCAAAGTTTTCTCTGCCATTTTACATCTCCTTTCCAATGCAGCAGCATCTTACGAAATGTCCGGGACTTACCTCTACATTTGGAGGATTATTGTGGCAATCGCTGCAGGCAAATGCACATCTTGGATTAAATGAGCAGCCCTCCGGCAGATTAACGGGATCCGGCGGCAAACCTTTTATGGAATGCAGTCTCTTCTCACCCACTGCCATTGCGGGAAGTGAACCGAAAAGTCCCTTTGTATAAGGATGTGTTGCATAATGGAAAATATCCGCCTTGCTTCCATATTCGACTATTTTCCCGGCATATATAACCGCTACCGTGTCACAGGTTTCAGCTACAACACCCAGATCGTGGGTAATAAGAATCATGGAAGTATTATATTGTTCCTTAAGTTCACGGATAAGGTCCAGAACCTGAGCCTGAATGGTTACGTCCAGAGCTGTGGTAGGCTCATCTGCCAGCAGAAGCTCGGGATCGCAGGCCAGGGCCATGGCGATGACTACTCTCTGCTTCATTCCGCCGGAGAACTGATGAGGATACTCCACATATCTTTCTCTTGGGATTCCAACAAGCTCCAGCATATCTCCGGCCTTTTCCATGCCGGTCTTCTTATCATAATCGTTATGAAGGAGAAGAACTTCAAGGATCTGGCTGCCTACAGACATAAGCGGATTCAGGGCTGTCATAGGATCCTGGAAAATCATTGCAGCCTTTTTACCCCTGAAATTACGCATTTCACTTTCGCTTTTTTTCAGAATATCCTCCCCGTCCATCAGGATTTCTCCGCCTGTGATTTTAGAAGCAACGTCCGGAAGAATTCTGAGGATAGACTTTGCAATTGTGGTTTTTCCCGCTCCTGTCTCACCAACGATGCCGATGGTCTTTCCCTTTTCAAGGCTGAAGCTTACACCATTGACAGCATGAACTGTTTTTCTGCTTTGTGTATAAATGACCCTCAGGTCTCTTACTTCAAGAAAACTCATACCGCGCCTCCCATCAGTCTCTCAATTTCGGGTCAAGAGCGTCTCGAAGACCGTCCCCGACCAGGTTAAGCGCCAGTACGGTCAGGCCGATTGCGATGCCTGCAACGGTTATAAGATGTGGATAGTTGCGGATATAGTTCTTTCCATCTGAAAGCATTGCTCCCCATTCAGCATTTGGCGGCTGGATTCCCAGTCCGATGTATGAAAGAGATGCTGCCAAACCGATAGTTCCACCGATTGACATTGTTGTCATGACAATTGTCGGCTGGATTGTGTTCGGCATCAGATGCCTGAACAATATTGCCAGCTTGGAGCTGTTAATTGACTCCGCAGCTTCAATATACTCCTTGTTTCGTTCGGCCAAAGTCATGCCTCTTTGCATTCGTGTGCCTCCCGGTATGCCCCCTACAGTTAAGGCTATAACTGTGGCAAAGAATCCTGAACCCATGACTGCCGATACCAAAATGCAAAGCATCATTCCGGGCAAGGCACTCCAAACGTCCATAATTCTCATTATCAGGTTTTCTACGGTTCCGCCGAAATATCCGGCAACAAGTCCGATGATTACACCGAAAATATTACCGAACACTGCGGCAACAATTCCCAGAATAATTGAGTACTGTCCGCCGTAAAAGGTTCTTACCAGCAGATCTCTTCCCATGCTGTCGCAGCCAAACGGATGCTCTGCGCATGGGGTGCATAGAATTGCTGTAAGGTCAATCTCATCTTTGTCGTATTTGCAAAAAAGCGGGCCAATGAAGCATACAAGTACGATTGCTATAAAAAGAATCAATCCAAACTTTGCGCTCCAGCTTTTAACAAGTCGACGCAGGAAATCTTTGAATAAAGATGCTTTTTGATTTGTCATTTTAATCACCCCTTTGCCTTGCTTTGTGCCACGCGTTTTCTGGAATACTGAGCCTTGATTCGAGGATCAATGAATCCATATATCAGATCCATCAAAAGCATTGCAATTCCCGTAAATGCTGCAAAGAATACTACGCAGCCGCATACAACGGGTCTGTCTCGCTGGTTAACACCTGAAAGCATGTAGGCTCCGACACCCGGAATGGAGAAAACGCTTTCCATAACAGGGGATCCCGCAACAAGATGTGCCAAACCTCCGCCGATACCGGTTATAATCGGCATAAACGCATTTGGAAGCATGTGTTTTCTTACAACGACCTTTTCTTTCTGTCCTTTTGAACGTGCTGTTGTTATATAATCCGCACGTATTACCTCCAGCATGGCTGATCTGGCCTGTCTCGCATTTATTGCAATTCCGCCAAGCGACGAGCATATGATCGGCAGGACATAATGTGCCGGCGTTCCGATTCCATATGCAGGAAGCCAGTTAAGCTTAAGTGAGAACAGAATTATAAATTCAAGCGCTACCCAGAAACCGGGAGCTGAAATGAATATCATTGCGATAACCATTGTCAGGGAATCCTGCCACTTGCCTTCGTGAGTTGCGGCAAATATGCCAAGATATGTTCCTAAAAATACGTTAAGCACCATTCCGCCAATTCCGATAAGGAGTGTGCGTGGAAGTCTTGACGCAAGCTCTTCCATAACCGGAACTCCGAATTTCCAGGAAATTCCGAAGTCAAATTTTATAAATGAATTATACATATAGGTAGCAAGCTGGATAATGTAAGGCCGGTCAACTCCCATTTCCGCTCTTTTTGCTGCCAGGACTTCTGTTGTAGCATCAAGTCCTAACTGCAATTTTGCAGGATCACCGGGGACCAGATACATAAGGGTGAAACCAACCAGGCCTGCTGCCCAGATAATCAATATGAGAGAAATTAATCTTCTTAATACGTATCTTCCCATATAGATTGCTCCCTTTCTTTATATAATGACGCCCGACCGGATTTATGCGGCCAGGCGTCATTCATTTTATTAAACTGCTTGGTGCTGTCAGCTTAAACTGTCAGCTTATTTGTCACCGGCCGGCTCAACTGTATTCGGGCTGGTAATCTGCCACTTCTGGATGAGTTTCTCTCTGTCTGCCCACTGAGCGCCCATTGTCGGGTTACCCTTGTCGCCATCCTCAAGCCCGTCAAGTGTCATAAGTCCCTTATCTTCTGTAACGTTCCTGAAGCGCCATACAAGATCACCCCCGGCAAGCGTGTTATTGCAGGCTACGATAACCATTCCTTCAGAGTCGTTCTTCATGACATACCATGTAACGTCTCCGGCAGGGGTTCCGACCTCAAGATATGTGAATATCTCAAAAGCAGCATTCCCTGAGAGATTTTCAACGATTACGGGAGTTCCGCTTTTTGCGGATGCATCTTCGCCTTCAGCTCCTCCGGTTTCAGCTTCCGGTGTTTCCCAGTTTGCCGGTACCATTGTACCTTTTTCTTTGTCTACTGTAAATACCGGAGCCGGGTTGTCCACATCCGCCCATCCGGCATTAAGGAGTCTATCCATGTCACCGGATACAGGTGATGCCGAAAGTGCTACATTCCCGTCAGAGTCAATTTCGAAAGTGCCTCCTGTAGAAATGTTTTCACCTACGCAGTTGTTGCACTCAAGTTTGTATGTTCCGTCTGCATTCAACGTAAGTGTGAAGTCATGTTCTTTGTTTCCAAAGTTTGCGGCTTCGCTGTAGGTATATGTTCCGGCAAAGTCTGCGGAAAGGTTCTTATCAGATGCCACAGGTCTAACTGTTACGGCAGTTTCTTCCTTGGTAACCTGTCCCGCGTATGTAGATGCACCCGGAGTTGTGATAGTTTCACGTTTGTAAAGTTTTATGATTTCCTTTGAATAGATATAACATGTTGAGTTATATGCCAACGGATAAATGTAACCGTTTTCAAGTGCGTAATCAATAACTGCCTTGAGTGATTCATCGCCGCGTGTAGCATCATCCTGAGCTGCGTTAATCAGTTCAACAAGTTTTTTATCACGGATGAAGTTCAGTGACCACTTGTCTGTACCGTCTTCGTTAGAGTTCTTGTCCCCGAGAGGTAGTCCAAGAGAATTTGCGAAGTTTGTTCCGCCCATTCCTGTGAAAAGGAGGAGATCCCACTGTGCAGGATCAGATGAACTTGTCTGGAAGATTGTGGGGTCAACACTGGCCAGATGACATGTGATTCCAAGCGCCATAAGCTGAGCCATGATAGACTGTGCCGCATTCTTTTCAACTTCAGAGGATTTGCACATGATTGCGAAATCCTGCCCGTCATAACTTGATTTCTCAAGATATTCTTTTGCTTTATCTATATCAGCATCTCCGCAATAATAAGAATCGTTCTCCCACTCAACATTGAAATCAGGGAATCCCGCATGTCCAAGTGTAAGCATCGGGAGGTAAGATGCGCCCATAACCTGAGCGATAGCGCTTGAGTCAAGTGCATAGTAAATTGCAAGGCGAAGGTTTTCATCCTCAAGGAATACATTTGAGGGATCCATATTAAGTTGCATGAATGAATAATCTTGTGCAATCTGCTCATCTACAACATATTTATCAGCATAGTCTGTTCTGAATTTTTCAATGGATGCTTTCTGGTTAACATAATCGCAGTAATCAATTGTTCCTTTTTCAAGAGCAACTTCAGCTGTAGCCGCTTCAGAAATTACCTCATAAGTAATCTGCTGAACTGTTGCTGTGTGAAGATTCATACGGTTTGAAACGTCTTCATCCGTGTTGAGTGCCCAGTAGTCTTTATTTGCCCAAAGGGTCATATGGTTACCGGTCACGAAATCAACTACAAGATAGTTGCCTGTTCCGACAGGCTGCTTTGCGAAGTCATTTCCGCTATACTGTGAATCAAAGATATAAGCTCTGAACATCGGGAACTCATAGCTCTTGATTGAAGTCGGTTTGTCTTTCCAATGAATACGGAATGTATAATCGCCAACCGCTTCATAAGAATCAACCAGTTCGAAGTTAATAGCTTCGCCTGATTTGATAAGCCAGTCATAAGAAGCCACAACGTCTTCAGCTGTGATTTCGTTGCCCTCGCTGTCTTTGATTGTCTCATAAAGGTGAATGTCCCATGCAAGGCCTTCATTGAGAACATCATAGCTCTTTGCAAGATTGCTCATGATTTCATTGTTTTCGTTAAGATCAAACAATGTCTCATAGATATTCCAATAGAACTCATTCTTTGGAGTGCTTGTTCCTGCTGTCGGCTCAAGATGCTCAATATCCATACGGGTTGCCATTGTGATATCTCTGTAAAGACCGTCAATTGTTCCGTACTCTTTAGCGTACTTATCCCAATTGTCAGCAGTGCCGGTGCCGCCGCCTGCGCACGCGCCAAGACTGATGACCATGGTAAGAGCCAAGAGCATAGCTAATACTTTTTTCATTTTTCTCCTCCTTATTATGAATCTATGTGGACCCTTTTCCACACTTTATCACTCTTGGATTCTATCAATCGTAATTTCTATAGGCAATTCGTTTTTAATTTTGACTTATACAGAAACGGAAAATTACAATTGCTTTTTGTTTTGCTCTGCAATAATATATTGATAAGGAGGCTGATAACATGACCATAGAACAAATGCACGAATTTGTCGTATTAGCTGAAGAACGCAACTACCTGGTTGCCGCCGACATTCTTTTTACAACCCAGGCAACTCTTTCCAGGCACATAATGGCCATGGAAGAAGAATTGGGCTTCCGGCTTTTTTCAAGGAGTACAAAAAAAGTAGAGCTTACCCCGGAGGGCAACCGTTTTCTTCTTTACGCAAGAAATGCTGTTCGTATTCAGAACGCCTACAAAGCCGCCATAAAGAGGGTCAAAGAAAAGCAGGATGGCATACTCCGTGTCGGGTACAGTCCTCTTGTCACCTTCTACATGCTTGCAGACCATCTGACACATTTCATGGCTGAAAATTCAGATTTGGACGTTAAAATTTCCGAAGGCAGCAGCGAAGAACTTATGCAGGCTGTCCGTGAAGGTGCTCTTGAAGTGGCCCTGATACAGGAAAATCCTTTTGAAAAACCGAAAAACATTGACTTTATCCGTTTTTCCACTGATACCATGGCCGCAATCCTCCCCAAAAATCATCCGCTGGCAAACCGTGAATGTCTGGAGCTTCAGGAACTCAAAGACGAAAAATTTGTGTTTGCCCCTCTTAATTCAGAGCCGGCTTTGGTTAAACTTGAAGCCATGCGAAGGTGCGGTTTCGAACCGAATATAGTCCAAAGCGGCATAGTGGGCCACAGCATGTATGACTGGGTTGCAGGTTCTGATTGTATTGCTCTTGACTGGAAAGTTCCGGCGCTCCATCACAACAATGATGCAGTCTCTCTGGTTAACGTTTATCCGCCGCTTTACTCAAATTCATTAGTAATATATAAAAAAGATCTTGTTACGCCGGCCGGAAGGAGGCTTCTTAAACATTTCGAGGAAAATTCCACGGCGAAGGAGATGATACAGCCATGAAATTTCAGTACCTGCGTGAATTTATCATTGCCGCCCGTTCAAATAAGTTGCAGGATGCCGCTTCAGAACTGGGGATTTCCCTGTCTGTTCTTTCTAAACATATAAAGTCCATGGAAATGGAACTGGGGGTTCCGCTTTTCATCCGTTCCCATCATACTGTTCTTTCGCAATACGGACGTATAATGCTGCCTTATGCGCAGGAGCTTGTTGCCCTGCAAAATGAATATAACGCCGACTTTGCAAAAGATGCCGCCAAACCTTCCGAAGTTTTAAAGGTTGCCCTCTCTTCAAACCAGTTCCGCGAGCATCACTCTATGCTCTTAGAAAACTTTATGCTTTCCAATCCTAACCTTCCTGTAGAGACTTTAGAGTGTGAAAATTCCGAACTGGAAGGCTATGTTCTTGCCGGTAAATGTGATCTGGCTTTTGTGCGTTCCCGCGCAAATCACGAAAGAAATCCGGAGCTTGTTTACTTTCCGATATGTGCTGACCGGATGGTGGCATTTATTCCCGCGGGTCATCCGCTTTCCGGCAGAGAAAGTATAAGTTTTGCTGATTTAAAAGATGAAAAAATCCTTTTAAGATCTGACAACTTCATCAGTAACCAAGCTTGTCTTGAAGGATTTGAAAAAGCCGGCATTTCACCGAATATATCATTTGCCGGAACATTTGCCGTCTATGACATGGTAAAAAAAGGGGAAGGCATCTCTTTCTATCTGGCACCTTCTCGTTCCAGCCGGCATGACAGCAGTCTCAGTGTGGTACCTGTAGTGCCTGCAATCTACAGTTTTGTGGACCTGGTGTACAAACGCGGAAGGCCGGCAAAGCAGATGACAATTTTTTTGGAGTATATGCTTCTGAATGCACAGGTATAAATTGTGTTTAAAATTTTTGGAGAAATACTCCGGAGCACCCTTTAATTTCGCTGCCCATCTAGTACCCCCATTTTCCGTTTCCGTATAAATTATTCAACTAAAAGAATTGATGATATCTTTTCTTGTTTGTAATATTTTATTAAGCAAAATATTTTGACCGAGAGGATTCAAATATGAATAAAAATTATACATATCCCGGAATTGAACTCTGGGACGACGAAACATGGAAAGATGCCGACGCGCCGATACATCCGATAGTAAAGAAACTGACCGTCGCCGGTTTTGAAAAACTTCATGACACATACGAAACCGGAGCATTTGCGGGCCGCACCGATGGATACCGGAATGCAAAAAGCAACATGTATATATTTTCGGATGTAACTGCACCTTTTGAAGCAATGGGGCAGGAAGTCCACATCACCTCAATGGGTTTTACGGCATGGATTGCGTTCATACCGGAACACCATTCCGCAAAAACTCCGATTCTGTTAATATTTCACAATGCCAACCTGAAAAATCCATACTGGGCTATGGAAACCATAAAATATTATGAAAGCACGGCCAAAAAAGCCGCCGCCGAAGAATTTGTGCTTCACATAATCGTTCAGGACGGCACTTTTGCAGCCGGAATCTATATGGATATCCTTCTGGAACTTTCCGCGCTCTGGCGTTTGGATATGTCCGGGGTATATCTTGATGTTTCGCTTCTGGATGAAAAACCGGAGGGAACTTTTTCATTTAACGGTATCCCCTGCGTGGATGCCGCCGAAAAATGGATTGCCCCTATAGCCCATCAATATATCTGTTCCAATCTTAACAAACATAATCCTGAATTTGACAGGGAAGCGTTGGTGCATTCCGCATTGGGCCGGGAAATGGCCAAAGGCATGCGCTGGGAGAAAGAATACCGCAGATGGGATGATCCCGGCCTGCTTGCCGAATTTGCAGATAAAGGGCTTTTACTCGAAGGTCACATCTGTGAGGGGGAAAGATGGCTCTCTGTTGTTCCGGCAAATGCATTTGCTGACGGCCCTCTTCCCCTTTTTGTCTGTACAAAAGAAGTCCGTCCGTCCAGCGAATTCCAGTCTTTGACGGCATTCCAGTTCTATTCGCATTTTATCGACATTGCTGCCCAGGGGCATTTCATGATTCTTTTCTTTGCAATGGAAAGCGCGGACGACAATGAGCTTTTAACGGATATTCTTGAGGACGCTCATAACCTTTACGGATACGACAGATCCAGAGTCTATATCACCGGTCAGAGTCACAACGGTTATATTGCCCTTGAGATGGTAAGACGTCATCCGGAAACATTTGCCGGAATCGCAACTCTCAATGACAGGCACGGAATTGCCTCCCCGAACTTTACCATGGACACAATTCCGGTGTCGGATGAAATGATAGAATCCTTTGCGGCATATGACATCCCTCTGATCAATATCTGCGGTGCCATTGAAAATGTGTTTCCACACACTGAACGCGGAAGCAAGGACTTTGAAGTACAGGTAGATGCCTTTCACCGTCGCCTGAAAGCCTTCAGATGTCCTGATAAATCCGATGATGAAATCATCGCGGCACTGGATAGCAGCGATAAAGCCAACCGAATCAACGGTGTTCCGGGCGATATTTCCGAAACAACATTTTCCATGGGCTTTGAGGTCTACATTTCTGATATACTTAACAAGGAGGGCAAGCGCCATCTGAGATTTGTAACCCTTGAAAATCTGCCTCATATGATTTCTCCGCAGATGGCAGAGCTTTCCTGGTCTTTCCTTAAACGCTTTAAAAGGAATCCGAAGACCGGAGAAATCGTGGAACTTTATTAAATTGATCGGAATAAATAAATTTATTGATAAAATATAAAACTTCAGACAACCTGCACCGGTTATAAAACGAGGAAAACCATGAACAGAAAAATAATTATCCGTGCCGATGATGTCGGCTACACACTTGTAAATAATATCGGAGCCTTCGAAACTATGGCTGACGGCGGCGTTGTTACCGCTGCTGACGTTATGCTGGAGTGCCCGGGTACTGTTGATGCCCTGGAACGTCTTCGTAACCTTCCGTGGATCAGCGTTGGCTGGCATGCACATTTCTGGGGCAGCCCCGTTCTCCCTTTTGACCGGGTTCCTACACTTGTAGACCTTGAAACCGGCCATTTCAGAACAGACATCCGCAAGGCGTCCGACATTAACGCTGACGAACTCTACAGTGAAATGATGGCCCAGATGGAACGTTGCAAAAAAGTCCTTGGACGCTATGTTGACACCGGCGGTATTTACAAAGATGACGGTCCTCTCTTCGACAGAATTCAAAAGAAGGTCTGCGATGAACTGGGAATTGTCTACAACTTTGTTTCAAAGGAAATGAAGGGTGGCGGTTTCTTTGAGGCAGAGCCCCGGTACAGAGATGCCGGCATTTTCACATTGGACGGCGGCGTAGCCTATAAAGATCTTTATGTGGACTCCATCGATGCCCAGGAAAAAAATTATGACCCATACCTTTACTACGCAGAGGACAGAGGCCATATGATGGAAAAATATGAGCAGGGCTTTAAGGTAACAACCCAGAGCTGGCATCCAGGATACGTAGATTACTACATGTACCAGCTTGGAGACCCGGGGCCTTTCAGGAACAAGTTTACAGTCATCCGTACAAAAGACGTCGAGGCCCTGACCTCGGAACGCATGCGCAAATGGATAATCGACAATAAGCTTGAGCTTGTCAATTTCACGGATGCACTTTACGGCAGAAACGATTTTCAGGAGCATCTTAAAGCTATCGGCAGCCCGCTGTGCATGATTTAAAGGCCGCTGATACAACAACGAATAAATTCAACGTTTCCTGACTCTATAATATAAACACGGACAGGCCCTTTCATAGCCTGTCCGTTTCAAATGCGGAAGATGGGACTTGAACCCACACGAGCACGTTGCTCACAAGATCCTTAGTCTTGCTCGTCTGCCAGTTCCGACACTTCCGCATTGGCGCTTTTATTACACGCGAACGTTATTATAACACAAGATTTCAAAAAAACAACCGTTTTCTTCTTTATTGTACTTTAATTCCGGCATGATAATTCATGCGAAATAATTCGTGCGTCACACCGTCTGAATTTCGTGCCGCTCCTTGCCCGGCAGCATCCGAACCGCAGTCTTATACCAGTTTAATCTTTCTCATCATCTGCACGAACTCTGTATTGCTTTTCGTGCGGACAAAAAGATCCAGGACTTTTTCGGTGGCTTCCTCGGCGTGCAGGCCTCCGGTGGCCTTTCTGATATTATAAACGGCCTCCTGCTCCTCCATAGTAAGCAACAGGTCCTCACGCCTTGTCCCGCTCTTGGCAATGTCTATCGCGGGGAAGACCCTCTTTTCCTGAAGTTTTCTGTCAAGAATCAGCTCCATGTTGCCTGTACCCTTAAATTCTTCGTAAACCACGTCGTCCATCTTGCTGCCGGTATCAACCAGGGCCGTGGCAAGAATGGTCAGGCTGCCGCCCTCCCGGATATTTCTTGCAGCGCCGAAGAACCTTTTCGGGCTGTACAATGCCGCCGGGTCTAAGCCGCCCGACAATGTTCTTCCGCTTGGCGGAACCAGCAGGTTGTATGCCCTTGCAAGCCTTGTAATGCTGTCAAGCAATATAATTACGTCCCTTTTATGCTCAACCAGTCTCTTGGCCCTTTCAATGGCCATTTCCGAAACTCTCTTGTGACGCTCGGGCAGTTCGTCAAATGTGGAATAAATAACCTCCACATTTTCCCCTACGATGGCCTCCTTGATATCCGTAACCTCCTCAGGGCGCTCATCAATCAGCAAAATAATGATGTGCATTTCCGGGTTGTTTCTCTGAACCGACTTGGCAACAGCCTTAAGAAGGGTCGTCTTGCCTGCCTTCGGCGGTGAAACGATAAGGCCCCTCTGACCTTTTCCTATGGGGGAAATCAGGTCAAATACTCTCATTGCCACGCTCCGTGAATCAACTCCTTCCGCCAAATGAATCCTCTCGTCCGGAAAGATCGGCGTCAGATCCTCGAATGAGGCGCGGCCGGTGGCAACCGTAGGTATTTCGTCATTGATGCGATCCAGTTTCAAAAGTGCCCCGAATTTTTCGCTCTGGTTTTGCACCCTCACCTTTCCCTTGATAACGTCTCCGGTCTTAAGGCCGAATCTTTTTATCTGGGCCGGTGAAACATAAACATCATCGGGACCGGGCAGATAATTATCGCTCCGTATGAAACCGTATCCGTCGGACATGACTTCAAGAATTCCGTCGGCCACCTTGCCGCTGTCAAGCTTGGCCTCCTCTTCCTTTGTCAGCCCGGTCTCTTCCTGGCGAATTCTTTCCTCGGACATTTCCAAAATGGCCTCAATCAAGTCGGCCTTCTTAAGGGATGTCGCTCCCTTGATTGAGTTGGTTTTTGCGATTTCCCGCAACTGCACCAACGGCAGTGTCTTTAGTTTTTCTCTCATGCTTTCCTCTTGAAATTTTCTGTGATTTTCAGCTCCCGTTTGCACGGTAAAACGGTTCCTGCACAACGGTTTTTAAAAATGCAGACTCAAACGCGAATCTCTTCGTCCGGCTTTCAATTTCAAAAACTGTCGGGATTGTTAAGTTGACATAACTCAAAAATAGATTACTTTTATTATTATATATAATATTTCGGTAAAAAGCAAGAAACATCTCCTGAAAAACATTTGCCCGCCGGCCTGAATATCTGACTGTTTCACACGGCATCGAACCGGGTGCTCTTTAAATACTATATTTCCTTGGGCTCATACGTCAGGTCGCAGCCCAGCCGCTTAAATGTCCGCCTGTCAATTGCGGAAAGCCGGGCCGTTGTATGCACCTGACATCCGCGAATACGCGGAAGCTGCTTCATGGCGCGGTTTGCATCCTCGCTTGTGGTGGATGCGATGGACAATGCCACCAGCATTTCGTCCGGATGCAACAGCGGATTGCGGCTTCCAAGATACATCTTCTTCAACGTATTTATAGGAATCAGGGATTCCGAGGACAATATTTTCAGTTTCGGCGGAATGCCCGCCAGATATTTAATCGCATTTATCAGGCAAACAGCCGATGCGCCCATAATGTCGCCGGTATGTCCTAAAATAATGGTGCCGTCATGCAGCTCCATCGCAGTTGCAACCCCGCCGGTTTCACTTTCCAGCTGCCTTGCTGCGGCCACAACCCTGCGGTCATTTGGAGTCAATCCTTCACTCTTCATAAGAATTTTAATCTTGCTCAACTCCTCAGCCTCTTTGGTTCCGTCAGCCAGACCGACGACGGCCTGAAAATACCGCCGGATGATTTCCGCCCGGCCGGCCTTGCTGCACACTTCATCGTCCACTATGCAGTAACCTGCCATATTCACACCCATATCCGTCGGGGAGGCATACGGGCAATTACCGTAAATGCCCTCAAACATACTACGCAATACAGGGAAAATCTCGATATCCCTGTTGTAATTTACCGCAGTTTTTCCGTAAGCTTTCAGATGATAGGGGTCTATCATATTTATGTCATTCAGGTCGGCGGTGGCTGCCTCGTAAGCCAGATTCACCGGATGATTCAGGGGCAGGTTCCATATGGGAAAAGTCTCGAATTTGGCAAAGCCCGCATCGATTCCTCTTTTGTGTTCGTTATAAAGCTGGGACAGGCAGGTGCTCATCTTTCCCGATCCCGGGCCCGGTCCCGTAACAATAATCAGCGGGCGGGTGGTCTCCACGTAATCGTTTTTGCCGTAGCCGTTTTCGCTGATGACATTTTCAATATCCGTCGGATATCCCGGAATGAAATAATGCCGGTACACCCTGATGTCGTTCTTCTCCAGCTTATTCTGAAAAACCTCCACCCCGTGGGAAGGAGTATACTTTGCAATGACAACGCTGCTGACATATAACCCTCTGATACGGTATGCTCTAACCAGCCTCAGCACATCCTCGTCATAGCCGATTCCCAAATCGTCACGCATTTTATTGTTCGCAATATCCTCGGCACTGACAACCATTATCATCTCGGCCTGGTCCTTTAAATGCAGGAGCATTTGGAGTTTACTATCCTCTTGGAAGCCCGGCAAAACTCTTGAGGCGTGCAGGTCATCGAGCAGCTTGCCGCCGAATTCCAAGTACAGCTTACCCCCAAAATGATCAATGCGCTCCTTGATACGCTCCGATTGAGCCTTAAGGTATTTTTCATTGTCAAATCCGGTTTTTATACTCATATTTACCTGCACTCCCGTATTCTTCCTTCAAATCATGCTCTGAAAATCCGAAAGCATGACGCCTGTTATAATACTATAATACCAAAAATTTAGTGTATTATAGCATACAAAAATGACTCTTTACAATATAAAACTGCCCCGCTTTTTGCGGGGCAGTCTTCGGATCACTTTTTAAATTCCCGATTACTTAACAATCTCTGTATACATGAAGTACTTGTATCCAAGAGGATTAGAGTAGAAGCCTTTCAGGGAATCGCTTACCATATAAAGGTCTGTGTAGAAGTACAGCGGGCATATAGCACCAGTGCTCATATACATATCCTCAGCTACATGCATAAGCTGGTTACGAACCTCAAGGTCTTTCTCAGACTTGATGTACTTAATAAGAAGATCATAAGTCTCGGCCCATGTGCCGTCGGTAATCTTGTCGGTGTAATTGCCGATACCGTTCAGATCCAAATCATAAATCTTAACAGCGGCATGACCATCCTTGCCGAACTGAGCATCGTTGTTGCCTGAACCGCTTACCCACATGTCAAGGAAGGAGATGGCATCATTGTAGTCAGCCAACCAGCCGTGACGCGCAACCTCGTAGTTACCCACCTTACGTGTCTCAAGGAAAGTGCCCCATTCCTGATTTTCAAGCTCTATCTTGATACCAACATTTGCAAGAGTACTCTGCAGATACTCGGCAATGGCCTTATGTCCCTCAGAAGTGTTGTACAGATAAACTTTTGTCGGGAAGTCGGTAACCTTGCCGTCTACTACAGTGTAGTACTTGCCGAGGATATCCATCGCCTCGTCAGTGTTAGCGGCCATAGCCTCTTTGCTGACATCATAATATCCGGAATAAGGAGCCCCGCCCTTGCCGGCCGACTTATAGAACTGTTCGCCGCTTGGCTCGGTGATACCCATTGCTACGTAGGAGGAAGCAGGAACCTGTCCGCCCTGTGCAATGTTTTCAACAATGTAATTACGGTCAAACAGCAGGCTGATTGCGCTACGAACCTCAGCCTTCTCGTCCTCGGTAAGAGTCTTGCCTGCAGGTGAAATGTCCACGTTCATGTTCCAGAGTACAAAGTAGGTACCGATCTGTCCGTCAACCTTGAACTCTGTCGGATAGTCAACCTTAAGAGCTGCTATCTCGTTTGTCGGAACATCATCGATAAGAAGCCACTCGCCGTCCTTGAAGTTGGCAAGCATGTTGTTTGCATCATCACTCAGGAAGAACTTGATAACAGGCATCGTTACGCTATCGGCGTCGGGATGTTTATCATTCTTCTTGAGGGTGATAAATGAGTTATGCTCCCATTGTGAAAGTGTGTACATTCCGTTGCAAATATAGGTCTTGGGATCGGTTGCCCAAGCACCGTCATTGTCAACAACATCTTCCCTTACAGGATAGAATGTCGGGAATGCAAGAAGCTCATTCCAATAAGGAAGATCGCCAATAACGGTAACCTTGAGAGTCTTCTCGTCAACTACTTCAACATTCAGTTTGCCTTCCGGATTCGGCTCGTCGCCGCCCCAGATGCTGTCATAACCGTCAACAACCTCGAACATATAGCCGTAGTCGGCAGCGAGATCAACGGAAACCGCTCTCTGCCATGCAAATGCGAAATCGTTTGCGGTTACCGGCTTTCCGTCGGACCATTTGGAATCACGGATTGTGTAGGTATAAGTAAATGTACCGTCACCGTTGTCAACCGGGGCAACAAGCTCTTCAGCCAGGTCGGCTTTGATTACAAACTTGCCGTCTGCATCCTTAGTCCATTTTGCAAGACCTGAGAAAAGATGAGCAAGCAGTGTGGCGCCGTCAACTGCCGAGTTGAGGGCCGGGTCAATGGTTTGCGGCTCGGAAGAAATGCAAACCTTAAGGCCTTCTTCCTCCTTGCCACCGCAAGCTGCGCAGGCTGTGAGACTCAAGGCCATCACGCCTGCCAAAATTAATGCTAAAAACTTCTTCATGATTTTTTCCTTTCTTGTTTTAAAAAAGTATTTTCATTTCCGTGCAGCAACGGATCCTCTTGCTGTACGGTAATAAACTAATTAATTTCCCCTATCCTATGGCATGCCGCAAAATGTCCCGGCTGCACCTCGGAAAATTCCGGCATGCCCTGAGCACAAATATCAACGGCATACCTGCAGCGGGTGCGGAAAGGACATCCGCTCGGTGCATTTAAGGGACTCGGAATGTCGCCCTCAAGAACAATTCTCTTATGCGCTCTTGCCACCCGCGGGTCCGGTACCGGCACTGATGACAAAAGGGACTGACTGTATGGATGCAGCGGACGGTGGTAAATCTCATCGGCTTCACCCATTTCCACCATTTTACCAAGGTACATAACTGCGATACGGTCGGAAATATGTCGTACCACAAGGAGGTCGTGAGCGATAAACAGATATGTCAGTCCCAACTTCTCCTGCAGCTCGTCAAACATATTGATAACCTGAGCTTGTATTGACACGTCCAAAGCCGATACCGGCTCATCACAGACGATAAACTCGGGGTTTACCGCCAGGGCCCTGGCAATACCGATTCTTTGCCTCTGGCCGCCTGAAAACTCATGGGCATACCTTGCGGCGTGTTCGGAATTCAGACCTACATGGTCCATCAGCTCCAACACCCTTTCCTTGCGCTCGGTCTTATTTGTGTAAAGCTTATGTATGTCCAGCGGCTCGGCAATGATATCCGCCACAGTCATTCTGGGATTCAAGGATGAATACGGGTCCTGGAAAACCATGGTGGCTTTCTTGCGGAACTCCTTCAGTGACGCCTTGGAGTTAATCTCCTCACCGTCGTAAAAAATCCTGCCTGCCGTGGGCTTGTAAAGATGCAGCAGCGTCCTTCCCACGGTGGTTTTTCCGCAGCCCGATTCTCCAACCAGACCAAGGGTCTCTCCTTTTTTTATCTTGAAAGAAATGTCATCAACGGCCTTCAAAGGCCTGGTTTTGAACATTCCCATGTTAATATCAAAATATTCCTTAAGATGCTGCACTTCAACCAATGTGCGTTTTTCTTCAGCCACGCAACAGCACCTCCTTCATTTCCTCAGGGACAATGCTTTCGTCAATTGTCCGGTTCTCTATTGCCTCTTTAATGCAAACCCAGCAGGCAGATTGATGATTGTCATTTATCTGCATTCTGAAGGGCTGATGTCTAATACACACCTTCATTGCTTCGTCACATCTCGGAGCAAACGGACAGCCGTCGGGCATATTCAACAAATCTATCGGGGTGCCCCTTATAGGCTGCAGCTTCTTTCCGGAGGTATCCACCGTGGGAATAGACCGCATCAGACCCTTTGTGTACTCATGGGCCGAATTGTAGAAAATCTCGTCGGTTGTTCCCTGCTCGCAAATGATTCCGGCATACATAACGATAACCTCATCGCATAACTGTGCCACAACGCCCAGGTCATGAGTAATCATGATTATCGCCATGCCCAGCTCCGCCTGAAGCTGTTTCATAAGATCCAAAATCTGGGCCTGTATTGTTACATCCAAAGCGGTTGTAGGCTCGTCCGCGATAAGGATATCCGGCTCACAGGCCAGAGCCATGGCAATCATCGCACGCTGACGCATGCCGCCCGACAGCTCATACGGATACTGGTTTACACGTTTCTCCGGTTCATTTATGTTGCAGAGTCTGAGCATCTCAACCGCACGGGCCTTCGCTTCGGCTTTGCTTCTGTCGGTATGAAGAAGGATTGCCTCCTCCAACTGGTGTCCCACGGTATATGTAGGGTTCATGGATGTCATGGGATCCTGGAAAATGATGGAAATTTTGTTCCCCCGAATATCCTTCATTCTCTTTTCGGATGCTCCGATGAGCTCCTCGCCGTCATATTTGATGGAGCCTCCGACAATCTTGCCGGTTGGCGCCAGAATCTGCATGATTGAATAGGCGGTTACTGACTTTCCCGAGCCTGATTCGCCAACGATTCCGAGGACCTTTCCCCTGTTAAGATTGAATGAAACTCCGTTTACTGCCTTAACCTCTCCGGCATCTGTGAAAAAGGAGGTCTGCAGATTTTTAACTTCCAGCAAATGTGCCATACATCCTCCTCAACTGTTCAGCTTCGGATCGAATGCGTCGCGAAGACCGTCTCCGAAAAGGTTCAACGATAAAACAATAAGTGAAATAACTACTGCGGGAATAACCAGACGATAGCCGTAACTGGTAATTCCGTTCAGCGCATCGGATGCAAGGGAGCCAAGCGAAGGCATGGGCGCATTTACGCCGAGTCCCAGAAATGACAAGTAGCTCTCCGTAAAGATGGCGCTGGGAATCTGCAGTGCGGTATAAACAATCACCACGCCTATACTGTTTGGCAGAAGATGCTTCATTATAATCCACCTGCCCTTGGCGCCCGCTGTCCTGGCCGCAAGGACATACTCCTGCTCCTTCAATGACAGAATCTGTCCGCGAATCTGCCTTGCCATGCTTACCCAGTAAAGCACACCGAAGATGATAAACAGGGAAACCATATTGCTTCCCAGCCGCTCAAAGGAGGTGCCGGCAATCAAGGCTTTCAATGGATCCCTTATTACCGCTGCCAGAAGGATAATCATCAGCATATCAGGCAGCGAATAGAATATGTCGACCACACGCATGATTATCAGGTCCACCTTGCCCCCGAAAAAGCCCGAGACGGCACCGATAATAAAGCCTATCACAAGTACGATAATGCTTGCAAGGAAGCCTACGGCAAGGGAAACTCTGGTTCCGTAAATAATTCTGATAAAGTAATCACGACCGGCGGAGTCTGTGCCGAAAACATGCGGGAAAACCTTTTCGCCTGCCGCAATCAGCTCCTGTTCCGTCTGTCCGTATTTAAAGGGCTTGAGATTGGCATAACTTGCATCAACGCTCTGACCCGGTCTGTTGCCGAGCTGGTCTTCATATGCATAAGGCCAGAACAACGGAATGAAAATTGCTCCCAATGCAATAATCAGAATAACTATTGCGCTGGCAGTAGCGACCCTGTTTGCTAAAAGCCTTTTGATGCCGTCCTTGAGGAATGTGGTGGAAGGGCGCATCTGTACCATATATTCCTTTTCCCGGTCGCTTGCGGGAAGAAAGTTGTCCATATCTATCTGGAGACTGAACGCATTATTTTTATTAAACATACTCATATTACGTTTAGCCTCCCTCCTATTGGAAATCGATACGCGGGTCAACAACCTTGTAAAGAATGTCGCAAATGAGATTCATTATTACAATCAATGCTGCCAGCACAATCGTTGTACCCATAACCATAGGATAATCTCTGTTGATAATGCTCGAAACAAATGCCCTGCCGATCCCCGGCACCGAGAAAATTCTCTCAACAACCAGGGAGCCGGTTACAATATACGCAAGCATAGGTCCGAAATATGTAATGTCGGGAATCAATGCGTTCTTCAGCGCATGTCCGAAAACAATCCTTGTGTTTGAAACACCTTTTGCTTTGGCTGTCCTGATGTAATCCTGCCCCAGAACGTCCAGCATTGACGAGCGGGTAAGACGTGTGACATTTGCCATGGGAGAAAGTCCCAGAGTAATAATCGGCAGCACAAGCCCCGCGGTGGTAGAACCGTTTGCGGGGAACAGCTTGAGATTAACGGCAAATATTAAAAGCAGCAGCGAGCCCACGATAAAGCCGGGCATTGAAATAAATGCCGTGGCAATAACCATGATAATCCGGTCAATTATGGTATTGCGCTTCAGGGCTGCAACGGCGCCGAGAACAATTCCCGCAAAGGCGCCCCAACAGGCTGCAATCAGTCCTAATTTAGCCGAAGTCTTAAGCCCGTCGCCTATGATGTCAATCACCTTGCGGCCCTTCTGCTTAAGTGACGGGCCGAAGTCAAATCTGGTCAGCACGTCTTTCATGTAGGTTGCATATTGCTGAATCAGCGGTTTGTCAAGGCCATACTTCGCCTCCATTGCCGCCTGTACGGAAGGACTTACCGCCTTCTCTCCCGTAAACGGGCCTCCCGGAACAAAGTGCATTACAAAGAAGGTTACCGTCATTACAACCCAGATGGTGACGAGCGACAGAATGATTCTCTTGATGATATACGATATTGTCTTTGAATCCATTCCTGAGTCTCTTTCCTGTCAATGCGGTTACTATATAATGTGACTCCCTGCCGCAAATAAGCGGAAGTGCAGCCGTACCGCTTTGCTGAAGTCGGCACGGCACAAAAACCCATATTGACAAATCATCCCATATTTTACTCTTATTTCACAAAAAAGACAAGTTTTTTTGCACAAATGCGAAGTTATTGTGAAAAACAAACTTCCCTCGTTTTAAAAAAACGAGGGGCTGCAACCGGCACTGCAGCCCCCGGCAATTCTGATATTTTCGTTCGTTTATTCTTTCTTACTCACCCAGTGAAGCTGCCGCGGCAAGGCAGATTGACAGGTATTTCTCTTCTGCCGTTGAGCTTCTTGAAGTCATGATAACCGGACACTTGGCGCCTACGATGAAACCGCCCATTTTCGCATTGCAAAAGCCTGCGAGCATTTTGCCCATGGCATTTCCCTGATGGATATTGGGAGCAATAAGGATGTCACAATCACCGGCGCAGGGTGAAACAAAGCCCTTTTGCGCGGCGATTTCGGGGTCGGTTGCACAGTCAAACTGAATGGGACCTTCAACGATACAGTTTTTAATCTCGCCGCGGAGATTCATCTGCTTCAGCTCGTCGCCTTCAATTGTCTCGGGCATTTTCGGATCAACCTTTTCTTTGCATGCAAGAACGCCGACCTTTGGGCAATCGTAGCCAAGGGCGATGAAAGTATCTACCGTATTGCGGATAATATCGGCCTTCTGCTCAAGGGTAGGATATGGAACCATCCCGCCGTCAACAGGAGAGATCAGCTTCTTATAAGCGGGGGTCTCAAATACTGCCAGATGTGACATAAGACCGCCCTTGCCAAGACCGGCTTCTTTATTTACAACTGCACGAAGATAAACGCTTGAATCAACATGGCCCTTCATGAGGAAGTCGGCCTTGCCTTCATTCACAAGGGCAACCGCCTTCCGGGCTGCCTCCGCGGGATCCGGAACATCATAAATGTCCTCTTCCGGAACCTCCATTCCGATGTCGGCAAGAATCTTTACAATCTCTGCCTTGTCGCCGACCAGCACCGGCTTTACTAGTCCTTCGTCTGCTGCCTGCTTAACAGCCTGAAGAGAGTGCTCGTCTGCTGCTGCAGCTACTGCAATGCGGCTAACCTTTTTATTTCCTCTCAACTTCTTTTCGATAATCTCATCAAATGTCTTGTAAACCATGTTAATACTCCTTTCATGTTAAACGTGTTTATGTATTCGGCGCCTTTTGCAGCTGCCGTTTATTACTCTGTGCCGCTCCCGGGTGTTTGAGTGAGCGTAAACAAGATTTTAATTCCGAATTATTTCGAAATTACACTTGCAGGCGCTTACACAGCCCGAAGCCTCAATATTCAATAAATGTGGTGACCGGATCCCAGCCGTACCAGCCGCGGACGTCCGTATAGGCGGTGCCTACCCTTCCGAGGGTCCTGTTGTATGAGTCTATGGCGTCGCGAGTGTTGTCGGTTCTCCAGCCGGTCGGCCTTACGGTCTCATCAAGCGGAACAATAACAAACACCCCGTCATAACGCTGGTCAACCCACAGCGGCAGGATTGAAACATCCTTTATTTTCACCTTGCCGTTGTTAAACCTGTGGTATGCAAAGGAAATAGTAAGACCGTCCTCGGTATAACCCCTGTGGCCGTCCTCATTCATAAGGTTTTTTCTCTGGCTGGACAGGGAGTTGCCCATGGAGTAAAGGCAATGAGTAGCATTTCCGTTTTCACCCATAAGAACCTCGTAGCGCTGGATAACATGGGGGTGCCCTCCGATAATCACGTCAACTCCCAAGTTGCACAGCTCCCTTGCAATCTCCTGCTCATAGTTATTGGGCTCGTCGGTATATTCATCGCCCCAGTGCATAAAGAATACCGTGACGTCACAGCCCTCTCTTTTCATTTTCGCGAGGTCGTTTTCCACACTGACGTAAAGAGACTCAAGATCGCTGTAGCAGAAGCTGTTTATCAGGTCGACGGCGGATTCATTCATAGTAATTCCGTTAATGGACTTGATTTCATCTGCCGATCTTCTCGTGTCATATGTATAACAGGCAAAGCCGAACTTGATGCCGTTTATGTTCTTGATCAGCACATACGGTTCCGAGGTGTTTTTCCTTGTTCCGATATAATCCAGGCCGGCTTCCATAATAACATCCTGGGTCCTGTCCATTCCGTAGGATCCCTGATCATAGGCATGATTATTTGCCGTAAGAAGCATGTCAACTCCGGCGTCCTTAAGACCCGTGACAATTGAGTCGGGAGCATTGAACAGGGGATATCCCGTGAATGCGCCTGATTCTTCTCCTCCGCAGGCCACCTCAAGATTGGCTATCATGTAATCATATGATGCCCAGTATGAGGATACCGCCGCAAAGGATTCTGTAAAGTCATACTCACCTTCCGAATAAGCTCCGCTCAGCACTGAACTGTGCAGAAGGATGTCTCCGGTTGCCGCAAAGGATGCCGAACTTTCAACGGCAGGCACCGGCGGCCCGGGCTTATAGATAACTTCTTCATCCATGGGCTCGCTCATCTTGACGCTGGAGGCTATTTTTACTATTGCCACCACGATTCCCGCAATCAGCAAACACATCACGGCCATCCGGACGATAATCTTAATCAGCCTTTTTCTTCTTAAATGTTTTCTGGTTTTTCTTTTAGCCATTTAAATTTCCCGTCTTTATTGTTTTTTATTTTCAAATACCCACTTGCGCTGAATGCCGAAGCTCAAAATAAACAGGCATCCGTCAACAAGACATTTTATCAGAACATCAAGGATTCCCTTAACACCTAAAAGTGAGCCTGCAACCATATCTGTCAACAAGAAGGAAGCAAGCATCTGGCAAAATGCCACCAGATAGTACCTTCTTGCGGTCCGCCCCACATTGTCGGATGTCTTAAAGACCACATTCCTGTTGAGTATGTAATTCAGGGTGGCCGAAATCACTCTGGCACATACTATTGCCACAAAGTGACATGCCGTACGCACGGGGTTATCAAACCCGACTCCCGCAATACGCGCTCCCAGCCACTCACAGATTTTCAAAAGAGTCACGCCGGTACCCTTATCAAATAACCACATGATTAGCGCATATACGCCCAAATCCACAAGAAAGCTGGCAAACGAGCTGCCTGTGAATTTCAGGAAGCATCCCAGAACTATCACATATATCCTGACCGCGTCCCTTACGGTTTTGAAATGGGAGGCCGCATTCTTGTTGATATAAATTGTTTTAATCGGCACTTCGCAATAGGGAATATTGGCATTTACTATGGCAACAAGCATGTTGGTTTCATATTCGTATCTGTCACCCTTGAGTTCCGAAAACAGGCCGAAGTGCCGGGCCGGAATCACTCGAAGTCCAGTCTGAGTATCATTCAACCTGATGCCGATTGCATATTTGTAAACCTTCCTTGAAACCTTGTTTCCGAAGACACTGCGCGGCGGTACGATAGGGTCGTCAAAATCCCTGCTTCCCAATACCACATGATCCGGAACTTCTTCAAACCTTGCAAGGCAGTCTCGTATACTTTTCACATCATGCTGTCCGTCACCGTCAACCGTTACCGCACCGGCTATATCCGGACGGTTCTCTATAAGCCAGGCGAATGCGGTTTTAAGGCCCTTGCCCTTGCCCATGTTGACCGGATGCGTAAGCACCGTTACTTGCGGATGCAGTGCGGCCTCTTCAAAATAGTGAACGGTTTCAGCGCTGCTGCCGTCATTTACAATCACTATGTTCTGAAAACCCGCTTTTAACAAACTGTCGAGGAATTCCGTCATTTTGTTATCCGGGTTCAGAACCGGCATTACTACTGCTATTTCCACTGCTGTTGTCTCTTCTTCCTCTGAGCGGCAAGTCTTCTGCGTCTTACCGCCTCACGTCTTCTTCTTTTGCTTTTTGCCAGTATCACAAGCATGACCATGACGATGACTATTATAACAAACAATATTCCAAGGGCAATGAGAATCTTTGTAACGGTGCTCATTTTCCCGGGGACGTTGTTATTATTTGTACCCTGCTGTCCGTCAGAACCGGTCTCCACCTGCCCTCCGGGGGCAGTTATTTCCCCCTCATTTCCCGTTGCATCGACGGTGCTTTCATTCCTGTCATCGGGGGTTGTCTGCTCGTCATAGGGGATGATGTTTTCCATCAGGTCATTGCCGGTATCATTGCCCACTGCAGTCTTGTACAGACCGTATTTTGTGCAGCTGCACTCGTAGTCCGTGGGATTTCCCTCTTCATCATATCCGTCGCTTACATAAAACCACATCCATTGCTGAGATTCATGCTTTTTGTATGCTTCCGCGGCAACTTCCAGACAGGTTTTACCGCCGAAGGAATTCAGAGGAATGCGGGCATCAAGTTCTATTTCATTTTCTCCGTAAAGATGGAAATATGCCTTCGGGACATCCCATGTGCCGTATTTGCCGGCGGAGTCTGTATACTCATTCGAATCCGCTGTAACCTTCAACGCCCTTGCCGTAGCCTCTGCCAGAAGCATATGCTGCCCGTGCCCGTATTCACCGTCAAAATCATGACTGATAAGCACCTGGGGCTTAAACCTTCTGACAGTTCTTACAACATATTCGGTTACCTCGTCAATATCCTGCTGGGCCATTGCCCCGTCAAGACTTTCCGAATACAGATCCTCAAATTCTCCCAACTGAGGATAATGGTCAATTCCCATTGTCCACAGTCCGTTCAGCTGCTCATGCCTCCTGTACGGCTCCGTGCGGTAAAACTCGCACATATATGCGACCTGCAAACGATAACCCTTATCCACGTAAGTAGGAATCACCCCGCCGAAGAATAAGGCCTCATCGTCTGAATGAGCGGAGATAAAAAGCATGTCCGCCCGATCATAGGGTGCCTCCCATTTCTGCACCCATCCGGGCACTTCATTATCAAACGCATAAATATCCGATATATAAGTACGGTCTTCCTTTATAGTTACTACGATCTTGTCCGTCGCCTTGGGAAGTTCTATGAACTCATGCAGGAATCCGTCCTGCCCGTATGTATAGTCCTTGCCGTCCACGGTAAGAATCCACTCACCCGGCTCGGTATCCCAAACAATATAAACGGAAGACATTTTTTCATCCGCGGTAACTGTCAGTTTGGTGTCGGTACGATAATAATCCTTGGTAGTATAATCGTCATCAAGGAGAACCTCGCAGCCGTAACCGTCGGAACTTTCTACAGCTATATCCAGTTCCCCGGCCAGCGCCGTTCCCGCGAGTATAACAAAGGCTGCAAGAGCAACTCCGATTGCAATAAGATATTTTTTAATCATCCTCTTCTTTCTTTCTATAAGCTTCCAGCTCTTCCGGAGTATTGATGTTCCGGAAAGAGCAACTCAAATTTTCAAAATCCGCCAGCTTGCCTTCCCCGATGATATCCGTATCCGCAAAAGGCAGGGCCATTCTTATTTTAAGCAATCCGGCCTCCATTGCCCCCTTCAGATCCGGAAGGGCCGACCTGTTGTACGCCCCTATGAGGGGCTCGGGTTTTCCCCCTTGCAGTTTAAGGAAACAGGCTTTCTTGGTGCAATAATCGTAAAGGCGTGTCAATACGCGCATATCCGCTCCGGGCACATCAACGGGAATAATGGCAAAGCGCTCCACATCAGTTTCCTCAAATACTGAAATGATGCCGCCCATCGGGCCGATTGCCTCGTAATTGTCCGTAACAATCTCCACATTTCTTCCTGTCATAAAAGGCAGTTTCCTGATAACAAGAGCATGCTCCCTGCTGTCCGTTGAAATAATTATACGCTCAAAATAAATAAGCGCATTCGCAAAAATGCGTTCAACAAAGGTCACACCGTTATCTTTCAGCAGAACCTTATCCATTCCCATGCGGGAGCTCTTTCCGCCTGCAAGGATAACCAAATTTTTCATGAAAAAATTATATCACAGGGTTGACAAAAATAAAAGGACGGATTACTATTTATTTATCAATAATAGTTATTATTATCATATTTAGGGTTGTGTAAAAGACATAAGAAAAAGAAAATTGCGGCATAGATACTCCCGGCAAAGAGAAGCCATACTTGAATATTTAAAATCTGTAAAAACTCATCCCACGGCTGAATGCATATACGACCATGTGCGCAAGGATATTCCGGACATCAGCTTAGGCACCGTTTACCGGAATCTCCGTTTGCTTGAAAAACAAGGAAAGCTCAGGACTATTTCCTGCGGCAATGCCCCGGAACGTTTTGACGGTGATACAAGCGTCATCGGACACCAGCATTTCATCTGCTCCGAGTGCGGCGCCGTAATCGATGTTCGCATCGATGACAGTAAGCTTAGAGCCCTGGCGGAAAAAAGCAGCGGCTGTGTCATTACGGGTCATGAAATTATCCTGCATGGCATTTGTCCCGACTGTAAAAATAAAAATAAAATTTCTTAAGGAGGAAATTAAAAATGAAAAAATGGGTATGTAAGGTTTGCGGTTATGTTCATGAGGGAGAGAATCCTCCCGAGACTTGCCCGGTATGCAAGGTTTCGGCTGACAAGTTTGAACTGATGGACGGTGATCAGAAATGGGCCGCCGAGCACATTGTGGGAATTGCGTCTGACGCTCCGGAAGATATCAAGATGGATCTTCGCGCAAATTTTGAGGCTGAATGTTCTGAGGTCGGCATGTATCTTGCCATGGCAAGGGTTGCTCACCGCGAGGGCTATCCCGAAATCGGCCTTTACTGGGAGAAGGCTGCCTACGAAGAGGCCGAGCATGCAGCCAAGTTTGCGGAACTTCTCGGTGAGGTTCTGACAGATTCAACAAAGACCAACCTGACAATGAGGGTTGATGCCGAAATGGGCGCAACGGCGGGAAAGACCGACCTTGCAACACGTGCCAAAGCTCTCAATCTTGACGCGATTCACGATACCGTCCATGAAATGGCGCGTGACGAAGCAAGACACGGCCGCGCTTTCAAGGGCTTGCTGGAAAGGTATTTCGGCTAAAGCCCGGCATACCTTATACCTTATTGCAGCCTTGACTTTTTAATTATCAAGCAGGCGGCCTGAATCCGGCCGCCTGCTTGATATCATTTTATGTTACTTTTTGAGTACATATATATTATATTTATATTCATCAAAATAGTCTTTTTATGTTATATCAAAATGCTTTTCCTTCGTATATACTCTTACTGTCTTATGTATTATTTTTATAGAAAGGTACCCACATGGACGATAAGAACACCGGAGGAATAAAAATTTCGAGAAAAACCATCAAGAAAGGGGAGGGAGGCTACAGCACCATTACCGTCAGAATGACTGATAAGCTGCTGCTTCAGCTTAATGAAATATCTGATGAAAGCAACCGCTCCCGCAACGAAATTATCAACATGCTACTCGAATCGGCAATAAAAATCACGACTATAGAGTAGACTGTCCGGTCTCCGGCAACCTGTTTTCATCCCTGAATGATTAAATATAACGCTTTAAGCCGTCGCGGATTTCTCCAATCAGCTCTTCTGCCGCCTCTTTGCTTGGCGCCTTAACTCCCATATAATACTTGATTTTCGGCTCGGTTCCTGAAGGTCTCACCGCAAGCCAGCCACAGTCCATATCAAAAATCAATACGTTCGTTTTTTCAATTCCGGTAAGCTCCGGCTTTTCGTAGTCGGTGACAGCAATCACCTTTTGTGTTCCGAAAACAGTCGGAGGTTCGGTCCGCAGCTTTGCCATATCCTCTTGCATTTCAAGAACCCCGTCCCGACCTTCCTTTACAATTGAAAAATTATATTCACTGTAATGTCCGTATTTCTCATATAAGGCGCCCACCGCATCCCAAAGGGTGAGCCCGAAGGACTTGTAATAGGCACACATTTCGCAAAGAACCAGCGTCGCGCCGCAAGCGTCCTTATCCCTCACGTAATCTCCGGTCATATAACCGTAGCTTTCCTCAAAGCCGAACAGAAATGTTCCCGTCCCCTGCTCATGGGCGGCTTTTATGGCCCTTCCGATATACTTAAAGCCGGTCGGCACGCTGACAACATCCACACCGAAATTCTCTGCAATGGCATCAACCATGCGGGTTGACACAATGGTCCTGATAATGTAGCCGTCCTTCGGAATTCCTCCTCTGGCCGCGCACACCGACAGCAGATATTCGCACATCAGGCAGCCTGTTATGTTGCCGTCAAGACTGTGATATTGCCCGTCCCGGTCGCGCACGCGAACTCCTATGCGGTCTGCATCCGGATCCGTCGCAATGACAATATCGGCTTCAACCTCTTCCGCCAATTTATTTGCGAGAACAAAGGCTTCCGGCAACTCGGGATTAGGGAACTTCACCGTAGGAAAATCTCCGTCCGGGACCTGCTGCTCCTTTACGATGTGGATATTTTTGAATCCCGCACGCTCCAGCGCGCCCGGCACGATTGTAATACCCGTTCCGTGGAGGGGTGTATAGACGATGTTCAGGTCATCCGCCATTTCCTCTATGATGTCTTCCTCGCGGATCTGATCCAATATCGCGAGGGTATAGGCCTCATCCATCTCTTTGCCGAGCGTAATATGCAGCCCCTTTCTCTCCGCCTCCTCCCTGTCCATCTGCGGAATATCGGTAAAGTCCGTGACAGCGTTCACACACTCCATGATTCCCACATCATGGGGCGACGTGACCTGAGCGCCGTCCTCCCAGTAGACCTTATAGCCGTTGTACTTTGCCTCATTGTGGCTGGCGGTAATGTTAATGCCCGACACACAGTTGAGACTTCTTATGGCAAATGACAGCTGCGGAGTCGGGCGAAGTGCATCAAATACGTAAGTGGTGATTCCCCGGGCATTCAGCACCGCCGCCGCAACACCGGCAAATTCCCGGGACATTTTCCTCGAATCAAAAGCGATGGCAACTCCTCTTTTGCCCTCTTCCCGGCTGATTATGTAATCGGCCAGACCTTTTGTGGCCCTTGCCACGGTGTATCGGTTCATGCGGTTGGTGCCCGCTCCCATGATTCCCCGAAGGCCCGCCGTTCCGAATTCCAGATTGCGGAAAAACCTGTCGGTTATCTCGTTCTCGTCACCTGCGATTGCAAGCAATTCATTCCGGGTTTCCTCGTCAATTCCCGGGGTGTTCAACCATTGTTTGTATGTACTGTCGCTATCCATATCGTTCTCCCATGAATGTTTTTCTTTTTTTTCTATACTTTTAGCCCGGCCGCCATGGACCCGGCAAACTCCATAAGGATATCCTTTTTGTTAAGCTGCGGGTTTATTATTACTTTATTAAGGATGTCTTCAAGGATCTTTCCCACCTGCGGGCCTTGCGGCACGCCTATTTCGATAAGATCCGCCCCGCTGATGCTCAGCATGGAAACACTATAGGCTTCGCCGCCTTCCAGAACCATTGATATAGCATCTAAGACATCCGATATTTCCTGCGCGGGTTCCGTATCTGCATTTCCGGATGCAGGTGCCTTTCCGGTTATTTGCCTGAACCCGGCTATCAGGCGGAGAAGCTCGGGTCCCAGCGTATTCAGTTGCCTTTTTATCTGAATAATATCGCTTGCAAGAGGGATGTCCTGATTTTCCAGTATCCCTGAAACAATGTCTCTGCTGCGGTTGTCAAAAGTCATTTTTCTCATGAGGACGCGACATTCCTCCGGTTTTATCCCCATGAAAAAAACAGCAAGCCGCAGATACCTGCGCTCCTGTTCAGTAAATGTGACTGTCCACGCGGCGGATTGCGCATCTTGTTGCATGACGGGCTGCGTACCGAGCTGCGTATCGGGACACGTGTCATGTTGTATGCCGAGTTGTGCGCCGGCCGGTATATCTCCGCACGTTCTGCCATACAACGCTTCCTTATCCTTGCAAAAGCATCTATCTGCAAACTCGTAAACTATATACGGTCCCAGACCGAGCTTTGCGAACTCGTTTACATAATTAGGGTTAGCCGAAAACAGGGTCTTTTCAAATTCAACCCTAATCCGCTCTGCGCTGACCATGGCAAGTTTTGAAGCGAATTCGGCAATTGACTCTTCTGTTTTTTTCTCCAATTTGAAGGACAACTGCGCCGCAAACCTGATCGCCCTCATTATGCGCAGGGCATCCTCTTCAAAGCGCTGCCTCGGGTCGCCCACCGCCCTTACGACGCCCTCCTTCAGGTCGTTCATTCCGCCGAACAGGTCAATTATGCCCCGCTCCGGACTATATGCAAAGGCATTTACCGTAAAGTCCCTCCGCTTCAAGTCCTCCTCAAGCGAGGGGACAAATTCCACGCTCTCCGGATGCCGGCCGTCCTTGTATTGCCCGTCCACACGGTATGTGGTCACCTCGTAGCCCTTGCCGCCCCGCAGCACCATAACCGTACCGTGTTGGACGCCGGTATCCACGGTGCTGCGAAAAAGACTCTTTACCGCATGCGGCAGTGCCGAGGTGGCGATGTCCCAATCCTCCGGCACTCGCCCCAGAATGGCATCACGAACGCAGCCGCCCACAATATATGCCTCGTAGCCGGCGGTCCTGATGGTATCTAAAACAAATCTGACATCAGGCGGAATATCAATTATGATGTTTTCCGTATTCGGCATTGCTTTGGAGTTCTTTCAACAGCTGCTCATGTGCAGGTAATGCCTTTATGCCTTTGCATTGAACTTATAGTGCCTTTTCACTTCCGTTCAGGCACTTATTCTTTCTTGTTTTTCAAGTTGTTTGGGAGGATTATAACATCTGATGCGGGGTTGTGCAAATCATTGGGGTCATTTTACAAATATACTCTTCATGTTTGCCTTTTATGTCAACACTTCCTGTTGAAATAAAGCAAGTCAGGAACGGTTGCAATTTCAAATTCGGTCTTTCTCGGGCTGTTTGTCTTCCACATGCTTTTTCAGGCATTGAAAAGATTTGTCGCTGATAACATGCTCGATTTTGCAAGCATCCTCTGCTGCCGTTTTCTCATCGACTCCGAGCATTATAAGAATCTCGGTTAAAACCGTATGCTTCTCATAGATTTTTTTCGCAACCGAAAGGCCGCTGTCAGTCAGGGAAATATATCCGTCACTATCAACAGTAATATATTGTCCTTTTTTAAGTATCCCGATGCCCCGGCTGACACTGGGTTTTGAGTAATTCATATACTCTGCAACGTCAACGGAGCGCACCGATGATTTGGTCTTGGAAAGAATATAAATCGTCTCGAGATACATCTCGCCGGAAGGTCTTAAGGCCATAATAAACTCCTGAAAAATAAAATTCAAAACTTATCAGCTCACTTGCCGACTATTATGATACAAAAAAAATATGAAAAATCAAAGAGAAGATTTTACGGATGCGGCAAATAATGAAAAAAATACTATAAACTCTATTGACAAACGTAAAAAATGAGAGTATAAATAATGTAAGTTAGCTGCGTCTAACTACTTATTTGCTCTGTGTGTTAGCGAGTGCTAACCGGATGTGCTTTGCAATCCTGCCACGGAGCGGCCCTAGAATGTGCTTGCATGTCGGTCATAAAATATGTTTTTACGCATCCGGCACAAAGGAATAACACGATGTTAGATAATATGACTTTAAAAGATGCTATAGAGGGTAAAGAATACATTATCCGGCAAATCAAAACAGGCGATGAAGAATTAAACGCGTTCTTATTTTCCCTTGGATGTTATGTCGGTGAAGCAATTACAGTCGTTGCTCATCGAAAAGGCGGCTGCACGGTTTCCGTTAAAGACGGACGCTATAATATTGACACTCAGTTAGCCGATTCCATTGTAGTCTGATTAGATATGGTAAAAACAAAAGCGTTGCAAATGCGGACAGTTTATTTTTTTGATAATGAGTTAGCAGCGGCTAACTAAATTATAATTCCGCCTTTCGGGGCGTATAAATTAACAAAGTTAAAAGGAGAAACAAAAATGAGAATTGCTTTAACAGGTAACCCGAACTCGGGCAAGACCACAATGTACAATGCTTTGACCGGCCGTAACGAAAAGGTCGGGAACTGGGCAGGCGTTACCTTAGACAAAAAGGAATACCCGATTAAGAGGTCGTATGCAGGTGATGAACAGCTGATTGCCGTTGACCTGCCCGGCGCATACTCTATGTCTCCCTTCACAAGTGAAGAGAGCATTACCAGTTCGTATGTAAGGAAAGAAAATCCTGATGTTATCATTAATATCGTGGATGCTACCAATTTAAGCCGCAGCCTTTTCTTCACAACACAACTTCTTGAGCTTGGCATCCCCGTA
This sequence comes from Lachnospiraceae bacterium, assembly GCA_050944475.1. GTDB lineage: Bacteria > Bacillota > Clostridia > Lachnospirales > Lachnospiraceae > RGIG5612. Next base: position 241,633 of record JBMNRD010000003.1, read on the forward strand.
GTTGTAGCCCTGAACAAGAGTGACCTCAATGAAAAAAGAGAAACGACTATCGATGTGGATGCCTTGTCTGAAAAGCTTGGCTGCCCTGTTGTTAAGACTGTCTCTACTTCCGGAGAAGGTCTGAAGGCTGTAATTGACGCGGCTGTTGTTCACGCAAATGACACTCAAGATGCTCCTTATGTTCAAGGTGACATTGATTTGACCGATAAAGCGGCGGTTGAAACTGCTGACCGTGAGCGCTTTGAATTTATAAATACAATTGTAGAGGCGGTTGAGACCCGCAAGATCTTTACTAAGGACAAAACCTTGAGTGATAAAATCGATGCCGTGCTTACAAACAAGTGGCTTGGCATACCGATTTTTGCGGCTGTGATGTTCCTGGTGTTCCAAATCTCTCAAGTTTGGGTAGGCACCCCTGTTGCCGATCTGCTCGTAGGCTGGTTGGAAGCCTTTCAAGGCTGGGTAGGAGAACTTCTTATAAATGCCAGCCCGCTTCTTTCTACCATTCTTGTTGACGGCATTATCGGCGGCGTGATCGCCGTTGTCGGTTTTTTACCTCTCATTATGGTTATGTATTTTCTTATCGCTTTGCTTGAGGACTGCGGTTATATGGCCCGTGTCGCCGTTGTGCTTGACCCTATCTTCAAGAAAGTCGGACTTTCCGGTAAATCTGTCATTCCTTTTGTTATAACTATCGGTTGTGCGGTGCCCGGTATTATGGCGAGCCGTACTATCCGTAATGAACGTGAAAGAAGAACAACCGCTATGCTTGCACCCTTTATGCCTTGCGGAGCGAAAATCCCCATTATCGCTCTCTTTGCAGGCGCATTTTTTGACGATGCCGGCTGGGTTAGTGCCTTGATGTATTTTTCCGGCATTTTGCTTATTTTCCTTGGCGCGCTTCTTGTTAATAAGATTACCGGCCACAAAGCAAGAAAATCCTTCTTTATCATAGAGCTCCCCGAATACAAGGCTCCTTCGCTTTGGAGCGCTTTCAAGTCTATGTGCATCCGCGGCTGGGCTTTCATCGTTAAAGCTGCCACCATCATCCTTCTTTGCAACCTGGCAGTACAACTGATGCAAACCTTTACATGGAATTTCGGGGTTGCCGAGTCTGCCGACCACTCTATCCTTGCTTCAATTGCCGCACCTTTTGCTTATCTGCTCGTACCGATTGTCGGCGTTCTTTCCTGGCAGCTTGCGGCGGCAGCAGTCACCGGTCTCATTGCCAAGGAAAATGTTGTCGGCACCCTTGCTGTTACTTTTGTTGGGCTGGAAAATCTCATTGACGCCGAAGAATTTGCTCTTATGGAAGGCGCGGGTATGGAAGTTGCAGGTATTATGGCAATCACCAAGGTTGCGGCTCTTGCTTACTTGATGTTTAACCTTTACACGCCTCCCTGCTTTGCGGCTATCGGTGCTATGAATTCCGAAATGAAGAGTGGAAAGTGGGTTTGGGCAGGTATCGGCCTTCAGCTTGCTGCCGGTTATACTGTCGCATATCTTGTTTACACTATCGGGACACTTGTTACCGGCGGGCCTATTAATTTCGGTGCCGCAATCGGCGGCCTTATTGCCGTTCTTGCTATGGCAGCCGTCGTAATCGGCCTTATTGCAAATACCAATAGAAAAATGAAAAAAGAATATGCTCTCGGCATTAACAGGAGCTGAGATGCTTTGTTCGGAATTTTTGATTATTGAAAATGTTATCGTTGTTTTGATTTTGTTTGCCGTTGTAGCAGGCACCGTATGGTATTTCATTCACGCGAAAAAGCGTGGCAAAGCTTGTATCACTTGCCCTTATGCAAACAAGTGCGGAAGCAAGTGCAACGGTGAGTGCAGTTCCGGCAGAAACACCATCGATAATAAAGAAATACAAGATTAAATATTAAAAAAGGATGTAAACTCCGGTTTGCATCCTTTTTTAAATAACATAAATAAAACTAATCAACGGCGGTTAAAAATATATGGTTAATTTAAATGAACAAATAAGCATCCCTGTTTCTTTTGAAAAGTTGTGCGCATGGGCAGATAATTTTGAAAAGGAGAACGCAGTTTTAAAAATCTCTATCAGAAGTTTATTTAAAACATAAGGTGACTCATGAAAATAAGCAATAAAATTATTATGGGATGCTTGTGGCTGGCTAATTATTTACATCCGCCTGCTGAGAAGGTGGATGCAATTTATGCCCATGCAAAAAAACATAACGAAAGACAAATCTTTAAAATCCCAAATGACAAGTGGATAGACTATGAAAACGTAAAAATCCACACGGATATAGGAATCTATCCCTGCTTGCGGATGAAAAAGAAAGGGCCAATCCCAAATAGAGCTGTTCTCTATATTTGCGGAGGGGGCGGGGTCTATGACTATTGCCGGTCACAGCTTGTGCTTGCCAAAAAACTTTTAAAGCGAATAGACGGAGAAATTTATTACCCGTTTTACCCTCCTGCTACTAAACATCCTATAAAAGAAGCCTGCAATATGGTTTTTGAATCTTACAGAGCCATGCTTAATAATTATAGTCATGAAAAAATAGCAGTTCTGGGGTTATCTGCAGGAGCAACAGCAGCCATGACTATGATTTCCTGGAATAATTATTACCGGGAAAAACTTCCAATGCCGGCCTTAACCATCGGTTTGTCTCCCGGCCATGTACCGGCAAGCCAAGCTGAAAGAGAATGTCTTGAAGCCTATAGGGGCATAGACCCTTTTATCCCTGTAAACTTAATAAAAGCATATGGACAAATAAACAGAGGCGGACAGGATCTGGACCACTGGCTCATCCATGCCGGTCACGGAGATTTCCGAGGGGCCGGAAAAGTTTTTCTATATTTTGGCGAGAAAGAAAGCCTTGTCTATGCAGCCCCTATCTACCGGCAAGCCTTGGAAAAAGCCAGGGTTGACTATAAAATCCATATAGAGCCGGAGATGCCTCACTGCTACGGGATTACAAGAATCAACAAAGCCTCCAGAAAGACCTATGATGAATATGTAAGCCTTATAAACAGCCTTTGAGAAAAAACGATTACAAGATATTGTTATAATATAATCCTTAGTCATGGGTTTTTTCTTTTAATAATTCGAATTGGGTATTGACTTAATCAAGTTAATCACTATAATCTAATTAGGTAAATGGCTAATCAAATTATGAGGGAAATTGTCATGGATAAAAAAAAGATATTGAAAGCTATCGCTGACGGAACACGCATGAACATTTTGAAATTGCTCTTGCGGCATAACTATTGTGTCCGTGCACTGGCGAACGAGCTGAAGCTGACTGAAGCAACAATATCTCAGCATCTGAAAGTGTTGCGGGAAGCGGGCCTGCTTGTTGGGGAAAAGCGCGGATATTTCATGCACTATACCGTAGAGCGTCCGGTATTGTATGAACTGGCAAAGGAAATTAAAGCTTTGGCAGACATTAAACAGGAAGCCTGCCAGCCGGAAAAACGCGACGATTGCCCTGCCAACGAAAAACAAGATTGTTCCAAAAAAGACAAATGCAGTGACGAGGTCAGGGAGTTTTGCCACGGTGCAGAACGCAGCAAGGGAGAATAAAGATCATGGGAATGGTCAGTGTCTCAAACCTTAAAAAGACATATGGCAACTTTACCGCTGTAGATAACATTTCTTTTGAAATAGAAAAAGGTGAAGTATTCGGTTTTTTAGGACCGAACGGAGCAGGAAAAACATCCACACTCAATATGATCATCGGCTTGTCCCGACCGACTGCCGGAGAGATTACAGTTGATGGCATAGATGTAAGAAGACAGACGAAAAAGGCACAGGCTATCATGGGGATTGTTCCGGATGAAAGCAATCTTTACAATGAGATGGACGGGTTTGATAATCTTTGTTTTTGTGCCGCACTGTATGGGATGTGTAAGAAGGAACGAGAGCCAAAGGCCCGTCAGCTTTTGGAGCAGTTCAGACTAAAGGATGCAGGCAAACGTCCGTTTAAAGCCTATTCCAAAGGAATGCGTCGTAAGCTGACAATTGCGGCGGCGCTCATCCATTCTCCTCAAGTTTTATTCCTGGATGAACCGACAACAGGAATTGATGTGGAAAGCTCCGGGCAGATTCGCGATATGATATTGGAACTGAAAAAGAAAGGAACCACCATCTTCCTTACTACCCATTATATTGAGGAAGCTGAGCGCATCTGTGACAGGGTCGCTTTTATAGCGGAGGGTCAGATTGTTGCATCAGGCACTGTTCCCCAATTAATGGAAAGTGTTTCCCATGGTCATTCTATCCGATTTGTTACTGACAAAAACATCAAGAGTTTACCCGTTGAACTTCAGACCCGTTTTAAGGGAAGCAAAGTCTCAGTCCGGCATGATAATTCTCTTGTAATGGCATCTGAACAGCGCATTCCTCTATTCCCTGTTATGGAGTTTTTTCATGATAAAGGGGTTGAAGTGTATGAAGCGCGAGAATTGCATCCTTCCTTGGAAGATGTCTTTGTTAAGCTGACCGGAATTGAATCTTCTGTGCTGAGGAAAGACAAGGAAAAAGGAAACCGCCAATGAAAAGCCGGATTGCGTTTTGGAACATCTTAAAAAAAGATGTAAAAAATTATTATCTCAAACCTCCGAATATCAGCTGGGGCATTATTTTCCCCCTTTCATGGACACTGATGCAGCTTATTCGCTCTCCCGGCGGGAACATCTTGGAATTGCTCCCCGGTCTGATTTCGATGAGCGTTTTGTTTGGTACCACCTCTATGCTCGCTGTTACAATTACCTTTGAGCGAAGTGGAAAATCCTTCGACCGATTGCTACTGGCACCCATAAGCCTCAATGTCATGGTGCTTGCAAAAATTGCGGGAACACTTCTGTTCGGCATTTTCAATGCATTTGTCCCGGTCATTTTCTCAAGCTTTTTTATCGACCTTGGTGCAGTAAACTGGGGATTGCTGTTGCTTGCAGTTATAATGATTGCCACAACTTCAGCATTAACCGGGCTATTGATTGCGGTATCGGCAAAACAGGTATTTGAAGCGCAGACATTTTCAAATTTTTTCCGCTTTCCAATGCTATTCCTTTGCGGATTGTTTATACCGATTTCAAGTTTACCTTTTGTTCTGCGACCGGTTTCGTTTTGTCTGCCGCTTACTTACGGGACCGATATCCTCAAAGGCGCAATTATGGGAGCAAACACTCTTCCCTTGTCACTATCATTCGGGGTGTTGCTGCTCTTTTCGGTTGCACTGTTTTTAATCTGCCGACACAATATTAATCGAAAATGGATTCTGTAAAAATGAATCCGGAGATTCGCTACAATACCGTTTTCTTCAGCAGCACGGCAACGAAATCTTCCCGGCAATGCTATCTTTAGCAAATCCCCTCTCCTCCTTATACGCCTGAATCATCAATCGTCTGCACACATCAGGGATTCTGTGCAGATATCCCCACAATGCTGCATCCGCCGCATCATCGTCCCTCATATCCACGGGCTTTATTCTCTTGTAATGCAAAAACCCTTTTTCAACATGTCCGTTTTTGATTTCGTCAAAGATTTCAAATAATCTCCGCCCGGTAATGCCGTACCATTGGAGGCGACTGCAAGACATTTCGTTCTTGCAAATATCGACATTGAATAAGAATATCAACTCTCCGCCCGGATAATTCCCATCCTCCGAGACCACCATCACCACATCTAAACCGTGATGCGTCAACACTCTCCAACAATGTTCTCCCAACTTAAATACTCTTCCCGGCAAGTTAACTTGCCCGGCACCGGTTCCTTCTTTAATATTTGCTTCCGCATCAATTTCTTCTGTGGACATTGTTTCAGCGCTCATCTTTTTCGTGGTCATTTCTTCTGTGTTCATTTGTTCTCCTTTCTGCCGCTTGGCTTGCGTGCCGATTGTCGGCTGCGCATCTTGTTTGTCCTGCCCGGTAATACATATCACGCCCTGCGGTCTGCGCTCTATGCCTTGTGCCCTATATCTTATTTTTGTTATACGTATTACAACGGCCAAGACAATCCGCCCGAAGAGAGAACGCAAAAAGACCCATCGTTTCCGACGGGTCTGTATTTATAATTGTTCGGCCCATCGGTCAAGCTTTAGCACCTTGCCGTCCGGCAGGTTGCTGTGCGGTCGTCGGGCTTGTCCCTCGCGCACTCTTCATAGGCGTTATTTAGTTT
>JBMNRD010000004.1:0-240924 GCA_050944475.1 Lachnospiraceae bacterium
CGTTCATCCTGAGCCAGGATCAAACTCTCGTGAAAAAAATATATCGGCCCCTTGGGGCGATATGTTGTTGTTTGACCGGACTGCTCAAGTTTTTGCTTGGCTAATCCTTTTTTACTGCCTGCGTCTTGTTTAAGACGCATTCGCAATCTTTGAAATTTTTTAAGAAATTTCAGGGATGGTTTATACTATTCAGTTGCCAATGTGCACGCCCCGTTTTTGCGGGGCAGCTCTGATATAGTATCACCACGGTTTGACATTGTCAACTCTTTTTTGGGGGATTTTTTCAAAAAAACAGTTTTGATAAGCATTGTTTTACTTTATTCGGCAAGTCTGTTAAACTGTGCTCATAAATCCGTTGACGTATAACATAATATAAGAAAAAACTTTAAAATTCAATTCTTGAACAGGACAGAAAAATGATTGATGTTAAATGCAAAATCGAGCTGGGAGGCGTAAAGCAGAAAATCCGCATCCGGACGCTAAATGAAAACAACCCCGTATTGCTGTTCCTGCATGGAGGTCCGGGAGTGTGCAACCGCCATACACTCATGAACAAACACAAGGACCTCTTGGACACCTTCACAGTTGCGACCTGGGACCAGCGCGGCAGCGGCGGCTCTTACTACGGCGTTAAAAAGGAAACCCTGACAATAGAACGGATAACGGACGATGCCCACGAATTAGTGCTCTATCTGTGCCGAAGATTTAATAAGGAAAAGATTTTTATTGTCGGCGGAAGCTGGGGTTCTTTGCTGGGAACATGGCTGGCGTACAGATACCCTGAGCACATCGCCGCTTATATGGGCTTCGGACAGTTTGTAAACGGAACTAAAAATGAAGAAATCAGTTATAACTTTGCCATTGAAAAAGCAAGGGCGGCAAATGACACCAAGTCGGTAAAAGCCCTTGAAAAACTCGGCCCGCCTGTAAACGGTTGCTACAAAGGCGGCTATGACGGCATGATGGTTCAAAGGAAAATAATGATGAAATACGGCGGCTACTCACAAGACAAAGCCAAGCGCAGCTATTTCAGCACCATGGTCATTCCGATGATTTTCTCAGGAGAATACAGCATTGCCGATTTATGGGGGCTGGCACGGGGGCACGTTTTCGTCCTTAAGGAAATGTGGCCGCAGGTAGGAGCAACCGACCTGACTGCGTCTTGCCCGGAATTCGAGGTCCCCTATTTTATTTTTCACGGCAGGTTCGACCAAAACACACCGGCAGAACTTGTGGAGGATTACTTTAATACAATCAAGGCTCCCGAAAAGGAGCTGATATGGTTTGAAAATTCCGGTCACAGCCCTATGAACGATGAGGGCGAAGCCTTCAAATCACTTTTAAGACAAAAACTCACAGCTATCACGGAAAGAGAGGCATGCATATGAACCACTCCGGCAGTGACATTCCAAAAATCAAGTTCCTGGAAAAATTCGGCTTTGCGACGTTTTCCACGGCCAGCAATGTTGTTTTCAACTTTAAAGATCTTTTCTATCTGTTCTTCCTTACAAATGTCATGGGGATCAAAATTGCCCATGCCGGACTTATTACCGGCTTCGGCATCGTATGGGATGCAGTCAACGACCCGATGGTTGGGTTTTGGGCGGTAAATCACAAGTTCAAAAACGGCGAGTCATGCAGGCCGTTTGCCCTGTGGTGCGCTGTCCCCTGGGCGGTGACAACGGTCCTGATGTTCACTTGCTTTAATGTGAAATACGGATTGAAGCTGGCTATCGCCGTAATTATTTACTTTCTGTTCGAGCTGTTCAACACATTTGCCGCAATTCCGTACAACAGCATGGGCGGTCTGGCTACCAACAGAGATTCCGACAGGCGCGCAATCAATGTTGCAAGAAATTTAGGTGCGTGCGTAGGATCCGCAATCGGCGCGGTTGCATTGTATCCGCTGCTTAATCTCTTCGGCGGACTTGACACCGAGGGAAACATCTTAAAGGGAGACCCCGGAAAGAACGCATTCCTTTATGCTGCAATGGTTATGGGTGCGGTGTGCATAATCGGCAGCTTAACCCACTATTTCACAACAAAGGAGCGTGTGAAGCAGGTTTCCGATGACCACTCCAAGCTCAGTGTAATTCAGGTTACTAAACTATTATTCAGCTGCAAAAGCTGGGTTATCAACATGTTTTACATCATCTGCTACGCAATCCTGAACCTGCTTATTATGAGCTGCATCAACTATTATGCAACATATGTGCTCGGCTCCTCTGCCGCTGCCACGCCTATCTTGGCAGCCTATCTGGTAGTATCGATTATGTCCTCTTTGGGCTCGATTCCGATTGACAAGAAGCTTGGACGGCGCAAAACAATGATGTTTGCCGCAGTCATTGGAATCGTCGGCAAAATTTGGTTTGTCATCAACCCGTTTTCTGTCGGAGCGATTTATGTAAATGCCGTTACCGTCGGCTTTTCAATGACTCTGGCATTCGTTCTTTTCAACACCAACAGAAACAATATCGCCGATCTTATTGAATGGAAAAACGGCCGCAGAATCGATGCTCTTGTTTCCACAGGTGACAATCTCATCACCAAGTTGGCAAAGGCCGGGGCGAACCTTCTGATGACCGGTGCTCTTGCGGCTGCGGGTTTTGATGCGGAAATTCCGACCCAGCCGGCGGCTGCAATCAATACTATCAACAGTCTGCTCGGATGGATACCGATGATTCTTGTAGCGTTGATGCTGGTAATCGCATTCTTCCATCCTATTGAGAAAGAAATGGCTGCAATGAATGCGGACAAGGCGGCATAATAAACCCGAAAAACAGCAAGCCGTAAATATACAATAACAGGAGAATATTATGAAATACATTTTATTTGCTCTGCTTGCCGTATTGGCAATTATCGTCGCATTGCTTGTAATATGCATAATACGCACCCTCGGGAATAAAGCGCCTGAGCGTGTTTCTTTTACCCCGGACCTGACCCCTGAGTCAATTGACACTGCCGCAAAAAAGCTCGGTGACATGATTCGTATTCCTACCGTTTCCAAAGCGGAAAACGAGGATTTAACCGAATTTTTTAAGTATCATGAAGTGCTTGAGAATAATTTCCCTCTTCTTCATATGAATCTGGAAAAGACTGTTATGCAGGGAACCCTTATTTATCGCTGGGCGGGCAAGGATTCTTCCAAGCTTCCGATTCTTTTTATGGGACATCAGGATGTGGTTCCCGCCAGCGATGACGGCTGGACAGTTCCGGCTTATAGTGGAGAAGTGGTTGACGGGAACCTGTACGGACGCGGCTCTCAGGATTGCAAGGGCACTATGTATGTGCAAATGCAGGCTGTGGAGGAACTTCTCAGCGAAGGCTTCATACCCCCCTGTGATATTTACCTTCAGTATTCAATCAATGAGGAGACCGGCGGCGAAGGTGCCGCCAACTCGGTTCGTTATCTTCGGGAAAAAGGTATCCGCTTGGCACTTGTGCTTGATGAGGGCGGCGCGATTATCGAAGAAGCCGTAAAGGGAATGGATCGTCCTTATGCTGTAATCGGCATCATGGAAAAGGGCTATATGGATCTGAAGATTATCGCAAAGGGCGCCGGCGGTCATAGCAGCACACCTCCGCGCAATACTCCCGCTGCCAGGCTTTTTGCTTTTGCAAATGAAATCGAAAAGAAAAGGCCTTTCAACAAATCCCTCAGGCCTGAAATCAAAGAAATGTTTGGCAAGATGGCGCCCGCCTTTCCGTTCGGCATGCGGCTTTTGCTGGGAAACCTGTGGCTGTTCGAGCCTTTGGTTAAACTTGTTATGCCTGCAGTCTCTCCGTTTGGCGAAGCTTTAATGGCTACTACTTGCTGTTTTACAATGATGAAAGGCTCCGATGCTGCAAACGTTATTCCTAAAGAGCCGTACCTCGTCGCCAATTTGAGAACCTCCGCTCACCAGAAATGTGCGGATTCCTTGGCAGTGATTAAAAAATATGCCGCAAAGCATGACTTGGAAATCGAGATTCTGATGCAAAGAGACCCGTCTCCGATTTCCCTGACCGATTCTCCTGAATATGCATATGTGGAGAAGTGCATCAAAAAGCAGTTTCCGGATGTGGGTGTTGCGCCTTACGTAATTATGGGCGGAACCGACTGCAGACATTTCAGCGCACTGACTGACAATGCGTTTAGATTTGCACCTATAAGAATGTCAAATGAGCAGAATGCAAGCTGCCATGCAATTAATGAAAATGTGACCTTGACCGCACTGGCCGAAGGCGTGGAGTTTTTCAAGGTGTTTATTAAGAATTACGGGGAATAATTAACTAGCAAAAGATGGCAGCATTCGTGTCCGGCATTTCTAATTGTTACACAATGCTCTCTGCGCGCCCTTCGTAATCCTTGCGTTTATTCGCCTAAGCGCGTAACCTGCCACACACCGAAGATAATCAAAACCGCCCCCAGCAGAATTGCCCACGATATCGGCTCTTTCAGTATTACAACTCCGGCAAAGGTGGCACATATTGTCTGAATCGTGCCAATTGTGGCCATCTTCGCCACGCTCAATCTCGCAGCGCCGTAATTTGCCAACAAATACGCCAGTATAGAGCAGAAAATGCTCAACATTGTCAGCGCAAATAAATACTTCGGTTCCTTAAGCGGCTCTATATAGCCGCGAATATTTCCCTTGAGCTGTACCAGGGCCATTGTGGTAAATGCCACCAAGCCCACTACAACCACTGCATAGGTTCTCTCAAATGCAGAAAATTCCTGGCCGGATTTCTTATTTACTATCCTGTATACGCTGATTGCGAAACAATTGCAGATAAGAAGTATTACTCCGATAGGTGCAACGATTCCAAGCTCTTTTCCGGCAATCGTTATAATAATCACTCCCGCAATCGGAAGCAAGCAAAACAGCAACTGCACAATACGCGGGATTTCCTTTAAGAAAACGGCTGCAAATATAATGGATACTATGGGAGATGCCGCCATCACGACCCCGGCAAATGTTGCATTTGTATAAAGAACTCCATAGCCCTCAAACAAAAAACAAAGAGGTTCTATAATACTTAAAATTATAATCGGACCGAGTTTCTTTCCTTTTATGCTGAAGCTCGCCTTTTTTGTCAATATCAGCACCGTCAGAATAATGAAAGCTACGATAAACCTGGTGCTTAATATCACCGACGGCATCGGCATTACCTGCAATGCCATCTTTGTAAACAGAAAACTGAACCCCCAGATTATGTTTCCCGTCAGTGCGGCAAGAATCGCCCGGTGTTTCTTTTCCGTTATTTCCTTTGTGCATTCTAATTGATCTGATGTCTGCATACGATAGCTCCGTTATATTGCAAATATACTCTATTTTATTGTAAAGATGCTTTTTTTGTTTTAAAGGCGCTCTTTTTTGTATTGCAAAAATACTCTTTTTGCCGGAATGGACCGGAACAGTGCGTAAATCAACCAGCAGAGTGCTCTGATTTTTGCCGGTAAACAGATGCCTGCATAACATTTACTATCTCCGTCCTGACTTCACCCAGCATTGGCACCGGCTCATTTTCCCTTGTGCTGTGATATACAAATCCCAGCGACCGCTGAAGGCGCATAGAGCGTTCGTTGCCTTCATAATAGCCGCACCAGACCGTTTGCATTTTCAGATCCTCGAAAGCGTGTCGCAGCAATTCTTTTGCCGCTTCTTTCACAAGTCCTTGACCCCAGTACGGCTCTCCAATCCAGAAACCCAGCTCGCATTCGTTTTGATTTGTAACAAGTTTCGACCGTTCTGCTGTCATCAAGTCGATGTTTCCGATCGGAAGTCCCGTTTTCTTCAGAATAATAGCATAGGTTTCCGGAGATGACAAAATATCCCGTATTACTAAAAGACTGTCTTCCACGCTGCCGTGCACAGCCCAGCCCGCCGCCGGCCCTACATTAGGGTTCTTTGCATAGCGGTAGAGCTCCTGTGCATCGGCGCTGCACCAAGGCCGCATGATTATGCGCCTTGTTTCATATATATCCTCTGAATCAATCACCTCAATACCCTCTTCATCAAGCATCCTTGCAAATACTCCTTTCCCTGAAATCATCGTGCCGGAAAAGGTTCCGTCATAAATCTGATTCACTCCGCAGGAAGGACTTCGCGACATAAGGATTGCAAAATCTGCCTTTTGCTTCTTGGCAATCTCCAAGGCACACTCGGCACCGGTACGGTATTGCTTATCCATACTGCGACCGTTTGCACTACGCACAACTCCGTCAACAATCTCCCCCGGCTCCCTGGGAACAGGCAATCCTCCCATTATCTCCGGACATAATGGGATTACTTCATGGTTTTTCACATATTCTATGATTGTCCTGTTAGCGTTGTTCGTTCCGTTATATTTGCAGTTTTCCCCCAAAAGACACGCACTCACGACAATTCTCATAATTATCAATCCTTTTTCATAGAGTTTTTACAATTAATTTATAACATTATGACCTCAATTTCACAAGAATGATATATAATAGTATAAATGAGGTTAATATACACGGAGGTATGTATGACAATAAATTTTAAAGAAAAAAAAGGCTTTATCTGCGACATGGACGGTGTTATCTATAAGGGCAACAGAATCCTTCCGGGAGTTCATGAGTTTATCGAATGGCTTTACGCCGAGAAAAAAGATTATCTTTTTTTGACCAATAACAGCAGTCTGACCCGCAGAGAACTTCAGAACAAACTGGCAAGAATGGGGCTGGACATTCCGGAAGAGCATTTTTACACCAGTGCTCTGGCGACAGCGGCCTTTATCAAGGACCAGGCCCCGGGCTGCACCGCTTATGTAATAGGAGGTGCCGGCCTTCTCAATGCATTATATGATGTGGGAGTTTCAATGAACGACATTGACCCGGATTACGTTATTGTGGGTGAAGGGAAATCCTACTCCCTTGACACCCTTACAAAGGCAACCAATCTGGTTATGAGGGGCGCAAAGCTTATCGGTGCCAACTCGGACATTTCAGGTCCCATCGAAAACGGAATCGCTCCCGCCTGCCGCGCCCTGGTTTCACCCATTGAAATGGCCACCGGAACTCAGGCATATTTCTGCGGCAAACCCAATCCGCTTATGATGCGTACCGGACTTCGCATTCTGGGCTGTCACTCGGCAGAAGCCGTGATGATAGGCGACAGGATGGATACCGATATTGTTTCGGGACTGGAAAGCGGCATGTCCACAATTCTGGTTCTGTCGGGCATTTCCACAAGGGAAACCCTGAAAACCTTTGGCTACGGGCCGAATCTTGTACTGGAAGGAGTGGGGGACATTCCGGGCCTGGCTTAGGATATTTTTGTTTTCCGTTTTAACGTTCTTAATCCGTTCTTCGTAGCGGGCAATCTTGTGTTATTTCTCAACCAGCTCACATCGCACAGTTGTCCGGCTCCGACTGCCGGGGGTACATGTGAACAGTGTCAGATCCCAATCACCATTCGCCATCTCTTCGATATCTGTGGAGCCGAGGGTGTCTAATTCCACTACTTCATAATTGAACACATTCCCATCCATATCCGTGAATGTCACGGCGGCCCCTATATATAGACTTTTTAATCTGCTGAAATGAGAATTGTAATTATGCGCGGCTATAATAAGGTCGTTTTTATAGGCGGAGCCTTGATAACGGCAGGGAGCGATTTTCAGACGGGGATAACTCCACTTGCTGATGACTGGCAATTCCATTCCCAAATCCGGAATTGTCAATAAACCTATGTAATCCTGACCGTCAACGGTTTTCACAGGCATTTCCATATCGGGGTTCAGAATATAATCGGGGATTTCAACTTCCGTACTTAATAGGATTTGCTCCTGTTGCATCGGTTCTTCCGCTTTATCCGCCATCGGCAGCATGTCTTTAAGATGAACAGCAGCTTCCGCGGCGGATTTTTTTGCCTGCGTATCCTCACGCAGATTATAGGCTGCCAGGAAAAGGGCTGACACAATCAGAAACAAACCGATGAAAATCAGCCATTTGCTCTTACTCTTCATCCATGCCACCTCTTTTACGAATCAGGCCAATCACAATAAACAGAAGTCCCGCACTCAGCAAGACAGGCACCGGCCACCAAAGTTGTCCGGTCCGGGGTAAAACAGGCTCATCCGGAGTAGTAGGGGTTTCAGAAGTCTCTCCGTTGTATGTGTTCGTTATTATAAAGGTTACGCCCTCACGAACCACTTTCACGGTATAATTCTCCGGCTCCTTTTCCGCCACCGTCCATTTGTATTTGCTATCCAAATCCGTCCATGCGTATCGCCAATTGTTTTCAGCGTTCAAGATTACAGTGTCAAAAATCTTTCCGTCACGAAGAAGTTGAACGGTGATTTCTTTCGGACGCTGCTTTTCGTAGCCCTTATCCTTCCATACCTTAAGAACCTTTCGGGTAATAGTATCGTTCGAGTCAGGTTCAAAATCATACTTGGCACTGACCGTCACATCATAAAGCCACTCACCTGTTTCCCTATCCTGAGAGGGCAACATGACCATAAAGGGCAACGCATCGTAGATGTAACCGTTCTGGCGGTGAAGATGCCCCAGTACCAGATATAATCCCGGCGTCAACTTTTTCTCGTCGGCAGGGAAAGATACAATTCCCCCCGCATCGGTTTTTCCGCTGCTTGCAGGGGTAATATTATTATTAAGCACATAGCTTTCCAGAGTCGAAGACAACGTCCTCCATGTCTGGCCGTTTTTACTTTGGATATCTGCGTTGAATCGGATAAACGATTCGATAGGAGTCAACTCAACGTGCTCGTTCACCGTTGCAACCTGATAAATGTCAAACTCTGCTCCCGACAGAAGTGTTCCGTCATTTTGACAGATAATGGTCAGACTTACATCCCGATTCAGGTCAATATTATCTGCGGCAAAGGCTGTCACAGGAAACAACATTATTATCATCAGCAGGCACAATATAACTGCGCCCGGTCGTCTGCGTTTATACAATTTCATCAAAGTTACCTCCATTTTTTTGAGGCCTCTTCGGCAGCAATAATAAAATCAAGAGTATCAACAGCATGGGAATCGCTATGACTGGTGCTACCAGCAGCGGCTCAATTTGAATGGCGTCCGCCATCACCCGAACTATTTTTTCTTCTGCTTGATTTTCAACCCGGTGCCCGCGTACCAGTATCCGATGAGTATTGATACCGTAAGGAGTACACGTTATCAAGGTGAAATAATCCTTTTCTTCTTCAATCTTCAAACCGTCCAATTCATTCGGCAGGACGATACGTATTTGATCCACTTCATAAGTCAGAGTCTCGTCCAAAACACTGATAATGAAGTTGTCGCCAATCACAAGCTTATCCAAATCGGAAAACAGCTTGGCGGACGGAAGCCCCCGATGACCGGAAATAGCACAATGAGTGCTTTCGCCGCCGACGGGAAGGGACGTTCCTTCGATATGACCGAGCGCAATCTGCAAAACAGCTTCATTTGTGCCGTGATAAATAGGCAGAACACACTCAATGGCGGGAATCTCGATATAGCCGATAATGCCGTTGCCGGTAACGTCCAACATTTTTTGGTACTCCAACCGCTCTTCTTCAGTAATCTGATAGCGACTCGTCTTGCCGACCAGCGTTTGATTATAAGCTTGTGCGGACACCCATAGCTGTTCATAGGTGCTGTCGTCAATCTCAGCCACTTCCATAACATAGGAAGCAATAGCTCGGGACTGGTGAAGCGAATTCCAATAGTCGCTGACAGAAGGATACAACAGTAAAGACAGCCCTGCCAAAAGCGCCAGAATTAAAAATATTGTTATGAATTTACTTGCTTTTTTCTTCATGCAGGGTTCTCCTTACTGTTGTAAGCCGGGGAGAGGAGCGTCTCCCCGATTACAACAGAATAACTGCGTTTACGCAATGGAGCAGTACTTACTCTTTATCACGACTCATACGTTTCCCGGTTACCAGAAACACAACGGCAGCTATAATGAGGACAGAGCCGAGCACATAAAAGATGGTAGTGCCGATGCCGCCGGTTTCGGGCAGGATAGAGCCGGAGTTGTTGGCAATGGTAATTCCGGCAACACCGGTGCTTGTATTACCGGTGCCGGGTACAGAATCGCCTTCGCCGATTTTAACGTGAACTGCCAACCCGGTCAGTGCACTGCCGGCCTGGCCGTTTGTCCAGTTTTGTCCGTTGGTCGTGGTAGCACTTACAGTTACAACGGCATCATCAGTTAACAGGTTGTAGCCGGCGGGAGCCTGTATCTCACGCAGCTTGTAAACGCCGTCGTCAAGACCTGTAACCGAGAACAAGCCGTTGGCATCAGAGGTCAGAATAGATGTCTCGGGCCAGGTGATTTCGCCGCTCATACCTGGTTCGGGAATGTTCTGCCAACCGTCAAACTTGCCACTAGTGATTGTTGCAACCTTGGTTGGCTCCGCTGCACCGTCCAACAAAACAAACTTGGCACTTTCCAGTTTAGTTTCGGTGTTTTGACCGTCCACCTTGGTGGTATCCAACTCATATGTGAAGACGATGACCTTATCTTCGGGCGTTTCGCCGGTATTGTTAGTGTCACCGGCTCCGGACTGATCGGGTTTATTGGAGTATTCCAGATAAACCGTATTAGGATTGCCGTCCAGCCCGACTACGGCATTCTGATTCAGAACTGCGGTATATTCAACAATAATGTACATGCCTTGGGCTATTCCGTTAACAGCTTTGATATCGTCGGATGAAACAGTAATTGTCTGTCCGTCAACTTGAACAACAAAATCCGGCGCAGGGACTTTAGGATGAATAACTGCGTCGTTAATATCAAGAATTTTATCGTCGGATAAGTAAACTATGATATCTCCTATCGCAGGAGGGGTCAGGCCTGAGGACAATGTGTCATGGAAGATATACTTATAAGTATCATAGCGGCTCATATCTGGCACGGAACCGATCAGATGGAAATAAACTGTTTCGCCCATACAGTAGTCGGCAACGTCGTTGTAGCCGGTGCCGTAGCCGCCATCCGTATCGTACTTATCGTCTTCCAGAACTTTTTTCTCCACGGAGGGAGCATCAGTCTTTACCGTGATATTGATATCACCAACCACCTGCAGCAGGGCGGTGTTATATGCGCCGCCTGCGCCAACATCAGCTGTGGTATCCACGATCAGATAATAACCGCCGGCCAGGTCGTTTTCACCGGGAACCAAAGCAGTGCCGCCGCCGGTTTTATGATCCTCGGCCAACTTGGCGACTTGGTTCGCAAGCGCGGTATCGGTGTTGTTCTCAGCAAGCACCGCCGCAACATCGGCAGCACTCGTACAGGCCGCAAAAGGAGACTCCGCAATCCCTTTCAGAGCTGTCAAAAAAGCAGCGCTGTCAATACCGTCACCCCAGTCAATGTCGGACAGAACGCCGCTTTCTTCACGGCCGGAAAAAATCTGATAGGCGGTGAAAGTGTGACCCTGCAGGATGCCTTCGTCAGGCACCGTGACCGTTGCCGCAAAAGCAGTAGTGAGCAGTCCCGTTATCATGGTTAACGCCAGTAACAGCCCGGCAAGTTTCTTCATATGTTCCATTTGTCTTGATTCCTCTCTTTTTATTTTTTCAAATCTCGTTAACTGCTGAACTTTGTGTAACTATTACGTATTTGGAGGGCGTAAAAGCCTCCTGCGTTTTTTATTTATATATAACAGAAGGATTGCTGAGCCCGTCAGCAAGATGCCTCCTGCAATATACGCGATAGTGCCGGGTCCTCCGGTCTCCGGAATGACATATGTTGCGGAATTATATATCGGAAGTTCCGCGCTGCCCTCTTCAAACAAGTCGGAACCCTCCATACTTGAATATCCGGGATACTGTAATATAATCACCTGATCATTTGCAGGATCTACTGTAAATATGATCGGTCCGGCAAGACCCAAATGTCCTTCCGGCACTGCTGTTTCTACCAGATAATAGGTACCCTGCACCAAGTCTTCTATATGGATACTCTCGTCTTGGCCGACACCGCCGGATGTCCATTGATTAACAAGGGTTCCTGTTACACTTGTACCCGGAATGAGCGTTTCGGCTTCTTCCTGAATGTAGAGAGCCAGGTCCGCTCCGGCAATCAGAACGAGTTCCCCTCCGTCGCCGCTCACGGAATATTTGCTGAAGCGGACTTCTATGGAACTTGGCATAGTATCGTTAGTCACAATAAAATGGATATTACCCCAGTTTGCGGTATTATTTGTCTGTGTATAAAATGTAAAAAGTATCGCCTGAGATGAATAGGTGGACGTAGTGCCGTAGCTATACTGGTCAAAATTTCCTGTAAAATACCTTGTATAGCCTCCGCCGGTTGCCGACAACCGTCCGTTAGCAAGACTAACCTGCCTGCTTGCAGGGTTTGTAAAGAAAACATAACTGCCGGATAAATCCCCAAGTACGAGATATTTATCATCTCCGTTTTTCAACGTTGAACCGGCACTGTTATACGTCCATAAAGCAACCGGATCAGGTGATGCGCCGGAGTTATTTATCACATTGCTTACATCCATCCATTGCAGACCATAGGAGCCTGAGCCGGCCAGTCCGCCCTCTGAGGTTACCATCAAGTATTCCTTTCCGTTTTCCAAAGCGGTAACCGGGGTCCATCCGGGGCCTGCTTGGCCCGGGTCGGCCTGTTCTATATTTACCAGATAGCCGGAAGGGCTGATTTCGACTACCGTATAGGCAATCGGTGTTCCGTCGGGTGCATTTTCGGCAGTATACTTCGGGAGATTATCCCAACGATAGAACCAATTGTTCGCATTATTCAAAACAACCGGGGCGCCGTAATCTTGTCCGTCCGCCTTGAGTTGAAGCGTGATACTGTCCGCAGGAGGGGTGCCTTCCGCCCAACGTTTTTCTGCGGAAACGGCAGTCGTCTCAATCTTTGTGTTTGTGATTTCCCACATTCCGCTTTCATCCACGTATTCGTTGCCTGAAATGTAGTAACCGGCAGGGACATTAATCTCCTGTACAGTGTATGTATAGGGAGCTTCATTATCATCTTTCTCAGGCAAGTTCGTCCAGATATAGAACCAGCCGTTTGCCTGTGTCAGTTGCTGCGGCTCTCCGTAAGGTATATTGTTCTGAAGAAGTTGAACATCAATTGTTTCCGGCCGATCCGCAACTGTATCGCCGGACCACTTTTTCATAACCCGGAAGCCTGTTCTGGTATTGGTAATAGTGAAGTTGTTACCATCCTGCGTCACCACACTGTCATAACCGGTTATCGGTACTTCTTCAACGGTGTAAATGTAAGGGTCTAAGGCAGTTCCGGCAGGCAAGCCGTCCACATAATAGGTCGGCCAGACTTCCCGGCCCTCTTCATCTGTCGTTTTATAGATTTTAATCGGATCACCGTAAGGGTGCCCGTTTTGTAAGATTTGTACGGTGATATAGGCAGGATGGTCCGCGTACTGATCTCCCCACTCCTTGGTGATAGTTATTGAAGTGAAATCGTCCTCCGTTTCACCGCCGACTTCAATGACACCGTTATTTCCGATACCGCCGCCCAGATAACCGTGATTGCCGGTAATCCAAACGGTCGCCAGACTTTTGGCTGTCACAATTTCAGGACTGCTGTCAGTCAGGTCATTGCCATAATTTGTATATCCGTTGTATGTGCTTATCGACCAATTATAGGCGCCTCCGCCCAGGACTTCATCAGTAACAATATCGCTTGATTCTTTGTCTTGAATGCCGATTTCAGTATCGGAACCCACCAGCGCGGGATCGGCGCTGTTATTATAAATTGCCGTTCCGTTGCCGATATTGAGATTTTGGTTTACATGGGAGACACCGGTAGGACACGCAGCAATACCTCCGCCTTGGTAGTCGGAATGGTTTTCCGTTATTACCGCGCGATGCAGAACCAACTTTCCGGGGACGCCGGCATAATTGCCGGAACCGTTCCACTGAGCGGCATCTACATAAATGCCGCCTCCGCTGAATACTCTAAAGGCACCGTAATGAGCGTTGCCCTGAGAATCATATCCATAAGCACTGTTGCCGGTAAAATATCCGGCAGAGACTGTTGCCTCCCGTCCTGCCGTAACATTTAATCCGCCGCCGGTAGAAAGGGCCTTGTTTCCGGTAAAAGTGCCGCCCGTCATGGTAAAGGAGGTAGTATAGCTGTAGATTGCGCCGCCGGGAGCCCGATTCAGCCACCCCAATGAAATCCCGCCGCCCTCACGGGAAGATTGGTTATTGGAGACTGTGCCTCCGGACATAATCATGTCGGAATTATTACCTATATACACACCGCCGCCTGCATTTTTGCGATAGGTGGCCGCCGTTGAACTGTAAGCTAAGATATTCCGGGCATAATTGTGGTCAATTGTGCCGCCGCTTAGATGAAAGCTGCCGTTTTCTACATAGATACCGCCGCCTGATTGTGCTTCGCAGTGTTGAATCAGGCCGCCGGTCATGGTCATAGTTCCCTTGCAATATACCGCACCGCCTAAGCCGATATAACCGTTTTCCTGAAATGCGCCGTTTGCATCGGTATTCGGTTTATTGGAATTGTATTCCAGGACAGTACCGTCTGTAACGGTCAGGGAACCGCCGCTGTTTACAACAATCAGCGGTGCTTTCGCAAAGTTTGCGGCATAAGCGGTTGAATAGGAGGAGTTATTGTTGATAAGAAGCGGATTCAGTTGACCGCTGTTGCCATTCATTGTCAAGTCGGACAGGGTTAGAGAACCGCCGCTTGTCACGGAAACCAGCGGCCCGGTAAAGCCTGCCGCCCGCTGCATTTTTACGCCGGCAACCTCGATGCTCCAGTTTTTCCCGCTGCTGACTGTCACGGTTCCGGAAACGTAAATTGTTCCGTTTTCAGCCACCAGTGATAATGCTTGCTCAAAACTTTTCACAGGTGCGGCCTGTGTACCGGCATTGTTATCATTGCCTGTTGCTCCGTTTAAGTAGACTTCCGGCATCGTCCCTCTCATGAGCGCATAAACAGAGAAATGCCCTGCTTCAAAGCAAACGGCGCCGTCTTCCTGAATAGAAGTGTCCATCGGAACCGGTGCGCTGTCTTCAGGTATATAATATGCTGTCGCATTCAACGGTGCTTCATCATTACTCAGCCCCGGAGCCCGTATAGCAACACTGATCTTTTCGCCCTCTGCCGGCTCGTAAAAAGAACCGTCAGGCATAACAATGGAAATATCATAAGCGCAAAGAACCTGTTGCTCTGTTTCAACCGTTACCGGGAACGCACGTACGTCCGCCTCCTGAGGGATAATGCCGGTGAGAGTAATAACCGTTTCATCCTCCGACAGAGTTTTATAACTTCCGTCGGTATAGATGACTGCAGTCTTTGTAGTCTCAATAATCTCAACAGTTTCGGCAATCCCAATACCAGTCAGACTTTCCCTTTCCGGTAATGCGCCATATCCGCAGATTCTGTTATCATCTGTTGCATATGTCGCATACTTGACTTTATTTGAGGAATTTCCTTCAATTGTTTTTATTCGTTCTTTTTTAAAAATGAATTCCGCAACTATACCTGCATGATCGGAAATGCCGTCGCCGTCGTTATCAAAGAAAACTATATCTCCCTTTGCAGGAGTATACTCATCTGTGCTGCGATAAATGTTCCGATCAGATGTTGAAAGGGTTTTTATCCAATTGTTGCAAGATGCTTCATAAGGAACGGCCGTCTCCGGGATATGCGCATAGTTCAGACAGAAAGAAACAAACATTGCGCACCAGTCGTCATAAGGATTGCCGTACCAAGCTCCGTAGCGGGTATAACCTTTGACGGTTTCACCATCGTCCATAACAATGTAGTTTGCTTTGCTCTCCTCATAGCCGAGCTGGCTTTGGGCAATGGCAACTATATCGTCTGCCCATACTCCGGTCAGCTCCGCATCCGCCACCGTCCTTTCCCATACATTCCGGCTTTCCAAATCCGCCTCCGGATTTGAAAAACAAGCCAATGTATGCTTATGTTCCGGTTTTTCACAAATGAGGACTGTCTCATAACAGGCATCCGTATGTACATGAACTTCCGGATTATCCGGCGGAAGTGTGCGGGTTTCCGGTGAGGTTTTCGAATCCTTCTCATTCTCCGTAAGATCACAAATCAAAACTTTCTGTGTTTCGTAACACTCCGGTCCATGGGTGTGCCCGCCCTCGCCTTCATTCAGGTTGCATATATAAGTTTCAGTCAGTCGGTAGCAATCTTCCGTATGTTCGTGTTCTTCCGTACATACGAGGACTTGCTCCGTCTGAATGCAGCTTTCATCATGAATGTGTCCGGGTGTCTCCGCCGCCTCACAAATCAGGACCTGCCGCTCCTCATAACATTCATCCGTGTGGACATGATTGGTTTCCAAGAACTCTGAAGTTTCAAGAGATTCTGCTTCCGTATCTTCGACATGCCCGCAGATCAGGCGCTTTTCAAAGCATTCCGTTCCATGAGAATGCTCTTCCATGCCGCAGTATGTAGTCTGTTCCATAGTTATTGCAGGAAGAATCAACGCGAAGGTCGTATAGAGCAGCACAACACAAGCCAGCACTCCAACTATTATTTGCCACAGCTTAAATTGTTTTCGTCTTTTTATGTACCGTTCCGCTTTCGGCAGCAATTCATTTTGCATCTATTGTCCTCCCTCCGTGCGATATTGTGCCGAACCAGCTTACCGGCCAGACACGAAATACGATTTTCCCTACAACTTGTTCCTGTGCAACACAACCCACTGCAGTATTCCGGGAGTCTGCCGATGTTGACCTGTGATCACCCATCACAAAGAACCTGCCGTCGGGCACCTGATAAGGCAGCTCTATATTGCAATCTCCAAGGGCTTTTTCATCAAGATACGGCTCTTCCAAGAGAGTGCCGTTAACATAGACATTCCCATCCTGGTCGATATCCACCCAGTCACCGGGCTGAGCAATCACTCGCTTCACCAATATTTTGTTGTTGTAATAAAATGAGATGATATCACCGGGCTTAAATCCCGCTTTTTTTACTGATACGATAATATCGCCGTCTTGCAGAACCGGCGACATGGAAGCGCCGTAGACTTGGAGAACGGGAATCCATAGTGTTGACACTAAAATTGCAATAGCGGCTACCGTTATTAAGGTGTAAATTGTACTGCGAAGCATAGAGCGATAGCGCTCTATGTAACGTACCCGATTCAGCTCCGTCTGAAGCTCCGGAATCGTCGGTATCGATTTTTTCTCTTTCCTCCGCATGGCTTTTTCTATTCCCGATGTTTTAATGACGGCACGATTGAAAGCAGTTCGCGCAATGCATCACGTTCCTCGATAAATTTCTCCAGCCTGTATGAAACCTCGTCCCAATGTTCCTGAGATTGCTCTCTGGCTTCCCTCTTCATCCTGGCACAATTGGCTTTTGTTTCCCGTTCCATTTCAAGCTTCTGCTTTTCCGCTTCTTCAACAATGCTTTTCGCTTTCGCCCGGCTCTCCTCTTCCATCCGGGCGCATTTTTCTTTTTGACGGTCGCACAACTGACGAACATTATCCATATACAACCGGCAGGCGTCCTGGGACACCTGAAAAATGTCATTGAGTTGTAATGCGGCGTCGGCAATAGAGCCGGCGTTATCAATGGCAATTGTTTTATCTTCCAGTGCCGCCTCCGTAGCAGCAAGTTTTTTTCGAAGTTCCTGGACCTCCTGACTTTGCTCAATAAGCATTTGCAGCAAATCTTTGCGATTCAGGTTTCTCAAGTCTTTGTTTGTCATCAGGTTCTCTTTTCCATTATTTAGTAGCAGCATTTTGCGGTGACAACAAACAGACGTCTATTCGTCGCCTGTTCGTTATTTCTTTAACTACATAGAATCTGAGTTACGCTGTAACCATATTCAGGTTACAGCGTAACCTTATCACGACCAACTATGTATGTCAAGACAAAATTTTAAATAATTTGATATTTTTTTCTCCCCGGGCATAAAGCCGAGATTTCCGTTTATTGTTACATAATCTGCCGAAACTTAAGATTGCTAAAACAAACCTCGGTGTTTATAATAAAAACATGATTTAAAAGCATTTATAATTAAGGAAAATAAAATATTTTGGAGGTAAGAAATGAAGCGACTTATTTCCCTGAAAAACCGGCTGGTCGGCCAATTCAGAAATCATCCGATTCGGAGCTCATTGATTGCATCCGGAATCGCGCTTGTTGTTATCGTGGGAAGCCTTCTTGTTTCCGGAGTCATAGACTTCGGAGGTTTGAACCTGAATCAGAGCGGATTTGATTACCTCCCTGATCGCGAGTACGTTCTCGGCTCAAAAGAAGATGAAAGACCGCAGACACTCAATGAATTGCTCTACAGCCAAAGCCCGGACATTGAAGACTTTCTTCACAGTCCCGATATTGCTGCGGAATTGCTTGCCGCGGATAGTCTCGTAGATATCGTTGACTCGCGCTATGCTCTTAACAATCTCAGAGAGATTGGCAGGCAGTTGGAAGAACGAACGAAAGAAGATGATCCGCCCATGGGGGATCTGGTGACACTTCGCTCTTCGCCCATTGAACAGCCTGTCAAAGAAAAGTCTCCGGGCCCTGAAGATGACTTGAAGCCCTATATGCCGGAGCCCGCACCGTTGCAGGAAAGAGATCCGCTTCCCAAATCCGAGGGAGCAGAAAGGCTTGATAGTGCGGCAGAATCCATTGACTTCAGTCGTCCGGAAGAACCCGACCAGGCACGCAAATCTTATAATCACCAGCAAAATATCTTTGAAAAATTAGACACCAAAGTAAGCGATCTCCTGAAAATTGCGGAATACGGAGAATGGGAGCGCATGCCCTCTTCAATCAATATGAAGGGCATCTGGCAGAATCCGGGAGAATCACTGATTCACATGATTCCGGAGGCGGATTGGCTCCCTGAAACGGGTTATCGCGTTTACAGACAGATTGGAGATGAAAAGGAGCTGATTGCCGAGAAGCTGGCGGCTGCGCAAACGGTTCTTGCGCAGAATTTCCAACACCCGCAGGCGGAAAATATCTCCCAAATCTACCAGGCGGCTGAATATACTGAGGAAGACCGGTCGATTCTGGGAATGGATGAAGCGACCTTCCATGACAAGATGTATCAGACGCGCCCTATGCTTCAAGAGGTCGTCCATATGGGAGGAGAAACAGACTTTCTTCTCATGAAGCAGGCGCAGATTACAATTCCCGACGGAGTGGATCAAAAAATGCCCGAGTCCGATCGCGGGCTGAATTCACCTGTTCAGATTATGAACCTTCCGGAAAACGGAAGATATGAAGCGGGATCAATCCGTTCACGGCTCTGGGAGCAATATTCGGTACGTCAATCGGAGCTTCCGAGCGGTATCCGGAACTTAGGTGAGCCGGGTACGGAAGGAGAAAATAAGCTCTACGATGCGGCCGCTACGACTCTCGGAGCCCGTCAACAGATTTCCACCTTGGCTTTTGTCGACGACGAATTCGCTGAGGAGGCCGGTTTTCTTTTCCGGGACGATCTCTCCGGGAAGAAACTCTCAAACGGCGAACAGATTATTTACACAATTGAATCTCCCGGAGGACAAAGCGCCAGTGTGAAGCTGTATTGGGGCAAAGAACTTCCTCTGACGAAGCCGGAAGGCTTCCTGGGATACGGGCTGGACGGCAAAGTTTTCCTGCGCTGGAGAAAACCCGCCAATGAGGCGGAAGGAAAAATCATCAGCGGCTACTTCATCGAACGCAAGCTCGAGGGAGAATCCGATTTTGTTCCCATCCATGAAAAGCCGATTGTCATTACCGAAGTTCTTGACGAAACGGGTGTGTTTTTCGAGACGCCGGTAATGTATCAGGAAAAACTGGCGAACGGGAAGAAGGCTCAATACCGTTTGTACTCAATTGATATCTTCGGAAGACGAAGTGAATGCTGTGATCCTATCGACATCCGGGTGGAAAAAGTGACGCCTCCCGATGCGCCCACTGCCTCCTCTCCGGTTCTCGCCGGCAAAGATGCGCCTGTCGTTTCCGACGATGCTCTGGGCAAAGCCATTCAAAAATCCATAGCTAAGAACAAACGCAAAGAGGGCATTGTTATTCCAATCTTCAATGAATCTCCGGACACGGTTCGATTTACGCTCTACCGCGCCGAAGCGGTCGGAACGGGAGCATACAGCGAGCCGGTGCCTTTGGCAAACTTCCGTTTTAAAAATCCTAAAAAGAAGGAAGGCGGCAAGGAGGGAACTTTGCCTGATACTGTTCCGCCCGAACTCTTGGAGGACGGACCGCAGGCAGCTCGAAGCGCCGGATTTTTCGGCCTCGACTCCGGCCAATATGACTATGGGAAGCTGTTCGGCGCTAAACATCTTTTCCTGAAGACTAATGAGCCGTTGGCTCCGGACATGATCTATTTTGATGCAAACATAAAGAAGGGAGTAACCTATAAATACTGGGTTTCCGCCTGGGACTCCTGGGACAACGAGAGCGCCTGGTCTAAGTCTTGCGCCATCGGTGTGCCGACTCAAAAGGAACCGAGTGTTCCGGATAAGCTCATAATCTCCATGATGACCAGAAAACTGCCGGATTTATCCTGTTTGTCTCCCGGGCTTGTCTTTGATGACAATATTTCTCCGGCAACTATAGAAGAGAACAGCGAAAAACCGGACAGATTGAGCGCAGAAAACACCTCTCTTGTGGAAATGGCGGATATTTCCGGCACTCAAATCGGCAGCTTCATCGGTAAAAACGGAGCGCCTTTAATTCTTTCACGATTCTTTGACAATCTCCCCGATCAGAAGTATATCCATGTCTTCCTGGGGGTCAGAGGGAAAGACGTTCTTCCGGACGGATCGGCGCGTCTGAAGTGGCCTGCGTATAGCGGAGACAATCTGGGAGGATATGTTGCCTATCAGCTGCAAGGTGAATCGCCGTCTCGGGAAATTGTTAGTACTCTTGACCGGGAGGAACTGATGGCAATGGGTCAGTGGACGAGGCTGACAGACAAT
This sequence comes from Lachnospiraceae bacterium, assembly GCA_050944475.1. Classification (GTDB taxonomy): domain Bacteria; phylum Bacillota; class Clostridia; order Lachnospirales; family Lachnospiraceae; genus RGIG5612. Next base: position 20,909 of record JBMNRD010000004.1, read on the forward strand.
GTCCTTGAACAAAATCAATATCTCGTTCAGGGGCTTAATCCCGGAGGGGACGGCGTCCATCTCTTCCTCATTTGCCTGGAACCTGCGGATGAAAGCAGTTCGTCGGAAGAAGACGGCACGAAAGACGGAACGGGAGAGTTGTCACTCAACTTACTGAAGAGTGTCATAGGGGGGCTTCCCATCAATCAAAATCCCGAGGGAGGCTTCGTGCTCCTCGAATGGGAAGAACCGCAAGATCTTCAAATTAAATATTATCGCATCTACCGCAGTGAAGTGTCGAACTTTAAAAAACCTGTAAATGAGTCGGATTTGGAGTGGACGCTGGTGGGAGATCAGATCTCCGGCACGCAGTATACAGATCCGGTTGAGCAAAGTCACGCTCACTATTATTACTACAAAATTACCGCCGTTTCCCCTTGGGGGGTCGAGTCGAGTGTGGGCACGGTGGAAAAATTCCGTGTGCCTTCGACAAAGCCGCCGCAGACACCTAATCTGCTGCTTCCTCTCTCGCGAAAAGACGGAATTCAGGTGAATTTCTCCTCTGTGGAATACTGCTGCCGCTATGAGGTCTACCGGGCAGAAATCCCCAAAATTACGGCGGAGAAACTCAAAAGTATAGATCCTTCGATTATGGAGCGGATTTTTACAACACCGTCAGTAAGTGATGAGTTCCTTACGACAATTCTGAAGGAAGGCACTGATTCAGCTCGTTCAGGTTCGGATCAGATGATTAATGCTCTCCTTGGCTTTAAGACGGTGAATCTCTCCCAGCCGCTGCATCTCTCGGAAAAACTGACGCAGGTAGATGTCTCCCGGCGTCAGGACGCCTATTCAAAGATTATTCACGAGTTGGGACCTTTGGCCGTTTCAGACTACCGCGACCTGAGTATTAATATGATGGGATTCGTAAAATGGGAGAAAATCGGCGAACTCCCGGTCGAGGAGGACACGGAGGAACAAATCGACCCTGATACGGGACTTAAAAAGTCGCTCTCGATTACCGACTATGATGTCAAATACGGCACCCACTATCTCTATACGGTACAGGCATGGAATGATGATGAGCTGGGTTCAACCAGGCCGGAGCCGGTGGAGGCAACTCCGCGCCGAAACCGCGGATTTGATCCGATTGACGGGCTGGAATTCACCATCAGCCACGGGGAGTTCCCATCGATCAACCTCTCGTGGAATGAGCCCCGCATGGAAGGACTGACTCCGGAGCAGTGTCTCGAGGACACGGTCGGCTACATCGTCTATTACTCTACGGAAAAGGACGGCATCTATGTTCAGGCAAGCCCCCTGCTTTTCTCAACAGGCTGGAGCGACTACAAGACAGACCGGGCCGCCACTAACTGGTACAAGGTACGGGTGCTTGATACCGGAGGGTATTTGAGTGACTTTTCAGAGCCGATTCTGGCGCGTGAAAACGTGACGATTGAGCTGCCTAAGACGGAGATTCCCGGGGAAGCTCCTTCTATATCTATGGACCCTTTATATTATTCCGTGGGCAAAGGGAATGAGCTGAGGATTCCGTTTACTGTCAGCGGCTCACAACCGATTCGCTTTGAGGTCTCCGCCTGGCACAACTCCGGTCAGGATGAAGCCGGAATTATTGTTCCGGAAGGCAGTAATGAAGTTCTGGTTCCCGATACCATGATGGCAGGTACTTATGAAGTGACAATAACAGCCATCAATGACGCCGGTGAGGCGGAGGTGACATTCTCTCTTGAGATACTGGAAAATTATCTTTTGCCGCCGAGGATATTTGACATTGATATTCCGTTGCTGGGACATGATGAAGAGGCAGCCTTTCATACCTTGATGTTGACAGATGCCGCCAATTCTCCTGCAGGCGGTGCTGTCACAGCAGATATCTTAACAGGCAGCTGTGACAGAAATCAGGAGGACGCCGGCAGTCTCTTGTCGTTCAGGCTCGAGCCTGAATCCTCACCGCATCGAACTTCAGCCCTTACGGAGAACTTCGCTTCGCAGATTCCGGAGCCGACAATGTTGTCGGCAAGGCTCCCGGGAACACTTCCAAGAAACGTTGTCACTCAGCCGTCCGGCGGACAGAATATTCTGTCGGGTAAAAAATATAAAAGCAACTCCGGTGATTTTTCGGGATTTGCTCTCAGAAATATAGTTCTCGAAGACCTGGAAGATTCTTCGCCTGCTATAGGTTACATAAGAACCCCTGTTTTCACGGGAAGTGCAGAGCTGCTCTTTGGAGAGCCCGGTGTCGGACAGATTCTACCGGTGTGCATTACCGGAGCGAATTTTAAGGAAGAAAACGGAAAGACTGTTTTCACCGACGGTATTCTCTACGTAGACAAACCATATAAGCTTGAGGAAATCGGTATCACTATCAGTTCTCTGAACATTCCTTTCAATGACGTGGGAACGGCAAGCGGATTTGTTCAAAACGCGAATCCGAGCAAAAACGCAATCGGCAATCTTTCCGGATTTGCTTTTACAAATGCAATCTTCCGCGGAAATACAGATCTCTATATCGGATTAAAACAGGGCGAGAAGAGCGTGCTTCCGGAAATCCGCCTTGACAGGCTCACACTGGACAGAGTGTCGTCTGTCACGATTTCCCTGGATACAAATAAAGACTCGGAAAAGGTTTTGCAATTTGTGACGGAAGCGACACTGAAAGCTCCTCTTGAAACACTCAGCAATGAAGGCATTCGAATGATTGCAAGAGGTCTCTCCTGCGACGCACACGGACGAATTACCGGAAGTTTGGAGACGACAGACACAACACCCGGCGCCGGCGAACAATTCCTGCAGCTTCTTGTTCCGGGCGGAGCGGGACTGAAAGTGACCGCCGGCATTGTTTACAAAAAAGGAGTTCCCACAAATGAAGGCTTCATCCGGGGCAGGATTATTCTCCCCTTTGAGCAGGCGGAATATATGGGGCCGGGTGTTCCGGGCAACTATGCAAGCAGTCACAGTACAATTAATATTATGGACTATATGATGCATCCCCGGTATGACAAGGAAAAGTACGGAGACCTGACCACAACGGAATTCTTTATCAAATTCGGACAGACAGTACAGAAAAACGGACTGCTGATAGTTCCCGCAGATTCGGAAATGCAAAAGAACTGCGCTTATGCGGAGTTCAGCGTAAACAACTGGATGGGAGAGGGCTTCCTTGTTGAGTCCGCCGACCTCACACCTGTGCGCGTGGCTGAACGAAGCCTTAAAATGAAGGATCAGCGCGATCAGGGAATCATCGTGTCTCCTACGCAAGTCAGCATCGACCTTGACCGAAATACATTCTTTGCTGCAACGGCAGGGTCTCAAACACCTCAGGAGACAGAGGAGCCCTTCTGGGTGGGAATGATCTTTAAGGGAGGCCATCTGACGCTGCCGACCGCCTTTGTGCAAACAGCGAGCGGTGATCCCATTAACTTCCGGTTGGCTGAGGGTGAAATGATTTACGATCTCAACGGCTTCAACTACCAGACCTTTCTCTATAGTGACAGTGAAGAAGGAGTCCCCGCTGAATTCGGCAACAGGCTCGGCGGCTTTAAGCAAGTGAGAGTGCACGACTGCCTCCTTGATATGTACGCCAATAAGGTGAATTTGGAAATCAATGCCGAGGTGGCGCTGGAGCTGTTCAATAATAACCGGGTTAAGGTGAAGCTCTACACCAACAAAGAAGACAATGAAAACGGAAAGGGCGGCGAATTTCTCTGTTCGGTTGCACCCACGGTAATAGAAAACTTCGTCGGACTGAACACAGAACTTACCATCGACGGAGGCTTCCTGGAGCCTGAGGGAATGCGCTTCGGCGGATCAATAAAATTGACTACACCTGAAATTCAGCTGGAAGAGCCGATGAAGTTTACAACAATGGTGGTTCCGGCGAAAAAGACAGACACTTTTGCCGATAATAATGCCGACAAATTGCATGCTTGGGCAACCCTTGACAAGACAACCCCCGTACATATGCAGGGCTTTTCGCTGGACATCCGGGAAATCAATTTCGAGTATCTCTCCAAAACGATAAAAGACGGCACGCCCACGCGTCTTTCACTCTGGGGATCGGTGCTTCTCTCGGAAGAAATTGCGATTGGTACGGAAACCACGGATTGCATCGCGCTTGATACACTCAAAGGTCCGGAGCTTGAATTGCCGGTTGTAATCTATGATAAGTCTTACTCGGTGCTTGAAACCAGTTTTGACGAGTGTATCGATGTGAAAGGTGTCCTGGTTCCCAGGCGCCTGACGGAATCCGGTTCTCAAAGTGTGCAGGAGTCTGTTCCGATGACGGCCACGCATGCCTCAATGCTTCCGATAGGAAGGCGAAACAAAGTGACAACGGATAAGGCGGATGAAAAGATTAAACAGATTGAGAAGGGCCTTATCGAGTTTGAAACGGAGAATCTGAATCTCGGGTTCCTTGGAAGTCTCGGAGAGCTGCCAATCGACACCATCACCCGTTTCGGCTATGATGTAGACAATGCGCGCTGTTACTTCTCCATCGGAATGTTGAAAAAAGACGGCGGCGGAGATCTCGATGTGGGGCTTGGCTCCATGGACAGATTTTCAGGCCTCGTCGCCAGCAATATGATCGTAGAACGCGACGAACAGAAGCATTTGATTTTCCCTGACGGGAAGGCGGAGATGAAAAAATTCATTTCCGATATGCCGGTCGATCGAAGCAAAGACGCCAAATTCAACGCCGCCGTTAAAGGGGATCTGAATATCAAAAAGGTTGCGCAGGTGCGGGACCTCTACTTCGGCTTTGAAAGCGGGCCGCTGGTGGAAGCGTCGGGAGGCCTGTATCTGCCGCTGGACGTGGAGGTAATCCTTAATCCCTCGAGCGACGGGTTTAAGCATGTGGGCGATGTCAAGATTATCTACAGCCATCCGGAGCGCTACTTCTCCTTTAATATGACGCTTAATGAGGTCGACATGATTGCCGTTAAGCTCAGCGGATCACTGGGCTTTGAGTTCAGTCCCAAACTCTTCGGTGTGTATGTAGGCTATCCGGAGACGCTCGCCGGCAATGTCGGCATCTACCGCGTAGGGCTGGGTCTCGGTTTTCGCTTGGATGATGACGGGGCGAACATCATCAAAGGCAAGATTGAGTTCGGCTTTGAACGCAGCGTAAATGTGTCGATTGTTTATCTGCGCGGTTTCCTCTATGCAGGGGCTGACGGCGGCTATTATGCAAATTATCAGGATGCTGACGGAAATTATCTCGGGGAAAAGTTCATTCTCACACTTTACCTGAAAGGAGGCCTGGAGGGCGGAATCAAGGTCGCCGGGAAACGTTATAATATCATAAACATGTATCTTGATGCCCGAGGAACGATTGAATCGATTCCGCCGCAAGATGACTGGAAACTGACATGTTCAGCGAAAGTCTCGTACAGCCTTAACCTCTTCCTATTTTCAGTCAACGGGTCGGTCAGTGCAAGTTTTGATACGACTTTGTAACGTAAAAAAGGATAAATTTAACGAGCTGAACCGAACACCCCGGAGATTATGAATATCTCCGGGGTGTTTATTTTGTAATTTTCTATGTTTATATATGTAACAGACTACATCTGCTGCTGCATTGCCTGTTTTATTTTACTGATTAATCTGAGTTCGTTTGTATGACATAACGGAACACCAATTCGCCGTCCGAAACGTTTCGAAAACAAAAGCAGCCGTCCTCAATTGTTGAGTACAGTCCTGCACGCACTATAAACGCTTCTCCAGGATCCCTCCGCGTGGAGACCAGTAGCCTGAATTCACTGTCAAACAGAATTTCACGCCACTCGTCTTCGTCCACATCACTGCGATAAAGCCCGCGATAATAGGTCGCACCCGTTACCATATCGATGGTTGGACTAAGGTAATCGCAATAATATCCCTCAATCGCCGGCGGCTCAGGGCTATCTTCATCGAATGCATGGTCAATAAAGCTTGCATAACCTTCAGGCGGCGTATCCGAGACGGTGCCGCTTGCAAAATCAAGATAGAGGCGCAAGGGTTGCTCCCGATATTCACCATTGACATAATCGGATGATAAATACCCCACCTTATCGTCTATCCAATCTATATGTATGCCGGACTCCGAACTCCAAAAGATATTCTCACCGAGCCACGGGGTAACATCAAAACTCACTATGACCTGACCGTCTGCGTTCCAAAGGTCAAACGATTCATCGCTCGCAATCAATATCAAACCGTGGCCGTGACCAAAATAAACATGTTCGCTGTCTTTCAGCTCATACGCCCAGCGTCCGTCCGCAGCGGCAATAGTGCGGAAATAATTTTCGCCGGAATACATGTCTTCACCGTTAGTGCTCGCAGGATTGCCGCGATAAAGAACAATAAAGTCCTTAATATAGGAAACAATTTGAGCATACACAGGATCGCTCACAAGTTCACCCTCGCTTGTCGCAAGGCCGAAAAGAGGCCGAACATCCATTATATAATTTCCTTCCGTCGCGGAGTCCTTTCCGATGTAAGGCAGCAGTGCGCCATAGTCGTCGCGCGCCTCAAATGTTCCGTCTGCATTGTACCCCGCATGGTATGTATAGAGCGGCTGCGACGGCTCATAAGGTGTAAGCTTCGACCAGTCTGTATGAACGAAAGATGCCGATGTGTCAGGCTCAACTTGCGTTTCCGTTTGAGTCTCGGTTTGCGTTTCGGTGCAAGCAGGAGACACTGCTGTATCGGACTCGACCTGCATATTTGTCTGCGCTCCGCAGCCGACGAGAATCAATAACAATAACACTGCAATCATTTTTTTCATGGCGTACCGTTCACATCCATGATGCTCACATAGCCCTCATGTGCGATGAGTTTTTGCCCCTCTTCGCTGATAATCCAGTCATAGAGTATCTTTGCAGGCGCGTCGTCGGGAAGGCCTGCCGCTATAACTACATAAGAATCGTTGATAAACGGATATTCACGTGTGCGTATCGTTTCGGCACTTGGCTGCACGCCGTTTATCGCAATTAATTTCAGCCCTTCCGCCATTTTCATGTCGTGCGCGTAGTAATAGACGGTGTAGCCGATAGCAGCGGCAGAGTCACTATATGAAGCGACAACCTCAACCAAGTCTCCCATTGAGCCGCTGACATATTCCGCAGGCGCTTCCATCAAAGGAATATCGCCCATAACAAGCTTTTTCATCGCCGTCTGGCTTCCGGCTTCCTCATTGCGCTGGAAGGGAACAATCTCTACATCATTGCCGCCCACTTCGTTCCAATTGGTAATCTTACCGCTGTAAATACCCTGTATCTGTTCAGTGGTAAGGCTGTCGACAGGGTTGTTCTCATTGACCATAAACACGAGTCCGTCTACGGCAAAGGTGGAAATCTCCCACTCAAAGCCCAGATCTTCCTTTTCCTTATAGATGCCTTCGGGCGGAGCGCCGGAGATGAGCAAATCGGCCTGCCCGTTCATAAGTTCGCGATAGGACTGCGTGGTGCGGGAAAAATTAATAAGATCGGCAACCTCTTCTCGCGTCTCGCCGAGCATTACGCTTGCAATCGCCTGCCCAAGCGGCACCATGGAAGTCGAACCGTTAAGCCGCGGGAAATTTTCGCGCGTAAAGACAAATTGCCCCGGTTGCGCCGCATCCGTTTCTTCCGGCTGTGATGAATCCGCCGTTTCCGCAGACGGAGTATCCGTCTCTTTCGGCTGCAAAGATTCTTTGCCGCAAGCGGCAAGGTTTAACAGAAGCAGAACCGATAATACGATTAAAACCGGTTTTTTCATGTTATAGCCTCCTGTAAATTGTTATTTATAAACGCCAAAGCAAAAGGAATTAAAGCTGGTCGTCCAAAGACCACTTTTTTTGAAGATATTTTGAATGACTACATTTAGTGTGGCGGTTTACATTCACTACATGGTTCTAGACCAAGATTTCTTGCTTCTTCTAAATTTATTTCTATTTTACTTCGGCTAAGATGATGAAAGCTGCCACGATGATATTTTTCCCCCGGTTTTTGTTCTGTAAACAATTATACTTTTATCATCTGAATTCACTATACTGTTCGTATTAGAATCACAAGCACTAAATGAAATAACCATAGCGAGAATCAGAAACAACATGAAAAATCGAGCACCTTCACTTTTAAAAAACATTCTAAGCATATAATTTCCCGCCTGCCATTATTATACAACATAATAATCGTTATTACCAAGAGATATGAATAAATAATTTCTAAAAGGTCATTAATACTTCTAAAACTTCTACCTTCGCCAGGCATACTACTTTGAGTTTCTCGACCAAAAAGCCACTTTAAGAAAATTTTTAAAAGAAACCCCCGGGTCTTTTATTTAAGACCCGGGGGATTTTTATATTGTATTTTAAAGCTTTCGTTTTTAAGGATTAAAGGTGAATGTTTCATCCAAATAGATTTTATCATAGTAGTTATATAAGTTCCGTACTACGAGTCTAAATTCTATCTCTTCGACATCGGTTATTCCGTTTGTTTCAAGGGCGCCGGGTGAAATATACGTTCCACTCAATTTTCTCTTACCGCTTAAAACCGTATCTTTCCAAGAGGGAACCATCTCAAATCCGTTTGCTGACAGCTCAGACCAGGCGAGACATATGGTAGTCTCGGTTCTGTTTTCTACATAAAAATGAATCAGGTAGCCCCAATAATCGTCTTTTCTTGCACTTTCGATTATAAATTTCAAATCCTCATTGTCGACAATAACCGCCTGACCCGGCACGGGAGGTCTGTCGCGATAGGTTACCGAGTCTGCGTCAAGGCCTGTCGGGTAAACGACGAAATAATCATCGATATAGTATTCTTCATTAATGTCATCGTAATTAGAAGCTATTAAGTGGAATGTTAATTCTTCCGCAACGCCTGCATCAGCCGGAAGTTCATCACTGTAAACGAACATCTCGGTAATAGCCTTATCCCCGGGGGCAACATGCACGGTCCACCATGAGCTTACCATATAACCGTTATAGGTCATAAGTGAGTCGTTTTTTACGCAAAGCGTATTATTATCGCTTTTGTTTTCGACGAGAAGTTTCAAAACAAAACCGCCGTCGTCTTTTTCAAATGCTTCGACGGCGGTGACGGTAAGATGTTCGTTATCCACCAGCACTTCGTTCGATAGCGTATATTTCCCTTCTGCCTCGGGTTTTGACGGTTCTCCCCCGTCCGCGTCCACATCCGAATCTTCTGAAATCATATCTTTGTTATCAAACTCAACCTTGTCCGTAATTTCGGAAACAACGGATTTTGTCTTTTCTGAATTTCCGCATGCGAACAGAGCAAACACTACGGCAACAACAAGCAAAATCGCGAGTATCTTCTTCATTTTTTCCTCCTTTTTTCGACCTGTCCAATCCGTTCATTATTCTCTAACTCAAGAGAACTTAAAAATATTCTATAAGTAAAGCCGTGATTAGTCAAGTTAACAGTTTAAAACCAGCCTCTATCGCCATTATAAAACATTTGTTCGGCAATGACAGAAATTATTAATCAAACAAAACACTTGACAAAAAAAGTTGATAACCAATAAGTCAAAAACATTTTTGTTGTTTGATTAAATTTTAAAGTGATTAACTAATATGATTAAATCTTCACCCATTTTAGCCAGATTTTCAGAAGCATCATTAATATCCATCATTGATCTTGATGTTGCTTCTGTTCCCATAGCAATCTGATTATGCGAATTGCAAGTTAAACTGAAATCTCATTCTGTACAATGGTTGTTGTTTCGCTATGCTGCAAATGGTTGGAAATTTTCTGCACTTCTTCCTCCTAAAATTTTTCTGGGATAGTTGTTAATGAACTTCTCCAACCTCTTTATTTCCTCTGTCGTTATGTCTTTGAGCCTTGTTCCCTTTGGGATAAAGTACCTGATAAATCCGTTTAGATTCTCGTTGCTACCTCGCTCCCAGGCAGCATAGGCTCTGGCGTAGTATATCTTCGTGCGTCCGGATTTCGTTAGCACAGACTGTTCCAAACTCTTCCAATCCAAAAACTCCGATCCGTTATCTACTGTGATGCTTTTGAAATTCTTCCTAAAAACCTTGCTCCCCATCTTGTACTCTAGGCCGTTAATCTTACGTAGTACTGCCTTTTGGGTCTGACGCCTTATTTTGAATATCCGGCACTTCCGGCTGCGACGGTCTACCAGAGTCAGAAGACAAGTCGGGTCTGACTTTATGGATTCTATACAATCCATCTCCCAATGCCCTGTTTCGCTCCGTAGCGTACTTTCCTCAGGCCTCCGGTCGATTCTCTTCCTGTCCGATGGCGATAGTCGTTTCTCGACTTGCCTATTCCTTCGCTTGGGTTTAGCTCCTTTGCGTGGCAAGTCTTTCATGGTCACATTAAGAAATACACCTTTCTCAACATAGTTATAGATAGTACGAGCACTTAATCGGGTCTTCGTTGGCCAACCTTTTTCATTGAAGTACATCACAACTGCCTCCGGAGAATAGCGTAAGCACTTCATATTCGGCATTTTTTCTCCTAACAGCATCTTTTCTATCTGTTCACACAGCTTACGATCCTTACCTATCTTTATTTCCGGACCTTTGTTTGTCCGGTTCCTTTGGGCTTTACTATGAGCTATGTATGATGAATAGGCTGTATAGGTTGTTAAGTCACTTGATAGCTGCTCCACTGAGCCTCGTTTTAATTCCCTGCTTAATGTTGCCTCACGCCATCCTAACTGTTTGGCAATTTCTTTTTGCGTTAATCGTTCCTTTTGGCTACGCTTTAGATTCTCATTGTAGATGTACTCTAAAACTTTTCTGTCTTTTAATTTTAAATGCTGACGCGGTTTCCTTTTACTGATACAATGTAGTTAGCTCAAAACGATTCTCCTTTCTGTTTTGTTTGTCCAACAAACATTGTATAGAATTGTGGCGAGCCTTTTCAATTATTTCAGTTTACTTTACAACTCGCCTTGGAATATGGGACATAGGTTCCGTCGAATCAAAGGCTTCGGGCAAACTCCAATCCTGCAATTCTTTCTTGAAATATTGACAGAAATCGGCGATTGGTCTACACTGAATTTCGCGTAATCAAGGCAACCGGTTCGCCCCGGCGTTCTCTTGTTTCTGCAAATTCCATGATGGCAGGGACAATCTTCTGTCCCCTGAATATATATGAGGTGACATTATGCAATTGGTATTGCTTTTTTCGGAAATCGATACGATTACGGATTCGCTCGAACCTAAAGTGACAGAATATATAAAGACAAAACAAACCTTTGCATTTGAGAGTTTTGAAACGTCCAGCATCTTTGCTGTCGAATGGAATGATATAAATGCAGCGGAAAAGAGGACACAAAAGATTTTATTTTACATTGACAAAGAGGATTTATTTATCTTTTGTGAAAACAATGATTGTCTGCAAAGCATATCTTCTTTTTTGCCGCAGGGTTTTTCTAATGAAAAAGCCTTATATATGTTTTTTGTAAATTTATTTCAAGGCGACATAACTTATCTGGAAAACTTTGAAGCCGAAATCACGGATGTTGAAGACTCCACAATAACAAATTCAAAACAAGATTATCTGGATAAAATTATATCCTTCCGCAAGGAACTGTTGTCACTGAAGCGCTATTATGAACAGTTTGACTTGATTTTAGATATTCTTTGCGCCAATGATAACCAAATATTGACTGCCGAAGGGGAGAGATACATGGAAATTATAAGCGGTCGTGTTCACAGATACCTTTATTACGTGTTAAATTTGCGGGATTATGTAACACAGATGCGGGAGGCTTATCAGGCACAAATCGATATAGAACAAAATCAAATTATGAGGGTGTTTACTGTTATAGCTGCCATTTTTTTGCCTCTTACTCTTATAGTCGGCTGGTATGGCATGAACTTTCAGAACATGCCGGAACTGGCGTGGAGACACGGTTACATATATGTTATTGTGCTGAGTTTGCTGGTCTGCCTGGGCCTGATTGTATATTTCAAAATAAGAAAATGGTTTTAAAATTTCTTTGGCAACAATAACGTTTACTTGGACAAAGTTTGCTTAAATAATAAAAGCATTGTAATAATACGATGCTTTTTTATTAACCGGGAGTTGAAGAAGCCGAACCAAGTCAGGTTCTTGATTTCAGAAGTATAAGATCATCCTCGGCCGACAATGTTGTTTCTCCGTCAAGTATCGCCATTACTTCTTTCTCCCGAATAATAGCTATAATATTAATGCCTTCGGTCTGACGAAGTCTGAGGTTTTGCAAGCTTTTTCCTATCCATTGCGGTTGCGGTTTCATTTCTATAACATCGTACTTGCCGGAACGATGAATATACTCCATCAAGTCATTTGTAATAAAACTATAGGCAACACGCTCTCCCATCTCTTCTTCAGGCAAAACGACACGGTCAACACCTATGGACTCAAGTATCTGTTTCTGGCGGGAACCGCCGGCTTTCGCCAGAATATACCGCACACCCATTTCCTTCAAAATCGTAGCGGTAATCGCCGCCGCTTCAAAGTTGGTACTGAATGCGATAATCGCCACATCAAAGTTGCCGATGCCTAATTTCTCAAGTGTTTCCTTATCGGAGGTATCCGCTTGATAGGCATGAGTGGCATAAGGGGAAACCTCTTGTACAACATGCTCATTGATGTCACAACACAAAACATTAAAGCCGTTATCATACAATGTTTTCACAATGCTGCGGCCGAATTTACCAAGCCCGAAAACCGCAAACTGTGTGTTCTTATCCACTTTAAATTTAGTTATTCTTTTCATTTTCATAAATAGAAGTCCTCCCCTCGGTGTGTTATTATGTTTAACCTATCATTACATCCTCGCTCGGATATCCTATAACCTCATTGTCGGTTCGGGAACCATGTGACAACGAAATAATCAGCGTTACAGGCCCTGTCCGTCCTATAAACATACATAGCATCAATACGAGTTTTCCTGTCTTTGAAAGGAAAGGCGTAATCCCCGTGCTCAGTCCGACAGTTCCAAGCGCGGAGGAAACTTCAAAAATCAGATCGGAAACATTATGCGGAAATATCGTATGATTTTCTGTGATTGCAAGAATTGTTGTTCCGACAAACAATAAACTTATCATTAAAACAATAACGGCTAACGCCCTTTGCAGAGATATAACGGAAATTGTTCGTTCAAACACCACAATATTTTTACGACCTCTTATAATGGACCAAACACTGCAAAGAACAATAGCAAGGGTGACTGTTTTTATGCCGCCTGCCGTTCCGCCCGGAGACCCGCCTATCAGCATGAAAAGAATGGAAAATAATTTTGATGATTCTGTCAAGCCTCCCTGATCAATTGTGGAAAAGCCTGCCGTGCGTAATGTTGCCGATTGGAACAACGATGCCAATAACTTATGGGCAAATGAAAAGTTACCCAATGTATCGGGATTATTATACTCCGTCAACAAAAAAAACAATGTTCCGGATAATAGCAAAACCCCGGTAGAAATTAAAGCAAGCTTTGTATGAAGTGAAAAGTGATTCCCCTGCCTTATTCGTCCTGAAAAGCGGGACTTGATTTTTGTAAACACATCTTTCCACACGGTAAATCCGATTCCTCCGGTAACAATGAGCGCAATCACAACAATATTAATAACGAAGTTGCCTGAGTAAGGAATAAGACTTTTTTCACCGATGATATCAAAGCCTGCGTTACAAAAAGCGGATATGGAATGAAATATCCCGTAAAAAACAGCCTTGTACCAAATGGCTCCTTGATTCAGAAACGAAAAAAATAAAAGCAAAGCGCCGACGAGTTCAAATATCAGGGTGCCCTTAATGACCATTATAACCATACGCACCATTCCGCCAATGAAAGAATTGTTGAGCGCGGCCTGAATAGCAAGACGGCTTCTTAGAGATATTTTCCTGCCGGTGCTCAACATGAAAAATGTAAATACCGTAATTAAACTCAGTCCGCCAATCTGAATCAGAATCAATATCACAAGCTTGCCGAAAAAACTCCATGTCGATGCGGTTGTAAGTGTTGCAAGTCCCGTAACACAAACAGCGGAGACAGAGGTAAAGAATGCATCTATTACGGGCACAACCGTATCCCCCGCATGAGAAATCGGGAGCGATAAAAGAAACCCTCCTATTACAACAATGAGTAGAAAACTCAAGACAACAATTTGCGCAGGTGTGAGTTTTTTTAGCAATTTTCTATATATATCCGAGGGCTTTTTGTTCTTATCCATATTTAAATCTCTATCCATTTCATCTATGCCCGTCAAATCATCTGCTTAATAAATAAATTTCCCGATATCAGCCATGCCGCAAATCGATCACTCGGCAATCTCTCCAAATAATCGTATAGCAATATACTCTCAATGATTGTCTTTTTCAAGATGTTAATTTGTGAAATTTGGACTTTATTTTAAAAATGTTATTGAGGAAAAGACGCAGCATGATTACTGCTTATTTGTAAAGCGGGGCGAAGTCTTTTTGCAACGATTGTTGCTGCCGCTATTTTGATGAATTCACCGGGCAGAAACGGAAGAACACAAATCGTCAATGAGGCCCAAAGCTCCGTATTCGTTGAGAACATAAACCATGCCGTTCCCAATGTAAAACAAGCAAGCATCCCCGCTAACATTGCCACGGGGTGCGAAAATATTTTGTTGTTCCTGCCCCATTTTTCTATAATCAGTCCGATCAAAAATGCCGCCGGTATATAACCGACGATATAACCGCCGGTCGGTCCGGCCAACGTCCCGATACCGCCACGGAACATGGCAAATACAGGCATGCCGAAAGCCCCAAGCGCAACGAAGACCGTAAGGCTTAACACGCCAAGCTTTGACCCTAACAATGCTCCGGCACAGAACACCGCAAATGTGGCAAGGTTAATTGGAACAGGTCCTATCGGTATGGCGATTTGCGAAAGCACGGCGGTCAAGACCGTAAACAGAGCACAAATCGCCATTTTATATATTTTCATTCTACGGCTTACCACTGTTAACAACCGGTTGGATGTCCCGATTAGCACACAACACTACCAGAAGATTTGACACCATGGCAGCTTTGTGCTCTTCGTCTAATGATACAATCTCGTTTTGAGAAAGCTTATCCAACGCCATCTGGACCATACCCACTGCTCCGTCAACAATCAATTTCCGGGCATCTACAATGGCGCTTGCCTGTTGACGCTGCAGCATCACGGCGGCAATTTCCCGTGCATATGCCAGGTAAGTAATCCGGGCTTCCAGAATCTCAAGCCCGGCCTCATGGACCTTGCTTTGAATCTCTTCCTTGATATGCCGGGCTATTACCTCGCTTGAACCGCGCAGGCTGCATTCATCAGGTTCACCATTGCCGGTAACCTCCATATTAGGTGCCACATCATAGGGATAGATGCGTACGATGTTGCGCAGAGCACTGTCACTCTGCAAGGACAAATATTCCTTATAATTATCTACATTGAAAACCGCCTTGGCGGTATCTACCACCCGCCAGATGACCGCTATGCCGATCTCCACCGGATTTCCCAGGCAGTCATTCACTTTCTGTATGGCATTGTTCAACGTCATGGCTTTGAGAGAAATCTGCTTGCCTGCGGTTGCCATATCCATCTTAAGTTCATCATTGGATACGGTTATGCTTGTTTTGCCTGTTTGGACATCACCGCTTTGTCCGAGTCTGGTCTTGGCCGCGGGGTTAACAGCTACCGCAAACGGATGGACAAAGTAAAATCCGGATTCCCGCAGAGTGCCGAAATATTTGCCGAACAAAGTCAATACCAGTGCTTCATTGGGCTTTAGCACTTTCAGTCCTAAGAAAGGAATAAAGCCGGCAATTAACCAAATGGCGCCCAATGCCAAAGGCGCGGCACCGATGCTTATTCCGGCCTCCAATAAAATTGCGCCCAGCACGGCAAGCCCGACGGCAGCAAGATAGAGCAAAAGGGATAAAATTAGAATCGGCATACCTGATATGGCTTTTATTTGTTTTTCCTTCATGATGCAGTCTCCTTTTTCTTTATATTTCCTCTAAATGTGAGATAGCCTGAACAATCGAATCAAGAGTTGAAAAGTCGGTAAAATCGACCTTCTGATTAAAAGTATCAATCATAAATTGTATTTCCGCGGTCTTTTTCTCTTCGGGCATGGCTTTCACTTTTTTATAAAGCAAAGTCATCATGGCTTTGTGGGTAATACTTAGTTTTGAATAATCAATCCCACCCCTCAGATGGAAAATTTGAGTCCGTTTCAGCAAGTCTCCGGGGATTTGATTTTTTACATCATTTTTAATTTTGCTTGTGTTCACCTCATTGTTCACATCAGCTAAGCCGACAGTGATAACAATGAGCCTTGCCTGCTTTGGTGTGTGTTTTACAATCTTCTTTAAGCCCTTCACACGACCCGCATATAGACCTCCGAGGTGTATAATAACATCGAACGAGGATAAATTTTTGACATCCGATTCATCCGATGAAGGAATTGTCGTGATTTCGGACAATTTCTTCGCATACCGCTTCGTTGTTCCGTATTGGCTTCCGTAAGTGATGATTTTCTTCACTTTTCTTTCTCCTTGTTTAAAATCCGAATCCCGTATCCGTTTGTCCGGACAATCTTATTTTTTGCGGGTCCTCTATAACATCCGCAAACGCAACCATATCCTTTAGACACAATTACTAAGATACCAGAAGAATAACATTGTTGTGTGAACTTCAAATCGTTTTTGAGTAAAACATGAGTAAAATATTATTTATTGAAAATCAAGAAATCGCACTTGATGTATAGCTGCGGTCAATGGTTATTACACTGTAGAAGGCGGGGTCAATTTTTTTAATCTCACCGTCTATCTTCTCTTTCAGTTCGGTTTCGCTTCCGTCATAGGATATCGGTAACAGTACATCGAATATCAGATTGCTGTGGGTATTACCCCATGCAACTCGAAAATCATGCATGGACATTTCGGTATCTATGGTCCTTATTATTTCTTCCACTTTTTTTCGCAGCTCATTTGTTCTTTCATCATCGGTTACTATAGGATCCATATGAATAACGGTTTTTACATTAAATTTTTCGGTTATATCCTTTTCGATATTGTCAATCAGGTCATGACTTTCCAACAAATCTCCGCCCGCATCCACCTCAACATGCACGGAAACAAAGATATTATTGGGGCCATAACTATGTACTATCAAGTCATGAATTCCCAAAACGCCGTCATAGCTTAAGATTTCTTTTTCAATGCCTGAAACAAGCTTTTTATCGGGCGGCGTCCCTAAAAGAGGGTTGAGTGTTTCTATAGCCAAACGAACACCTGAATACATAATAAATAAAGCAACGGCTATACCCATATAACCGTCAATTTGTATTTTTGTCAGCTCCGCAAAAACAGTGGCAACAAGAACCGCGGAAGTTGACAGGACGTCATTCAAGCTGTCCTGACTTGTGGCAATCAGAGCAGTGGAGTTTATACGTTTTCCGAAAGTTTTATATATATTTCTCTGCCATAATTTAACCAGTATGGAAATTATGAGAGCCGCTACCGTTAAATAGCTGAAATGAATAGGATCGGGGTTCAGGATCTTCTGAAAGGATGCTTTTATAAGCTCAAGCCCTAACAGCAAAATAACAACCGAAACTAAAAAGCTGGTGATATATTCTGCCCGGGCATGCCCGTAGGGATGCTTTTCATCGGGCGGCTTGCTTGACAGTTTAAAGCCCACCAAAACGATTATGGATGAACCGGCGTCCGTCAGATTGTTTACAGCATCGGCCGTGACGGCGATGCTGCCGAAAATCGTGCCTGCAATTATCTTGATGAGGAACAGAAAAAAATTTGAGACCATGCCGAACACGCCGGCAAAAGCAGCGTATCTTGCCCGAACAACATTATCGCCGGTGTTCTCATAGTCCTTTATAAATCGGCTCAGAAGTCGCTTGCTCATTTAAACTGATGTCTCTACAATATGGTAACCTGCTGCCCGTATCGCTTCTTTTATATCGACAAGATGCTGATGGTTTTTGGTTTCCATGGATATATGTAAATAGCAGCCGATTATATCGGTATTTTCACCGCCGGTGTTGTGCCGGACTTTTGTCACATTGGCTCCCTTATCGGCAATTATGGCGGACACTTCTTTCAATTGACCGGGCTTGTCGAGCATTTCTATTGTCATCTCCGAAAGCCGCCCGGTAGTCAAAAGACCTCTTCCGATAACTCTCGACAAAATATTTACATCGATATTGCCGCCGGATACAATGGCGCACACCTTCTTGCCTTTTAAGGGAAGCTTATTGAACATAACCGCAGCTACGGCCACAGCCCCGGCCCCTTCGGCAACCAGCTTTTGCTGCTCCATTAAGGTAAGGATTGCGGTTGCTGTCTCGTCATCTGTAACGGTTACTATATCGTCGAGATATTGCTGGCACAATTCGTATGTAATTTCCCCCGGACACTTTACGGCAATACCGTCAGCGAAGGTTGAAACTTCTTTTAGTGAAATTCTCTTGTTTTCCTGGATAGAGTCGCACATGCTGCTGGCTTTTGCCGCCTGTACACCGTATACTTTGCAGTCGGGGTTCAGCATTTTAACAACAAAAGCGATTCCTGAGGCGAGACCTCCTCCTCCGACGGGAACTACAATTGCATCGAGAAAGCTTGCCTTATCAATTATTTCAAGACCGATGGTGGCTTGTCCCGCTATAACGTCCACATCGTTAAACGGATGAATGAATACCGACCCCGTTTCTTTTTGATAGTTAACGGCGGCATCATAAGCATCGTCATAAACACCGTCTATGATTTTAACTTCAGCTCCCAGCCGTTTTGTTGCTTCGATTTTGGAAATAGGAGCAATTCCCGGAACAAAAATGGTGGATTTTACATCCAGTTTTTTTGCCGCCAATGCGACGCCCTGTGCATGATTTCCGGCAGAGCATGCTATTACGCTTTTGCCGCGCTCCTCTTCACTTAACATCGCCATTTTGAAGTAGGACCCGCGTATTTTAAATGAACCGGTTACCTGAAGATTTTCCGTCTTCAGATAAAGTTCGCAGTCGGAAACAATATTGTCGGTCAATATCAATTCTGTATTTCTGGCGATATCCGCCAGAACATGTTTTGCTTGATAGACCCTGTCTAAAGTTAACATACAACACCTCTGACACTTCTGAATATGATAATGATATTCATTTCATTATATGTTTTTTAAAATAATTGTCAACGCGTTTGATTATTCAGAATCATTTTATTAAACTCCTCATTCAGCAAGTTTTGATCCTCCGGGGAATAATAAAAATGCCCGGATGTGTTCAGCATTTGAACCCTCACACAGGAGTTGTTTTGGAATAACTCCCTGCATTTAGAAGAGATTGTTTCATCATATAAAGACAGATAAACATGAGACGGTGTTTTCAATTTCCGTATGATTTTTCGTGTTTTTCGTATTTCGGAAAACAGTTCCGCAAATCTTGGAATCCAGCCGAAATAATTGAAAATATGGTTGTCTTTTTCTATGCTGTATGCATTTTGTGCCGCAACAGACCATTTGTCACCGGATTTAGCGCTTCCTCTGAAAACTCTCCATGATGTTCCAAGCAAGCGAAATGCGACGTGCACTTTTAACGGGACATTAAGAAGGAATAACTCATCTATCGGTTTTTCTATCGCTTCTTGTATTGCAAGCAGTGTTCCCATAGAGTGAGCAACTATGATTACCCGATTGTTTTCTTCTAATAACTTGTCAAGTGAATCACTTACCTGCTGTTTCCATTCATGCATAGAGGCCCGGGAAAAGTCTTTTACGCTTCCACCGTGACCCTTCAGCAGCAAATTGCATACTGACCAGTCTTGAGGAATCAACGGCAAAAAAGGCTTAAAATGATTTGGCGTTCCAAGAATGCCGTGGATAAATAAAATCGCTGCTTTGTCTTTCCCGCTTTGCTTCCAATACATTTTATTATCCCTAAATTCGATGCGCAATTTTCCGTTATCATATAGATAAGACAAATAGGAGTGGACAGTACTGCCGGTTAAAACATATTGACCTGGATTCATTGTCAGGCCGTAATCATCAAAAATGGCTTTTAAGATATTTTCAAAAGTTGTTCCCTTGCTGCATAGAGAATAAAGTTTGTCGGATATTTCCTGCACTTTATTTCTGTTAAGCTCTATCAAGTTTGAAATATTTGCGGTCGCTTTACAATGAGACGGAATAAACAACCTGCCGTCCAGTGTAGAAAGATAGTCCAGCGTATTGAGATATTCTCCGACATCATAAGTGGAAAATAAATGGTACTTCTTAATTACCTCCTCGCTGAACAATGAATCTGCAAGAAAATAAACATCATCATCCGTTTTTATTCCAATCATATCAAAACTATGTCCCTTTAACGGAAAGTATTCAAGTCCTTCAGGCAAATTGTCATTTATTGCGGTGACTGTCGATTTTTCCGCCAAAAAGGATTTTTTTCTTAAATCCTTAAACGGATATCCGCCGAAAAAAAATGAAGGCTTTAATATCGGAAATTCGGTGAAGCTTTTTTCGATACCCAAAGCATAAACAGGACAGTCGGTCTTGTCTTGTATAACCTTGTTCCCTCCGATATGATCCGCATGGGAATGGGTTGTTATAATACCCTTAACATTCCATCCCTGTCCGTCAATTATCTTTAGTATTTTCTTTCCTGCATCCTTGTCATTACCTGTATCTATAAGGTAAACATCCTTGTCACTGACTTTATATATGCCGATGTTGGTAGGATTTTTTATATAATAAGTTTTCTCTCCGACTTTTATTAACTCCATAATTTATCGCTTAATCTCCCGAATCATCGAATATTCGTTTAACAGTGCTTTTTCATTTTCAACAGTATACTTGCTGCACTCTTCAGGATATCTCATCTCTTGCTATTCTATCACAAAATCCGCAGATACTTAATAATTTACGGATTATGCTGTTCAGATGTTGTTTTGCAGCCCATAATTTGGTTTCCAATCCGCTGAAGAACATGTCGGATTGTTCTTTTTTAAAAACAATCTCTTGACATTCGTCTTTTTTTAAAATAAAATAAGCCGGATGTATAAACAATATAATATATGGAGGACATACATATGAAGATGCAAAAAGTAACGATTGCGGGTGCAGGCGTCTTAGGCAGCCAAATAGGTTTTCAATCTGCCGTTAAAGGAAAAGATGTTACATTTTGGCTGCGCAGCGAAGGCTCTATTGACAGGGCAAAAGAAAGGATTGACAGATGGCGCAATGAGTATCTGAAAGATTTGGACTATGTCAAAACTCAAATAGGGCAAAATAACCCCGTTTATCCGGCAGGATTGATTGATGATTTCGCGTCACTTACCCCTGAAAAAGTGGATAAAATCAAGCAGGATGTGGAAAACGCTTATAACAGCCTGAAGTATGAGACCGACATGGCGAAGGCTGTTGCAGGTGCGGACTTTGTCATAGAAGCCGTTGCGGAGCTGAAAGATGAAAAACACGCATTTTTCCAAGAGCTTGCCAAACATTTAAAGGGCGACACAATTGTAGCCAGCAATTCATCTACATTGCTCCCCAGTTATTTTGCAGAGGATACGGGCAGACCTGAAAAGTATCTGCATTTTCACTTTGCGAATGAAATCTGGAGACTCAACATAGGTGAAATTATGGTGCACAAAAGCACAGACCCGAAAGCGAAAGAGGCGGTCGTTCAGTTTGCCAAAGAAATAGGCATGGTGCCCGTTGTTGTAAAGAAAGAACAGCCCGGATATATTTTAAATTCCTTGCTGGTGCCTTTATTAAATGCGGCCAACTATTTACTGGTTCACGACATCGCTTCGGTAGAAGATATAGACAGCACATGGAGAATCAGTACCGGTGCACCAAAGGGGCCTTTTGAATTTTTAGATATTATAGGATTGGTAACCCCATATAATTTGGAATTAATGAAACCCGGTGCGGATGACCCGGAAACTACAAGCGGTAAGATAGTAAAATTGTACAAAGAAAAAATCGATAGAGGAGAACTGGGCATTGCCGCGGGCAAAGGTTTTTATACCTATGATAAAAACGGCAATAAAATCTGATACTCGGTTTTAATTATTGATGAAATTGTATAAACTGCAAATCAGTCCTCTCAAAGAGGGGGCTGATTTTTTTCGGCGGAATTGTTTCCGACAAGGCACAAAACAGCTTTCCTGTCTGCTCATATAAAGAATAGTGGACAACAAGGTGTTTTATTGGGATGTGGGAAAACGAGCCTCAAATGCGGGTATCTGCAGTGATTCAGTAGAATAATTCGACTCTTACGGTATTGTGCAAAAAATCATAAAATTCTAAACTACAAAACAAGGCATATGCAAGGAGTTCTTATAAAACGAGTCATGCTGATGATATATTTATAAAAATGTGTTATAATATAGTAAATAACGGTTTTTCGGATATGGGAACAAATGTAAGGCCGAAATGGGCTGATGACGGAACACCTGCCCGCAAATTGAAAATATTTCCATAGCTGTTTAATAAGTCAGTATACTTCTGTTTTTATATCTCTAGCGCAGACGGACATTGAGATTAAATATGTAAAGGCAAAAGAGCTCTGTATGAGCCTGGTTCAGGTATGTTAATTATTCAAAAGTTTTTAATAAGGAATTTGAGAAATATAATAGCAAAATAATGGCGGTTTTAAAGAGCATACCGGCATTATTTTAATTAATGCTGTAAACAAGCAAAAAAACGATACTTACATGACAGGAAGGAGTAGTCAAATGAAAAGGGGAACAGTCAAGGTACTTAGCGTATTTATTTGTATTCTTTTGTGTTTTTCATTGCTTTCAGGATGTGCTTTCATAAGAAGAAAAACATCGGACAATTCAAAAACAGGCGACAAAAAGTCTGATAAGTCTGCCGGGGCCGATTTTTCCGAATTCGGAAATAAAGAAATAGAGATAGGCAGCATAAATGAAGACGGCTATATTTTGAACATTGAAGAAAACACTATCAGCGACGGTAAAGAGGTTTCGGTCGAGGCTTTAAATTCGAAAGAAAGGGCAAAAATTGAGAATCCCGATAAATATAAACTCCTCGGTGAGCCGGTAAAGTTTTTAACCGATGCTGAAGAAGCCGATTTTTTTGCGGGGAATGTAAAATATACCGTTCCCATACCTGAGGATATTCTACAAGATCCAACCAAATTAAATTCCTTGGTTTTTGTGTATTATGACGATGAAAGAGACGAAGTAAGATATTTATTCCCGGATGAATATGATGAAGAAACAAAAAGTTTTTCTATCTATCTTCCGCATTTCAGTTTTTGGGGCAGCGCTGAGCTTACAGATGCGCAAAAAATTGAAGCATTTTTAGACAAATACAGTATGGATGAAGCAATAAGAAGATCGGATTTGCAACAGGCCGCTGAAGCTTTAGAACCTTATTTAAATGCCAAGTTTAAAAATCTTGAGCTGCTGGAAAAGGTTAAAAAAGAAATTGTATGGGATTGCATTGAATACTTTGTAGGAAATTATGCCAAATCTCCCGGAGAAAAGCTGGCTGATAAAATAACTGATCAGGAATATATGTTCGGACAAACTTTTCGTGATGTGAGTTCTCCTGAAGATATTAAGCATCTAAAATCTTTTTTGGGTACATCAACCGAGATAACTACAAGAGCGGGTATTGGTGTATATCGTGCGGCAAGAGAAAACGACATCGAAAATTTTAAAAAACAACTGGATATTATTGCCTCACAAAACTATCTTTCTTATTTTATTGATAATATGAACAAAGATAACCCGCGTAAAAAAAATTACGGTTCTATAGGAAAGATTATGGGTAATGCTACATCTTTGGCAAAAGCGGCCGGCCATATAACCCAGGGGCAATACAAGGACGGCCTGGAAGCTTTGGCGACCATAGTTGAAGATACCATAACAAAAAGCAGCCTTCCGGGCGGTTTAATTATAAATGCAATGAAGTACGTAGATGCAAGAGGCAAACAAGTATGGACAAATTGGAAATCCAATCAGGTGGAAGAGCTTTACAAGATTTATAAATATGGCGGGAAGGGATTGTTCGGAAATGAAGTGCTGCCTGAAAACGAAGAGTCATTCTTAGAGTTTTTGAACTGTGGCTCGGGTTTCGTAAAAGGAAGGGCAATCAAACGTTTTTACAAGATGGATAAGATTGCCGAAATGTGTGAATTTTACGGATGGGGCAGGAAGGAATATGATGAACTTACCAAAGAACAGAAAGAGGAATTTGACAGACGGGCAATAGATGGACTTATAGATTACTATAAAAATCGCTCGGCTCAGGAGGATGAAGCTAAAAAAATAAAAGAACGTGAAAGAGAATGTGTAAAAGCCATGCTGGAGCCGGGAGGATGTTTGTGTTCTAATGAGTATTTGGAGTTTTTCGGAGAGAAAAACTGGAGTGACTATGATGTGACAAATCGGTTACACATAATGATGACTGTCAGAACCGAAATCTCCGAGTTTATTGATATCGAGAAGCTTGAAAAAGACAGAGAAGAGGCTATAAAACGAAAGGAATCCTACTATAATTATGGTCATATCTCAAATTTATGGGTGCAATGCATGAATGAAAATATGGAGGACAAAAATGCCGCAATACATAAATTCAAAGAAAAATTAAAAGCAATCGGTTTTCTGCATCCTGATTACATGACGTCTTTGTATCCTACTTTGGATCAATTGGTGGGCGTTTATGAAGGCAAAATGATACCCATAGAAGTGGAATTTACCGAGTTGAGTTATCCCGACGACTGGAAAGATAAACAAGGCGGAATAAAAAAAGATATTGCAGCATGGGAAAAACAAGTCAAAGGAAAACCTAAAAAAACAAAATCTATTGAAATCATAAAGATAGATGATACACACGGTAGAATTATAATGAATTCCCGTCTTGATCCTTTTGATTTTGTGTACTCAAATGAAGACGGCATCATCATATCGACCTCGGAAGATATATTAAATAAAACTAAGAATTCTTATGATTTGGACAGCCATTTGGATTTGATTATAGGTGCATATAATATACAGGCATCTTACAGCAAGTATAGTGATAAAATTGAATTAAAAGGCACTTATAAATATTACAAAGGAGTATCCGGCATAACGGGAAGTGACGGGAAAAATTTTGCCGCCTGCGAGACCAGTGAAATCAGTTTCGCAAAAAGTTACAACATATATTAACCGGGTTTCCGTTTTGCGTCCTAAGACAACATATGGTTTAAAACAACATACAGCTAACCATTTTGCGGGATTGTGGCTATCAGTTAGCCGCAATCCCGCAATAATAACGAAAGCAGCACAGCTCTTCATGGATATGCGGAAACTAAAAAGCATCAGATAGTCGCATAAAATGCTTTTACAGACCATGTATCAGAGTATTTACGCTGCAAAAAGCCGGATAAATCCGGGTCTATCTTTAATATGGAAAAAGTGAAATACTCCTTTACAAAAAGACAAAATTGTATTATAATAATTACAATAATTGATATCTGCTTTTAAGGAGATTGTTAAAATGAAAAGAAAGATAATTCTATCGATACTTGTTCTCTGTATATTGGTTGCGCTATTTTCGACAACGGTAATGGGGATGGGCCCGCAGCCGCATATCGATTCATTATCCCTCGAATCGAACGAAGCTGTGGTCGGGGCAGAAACGACACTGCGCGTGGATAGTGTGGAGCCGGCCGGTGCAGACTGGCAGAATGAACAGTTCCAGATTAGGGATCCGGGAACCACCTATGCAACAATGACCCCTAATGGTGTTTTTTTAGCTACGGCGCCCGGTACAGCGATTGTGACGGTCGAGGTCTATGATGTAGGGCGCATGGCCTCTTTCAAGCAAGACGTACAGATCACTGTACGTGATCCGGTCATCATCAATACACAAAGCCTGCCGAACGGACAGGTCGGCGTCCCTTATGTTGCAGACTTGGAGGCTACAGGACCACCACGCATCTACTGGGACCCTGTAACCGACCTGCCGCCGGGATTACTTTTAGTGGATAGTGGGGCAACTGCCACGATTGAAGGCACCCCCACAGCGAGCGGAACCTATCAAATCAACGTTGAGGCGGCTAACAACTATACAACTGCGCACGCCTACTTTACCATCCAAATTGCTGAAGCTGATCCTCAAACCGAACCAACCAATACTGTGCCTGCAACAGGAGATAGTGGCGGACATTATACATAGCTGGCGCTGCTGCTCATATCGGCAGGCGTATTGATGTTGGTACTGCACAAACAGAGAACATCAAAGCAAAAAGATTAGATTTAAGTCAACTGTTAAGAAAAAGCACTTGATAACAGGGAGCTGAATGTCGGATTCGGCTCCCCTTTTTTATCTGTCTGAAACTTTGACTTTATCAAGACAAGCCGCTCACCACGACAACTTGACCGCGATAAGGGGCCGGCATGGCTGCACTATACTCAAGCTGCGTCGCCGGCAAGCTGAGCGAGATTACGAACGAACAGTTTACAGGGCGGATCTTGTTCCGGACTTCGATACAAACGAATAAGGAGAATGCGGCAACGGGAGCGGCTTGCAAGGCCGCTCCCGCTTCATCGCAAAAGCTGTAATAATTTGCGGCAAGCAGCAGTTTCCTTCAAATTATATTTTTGCTTCGTGCCAGCAAATCTTTTTCAGAACTACTTGATTTTCACCGGATAGTTGCATATAATGAGACTGCGAGGTGAAAATATGATAAAGACAACAGCAATGCTCTTAGAAGAATTAAAAGAATATACCTCTCCGAAGTCAAAGCTCTCGCGCATGGTAGAGCGTGGCGAATGCTTTCCGATTACAAGAGGGCTCTATGAAACCGACCCAAATGTGCCGGCCCATCTGCTTGCGGGCAGTATTTACGGGCCGTCGTACATTTCTTTTGAATATGCCCTGGGCTATTATGGACTGATTCCCGAAGCGGTATATACTGTTACCTGCGCTACTTTTGAAAAGAAAAAGAAAAAAAAGTATGAAACATCCTTCGGAGCATTTACTTATCGGGACGTGCCGTCAGAGGCGTTTCCGTTAGGGATCAGATTGATTCAGGAAGGAGACTATTTCTATCGGATTGCCGAACCGGAAAAGGCACTGTGCGACCAGCTTTATACAATTTCTCCCGTTCCGAACATAAAGGAGCTCATGTGTCTTCTGACGGAAGATTTACGGATTGAGGAAGCTGAACTGAAAAAGTTGGATGCAAATAAGGTCTGTGAGTACAGTGAAGCGTATCGCACTACAAACATCAAGAAGCTTTGCTCGCTTTTAAGGAGAATATAATATGAGTGCAGTCATTGAGCAAATGCTGAAAAGCTACCATGCAGAAAATATCTATGACCGGAAAAATGCCATGAAGGAGATCATGCAGGAAATCGTGCTGTGCGGTTTGTCTCGTGCCGGGTTTTTTAAGAAGGCAGCATTCTACGGCGGGACAGCTCTGAGAATCTTCTATGGTCTTGATCGCTTCTCGGAAGATTTGGATTTTTCACTGGAGGTCGAGGAATTGGATTTTGACTTGGCATCCTATTTTCCTGTACTGGAGAAGGAAATAAAATCGTTTGGTCTGAACGTGGAAATTCAGGAAAAACAAAAAACGAAAGAAAGCACGATCCGTTCCGCTTTTCTGAAAGGAAACACGAAAGAACATCTTCTGCTGTTTTATGCCAATGAAAAGGTTGCGGGAAGCGTGTCCAAAAACGAGACCGTAAGAATAAAATTTGAAGTGGATGTCAATCCTCCGGCCTATGCTGCATTTGAGCACAAATATCGGCTGCTGCCGGTGCCCTATGAAGTAAAAATGTACGATATACCCTCTCTGTTTGCCGGGAAAATACATGCAGTCATCTGTCGTGCGTGGCAGAGTCGTATCAAAGGCAGAGACCTTTATGATTATGTCTTTTATCTTTCAAGAGGCGCAGCAGTTAATCAAAAGCACCTCCGGGAACGACTCATTGACTCTAAGTACATTACCGCTGATTCAGACTGTTCTCTGAATGAGATAAAAAAGATGCTGGCAGAACGCTTTAACAGCATTGATTATGTACAGGCCAGACGGGATGTTGAGCCGTTTATACGCGATACTTCCGTTCTGGATGTTTGGAGTTCAGACTTCTTCAGACAAATAACGGACGAGCTGACAGCTGTTTAATTTTCAACTGCAAATTAAATATTCCTACATAGAACACCGGACGTTAACGCAAAAAGAGAAGCCGGCAAAATCGACTTCTCAAATTGACTAGCGAAGACGGTGGGATTCTCCCCCTACCGGCCTACTAATCACGGCCGGCGCTTCGCTTGACCGCGATAAGGGGCCGGCATGGCACGCACTATACTCAGGCTGCGCCGAACGGCTTGCCTTCGTTAAGTGCTCCGCTCAACGCGCCCGCGGGCACTCGGTTCGTATCCCTTTTCGGACGCAAAAAAGAACTCCCTCAAGGAACTCTTCTCTAAGCGGAGGAGGTGGGATTCGAACCCACGTGCCCTTGCGGACAACTCGATTTCGAGTCGAGCTCGTTATGACCACTTCGATACTCCTCCATTTATCTCAATGGGCACATATTCGTGCCCATCAAAATACTTCAGAAATACTGTTGATTAAATTACATTTACGGCTATATTTCTGTTTTAGCTGTATTTCAAATCCTTGACATTTAAGGGCGCGTCACTCGGAACGGTCTCAAGATACTCAATCAGCTCGTCCTCTTCACCCTCGTCAAAGCTTTTATACAAATTCAGACTGCCTGCCCTAAGGAATTTTTCCTCGGCGCTATTGTGCATCAAGGCCTGAATCGAATAGTAATAACCCTTGATGTTAAATAACGCAACCTGTTTATTCATCTGCCCAAGCTGCTTTAAAGTCAGAATCTGGAAAAACTCGTCAAAGGTTCCGATTCCGCCGGGAACTATAAGGAATGCGTCACAATTGTGCTCCATAACCTGCTTTCTGTCCCCCATATCCTGAGTGTAAATCAGGGTGTCACACTCCTCATACAGGTCTTCAATATTCTGATCACGGAAAAAACTCGGAACTACCCCCACAACCTTGCCGCCTCCCTTATGGAAACCTCTTGCGGCTGCTCCCATCAGGCCACCGGCACCGGCGCCGAAAATCAGGTTATGTCCTCTGCTGCCGAGCCTTTCGCAAAGATTCTCAACTGTTTCTATATAAATCTTGTCAATTTCCTGGCTCGCTGCGCCGTAAACACAAATCTTCATTTTTCGGTGGTTCCTTTCTTTTCAACACAGTATCCAAATTTCCCGAGGTGCTTGCCAGGGCCGTAATATCAACCGTTATAGCCAAGTACGATTACTTCCTTTATGTTACATTAAAAAAGACGGACACTCGGAAATCAATGGATTCGCAAGCGACTAAAGCATTCTATCACTTGTGGTCTAAAAAGTCCATAACTTCAGAAAATAATCCGCCTCTATTTTCTTCGTTGATATAAAAGCACTTGGCATTCGGGTGGTTTCTTACCTGGTTAAGGAAAGGAGTGGATTTATCCTTTACTGCTGCGATAACCAATGTATCCTTATCCAGCTTGTCAAGAATCGCCCGGCAAAAGTCCGTTGCGGCTGACTCGGCCACACCGATTTCATCCATAAGGATTACACAGCCCTCCGGCGGCTCTTCCGCAAGATATGGGGCAAATCTTTCAAACCCCTCCGGCACCGGTTCAAGAGACCTCTCCGTACAATACCCCACCAAATTATCCGGGCCTCGAACTCTTTCCTTTCCGGCCGGGTAAATGTAAATAGGACTTGCCTTATCCTTTGCCGCGGGCTTTTCTTTCTTGGTTTCAAAGCCCCACACCGGCCGGCCCAATTCATCTTTGATCTTGTTAATCAGCGTGCTTTTACCGACGCCTTGAGTGCCCACAATTAACACATGTTTCATTTTAATCCCCGTCAAATCCGGAAGGGGCGCGTTTTCAGCGCCCCTTCAAAAAACTTTTTAAGAACTCTAAAAATCGTTATTTAAGAAATGCGTTTGCCGTTAATGTCTTATACTGATCTTCCGTCATTTCACAACTGTAGAACAGCTTGTAGTATTCCATGACTTCCGCTTTCATATCGTAATCACATTGATCCGGGTAAAGCACGGACGGCAGCCAGATAAGTCCAAGATAACGCTGAACTGAAGGCGGCATTCCAAGCCAATTATGGGGTCCTTCGGGGACTTCAACATAATTTCCGTTTACAATCGCCGGTACTTCCTGCCAAGCAGGCATTTCTTTGACGTTTCCATAAATGCTTCCCGGGCCGAATATCACCCAATCTGGGTTCCACAGTGCAATCTGCTCCATGTCCACCGTATTCCCGAAGCCCCTGCCGGAAGGCTCATCAACTATAGCCAGGTTGTCAATCATCATATCAATGATTTCCGCATGGAATGTGCCTTTTGCCAAAACATTCAATCCCTCTTCGCCAAGCACATACAATCCCTTGACTTTATTGTCACCTACTTTCTCCATAATGCCAACTGTTCTTTTGTAAACTTTTTCGCAAAATGCCGCCAGTTCCTCTCCCTTGTCTTCCTTTCCGAGAATGGTTCCAAGGGTACGGAAGGCCTGTGGCATGGTCTCGAGGTTGGCCGAAATGTGAATGGACGGAATCGTTGTCTGGGTCTGGAGATTGTCCATATCCTCAACGATGGACTTCTTTGCTTCACCAACGTCAATTATCAACTGCGGTTCAGCCAATGCAAGCTCCTCAACGTTCAAATCGGCCGAGCCGTAAAGCTGTCCGAAATACGGCAGCTCGTAGTATTCCTGCGGGATGAATCCTTTCGCACTATCATTCCATTCCGTGGCCAGGCCTACAAGCATCTCCGGTGCGATAGCAAATAATACTATCTGCGCAAGGGGGCCTGACGGAACGATTCGTGTTACTTCGCCCGGAATCTCAACCTCTCTTCCGCAGCTATCGGTAAATGTGTACGGTTCCCTGATTGCGGCTGTTGTCGTTTCGGCTTCAGTTTCAGCGATTGTCTCGGCTTCAGTCGCGACGGTTGTTTTCGTTTCCGGCGCATTAACATCTGTTCCGCAAGCACACGCTCCCAAAGCTACTGTTATCGCCAGCAGCATAGCTACTATTCTTTTCATATCAATCCTCCTATGTTAAAAATATATCTGAAAACCTTCGCGCGCAGGTTGTCAGTTTCTTATCATTCTATATTATCGGTTATTGCCGGTACATAGCGGCGGCCGGTACACAGCAACGCACTTCATCGTTTCTAAGGCTGCATACATCCACCTTGACTCCGTAGAGCACGGAAATCACTTCCTTGCAAATGGTCTCTGCCGGAGTTCCCCAGGCCAGCACCTCTCCCGCATATAGAGCAAGCACCTTGTCCGAGTAAAGATAAGCCTGGTCCGGATCGTGAGTCGACTGTATTACGGCATAGCCGTCATGGGTAAGACTTCTTATAGTCTGCATAACTTTGATACGATTGCCGAAGTCCAGACTCGAAGAGGGCTCATCCATAACAAGTATATTGGCTTTCTGAGCAATGGCTCTGGCTATCAATACAAGCTGTCTTTCCCCGCCGCTTAAATTGCCGTAGCCGCGTTCCCTAAGATCCGCAATTCCCAACCTTTCCAGTGCCTCATCCGCCAGCTCCATATGTTCCTTTCTCGGAGTCTCAAAACTATTTATCTGAGCGGTTGTTCCCATCAACACCATGTCAAATACACTGAAATTAAACACCGGATTATGAGATTGGGGAATGTATGCGATACGTCTTGCAAGCTGAGCGGCTTTGAACTTGCTGATCGGTATGCCGTCGATAACCGCACCGCCGTTTGACGGCTTCAAAAGTCCCAGCATGCATTTGAAAAGAGTGCTTTTCCCAACGCCGTTCGGCCCCAGTACGGATAAAAATTCGCCATAGTCCGCCTCAAAATTCACATTGTTTAACACCCGCCGCTCCCCATAGGAGAAGCTTAAGGATTCCACCGTCATACTCAATGTCTTTCACCGTCCCTTGTAATCAGGTATATAAAGAACGGCGCCCCCACAAGGGATGTTAAAATGCCGATCGGTATTTCTGTTGCCAACAGATTCCTTGATATGTCATCCACCACCAATAGGAAAATCGCGCCGAACAACATGGACGCCGGCATCAGATACTTGTAATTATTTCCCACCATACGTCTTGACAGATGAGGTGTTACCAGGC
This sequence comes from Lachnospiraceae bacterium, assembly GCA_050944475.1. GTDB lineage: Bacteria > Bacillota > Clostridia > Lachnospirales > Lachnospiraceae > RGIG5612. Next base: position 53,052 of record JBMNRD010000004.1, read on the forward strand.
CGACCCAGCCAATAACACCGCTGACCGATACGCTGGCAGCGGTAATAAGCGTAGAACACAAAATAACCCAGATACGCAGACGTCTGGCATTGACGCCCATGGTTTTGGCCTCATCGTCACCGAGAGTCAGGATATTTATTCTCCATCTCAAGGCAAATAAAGGAATCAAACCCATTGTCATGGGAATCATTGCAAACAATATATCCTTCGGTCCGGTACCGTTCAGGCTTCCCATAAGCCAGTAGGTGATGGCCGGCAACTGATTGGACGGATCGGCCACCAATTTTATAAATGATGTTCCGGAAGAGACCAGAGAGCTTATCATGATTCCCGAAAGAATCAGTCCCAGCACTCTCTTGCCCTTCGCCCTGTTGCCCGTGAAAATCACAATGCCGACTGTAGCAAGGCTGCATACAAAGGCAAACACCGTTATGATAAAGCCCGGCATGTCGATAAGAATGGCCAGTGCGGCGCCAAATGCCGCCCCGGAAGATGCTCCGAGGATATCAGGCGCTGCCATCGGATTTTGAAAAACGCCCTGATATGACGCGCCCGCCGTCGATAATGAACAGCCGACAAGGCATGCGAGAATGATTCTTGGCAGCCTGTGGTTTAACAGTAGCGCTTCCTGAGTTTTACTCCAAAATTGCTCCACGTGGAACACCTTTGATATCAGTATTCCGAATAACTCCTTAATTCCGATGGGATATCTGCCGATTACCACCGAGCCTATAATCACCGCTATCAGTGCAATCAGCAGTATAATTATTGTCAAAAAATATGAAATTTTCTTTTTTCCCTGTGTTGTCATTTATATTCCGGATTCTTCTCGCATAATTGTTTTTCCGACCTCCTTGCCCCGGTCCACTCCACGGCTCCGCCTGCCGCAGAGTGGTCAGGGCAGCAGAAGAAAAAAGAGGTTTAAAAAACTTGCCCGGAAGAATCCAAGCAAGTTAATTTTATCAGCCTCTAAAAATAGGGTTGCCTGTCTCCTTCTCTAATCGGAAAGCCATGCCGTTTCCAACATAACTCTGTGACCTTCGGACGAGGTCAGGCCGCACATCATAGCAATCGCCTTAGATAATACGGCTCGGGGACATATTCAATTAAGCAGATTATAAACGGTCAAAAACGATTTGTCAACCGTACAATTCCTTAAGAAGAGTTCTGTTAAAAAGGAGCTGCCATGAAGCGGCAGCTCCTTTTTCAAACATTATTCTTCAGTCGGCAAGTCCTCCAGCAGGCCGTTTCGTTTCAAATCAATTGTCATAGCCTCCATGTCGACTTCCATAATCAACTTGTCCTCATCATACAAGTTGTCGTAATGCCTGCCCAGGGCACTATCGACATCACCGAGAAAAGTAATCGCCTTAACAGTCATTTCGTCTGCAAGCTGATTTTTGTCCTCAAGGTTCTTGTAATTGAACATTACCTCTTTAAGGGTCGGCAAATAATAATTAAGGCACTGCCTTGAGCCTGCAATCTTACCGGGCTTTTCCCTAAGTCCCTGCAAAAGCCTGTCAATACTTCCGCACACCTTATTTGCCGCTTCGCGCACGCCGATATTTTTTATTCCGAGAATAATCCTCCTCAACTCCATAAGCTGCTGCCTGGCGCCGGAAATAATCTTTATCTGTTCCGCATTCAGACTTACCGTTCCCGGGCTCTTGCTGCCCGTGGTAGTCGAACTGCCGGAGGAAGTATAGGAGCTGTTTTCGGCGTTTCCCGGCTTGTTGGAAGCCTTATTCGCCAGAACAATTATTATAACAAATGCGCCTATAATAAGAATTATCAGACTTATGGCTCCCCACAGCGCAAGCGTAAAAATCGCAGGGACGAGTTTCTTAACAACTCCAAGTCCCCCGATGCATACGGCAATTCCCACTATTACAAGTATGGCGCCAAGGCACCCGCTGTTATTGGATCTTTTCATTCTCTTACCTCATATATAAACATCACTGTTTCGCCGGTTTCCCTCGTTTATGTCACAGGTATGACAAAATTTGCATTTTTTTAAAGCTTTCCATTGGCCCTTGCACCCCCTCTCTCGCCAGCATTGCTAACCACCGTTCTCTTATGTACATCACTACAATTTCCCGTTTCGGAACAGTGCAACCGATGTAGTGGAAATAAAAATCATCTTTCACCAGACATTCATAGATAAGGCTACGTTATATTCAGAACATCCGAAGCACCGGAAAATGAATGTTCATCATCCAGAGTTAGAACGTATTCAGATTATTTGAAATCATACACGTTTCCTAAACAGCTTCATGATTTCCTCTTTTAACGACAATACTATACTATTCTTCATCAAAAACAGGCATATAGCGTAAACTACTACTGATCCAATTACTGCAAATACTACAGTTAATATCGATGTTATTTCTAATAATCTTACGCAATAGCATACAATTCCTACAAGTACACAGCCGACAATGGTTGAAAAAATATCCATCCACCTGCGCTCAATATGAATCAAGTCCCGGGAATTCCGGAAACATATAAACAAAGAACATGCTTCCGCAATTAAAGTTGTTAATGCTGCTGCACTTTCTCTGAAAACAGGAATCAGAATAAAGTTTAATACAACATTAACTATCGCAGAGAAAACAGTTGCAAATAAAACTTTTTTCTCCCTTTTACAGGGAATTAAAATACATGAGGAAAAGAACCAATTAAACAGGCAGAAAAATAAGGCAACACTTAAAATACGAAGAGGAATCTCTGCTGCAACAAAATCTTTGGTTGAAATTACCAGGATTATATTCCTGCTTAAGAAAAACAGACCAACCGCTGCCGGTATAACCAATGTAATTAACATATAGAAAATACGATTTGCGAGTTTTTCGTAATCTCCTCGTCTATTTTGACCCCAAAGTAATGATAATCTTGGAATTGAAACTATGATTATAGCTGATAATACTCGCTTTATAATGCTATAAATTTTACTCGCAATAGTATAAATACCCACATTGTAGTCAGTAGTTAAAATACCAAGGATCGTAATATCAGAATTAACATATATGCGAGTTGCAACGCTATTACCAAACAGAACAAGAATTGGCGACAAGTGAATCAACACTCTTTTATTAAGCAATAGCCTGATTCTACAGTATTTCTTTAGACCGATGACATTAACAACATTTGCTCCTGAATTAGATACAACTATAGCAACTGCATACCAAAGTACATCCTCTTTTGTTTTTACCAATATAAACAATAAAATCAAAGAAACCACTTGAAAAGCAATTGCTCTAAGTGCAATATACAAGTACTCTTCGTAAATCGTATAAACCCATTCGCAACCAATTGTTGTGAAAAACATACTGGCACTTAAAACGAAAATAATTGATGCATAATCTTGGAGTTTTGGACTTACAAATACAATCAAAAATAAAAAGCAGTAACTTATCACAGTTGATAATACATTTATTGTAAAAACTTCAGATGCAAATTCAGAAATTTTTTCTCTTGATTCACGGTGCTTAGGACCTTCACGAACTGCATACGTAGCAATTCCAAGTGCAGATAAAAGATAAAAATAATCAATCACAGAATGTGAGAAGTTATATCTGCCTAAATTATCTACACCCAGTATCCTCGAAATATATGGATATGTAACGAGCGGGAAAATTAAAGACACAATTGTCTTAATCACGTTTATCACAGCATTAATCCTTATCGATTTCTTTTTTATCATAGAGCAACCTTTCTTGGATAAGCTAAATTAGTGAGAGCTTTATACTCACTTAAACAGATATGTACCTATATTGAAAAAGTTGTTGTCAAGTAAAAGCACCGAGTAAAGAAAATGCCATCCTATCATGACACTCCAGAACAAGAATCTGTTTTTCTGTGGAAACAGGTATTTGCTGCTTCCGGTCACAGAAAAACATTTGCCCATAAGTGCAGGTATCAAAACAATTAAAAACAACTTGTATTATATCACAAGATATCTATGAATATGATGAATTCAATGATTTGTTTGTAGCTTTTTTAAAAAAGCAGACATTTCTTAATCCTACATATTATATATTAAACGATAAGGGCTATCTAAATAAATAGGTCTGTATCATAAATCCATTATCATCTAATACTAATTTAGTTCTCTGTTTTCTAATAACGTTGGCAAAAGTACGATTAAGAATATCCCATTTCAAATTTCTTTTGCAATATGAAATTAATTTTAAGTAGACAAAAACTACATAAATACAAGTCAAATCACCAAAATTATAACCCTATCCAAAATTGCCTTTTCTGCAGTTCTTCTTGAACAGTAAAGGAATAAAATATACCATCATTGCCGTTTTAGGATGAATCATTTCCCATCTGACCATTGAGGTAATAATCAGATAAAAGCAAAACAAAAGCATGAATAAGTTCAGACATGATGGATCAGCTTTATACCTTTGTTCCGTCCCTGCACATATAGCTCCAAAAAGGAACGACTCAATTATAAGGCTAACATAACCAAGGTCTGCGAAAAAGTAATAAAAGGGACCCACATAAGCATTAAATGAGGTTCCACCTCCTATATCAACTCTGAACTGGAGATTGCTGGTTGATGCTTCAGCTACAGAAAAAGCATTAGATGTAGGAACCCCAAATACTCTATGCAGTATAGCAGCAGGAAGCTTTATCAACCCCAATATAAAAGAATAACCATACGTGTAATCGGTATCATGGAGCTCGTTAAGGCGAATACTAAAATGTGGTATATAACCGGTAAAATAAATATACACTGTTCTCAGAAGCCTCTGAATAGAACCCCCGCCAGTAGAATATCTTCTAAATGTTATAACTACCATTGCAATTACTGCCACCACTGCAACAACGCGTATAATGCGCTTTTGCCTTTTAGAGAGGTAAAGTTTTCCCCTCCCCCTCATAATCTGTTTCCTTCTAACTATAAAGAAACAGAAAGCAAAAATCATGATAAAATAATAAAGTTTCTCACGTCCGCCATCTGAAATTGCAGTAAAAGCAGTGCAAATAAATACTAACATCACAAACCTAACTTTTTGTTTTTGAGTGAAGTTTAAGGCATTGGTAAAGAAAGTAATGCTAGAAATGATAGTTAGTGCTAATAATGTCGGCTGAAATAGATAAACGTCGAGCCGATTTCTTCCATATATTGAACCAAGGATTCCCTCAAACATCTCTTTGCTGTTGAAATATATAGTTCGAATTTGTATATATTCATACCCGGACCTTAAAAGCGCAAATAACACATACAGACGAAATATCGAATAGGCTAAAGCAAAAATTAGCATAACTTTCACAATATTAATTCTCAAGGTATGTGTGTCATTAATTTCATTTATTTCTATAAACGTTCCAAGCGATATTTGCTTTTTCTTTGTTTGCCCAATAGCACAAACTATAATATATCCTAAGAAAAACAGGACAACACCGACAAACATAATCAGTAACGCTTCCTCACTTGCGCTATATATACCATACCATCTAAAATTCGCCAAAAATAAAGTAACACCAAAAAAGCCGGCAAATACTGTCAGTAGATTTGACCAACGTCTTTTTATCAGTTTCCCGAAATACGCCAATATTAAAAAGAACAAACTACATAGCCATGTCATAAAACAACAATCTCTATATAAAACATCAACTCTTCTATAACAATTTTTCCTTCGCATACTCATGCAAAGAAAAAATAATTCGACTCGGTACGTATCCAAGCAAAACAGCAATACATCGAATTTTTTGTGTTATTCGCACATTTTTATTTAATAAAAAAGATAACACGTACTTAAATTCCTTTTTTAATAATTTATAATTTCTATAGCTCATATTACTTTTTAGTGCAATACCCATCAGTTCAATGACTTTAGCGGTATATCTGGCTTGTGCCGATGCCAATATTTGCGGGTATTTATTTGTTACATACTCTATTTGATTATTAGCCGCCGACAGACCGTACAATTGCTTATCATCAAACTCTGACCTTGTAATAGAATTATCCCTTTGCACCCAATAATAAATAGTTCTATCTCCGAAAACCACCTTATCGACGTCTCCGAAAATTTTATACATAGTGTCTAAATCTTCATAATAGAGTTTTCCTTGAGGAAATGGATAATTAAGTACTACCTCTCTTGGCATTAATTTTGCCCATGCAGTAGCACCATATCCTTTTCCATAATTCATTCTTTCTATTGCTTGAGCGGCACTCATAATATCAAAATTATTTTGATAAATACGGCGCGGCACATCTTTCCCCTCATATTGATAATAAAATCCACCTATAGAAATGTCGCAGTCATTTTCCATAAGGAGATTAACAAGATAATCCACGTGGTCCGAGGTTATATAGTCATCGGAATCAACAAATAAAATATAGTCACCTTTTGAAACATTTACTGCATTGTTTCTTACTGTAGCCAAACCTCTATTCTCTTGATGGATCACGTGTATATATGGATATTTCTCTGCGTATTCGTCGCATATTTTCCCACAGTTGTCCGGCGAACCATCATCAACAAGGATTACTTCTATATTTTTATACGTCTGAGATATGATTGACTGCACACAACGATCAAGATATTTTTCCACTTTATATACTGCTACAATTATACTCACCAGCGGTTTTTCTTCTGACTTATTCATATTCTTTGTAACTATCATAAACTTTCCTCTTTTTTTATGTTCCCGGTCAAACTTCTTCCACATATATTTAGCCAATTCATTTGAAACATCTTGCCCTGTGGGTCTCAATTCATCCGGATAATGCTTTTACTCATGTATTTTTAACATAATTATCGAAAGTACCAATAACCCTTGCAGGAGCATCGATGACCGCACTGTTATTAGGTCAGTCTTCTAATCAGGCGACCGAATAGAAACAATCTGTCCGGATTAATAACAAACATATCTTTTTTCTTACTCCTCGACGGATGCATAGATCGAAACATGCAAAACTTGAAGGGTCTTTTATTCAGTCCTGCACGCATGGAGTGGTAAAGCACTGTGCCGGGACTTGATATTTTAATTCCGATAGCCGTAAGCAGATATACTGGTGAAAGAACAACAATTGCAAAAGCACATAATATCGAGGAATCTTTTTACTCTTTTGTACATCTTATCTGCTCCTGTTATCTTATTCCTCTTATGAGCATAAACGTTTCTGCCGCCTAAACACCAACGGTTGGTCCCTGTGCGTTGGCCTTTATTTCCAACAATTTATGCTTTAACTGAGCTTCCATGATACCAAGCTGCTGCTCGGCTGCTTGTCTCTTCTGCCTGCCCTCCTCCTGGATTCTGATAACTTCATCGAGCGTCTCAATCAACAGGTCATTTGCCTTCTGAACGGTTTCAACATCAACTATGCCTCGCTCGCTTTCGGTTGCAATCTGAACAGTGCCCTCTTTAAGCGTCTCGGCATTTTTCTGAATCAACTCGTTTGTCAGGTCCGTTACTGCCTTCTGGGCTTTCATTGCCTCTTCTGAATGCTCCATGCTGATGGCAAGCAACATTTGATTCTTCCACAGCGGAATAGTATTGTTGATGGTTGACTGAATCTTCTCAGCCATCAGCGTATCGTTTCCCTGAACGAGACGAATCTGCGGAGCCATCTGGATGCTCACTGTTCTGGTAAGCTCCAAGTCATACAGCTTCTTCTCAAATCTGTTAATCAGGTCCGCAAAATCCTTGGCTGCCTGAGCATCCTCCGCAAGTCCGGTTTTTTCCGCCTTTTTCTGAAGTTCAACTAAGGTTGTGGCCTTCTCAAGCTCAAGCTTTTCCTTGCCGGCCAGGATATACATGGTCAATTCCTTGAAATAGACCATATTTGTTTCGTACATCTTGTCCAGCATGACCATGTCGGCGGTAAGCCTGTTCTGGTGGTCCTGCAGGACATTTACAATATTGTCAACATTGTTCTCTGCCTTATCGTAGCGGGCCTTGAGTGTGGCAAGCCTGTTGCCGGCTCTCCTGAAGAGCCTTGCAAGCCCCCTTGGCTCCTCATCGATGCTGAGGCCCTTAAGCTCGACAACCAGACTGGTAATTGCATCGCCCACCTTGCCAAGGTCTTTATTCCGCACGCCTTCCAGAGCATTGTCCGAAAAATCCGCAATTTTTTTCTGGGCCGCGGCACCGTATGATAACATGATGCTCGTATCGGTTATATCAATCTGAGTGGCAAAATCGCTTACCATCTGCTTTTCTTCATCGGTCAGGTTTATGCTTTCCATATAGCCTGCGCCCTCTATATCAACAGTTACTTCCGGCGTTGTAATCTCGGCAACCGGAGCCGGCTTTTCAAAATCAATTACAGGAACATCGGGATGCAGTTCCAATTTAATCTTGTCAGACATTTCTTACCTCCTTCAAGTTAGGCTTTTTATTATAATACTATATTTTTGAAAGTATATAAACCTAAATTTATAATAACATTTCTGCTGCTTTGCGATAAACATGAAAAAACCTGCGGCCGGCCGGTTCTTCCGCAGATATGTGTACCGAAGTGTTTCCTTCGGGCCTGAGTAAATTAAACTAAAAAAACTAAATAAGAACCTTTGACAGAAAGTCCTGAAGTCTTGTGTCCTTCGGATTGCTGAAAACCTCGCTCGGAGGACCCTCCTCAAGGATTTTGCCTTCATCCATAAAGACCGCCCTTGTGGCAACCTCTTTGGCAAAGCCCATCTCATGAGTGACGATTACCATGGTCATACCATTGTGAGCAAGTTCCTTCATAATATCCAGAACTTCTCCTACCATCTCCGGGTCAAGAGCGCTGGTCGGCTCATCAAAAAGCATTACGTCCGGCTCCATTGCAAGGGCCCTGATGATTGCTATGCGCTGCTTTTGGCCTCCCGAAAGTTTGGAGGGATACTCATTAGCCTTTTCTTCCAGATTGACCATTTTCAGCAGCTTCATGGCCTGTTTCTCCGCTTTCTCCTTGCTGAATCCCTTGAGCTTAATCGGTCCGAGGGTTATGTTCTGTAGAGCCGTTTTGTGTGGAAATAGATTAAAATGCTGGAAAACCATCCCCATCTTCTGCCGGTGCCGGTCTATATTCACCTTTTTATCGGTAATGTCCACACCCTCAAAAAACACCTTGCCGGAAGTGGGTATCTCAAGAAGGTTAATGGAGCGCAGGAAGGTGGATTTCCCTGAACCTGAAGGTCCGATTATAACAACCACTTCTCCGCTGTGAATCTCTGTGCTGATTCCGTTAAGAGCGTGGAGGTTTCCAAAGGTCTTTACCAGATTCTCCGTTTTAATCAATGCCTCATTAACGTTCACTGTTTCTCAGCCTCCTTTCCAGAAGATTAACCAGCTTGGTAAAAATGATTACCAGAATCAGATAAATCAGGGCGACCGCAATCAACGGCATAAAAGGCTCGTAGGTTCTGCTCCTGATAATGTCTCCCGCCTTGGTAAGATCCTGCAGGGCAATGAACCCCGAAACGGACGTTTCCTTAAGAAGAACTATAAACTCGTTTCCCAGAGCCGGCAGCACGTTCTTAAATGCCTGGGGCATGATGATATGAACCATGGTCTGAGTATAATTAAGGCCAAGGCTTCTTCCCGCCTCCATCTGGCCCGCGTCAACGGACATGATTCCCGAACGAAAAATTTCCGCAACATAGGCCGCACTGTTAAGGCCGAAGGCCAGAATGGCGCACAGCACCTTGCTGATGTTAACACTGGAAAAAATAACGAAATAAATAATCATCAGCTGAACAACAACCGGCGTTCCGCGGACAACCGTCAGATATACGTTGCAAATCCGGCTGAGGAGCCTGAATCTTCCGGTTTTATCATGGGTTGCCCGAATAATAGCAATGAGAAAACCCAGTACAGTACCTATGATAACCGCGAGAAGAGAAATAAGCAGGGTTGTTCCCAACCCCTCTGCGATATATTTCCATCTGTCTTTTTCTATGAAATTCAATACGAACTTGGCGGCTACCGTGGCAAACCAATTCTGAATTATGACTATAAAATTCGATACGAATTCGGTTGCCGCCGTAGAAATCCAATCCTGAATTACAACTATCATATGCGGGTCTCTTTCTTTACTAAAGCGCAGAATCCGGATTCCGCCAATCGGCGGGATCCGGCTCTGAAAATTATCTGTTTAATCCGGCGGGCTATTCGGCAGTAATGTACTTGTCGATAATCTCCTGAAGCTTGCCTGATTCCTTGAGCTTTCCGATAACTTCATTGATCTGACCGAGGAGCTTCGTATTGTCCTTGGCGATTGCAAGAGCATACTCCTCAAGTGCGTACTCGGTCTCAAGAATCTTAAGTCCTGCATTCTCAGCTACAAAAACTTTAGCCGGCTCATTATCAATGATAACAGCATCAATCTTGTCCTGTGAAAGAGCCATAACGGCCTCAAAACCCTTGTTGTAACGCTCAACACACTCATCGCCGTAGTCATCTGTTGCATAAATATCACCCGTGGTTCCAAGCTGAACGCCGATTTTCTTGCCTGTGAGGTCATCGGGACCGTTAATCTCACTGTCTTCCTTTACGATAATAACCTGCTTGGCAGTTGTGTATGTCTCCGAAAAGTCTACGCTCTGAAGCCGCTCTTCGTTAACGGTCATGCCGGCTGCGCCGAAGTCGGCCTTGCCTGTCTGTACGGCTCCGATGATTGAATCAAAAGCCATATCTTCAATCTGCAGCTCCATGCCGAGTTCCTCGGCGATGGCCGCTGCGATTTCAGCATCAATACCGATAATCCGGTCTCCCTCCCAGAACTCATACGGCGGGAACTCCGCATTTGTCGCCATGACAAGAGTTGTCTTGCCTTCAGCCGCTGTCTCGCCTTCAGTTTCCTTATTTCCTGCGTTGCCGCCGCAGGCCGCAAGGGCAAAGACCATGATTCCTGCCAATACCGTTATCAAAAACTTTTTCATTTTTATTCTCCTATTCATTGTTTTTATGCATTATTTCTGTATATTTTTGTCTTTGGCTTTGCCTATTATACACTATTATTTCAAAGTTTCAAGGGCTTTTTCTCTTTTCTCCCATAGCATTTTATACATATTTCTTGAATATTTTTGTTCCGTCTCACGCATTTTATACAAATGCGCTCATTGACATGCTTTTTTTCTGTTATTTTTACTGCCGCCGTGATAATATACATAGTAATATAACTCAAATATACTTAAGGAAATACTATGTACGGACTTGGAACAATCATCAATGTAGCTGCCATAATTGCAGGAGGAATCATCGGCTCCCTGGTCGGAGGAAGGCTCAAGGAACGCTTTCGTGAAATAATCACAATGTCAATCGGTCTTGCTGTGATTTTCATGGGTGCCGGCGGCGCCGTTTCCAAGATGCTCGTTCCTTCGGGGACCGCATTTGAAACTACCGGCACAATGATGGTGATTTTTTCTTTAGTGCTTGGAGGCATTCTTGGGGAAATCATCAATATCGACCATCATGTTGACCGCTTCGGCACCTGGCTTCGGAACAAAACCAAAAACACCGGCGATGCAAAATTTGTTGACGGCTTCGTAAACGCGTCCCTGACAGTGTGCATCGGGGCAATGGCAATAATGGGCGCTCTGATGGACGGGCTCAACAAAGACCCCTCGATTCTGATAACGAAATCAATCCTGGACTTTGTTTCCGTTCTTATAATGAGCGCCTCCATGGGAAAGGGCTGCATATTTTCAGCCATCCCCGTCGGAATTTTGCAGGGATTGGTGACGGTTTTTGCCAAGCTGCTTGCCCCGGTTATGAATGATGCTGCCATGAACAACCTGTCCCTTGTAGGATCTATTCTTATCTTCTGCGTAGGTGTTAACCTGATGTTCCAAGGTAAATTCAGGATTAAGATTGCAAACCTCTTGCCGGCCATAATATTTGCCGTGGTTGCAGCTTATATTCCGTTTTTAAATTAAAAGGCAATCGCGTTGTTAGGAGGTCTCAAACCATGCGTAACTATAAAATCGAACTTGAAAACAGGGTGGCCTGGATTCGCGAGCTGCTTAGAGAGGCTCATTGCAGCGGCATCATTTTCGGCAATTCCGGCGGCAAGGACTCCGCACTTGCGGGAATCATTTGCAAAATGGCCTGTGACGACACCGTCGGGATTATCATGCCTTGTGCCTCCAATCGCAATTACGGCGAGGATACCGTTGACGCAAATGCCGTAGCGAAGCAGTTTTCCATTGAAACCAGAACCGTTGACCTGACCGGGGTAAGACAAATGCTTCTCAATGAACTTGCCGGGCCCTCTTGTTGTGCCGCCGACTGCGGGGATGTTTCTTCCCGCTCAGATTATTCCCACACCGTTACGGACACTGCCGCTAAGAATATTGCCCCGCGCCTTCGGATGACCACGCTTTATGCCATCGGTCAAAGTGAAGGAAGGCTTGTTGCCGGCACCGGCAACCGCGATGAACTTTATGTAGGATATTACACAAAATACGGCGACGGCGGCGCAGACTTCAACCCCATCGGCGATCTGACGGTAGGGGAGGTATATGAGTTTCTCGCCTACCTTGATGCCCCGATGAACATACGCACCAAAGCTCCGTCAGCAGGTCTTGAAGACGGGCAGACAGATGAGAAAGAAACGGGCATTCTTTATGCCGACCTTGATGAATACCTGCTTACAGGATATACAAATCCCGAGGCTCGGGCAAAAATCGAGAAAATGCATGCCGCCACCGAGCACAAGCGGACCGGTGTGAAGATTTACGGTGTTTAGCGCATCCTAAGTCGTAGATGTTATAATTTCAAAATATATTATTTATATGATTTACAGGAGAAATCTGAATGAACGAAAATGAATTATTTGATGAAAATACGGCAATCCCGGAGAATTGCAGCGACGAGGCTGAGTCAGCCTTAATAGCCGTGACAACCGCGGCAGACGAAATAACCGAAGGCTGCGAGAGAGAAGACTCCGAAGGTGATGCTCCGCAGATAGAAGTTGTCAAATCCGCCGGATGGACCAAAGTTACAACATTTGTTGTTGTGCTTACGGCCGCCATTTTACTGGGATTTATGGGCTGGCTTGCCCACCATGAGGGCTTGTTTGACTCGATCCGGCCCAAGGTAAAATCCGTTTGTACCATTGAAGACTTCGACACCATCGAAGTTTTGCGTTCACAAGTCAATGTGCCCGAAGAGGAGATTGACACCTATATCAAAACGCGGCTTAACGAAACCGGGGCCGATGAACTTACGGATGAATGGTGTAGTAAGAACGGGGCAACCTATTTCGATGAGGGCGCCGATACTGTGGAGGGATTCCATGCCTGTGTCGAAAATCACATTTACACATATTATCTGCATAATGCGATGTTTGATTATATACGGATGTTGACAACCGTCAAATCCTATGACGAGGAGAAAACCGAAGAACTCAAGGCTTATGCCATTGAAAACCTTGAGCACTTTGCTTCTTACTATGGGACTTCTGCGGAGAACCTTGCCACCATGCAAGGATACGAATCAATTGATGCCTATGCCACTGAAGAGGCCCATTTTTATCTTGAATCAATTATGATTTTGGATGAATTTATGAAAAAGCTGAATCTGAGCTATACCAAAGAAGATGTGGACGCCGATCTGGCTGTTTACATGCGCCAAAACGGCCTTTCGAAAACCTATACCCTCGAAGAATTCAAGGAAACCAATGGAGAACTGTGGCTCTATCTGTATGAGAATCTGCAATATAAATTTGACCTTGTCATGACTGCCCTCGATGATAATGTTACAATCATCGAGGACAATCAGGAGTAGATTTTAATTTAGTCCAGCTTATTCCCGCAGCTTGCACAAAATTGTGCGCCGACATTGTACTTCGCACCGCAGTTAGAGCAGTATGCAATGGTTCCCCCGGATGATTCCGTAGTCTCGTTTTGCACTGCTTCCGCAGGCGTCTGCACCGAAACATTCAAACTCTGTCCGTCTGCTCCAATCGCCAGCATCTCGCTATGTCTCAGCGGATTCTTACACTTCGGACAATAAACAAATCCGTCTGCATACCAGGGCCTGAAATCCAGGTTTTTGTCGGTATATGTAAATTCCGTCCCGCATGTGCGGCAATGATGCCGGTATGTCAGCCCGCTATGCCAAAGAGCTCTCTTATATGCCATTCCTTATGCCTCCTTGTCAACCTCAATGTGAAGTGTTTATCTGTAATTTATTTTAGTGTATAGCAAAAATAAAATCAATGGGTTTTCCATCTCTTTTATGATTTATCTGTGAACGGCAGCTTCAAGTGAAAGCCCGATTTTCTCAAACAAAAAGGGGCTCCGTCAAATGAAGCCCCTTTTATGTGCTTACGGATAATAATCAGCTAATCAGTTTAGCAACCTTACCTGAACCTATTGTCCGACCACCCTCACGGATAGCGAATCCAAGACCCTGCTCCATAGCGATTGGGTAGATAAGATCAACAGTGATTTCCACGTTATCACCGGGCATACACATTTCGACTCCTTCAGGAAGTTTGCAGATACCGGTTACGTCTGTAGTTCTGAAATAGAACTGTGGACGATAGTTATCGAAGAACGGTGTGTGACGTCCGCCTTCATCTTTTGTAAGTACGTAAACCTGACCTGTAAACTTTGTATGGCATGTCACTGAGCCCGGTTTGCAGATAACCTGACCACGCTCAATCTCATCACGGTCAACGCCACGGAGAAGAACTCCGATGTTATCACCTGCACGGCCCTCATCAAGAAGCTTTCTGAACATCTCGATACCGGTACAAACAGTCTTTCTGCCTTTCTCCTTGATACCAAGAATTTCAACTTCTTCATGAACTCGAAGGATACCGCGCTCAACTCTTCCGGTTGCGACAGTACCGCGGCCTGTGATTGTAAACACGTCCTCAACAGGCATAAGGAAAGGCTTCTCCGTATCACGAAGCGGATCCGGAATATAGGTATCAACCGCATCCATAAGCTCGATAATCTTATCCTGCCACTCAGAATCCCCTTCGAGAGCCTTAAGAGCTGAACCCCTGATAATAGGTGTGTTATCGCCGTCAAACTCATACTCGCTAAGAAGATCTCTGATGTCCATTTCTACAAGCTCAAGAAGCTCTTCATCATCGACCATGTCACACTTGTTCATGAAAACTACAATATAGGGAACGCCTACCTGACGAGCAAGAAGGATGTGTTCCTTTGTCTGAGCCATAACACCGTCAGTAGCTGCAACAACAAGGATGGCACCATCCATCTGGGCCGCACCGGTAATCATGTTCTTTACATAGTCAGCATGGCCGGGGCAGTCAACGTGAGCATAGTGACGCTTCTCTGTCTCATACTCAACGTGAGAGGTTGAAATTGTTATACCGCGGGCTCTCTCTTCGGGAGCCTTGTCGATCTTGTCGAATGCAACAGCCTGGCCAAGTCCAAGACGCTCGTTAAGAGTCTTGGTAATAGCAGCGGTAAGGGTTGTTTTGCCGTGATCGACGTGTCCGATTGTACCGATATTACAATGCGGTTTTGTTCTGTCAAATTTAGCTTTTGCCATTTTTTATAAATCCTCCTTAAATTTTGCTTACCCATTACGGGCGATTGGATAACCCATAACGGGTCAGGCTCCATAAAGGCTGAGTGTTATTATATTGCATAATACAACCGTTTTCAAGCCTTTTTGTGATTTCTTAATTTTTTATAGACACAGTATTTTCCTGAATATTCTTGGGCACTCTCTCGTATTTTTCAAAGAACATGGAGAAGTTTCCGCGGCCCTGTGTCCTTGAACGTAAATCTGTTGCGTATCCGAACATTTCAGCCAGCGGAACAAAGCCTTTGATCAGTTTTCCGCCTCCGATGTCATCCATACCCTCAATGCGTCCGCGGCGTCCGTTAATATCTCCGATTACATCACCCATGTATTCCTCAGGTGTTGTAATTTCCACCTTCATGATAGGCTCGAGAAGCACTGCCTCGCCCTGTTTCATGGCATCCTTGAATGCAAGAGAGCCTGCAATATGGAATGCCATTTCGGAAGAGTCAACCTCATGATAGGAGCCGTCCCATACGGTGGCCTTGATTCCAAGTACCGGGAATCCTGCAATGATACCTGCCTTTGTTGCCTCTTCTATACCTGCTCCGACTGCCGGAATGTATTCCTTCGGAATGGCACCGCCGACAACCTCACTGGCAAATTCAAAAGTCTCTTCACCGTTCGGATCCATGGGCTCGAAACGAACCTTGCAATGTCCGTACTGTCCCCGTCCGCCTGTCTGCTTGACATATTTGCTGTCAATGTCAACAGCCTTGGTAATTGTTTCCTTGTAAGCAACCTGCGGCGCTCCTACATTTGCCTCAACCTTAAACTCACGAAGGAGTCTGTCCACGATAATATCAAGATGCAGCTCGCCCATTCCCGCAATAATGGTCTGGCCGGTTTCCTCATTGGTGTAAGCCTTAAAGGTCGGATCTTCCTCCGCCAGCTTTGCCAGGGCCTCGCTCATTTTGCCCTGACCGACCTTGGTCTTGGGTTCGATGGCAACCTCGATAACCGACTCGGGGAATTCCATGGATTCAAGGATTACCGGATGCCGCTCGTCGCAGATTGTATCTCCGGTGGTGGTAAACTTAAACCCGACAACCGCGGCAATGTCGCCTGAATAAATCTTGTCACATTCGGCTCTCTTGTTGGCGTGCATCTGCAGGATGCGTCCGACCCTCTCCTTCTTGTCTTTGGTTGAGTTCAGGACATGCGCGCCTGCATCCATGGTTCCCGAATATACCCTGATATATGCAAGCTTGCCTACATGCGGGTCTGTCATAATCTTGAATGCAAGCGCCGCAAACGGTTCATTGTCGGATGAGTGACGTACAACCTCGTTGCCGTTCATATCGATTGCATCAATTGCCGGAATGTCAATAGGGGCGGGCATGAACTCAATAATCGCATCAAGGAGCTTCTGTATGCCCTTGTTCCTGTATGCAGTGCCGCAGCAAACCGGGATAATGGTGCAATCGCAGGTGCCCTTCCTCATGACAGCCTTAAGCTGTTCGTTTGCAGGCGTCTCACCCTCAAGATACTGCATCATAAGGTCGTCATCAAGCTCACAGATTTTCTCGACCATTTCCGAACGATAAAGCTCAGCTTCACTTTGCATATCTTCCGGGATGGAAACGACGGAAATATCCTCGCCCCTCTCATCGTTATAGATATAGGCCTGCATTTCATAAAGATCAATGATTCCCTTAAATTCGGACTCCTTGCCGATAGGCAGTTGAATCGGAACCGCGTTTTTGCCCAGACGGGTCTTAATCATTTCAACAGCATTGTAAAAGTTTGCGCCCACGATGTCCATCTTGTTGATGAAAGCCATACGCGGGACATGATACCTGTCAGCCTGTCTCCATACGTTTTCCGACTGCGGCTCCACACCGCCCTTTGCACAGAATACACCGATTGCCCCGTCGAGAACACGCAAAGATCTCTCAACCTCTACAGTGAAATCAACGTGCCCCGGAGTATCAATAATGTTAATACGATGTTCCAATGCTCCCGGTACTGTCTTGCATTCCTTCTGGAGAGTCCAGTGACAGGTCGTTGCTGCGGAAGTAATTGTAATGCCCCTCTCCTGCTCCAGCTCCATCCAGTCCATGGTAGCCGTACCCTCATGTGTATCACCCATTTTGTAATTTACACCGGTGTAATAGAGGATGCGTTCGGTAAGAGTGGTCTTGCCCGCATCGATATGAGCCATGATACCGATATTTCTGGTGCGCTCAAGCGGATATTCTCTTTCTGCCACTGTTTTTCCTCCCGATTAAAATCTGTAATGCGCAAATGCCTTATTGGCCTCAGCCATTTTGTGCATGTCTTCTTTTCTCTTTACGGCCGAACCGGTTTCGTTAGCCGCATCCATAATCTCGTTGGCAAGACGCTCTTCCATTGTCTTCTCGCTTCTTGCACGCGAAAAGTTAGTAAGCCAGCGAAGACCGAGAGCCTGACGTCTCTCAGGCCTTACTTCGATCGGAACCTGATATGTAGCTCCGCCGATTCTTCTTGCCTTAACTTCCAATAACGGCATAATGTTGTTCAGTGCCTGATGAAATACTTCAAGTGCAGACTTGCCCGTCTTTTCCTCGACTCTTTCAAACGCACCGTAAACAATCTTCTGTGCTATGCCTTTCTTACCGTCCAACATAATATTGTTGATAAGCTTTGTTACAACTTTGTCTCCATACAGCGGATCCGCCAATATGTCCCTTTTTGGAGTATGTCCTTTGCGTGGCACGGTACTTCCCTCCTTAACTAAAAAATTAATTCATCGGTACTCACTTTGTGATGTGTTCATGCCGGACATAATAAGATATTTGATGAGAATATACTCGGATTGTTATCCGGCCATCATTCAATTGTAAGTTTTTTGTTATTGTTTGGCTGCTTTAGGTTTCTTAGTGCCGTATTTTGAACGGGCCTGACGGCGGTTCGCAACACCTGCTGTATCTAAAGTGCCCCTGATAACGTGGTATCTTGTTCCGGGCAGATCTTTTACCTTGCCGCCGCGAACAAGTACAACACTATGCTCCTGAAGGTTGTGTCCCTCGCCCGGAATATAGCATGTACCTTCGATACCGTTTGAAAGACGAACCCTGCAAATCTTTCTAAGAGCCGAATTAGGCTTCTTGGGAGTTGCCGTCTTGACTGCCGTGCAAACGCCTCTCTTCTGTGGTGAAGGTGCGTCAACAATCTTCTTTTTAAGAGAATTGTATCCCTTCTGAAGAGCAGGGGCAGCAGACTTCTTGGCAGCAGTTCTTCTTCCTTTTCTAACTAACTGGTTAAATGTAGGCATGATATCCTCCTTTCTTACATAATAATTTGTGGCCCTTCTCATGTTTCGTTTGGCACTTGAACAACGTGCTTTGTAACACTAAAGGTGCACACAAAATCAGCGCGCTTTTTGCGCGTGCCCGATTATTATATGTAATCAAAAGGGGTTTGTCAATGATTTTTTATGGGGAAATTGTCCCGATTACATTCATAATAATTGGAAAACAAAGGGTTATTCGGTATCATTTGCGGATATCATTTACGAGCCGCAACGGTATCACGTGCGGCCTGCGCCACAGCGGCGGCTACGCTGCTTACAACCCGCGGATCAAAGGGCTTTGGGATAATATACTCTTCGCAAAGTTCCTCCCTCGGAATAATGCCCGCCAGAGCATTTGCCGCGGCAATCTTCATCTCTTCATTTATCCGGGAAGCGCGCACGTCAAACGTCCCCCGAAAAATTCCCGGGAATGCCAACGCGTTATTTATCTGATTCGGAAAATCGGATCTTCCCGTGGCAACTATCCTTGCCCCTGCTTCCTTTGCCTCGTCCGGGAAAATCTCCGGAGTCGGATTTGCACAAGCAAAAATTACCGGGTCCTTTGCCATGGACTTCACCATTTCCTTGGTCACCACACCCGGCGCAGAAACTCCGATAAATATATCCGCCCCTGCAATTGCATCCTTCAAGCCGCCCCTTACCATGCGGGGATTGGTCTGCTTTGCAATGGCCTGTTTTGCTAAATTCATTCCTTCTCTTCCTTCATAAATTGTGCCTTGCCTGTCGCACATGATTATATCTTTTATCCCATAACTAAGCAGCAGCCGGGTGATGGCGGTCGCTGCCGCGCCTGCTCCGCCTACCGTAATTTTCACATCTTCCTTTTTTTTGCCGACTATTTTCAGGGCATTCATGACCCCGGCAAGCATTATCACCGCAGTGCCGTGCTGGTCATCATGAAATACCGGTATGTCGCACATTTTCTTGAGCTTTTCTTCTATTTCAAAACATCTCGGGGCGGAAATGTCCTCCAAGTTGATTCCTCCAAAGCTTCCGGAAATTAAGTATACCGTTTGCACAAACTCGTCCACATTCTTGCTTTTTATGCAGATGGGAATCGCATCCACATCTCCGAATTCCTTAAACAGTACGCATTTGCCCTCCATTACCGGCATGCTCGCCTCCGGACCGATGTCACCCAAGCCCAAAACGGCGCTTCCGTCTGTAATGACTGCACAGGTATTCCATCTTCTTGTCAGATCATATGACAATTCCGGATTCTTTTGTATCTCAATGCAGGGCCGGGCAACTCCGGGAGTGTAAGCCAAAGACAAGGCGTGGGCCTCCGTTACGGGCACTCTGGAAACAACCTCTATCTTGCCCTTTTTTTCATAATGCATTTGTAAACTTTCTTCCGCTATTGTCATCTTCTTTCTCCTTAGTGCAACATGTATTTTGCCGGCTCATATAAAACCGCGTCAACTGCCTATACTCATCGTCATAAAGTATACCATATTTACCCCTGCCTGTTTCAAGGTTTTTGCACATTCGTTCAGCGTTGCCCCTGTGGTAAAAATGTCGTCCACTATCAGCACCCTTTCGTACCTGCCCGCCTCTTTGTTTATCGCAAATACACCTTGCAGGCTGCTCATCCTTTCCTGTCCGCTCATGCCCTTCAGCGGCTGTGTTTTTTTCCGGCGCACAAGGTATTCTTCGTCAATCGTGAAATCTTCCTCCATGAAGTTTACAAACCTTTTGGCTATTTCCGCCGCTTGATTGTATCCCCGCTCCCGGAGACGCTTTCTGTGAAGGGGCACGGGGATAATAGCATCCACATCCATCCTTCTTATAGTCTCCCCAATTCGCCTTGCCGCCTCGAATGCCAGAAAATCTCCGTTATCCTTCATACTGCTGTACTTCAGGTCGTAAATTATTTTCCTTGCGGCATCGTTATGGAGCATCATTGAAATACCCCTGTCAAACTCGCGTATTTTCTCCGAACAATCCCTGCAATATTGCTCCTGCTCATCTTCCAAAGGCCGGCTGCAACACATGCAACGGGCTTGCCCGTCGGCAAAATCCAACTTATCATAGCAGACCGGACAGATGTACGGATTTCCGCATTTTTTCAGTCTTTTTTCCGCTTCGGCAGGTCTTAATATTTCCCCGCACAAGGGGCAGACTCTTGGGAAAAGCCATCCAAGCAGGGATTCTTCTGCCTTTCGCAATGTGTTTTTCTTTCTCATTTTCTGAATTAATCCTCCTTTGTGAAATTCCGGCGCCCTCGCGCAACGCCTTTTGCCGCCATCAAAAGAATAGGTCAAAATGCCTGGAAATATGCGGCCTGTAGAGGAATCTGCAGTTAGAGGGTGCAGCCGTTAGAGAGCGCGGCATTTAGAGGATGTGAACTTTAGAGCACATGGCCCTTCAGCTCAAGAATACGGGTCTTCAGCCCGGAAAAGCGGCGGGCCTCACGTACATTGTTTATCATGCGACGTACAGTTTCATCACTGCCAACGATACAGACACATTTGCGGGCGCGAGTGACCGCCGTGTACAGGATATTCCGGTTCATCAGCAGAGCCGGGCCTGAAAGGAGCGGAAGTATTACCGCCGGATACTCGCTTCCCTGAGCCTTATGGATTGTTGAAGCATAAGAGAGTGTCAGCTCGTCAAGCTGCTCGAAATTGTAAATAACATGCTTTCCGTCATCAAATATGACCTCCATAAGCTGAGTGTGCTCGTTGATTTTTTCGATGATGCCTATATCTCCGTTGAATATTCCCTTTCCCCTGTCATAGACAAAGCCGGAGCCGGTCTGCAGTTCCCATTCAAGAGAATAATTATTCCTTATGTGCATGACCTTGTCTCCTTCGCGAAATACCATGTCCCGGACCGGAAGTTCTTTCTTGGAAGGTGACGGGGGATTTAAGTTTTCCTGAAGGAATACATTGATTCTCTCAACACCGAGACTCCCTTTCTTCGCGGGGCTCAGCACCTGAATATCGCGTATGTGGACGTCCACATATCCCGGCAGCTTGTCTCTCAACAATGTCAGAATGCCCCCCAGGATAATATTGGGATTGTCCCTTTTAATAAAAATACAGTCCCGGCTGTCGGGTCTTAGCTCAATTTGCTCCCCGCGGTTTATTTTGTGGGCATTTACGACAATATCGCTTTCTTCGGCCTGCCTGAATATCCTGGTCAGCTGCACGGTATTAAAGCAGCCCGAATCGATGATGTCCCGCAGCACATTGCCGGCGCCGACCGACGGAAGCTGATTTGAATCTCCCACTAAAATAAGCCTGGTACCCGGGGCAATTGCCTTAAGCAGGGCGTTCATCAGGAAAATGTCCACCATGGACACCTCATCGATTATTATAATGTCGGCTTCCAGCGGGCATTCTTCATTCCTTTCAAATCTTGCCCCGGCAGAGGTATCCTCTATTTCCCCGGAAAGCTCCAGCATGCGATGGATGGTTTTCGCCTCCATGCGGCAGGTTTCCGTCATGCGTTTTGCAGCCCTTCCTGTGGGAGCGGCCAGAAAGATTTCCTTATATTCCCTCTCAAAATATCTGATTATAGCATTAATCGTTGTGGTCTTTCCCGTTCCAGGGCCGCCTGTCAGAATAAGCACACCCGACCGGGCTGCTGCCTCAACAGCCTTGCGCTGCAGTTCATCAAGAACGGTTCCTGTTTCCTTTTCGATATCGGCGATTTTAACGGCAAATTCTTCCTGCGAAATACTGCCCTTGAGATTGAGCCTGTGAAGCATTTTCGCAATATTCAGTTCGGTATGGTAATAAGAAGTATAGAAAACCTGACGGCCTTCCTCCGATTCCTTCAGAATCAATCTGGAGTCTATCGCCAGATCCATTATACACTTTTCAACCTCGGATTCCTGTATGTCACAAAGGTCGTCCGTGGTTACCGGATGAAGGGTTTTGAAAATGCGCCTCTTCAATTCCTCCTCCGGCAAGTAAACGTGCCCGTCCGAGGCAGCTTGGTGCAGCAGATGAATAATGCAGCTTTTTATCCTGAACTCGGAATTTGGCGAAACCCCCGCATGGAATGCAATCTCGTCAGCCTTTCGGAAGCCTATCCCCGTTATGTCATCCGCAAGCCGATAAGGATTCTCTCGGATAATGGTATAGACATCGCTCCCGTACTGATTGTATATTTTCACCGCAAGTGTATTGGAAATCCCGTATTCACCGAGAAAAATCAGCGCCTTGCGCAGATCCTTCTTCTCCTCCTGCTGAGCGGAAATTTCCTGGGCCTTACGCATGGAAATCCCCTTAATACGGGCAAGCCTTTCCGGTTCCTCATCGATAATCCGCAGGGCATCTTCTCCGAATTCCTGAATTATCCGCCGGGCAGTAACCTTTCCGACGCCCTTGATGGCTCCGCTGGCCAGATATCTTTCAATGGCTACAACTCCCTGCGGGATTATGTTCTCATAGCCGTCCACCTTGAACTGTTCACCGTAAACACCATGAAAAACAAAACTTCCTGCCAGCTCTAAATACTCACCCTCACTAATAAAATGAAAAACGCCTACACATACCGTTTCGCAACCATTCTCCTCAAGATTGAACACGGTGTAGCCGTTTTCATTATTTCTGTATATTATCTTGTCAACGTAACCCTTGATTTTTTCCAAGTTATAACCTGCCGGTTCCTGTCTTGCTTCAACTTCGAATTAATCGCTTCCGAGATATTCGATGAACAGACCGGTTCCTATTGCGACGGCAAGCATCGGATCCTCCGCCGTCATGGCATGGATGCCTATCTTGTCCTCGATTATGTCCTCAAGTCCTCTGAGAAGGCATCCGCCTCCTGTCATGACTATTCCCCTGTCCGCAATATCGGCTGCAAGCTCAGGCGGCGTCTTTTCAAGCACCTCATGCATTGCCTCAACTATCTGACCTACGGGTTCACGAAGAGCTTCTTCCGTTTCAGAGGAAGTAATAGTAACCTTGTGGGGGAGACCTGAAACAAGATTTCTTCCCCTTACATCCATTGTTTGCTCCTCGCCGATGAGGAAGCAGGTTCCTATCTGAATCTTTATCTCTTCGGCAGTTCTTTCTCCTATAAGAAGATTGTGCTTCTTCCTCATATATCTTATAATCGATTCATCAAAGTCATCGCCCGCTATTTTAACCGATGTGCTGGCCACGACGCCTCCGAGTGAAATAACCGCAATATCCGTTGTTCCTCCGCCAATGTCAATAATCATGTTGCCGCAGGGCTTGGCGATGTCAACACCCGCGCCGATAGCGGCTGCAATGGGCTCCTCTATCACGGCCACCTCACGAGCACCTGCCTGGTAGGCGGCGTCCTCAACAGCCTTCTTCTCAACCTCCGTTACGCGACTGGGTACGCACACACTGATGCGCGGCCTTCTGAAGGTTCTCCTTCCGATGGCCTTTTGAATGAAATGCTTCAGCATTTTCTCTGTTACTGTATAGTCGGAAATAACTCCCTGCCTCAGTGGCCTGATGGCAACGATATTACCGGGAGTCCTTCCCAGCATAAGCCTTGCCTCCTCGCCAATGGCAACAATCTTCTTTGAGTCCCTGTCAAACGCCACAACTGACGGCTCCTTGAGCACTACACCCTTACCGGATATGTATACAAGAACGCTGGCTGTGCCTAAATCAACTCCGATATCCGCGCTTGCCATGCTTTCTCCTTTCAAACAGGCATATTGTCCTTTAATCAGTGTTTTATTATATATCCTTGATTCATTTTTTTCAACGGGTTACTTGCGTGTTTTTTCAGGTTCACATTTTTTTCATAGGTTGACCTAACAGGACTGCAAATGTATAATTAATTATCCCAAAGAATTCGGAGGTGTTTCATGAATAATACCGATAACACTGATGATATGTACGCGGAAATAAGAAAAAACCGGAATAAATCCCTGATTTTTTTCATTATTATTATTGCCGTTTATTTTGTTTATTCCATGTTTTTTCAAGATTCCGCCTGCGGAGGTGTTACCACTACGGGACGTGTACGGTTGGACCGTGACAAGTGCTCCATTACCAATTTTGTTCATGGTAAATCCGAATACACAAGCTCTGATTTGCTTAAGGAAAACATGATTGATTTTTATGATGCTTCCGGCGTCCAGCCGGTTCTTTATGATTTGACCGGCAAGAAGGAATATTCCCGGGAAGAAATCCAGAAATTTGCCGATGATTTCTATGCCGAAAAGATGTTTCCGGACCCTGACACCGGCGCTGTCTACGACGAGGGACACTTCCTAATTGTTTTTCAGGCGCAGAAAAACGGATATCTGACGGGATATCACATCGGAACCGATGCCGCCACCGTAATCGATAAGGCGGCGCTTACAACCTTTGACAACATTCTTTCCACCGAATACAACAAACAAAAGGACGCATCCGACCTGTTCGGGAAAGTCTTTAAAAAAGCCGGTGTTGAAATAATGGGGCGGCCAAAGTCAAGCGTTTACCTGATTGCGGGTATTATGGCGGCGCTTGTTCTTTACCTGTTTTACAACGGATGGAAGACATTTAAAAACAAACCTTTGAACTCATCCAACGGAGGAACTGACCAATGACGAACATTCTTCTCGGGGGTGCAACCCTCGGCGCATGGCTGGATACTTTCTTTGCCGGCTTTGATTATGCCGTCTTACAATTTTTCGGAGGACTGCACAGTGATTTTCTGACACTGCTTGCAAAAATTGTCACTTCCCTGGGAAGCACTATTTACATCGTCCTGTTTGCAATGATGGGCCTTGTTATGTGTTTTTTCAGAAGGACACGAAAATTGGGCTTCGGCATCATTTTTGCCGCTCTTATCGGCCTTCTGGTGGTAAATATCTTCCTGAAGCCTTTCGCCCTAAGGGTAAGACCATACAACACTTTGCAGGATGATGCCGCCTACTGGAGCTGGTACGTAAGTGCCGGCATGTTGTCCGAATCGGACTATTGTTTCCCTTCGGGGCACACTTCCTCTGCCACGGAGATAGCCGTGGTGCTATTCCTTTGCCACATCACCTCCAAACGCAAGGCGGCCCGCGGCTGGGCAATAATATTCCCAATCGGGGCAATACTTGTCGGAGCGTCGCGCATTTACCTGATGATACACTATCCATCAGACGTTCTCGGCGGATTCATAACGGGAATTTTTGCCGGAGTTCTGGGATACCTCCTTGCCTGCCTGGTGGTCAAATTGTTTAAAAGGGATTCTTCCGCCGAGGCGCAAAATGCCCTTAAAAAACCGTTGCGCATCGGGGCCGTGATAATGATTTTCCTGGCCTGGATAATCATGTTCAGCGTATCCTTTGCAATGCTCCAGAAAACAGGCGGAGAGGATGCCGTAAGATGTGCTTATGACGGAGATTACAATTGTCAAAACGAAGCAAAAGTCGATGACGAAAAATATCCTGCCATAGACGGCAAGTATTACTGCAAAATCCATTGGCGGGAACTAAACGACTAAAAAAATGGGCCGAGGCCCATTTTTTTTGCTCTGCTGCCGTCTTCTAATCTCTCTGCTGCCATCTTCTAATCTCTGTGTCTGAATTGAGGATCGGAGATAAATCTGGCAAATATTATTCCCAGACCCACCGCGAATATTATTGCTCCGGCTTTTACTAAAGCTACCAGTCCCGCCCCTGCATTGTAGGTGCCGATATTATACACGGCTTCATAAATTACAAAGCCGGGTACCGAAGCGATAACCGACGGAATGGTGATTGACACCCTCGGATAACCGGTTTTCTTCGTAATCGGAGTTGCCGCAAGACCGGCAATTAAAGCTCCTATGAAGGCGGCAATTACTATGGGCACTCTCAGCAATTCAATCAGCTCTATGCGTATAACATTGGAAACCATACCGACAAGGCCCGCAACAGCCGCCATTCTATAAGTGCTGTTAAACATCATGGAAAATCCGAACACCACGGCAAAGCTGGCCGCCAGCCGGAGAATTATCTGAAGTATAAGCGACACCTCAAGACCCGTAAGCCCCTGTGGCTCAAGTCCGAAAATCAGGGCGGAGGCCCATGCACACATGGTGGCAACCGACATTACTATGATTGAATACATCAGCCTTTCCAGACCGGAGAACATGTCTAATTTGGCAAAGTCAAGCATACTGGTTATAAACGGAAAACCGGGTACAAGAAAAAGAACCGCGCAGATGTATCCGGCACCGTTATGCGGCGGGACGGAAAACAACAGCTCCGCCAGCTTCATGGTTCCTGCATAAACCGCACAGGAAGCGGCAGCGGCAGCCCCCACTATAATGAATAGAGACAGCCCCCTGTCTGTTATGATTTTCCGTATGAACTGCCCCGCTGCAGCCGCAAGAAATACACAAATGATTTCCCAGATTCCCGCTCCCAGCAAAAAAGCCAGGCTGCCGCAGGCAAAAGCTGCCGCTGCCGTCAACACCCATATGGAATGGGAATATTTCATTTTCTGAATCGAATCCAATATGTCGTGCATATGGCTGATTGAGGCTCCCAAATGTTTCCGCTCAAAGTCCTCCACAAAATCGGTAATTTTATGAAGCCTTGCGGTATTAATGTTAACCCCTTCCAGGGAAATGGCCTGAGTATGACTTTTTCTTTCGTCAATACATGTGTAATTAATCGAGACTATGCCTATCTCCGCCACACACGTCACACCCAAATGCTCGGCTATGGTGGCCATAGAATCTCTCACTCTCCACGTCGATGTGCCGCAAGAGAGCATAATCGCACCCACACGACCTATGATAGAGGCCTTCTCACTGATTAGCGAGTCGCGGGCATCCACATCAACAGGACTGATTATGTAATTGTGCCACGGAATAGCCATATGGCTGCGAGGCATTTTTCCGCTTTTTTTCTTTTTAAAAATCATCCGAGAAGACCTCCAAAATTTTCAGTCGGCTTATCTTAACATACATTTGCGAAGGATGGGTGAAATATCCCGCGTTTCTTTTTATAAAATATGGAATAAGTCTCTTTCTTCGGTTATAATTATTTATGCATGTGCCTGAAACCGCACATTAGATAAATCAGAACAAGAGAGCAGCTGTTCCTTGAAAAAAGAACCGGCTATGACAGGTTGGATTACGAGCGCTTCTGATTGCACAGGAAATTTTTGGGAAAAATTGTTTTTTTATTGAAACGATTTTTTTCTCATGATAAAATATATAAATTATTAAAAGGTTTGACTCGGATTCTCCGAGTCCGCATTACAAAAGGGATTGTGCCCGGACATGCAAAGGCATTGTTACGGGTTCTCCGAGCCCGCAAAGCAGAAGGAGTTTTAGACATGAGTAAAAAATATTGTTATATGTTCTCGGAAGGCAACGCAACCATGCGTGAACTTCTCGGCGGAAAGGGTGCTAACCTTGCCGAGATGACCAATATCGGCCTTCCTGTACCTCAGGGCTTTACCATTACCACTGAGGCCTGCACCCGATATTATGAAGACGGCCGCAAAATCAACGATGAAATCATGGCTGAGATTATGGAATTCGTTGAGAAAATGGAAGAGATTAACGGCAAGAAATTCGGTGACATTACCAACCCCTTGCTGGTTTCAGTCCGTTCGGGGGCCAGAGCATCCATGCCCGGAATGATGGACACGATTCTCAACCTCGGACTTAATGACCGGGTTGTAGAGTCAATGATCAAGGGCAATCCGGATCCCGGCTTCGAGCGTTTCGTTTTTGATTCATATCGTCGTTTCATTCAGATGTTCTCCGACGTTGTTATGGAAGTCGGCAAAAAGCATTTCGAAGAGCTCATTGATGCAATGAAGAAAGAAAAGGGTGCTGATTCCGACCTTGACCTTACCGCATCTGACCTTAAGATATTAGCTGAACAGTTCAAGGCCGAATACAAGAGCCAGATAGGCGAGGACTTCCCGTCAGATCCGAAGGTTCAGCTTTACGAAGCAATCCGGGCCGTATTCCGTTCGTGGGATAACCCGCGTGCAAATGTATATCGTCGCGACAACGATATCCCGTATTCATGGGGCACAGCTGTAAACGTAATGCCTATGGTATTCGGCAACCTGAATAACAAGTCGGGTACCGGTGTTGCGTTTACCCGCAACCCTGCAACAGGCGCAAAAGAATTGATGGGTGAGTTCCTTGTAAATGCCCAGGGAGAAGATGTGGTAGCAGGTATTCGCACCCCGATGCCAATCTCAGAGATGGCAAAGACCTTCCCGAAAGCCTATGCGGATTTCGTCAAAGTATGTGACCTTCTTGAAAACCATTACCGCGACATGCAGGATATGGAATTCACCATTGAAAACGGCAAGCTCTATATGCTTCAGTGCCGCAGTGGCAAGCGTACCGCTCAGGCCGCCCTTAAGATTGCGTGTGACCTTGTTGATGAAGGCATGAAGACCAAGGAAGAGGCCGTAGCAATGATTGACTCAAGAAACCTTGATACACTCCTTCACCCGCAGTTTGACGAAGCTGTTCTAAAGGCCACAACTCCGCTGGGAAGAGGCCTTGGTGCTTCACCCGGTGCTTCCGGCGGCAAATGCGTATTTACCGCTAAAGATGCCGAAGATTGGCATGACAGAGGCGAAAAGGTTATTCTTGTAAGACTCGAAACTTCTCCTGAAGACATCGCCGGTATGAAGGCTGCCGAGGGTATCCTTACAGTCCGTGGCGGCATGACAAGCCATGCCGCAGTAGTAGCCCGTGGAATGGGCAAATGCTGTGTAGCCGGCTGCGGCGACATCAATATGGATGAAAAAAATAAACTGTTTACACTGGCGGGAAAGACCTTCAAGGAGGGTGATGTTGTTTCCATAGACGGCTCTACCGGCTATATTTATGAGGGCGCCATACCGACAGTCAGTGCCACAATCTCCGGCGAGTTCGGAAGAATCATGGCGTGGGCCGACGAAATAAGAAGGCTTAGCGTTCGTACCAATGCCGATACTCCTGAAGATGCAATTGCCGCTCGCAATCTTGGCGCTGAGGGAATCGGTCTTTGCCGTACGGAGCATATGTTCTTCGAGACCAACAGAATCGCGGCATTCCGGGAAATGATTTGTGCGGATACCGTTGAAGAAAGAGAATTTGCGCTTGAAAAAATTCTCCCGTATCAACAGTCCGACTTCGAACAAATATTTGAAGCAATGGAAGGTTTGCCGGTAACCATCCGTCTTCTGGATCCGCCTCTTCATGAATTTGTTCCTACCGAGGAAAAAGATATTGCATTCCTTGCAGCTTCGCAGGGCAAGACCGTTGAAGATATCAAGGCAATAATTTCATCTCTCCATGAGTTCAACCCGATGATGGGCCACCGTGGATGCCGCCTTGCCGTAACCTATCCTGAAATTGCCAGAATGCAGACCAGAGCTATTATCCGTGCGGCAATCAGCGTAACAAATAAGGGCTTCAAGGTTCTTCCCGAAATCATGATTCCTCTTACATGCGATGTTAAGGAATACAACTTCGTTAAGGATATCATTGTTAAGATTGCAGACGCGGAGCTTGCCACGGCAAATACACGGATTGAGTACCTTGTCGGAACTATGATTGAGATTCCGAGGGCATGTCTTACCGCAGACGAGATCGCGGCAGCCGCCGATTTCTTCAGCTTCGGTACAAATGACCTTACTCAGATGACCTACGGCTTCAGTCGTGATGACGCCGGCAAGTTTCTTAATGCTTATTATGATACAAAGATTTTCGAGAATGACCCGTTTGCAAGACTTGACAGAAACGGTGTGGGCAAACTCATGGACAACGCCATCAGGCTGGCTAAGCCGGCAAATGACAAGCTGCACCTCGGTATATGCGGCGAGCACGGCGGTGATCCTTCGTCGGTTGAATTCTGCCATGAGATTGGCCTTGACTATGTGAGCTGCTCGCCGTTCCGTGTACCGATAGCAAGACTGGCGGCAGCACAAGCCGTACTTAAGTCCGGTAAATCGGGCAAATAATTTCCTGTTAAAAGCACATAAACACATATAATTATTGGATTATGTGAGGTTTATTTGATTTTAAAAAGCACTAAAAACCACTAAAAATAATATATGTTTAAAAATAAATAATATATGTTAGAATGGTAATATATAGAAATAATATTTCTATTTGAAAATTATTGTTTAGTATTATCAAAGTGTAATAGATATTTTATCTGAACTTTGTGGTAAAGAAAGGAGAAAAACAATGAAGAAGTTTTTTGCCATTTTACTTGCGGCAATTATGGTTATATCTCTCGCAGCATGTGGCGAGCAGAAAGAGCCTGAAAAAACAAAGGCTCCTGAAACCGCGGAGGAAACAACCGAGGCGGCAGAAGAAATTGAGACTCCCTCAGAAACTGAAACTGAAGCTCCCTCTGATGCTCCGGAAGAAACAGAAGAACAAAAAGTCGGCGGAACATTAAAAGCAGGAAATCCGGAAGTATCACCTTTAGCAACATATACTATTGAGGGAGACACAGTAATAATAGACGGTGAAATAAAATGGTATGACGAGAATTTGGATATGGAAATAGAGGCAGGAAATTATGCAGCAGTAATTGTCACAGCACCGGAAATTTATGACGAAGCGTATCTGGTTGCAAATGTAACAGCTAGGCTTGATGATGGTGACTTAATGGGATGGGTGGAAGGAGTATACGCTGAGCTCTATCTAAGATTTGATGCAAATACGAGAAGCCATACAATAACGTTCAATTGGTCTGAAGAAAACACTCAAGTATTAACAGTTAAGTTGGCAGATACAGCAATATTACAACCGGCACAATAGCAATATTTATTGTTGTTTAGTGTAATAAAAGTGCAATTACTATTGCGCATAAAATCAGTGTTAAAGAAAGGAGAAAAACAATGAAGAAGTTTTTTGCCATTTTACTTGCGGCAATGATGGTTATATCTCTCGCAGCATGTGGCGAGCAGAAAGAGCCTGAAAAAACAAAGGCTCCTGAAACCGCAGAGGAAAAAACCGAGGCGGCAGAAGAAATTGAGACTCCCTCGGAAACTGAAGCTCCCTCTGATACTCCGGAAGAAACAGAAGAACAAAAAGTCGGTGGAACATTAAAAGCAGGAAATCCGGAAGTATCACCCTTAGCAACATATACTGTTGAGGGAGACACATTAATAATAGATGGCGAATTAAAATGGTATAGCGAAGATTTGGATGCGTGGAGAGAAGCAGGAAATTATGTAGCAGTAATTGTCACAGCACCGGAAATTTACGACTTAGAATTCTTGATTGCAAATACAACATTTGTATTTGATGATGGTGACCCAATGGGCTGGGGAGAGGTAACCACAGAAGAAGTATATATTGGAGGTCCTTTAAGATTTGACGCGAATACGAGAAGCTATACAATAACGTTCAATTGGTCTGAAGAACACACTCAAGTATTAACAGTTAAGTTGGCAGACACAGCAATATTACAACCGGCACAATAGCAATATTTATTGTTGCTTAGTGTAATAAAAGTGCGATTACTATTGCGCATAAAATCAGTGGTAAAGAAAGGAGAAAAACAATGAAGAGGTTTTTTGCCATTTTACTTGCGGCAATGATGTTTATATCTCTCGCAGCATGTGGTGAGCAGAAAGAGCCTGAAAAAACAAAGGCTCCTGAAACCGTAGAAGAAACAACCGAGGCGGCAGAAGAAATTGAGACTCCCTCAGAAACTGAAGTTCCCTCTGATACTCCGGAAGAAACAGAAGAACAAAAAGTTGGCGGAACAATAGCAGTAGATCCGGAAGTATCACCCTTAGCAACATATACTATTGAGGGAGACACAGTAATAATAGATGGCGAATTAAAATGGTATAGCGAAGATTTGGATGCGTGGAGAGAAGCAGGAAATTATGCAGCAGGAATTGTCACAGCACCGGAAATTTACGACTTGGAATTCTTGCTTGCAAATACAACAATAGTATTTGATGATGGTGACCCAATGGGCTGGGGAGAGGTAACCACAGAAGAAGTATATATTGGAGGTCCTTTAAGATTTGATGCAAATAAAAAAAGTTGCACAATAACAATCAATTGGTCTGAAGAACACACTCAAGTATTTACAATTAAATTGGCAGACACAGCAATATTACAACCGGCACAATAAAGAACAATGGAACGCTGACCTGATCTTGTTTTATTGCTAACATGACAGCAGTACAAGCTGTATTCAAAGAAATAAGATAATCAGTTATCATCCGCGAACATGGGCGTGGAAAGATATCGTTCCCCCGTGTCCGGAAAAATTACCACAATATTTTTCCCTTTATTTTCGGGCTTCCCTGCAAGCGTTATGGCTGCGTGGGCTGCGGCCCCTGAGGATATGCCTATAAGTATGCCTTCTTTTCTTCCGATTAGTCGGCATGCATTGTAGGCATCTTCTTCGGAAACCGTAATTATTTCATCGTATATTTCCGTATCAAGCGCCTTGGGAATAAATCCTCCGCCGATTCCCTGAATTCCGTGCGGTCCGGGATTGCCGCCGGAAAGCACCGCGCTCCCTGAGGGCTCCACAGCAACAATTCTTATCTTCGGATTTTGGCTTCTCAGATATTTCCCTGCTCCGCTGATTGTTCCTCCGGTACCTACTCCGGCAACGAAAACATCCGCTCTTCCGGCCATATCTTCATAAATCTCAGGGCCTGTGGTTTCGAAGTGAACCCGGGGATTGGCCGGATTGTCAAACTGACCTGCAATTATGCTCCCGGGTATTTTTAAGACAAGCTCATTTGCCTTGGCAATGGCTCCGGCCATTCCCTTGCTGCCGTCCGTAAGAATCAACTCCGCCCCGTAGGCCTTTATCAGCTTGCGCCGTTCCACGCTCATCGTATCGGGCATGACTATGATGACTCTGTAGTCCCGGGCGGCCGCCACGGCCGCAAGCCCGATACCTGTATTGCCGGAGGTCGGTTCAATAATCGTCCCTCCGCGGTGCAATCTTCCGCTTTTTTCGGCATCGTCAATAATCGCCTTTGCAACCCTGTCTTTAGCCGAGCCTGCGGGATTGAAGTATTCAAGCTTTGCGAACAAAGCGGCTTCCAGACTTTTCTCCGCTTCTATATGTGTCAGCCTGAGAAGCGGTGTCCTTCCGATTAATTGATCGACGGATGTATATATTCCGGACATAATTCCTTCCCTCCAAACGGCACCTGACTGTCTCAGGTCCGTTTTCTAAAACATGTTATTCCTTTGCGACTCCCTATTCTATCTTTTCCATAAATCTGTCATAAACAAAGCGCGCAAATTTCAGCATAAACTCTTCATCCGCCGGCACATTCGGACCGCCTTCCGGAGGTTCAAACTCCGCCCAAACGCCCAAAATCGCAGTATCTGTCGCCAGTATGCCTATTTTGTTGAATTGATTTATATGCGCACGTTTTCCCAAACCCTCGATTTCACGAGCATCGGAATAAAGTATGCCCATGGTAGCCGAGGCGGTTTGCGGATCGCCCCAGTCCGTGATGTGAAAACCGGCGCTTCCGTCGGGAAACGCACCCGTCGCCGGTTCGGTTTTATATAGGCGATATTCAACAGAAGTTTCATTTTCCATGGCAAAAGATGTGTTTTCTTCTTTTACAATAACTATCATTTCAAAAAACTCTTCCATTTCTTCAACAGTAAAGAGTTCTTCGGCATCCGGTAAGTCTATCGGCTCCCTACTCTCTTGCTGTCCGCCGTCTATCACTTCACTAAGACCGAACAAGGGAGAAACAAAGCCGTCTTCTGCAGTAGGCAGAGGTTCGTACCAGTCCTCGGGAATATTGGTCTTCAGACGATATTCTTCGGGAATATGCGCCTGCGAATCTTTCGGATTTGCTTCTTCTTTCTTAAAAAAACAGGCGTTCATAGTGAAAAGTAAAACAAGCAAAAACATCAGTAAGAAAATTCTTTTCATTTTCGCCTCTCCTTTCTACTGTTCTTCGCCCGTTATGCGCGAAAATGTCATGTACATAACCGCATCGGCAGCATCTTCCGGAATGGGATAAGGTACAATGACCATCTGGCCTGCTTTAGCGGATAACTCCTTGCCCTTAGGCACAACATATGCGTCGAACTTATTGACATAAGGTACAATCGGCTTCGGATTTTCGAAATACACACCCCTGGGACCTCTGTCCCGGTAACGAGTAATAGGAACCCGAATTTCCGTTTTTTCGGAAACCTGATACAAAACTCCATCTTCAAAACTTAAAATAAGGCGGTCGTCACCTGTTATGCTTCCCGCCATAATATCCGCGTTGGTAAGACACATATAAAAATCGTACTGTAAAACAAATACATGCAATCCTTCCAGCACCCAGTCTCCTATCATGTCTTCCTTTGAATAGTTCTGAAATTCTTCATCCAAGTCGAATTCAATGAAATTGCCGGGCCTTACAAAAACGAGGCCCTGTCCGCTGACGTCAATCAGGCCGCCGGCCAGATTTTCAAGCACAATCTCGATTTTGAGAGAAGGATCAAAGTCCAGACATAGAGTGTCAGGTTTATCAAGCTCTTTAAATCCGGGCGTAAAAATAATATCACCTTCAAATTCTTGATATTCATTAGACAACTTGTACTTGCCGTCCGATATTTCCAGCGTCCAGTTCGAGTCCTCTTCAGTCTTTCCGTTGATAATCCATGTGCCTTCGTAATTTGATAAATCTCCGCTATACGGATCGGGATGCGGCTGCGAACCGGGTTGTGCTTGTGCGGCAAGCGGTAAAAACAATATTGCAAGCAGCATAGTAAAAAATCTAATCATTTTTTTCATAACAGCAAAGCCTCCTTTCCGATTAACTTGTCGTGAACTCGGCTTCAAAGAGCTCCATGACATCCTTCATCCATTCAGCGCCGGGATATGCATTCTCTTTGAATGAAATGAATTCGCCGGATTCATATTTGCAGAGAAAACTGGTGGGTTCATAAGGCAAGCCGGCCGTCACACTGAATGTGCCGTTGTGCATCACCAGACCGTGTTTATCTATTATCTCCTGCAGGTTTACCAAAAACTCCGGGCCGACAGTGGTTTTATGTTCATCGCCGAAGCCCATGGTAAGCTCTGCTCTTCCATCCTCTGTTTTTTTAGCGACGAAATGATCCAGGCCGTTTTCATAAACAAAATATGCGTCAAAAAGTATTATATCCTTTGACTTAATGACTTTCGGGGCATTCTTGTCTGACCAGTCAGTGTGCTTACCGGGCATATCTTCATCGTCTTTGCCGCCTTTTCCTTTGCTTGGTAAAAGTGCGCAGGATGACAAAAGAACTGCCGCGATTATTGCGATAATAAAATAAAATCGTTTCATGGTGAGTACCTTTCTATACTTACATAGGCGTATTTTCATGAATCTATAATACAGTTGATAAATACTTTTATCAACTGTATAAATTTTTGTTGGTTCATGCAGTTTAAAGAATAAGGTGGTTTCGGCATTTGCGGTAAAACCGTCTTGTACTGTCTTGCTTGTTGCAAAATGCTTTTTGAAATGAGCATGTTGATTGTTCTGTATATTTGACAAAACATATGAGATTTTTGTTCTATGCGCACTTGTGAACGGATATTCTTTTCTTTCATATAATCTAATTGCATGTTAAAATTTAAGAAACAAGGATAAATGCTGGAACAAAGGAGGCATTTTATGCTCTCAGCACTTATTGTGGAAGATGAAAACAAGATATGCCAACTCATCGTAAGACTGGCAGACTGGAATGCGTTAGGGATTCAATTAATAGGCTCTTGCGACAACGGAATTTCGGCACTCGAAAAAATCGAACTTGAGCGGCCGGATATTATTATCACTGACATAAGGATGCCCGGTATGAATGGGCTGGATCTTATAAAGGCGGTGCGCGAAAAAGAAATCCCGTGCGAATTCATTATCATCAGCGGCTATAAACAATTCGATTACGCTAAAAGCGCTATCCAATATGGGGTCTCTGAATATCTGCTCAAGCCTATTAACAAAGAGGAGCTTGAAAATGCCCTGAGACAAGCAGCCGGAAAATGTAAAAATGCCGATATTACACAGCCCACCGGAAATAAGCGCATATGGAAACTTAGACAAGATCTGCGAAATTCTTTTATGGAACGACTTATGGATCCGTCGGCGTCAATTGACTTGAGCGCAGGTCTTCTTAACAAACAATACCATTTTAAGTTTAATGCAGATGCTGCATTTCGCAT
This sequence comes from Lachnospiraceae bacterium, assembly GCA_050944475.1. Taxonomy (GTDB): domain Bacteria; phylum Bacillota; class Clostridia; order Lachnospirales; family Lachnospiraceae; genus RGIG5612. The sequence goes on from JBMNRD010000004.1 coordinate 89,957, forward strand.
GATTTATCTTGGGTTTTGTGAACCTTTGTCCAAAAGATTGATTCGCCGGATTCCGGACATTGTCGAAGATATTCGTGCGATTCTTGATCCTGTATGTGAAGAAATGGTTCCGTTCGTACAAGATAACAATAGGATTTTCTTTTTGCTCAATTATAAAAAAGAAAAAAACATCGAAAAAGAACTTGACTCTGTCATGAAAATTTTTGATTACTACGTATCAGAATTTGGCGAAGGAATAAGTGCCTACTCAAGCGGTCTCAGTAATGAAGGAACCGATATCAGACAACTCCGTCCACTCATTAATTCGGCACGCGATGCTTCGCTTTGCGGACTTCTTCGCGAGCATAACAAGATGTATTGCTGCGACTTGCTCATATATGACAACATGACTGCCGAAAATATAGTAACTGCGGAAGAGTTATCACAGCTGAGAATAGCTGCTGAATGTTTGGACGCAAGAAACGTGACGGCAATTTTGAAAAAGGCTTTTTTCCGTATTAACTCAAGATCCGATCCAACAACAGTTATAAATGCCTTAAAGGGAACAGCTGCAACATTTCTTACTGCCCTAAACGGTGCGGAACACACATCAGACACCATAAAAATCAACGACCTCTGTCGCAAAGCAACTGTTCAGCGAACAATCGCATCATTTGTGGAATGCATTATAAGCTGGGCACAGGAACAAATGGATGCATTTTTGATTGAGCGCAAAACAAGCGGCAGCAGGCCCGTATATCTGGCAAAACAATATATTGCAGAAAATTACATGGAAAACATTACCCTTAAAAGTGTTGCAGACAGGGTTCATCTTAATGCGTCATATTTCAGCATTATCTTTAAAAAGGAAACCGGACAAACATTTTCGGATTATCTTCTCGAACAAAGAATGAAAAAAGCCAAGCGTCTTATCTGCGAAAGCAATATGAATATCTCAGAAGTCAGTGAAGCTGTGGGCTACGCGGACAGTAAATACTTCAGTAGAAAATTTACAGAATATGTAGGTGTTAAACCTTCTAAATACAGGGTGCTTAGAGGATGAAAAATAAAATTCAAAAATGGAAATACAAAAATGGAATAATTCGACCACTAACGGTAATGCCGTTAACGGTATGTATTACGTTTGTAGACATTGCGGCGACAGCAATTGCAGTATTAATATTTGTAGATGCAGTTTGTACTTCTTTTAAGTTGGTGTCTTTGCTTTTGACTATGATAATAATAGCTGTAAGTACGCTGGCGCTGATAATAATTATACGTGCAAACCGGCCGACACACCAGTTGGATATGGTAATAAACCGTATCATTGACGAGGTGGGCGAAAACAATGAAGACATCAGACGAAATTCTGCATGGAACAAGCTGTATATCGCATCCGAAAATATCGAGCAGATGTTTAATGAATATCTGACAGCTGTAAACAAGGAATATGCCGGCGAGCTGCTTGTAAGACAAGCACAGTTTGCAACTTTGCAAAGCCAAATTCATCCGCACTTCCTATACAACACACTGGAATCAATCAGAGGACATGCGCTTATGGAAGGCGTTCCGGAGATTGCGGATATGGCGGAGGCACTATCACGCTTCTTCAGATATAACATAAGTCAGATTGGGGATTTTGTCACAATTGACCAAGAACTTGACAATGCCAGAGACTACTTCAAAATCCAAAAGTATAGATTCGGGGAAAAGCTGAATTATGAAATTATATTTGACAAAACGGATTCGCTCGATAATTATTTCATGCCTAAGCTTACTCTGCAACCAATAATAGAAAACAGCATCGTTCATGGTTTTGAGGGAAAGCTGGAACCAGGACTCGTTTCAATAAGGGTAGTAATGTCGAAAAAAACGGTACGTATCATTGTAAAAGACAACGGTATGGGCATGGATGAGGAAATCTTGGTTAAGCTAAAAGAACACATAAATAAAGAAGATTCGCCTAACCTTATTGTTACAAGAGCAAATGAAGACAAAAAACACAAAAGCATGGCTTTGAAAAATGTAAATCAGAGAATAAAAATGTTCTTCGGGCAAGGGCATGGACTTTATATTACCAGCTTGCCTCAAATAGGAACTGTTGTCGAAATAATTATTCCCACAATAACACAACCTCCCGAAATTAACAAAAATGAGGTCGAATCATGAAAAGAGAGTTGCTTCGCCTGGAATCAATAAATTGTAAAGGGATTCTTCGTGATTTTCGCATGAATATATACGAAGGAGAGGTCTTGGTACTTTCGGGACTTATTGATTCCGGGCTTACATCAGTAGGGGATTTTCTTGACGGATCGATTAAGGCTCAATCAGGTCAGGTATGGTTTGAGGAGGTGCCTATATCGCTTGATTGGTTCGAAGAAAAAAACGCAAATACGATTTTTCGCTTTAGAGAAAATTGCAGTCTTGTACGCAATATGACAGTTGCGGAAAACATTTTCGTTCTTCATAGTCTGAAAAGACCCGGAAATATTGTTGACACAAAAACAATCAGGAAAAAAGCTGCGATGGTGTTGAAGGATTTGGATGTTAATATCACCCCTGACACAATGGTAGCTATGCTGAATCCCGAAGATCTCAGAATAATCGAATTGATAAAGGCAGTCTCGCTCGGCGCAAAGCTTATTGTACTTGAAGACGCATGGGGAGATTATCCGCTATGGGCAAGAGATAGTCTTTTTGGAAAAATTAAAATGCTCAAAAATCGAGGGATAGCGTTCCTGATAATAACGCAAAAACACGAGAATCTGGCAAATATCATGGACAGGATAATCCTGATGAAGTCCGGAAGTAACATAATGACAATGTATCGCTCGGAATATCTCAGTAATGAAATTCACCGCATACTGATAGGAAGCGATTTTTATCTTCCGTCTGAACCACTGGGGCAAGGTATCATACATCTCCCTTACACTCGTGAAATATTTCGAGTTGAAAATCTCTCAAGCAAAAATATTAAATCCATGAGTTTTTCAGCGGAAGCAGGAAAGGTGTTGGGAATATACGATATATCGGAAAATGCGGGGCGGGATTTTGTTGATATTCTGATACACGGACTTGCATTTAAAGGAAAGATAACTCTCTCGGGAGTGGATTTCACAACAAGCGGCAGGCAAGAGACCATGCATCTGAGCGTTGGTGTAATTGGGGGACGTGATGGAAATATTCTACAAGACAATCTCACTTGGCCGAAAAACCTCGCACTTATGTATAAAAAAAGAAATCTAACACGTAATCCGCTCGTTTCGAGAAGACTTTTGCGTACTCTTGCGGAAGAATACGAAGGAGAGATGGATGGACTTGACCCAAAAAAACCGCTAAAAGATACAGGAATTAATGATTATCTCCGTTTGAAACTGACCTATTTGAAATGGATTCTGTTTAAACCAAAGGTGTTGCTATGTGTCAAACCCTGTGCTTTCGGTGACGTTCTGATGCGCGAGGTGGCCGCATCAATGATTCGGCAAGCTGCTGCAAGGGGCATTTGTGTTATGGTGATTTCAAATGATCCCAAAGAAGTCGGTAGCTTCTGTGATCAAATAGCTGTTTTACAGAACGGAGCCTTGATTAATATAATCGAGCGCAAAGACTTTATTGCTGCCAAATAGCTCAAAGCATAAAGCAACTGTGTCTCCAATCGCAACTTTTCTTTTTCGTAATTTCATTGAGCAAATTTCTATCTACCTTATTCCAATTGTTGTCTACTTGTTTAGGTGAGATTTCTAATGATACATTTAGTGTGAATAGGAAATACGTTTCTCTTTAAATCCAAAAGAAGAGCTTGTGAAAAGCATCTTGGGCGTATTATATTTGACGATATAATGATCATGAGACTTGAACGCCACTTTCCGGGAGGTGATGTGTTCTATGGCGATTCCATTATATCTACGACATTTCAGGTCTCTTTTTATTGACAAGCTAACAATCATTAATGAAGTAAGAAAGGAGATGCGTTATGAACACTACCATGCTTATTGTTTGCCTGATAGCACTTATCCTTATAGTGCTTATCAGCGTCAAGTTCAAGGTTAACATCGGTATTGTTGCGTATGCAATGGCATTCCTTGTAGGAGGCTTTGGCCTTGGAATTCCTGCCAGGGCAATAGTAACATACTTTCCTGTGGACTTATTCTTCCAGCTTTTTGCAGTCACTCTGTTCTATGGATTTTCCGTTGCAAACGGGACCATGCAGAAAATTGCTGACTTCGCAGTTTACTGGGGAAGGAACAAACCGGCACTGTTGCCTTGGATTATCTTTATTGTATCATTTGTAATCTGTGCAATCGGCTGTCCGCCTCCCGGAATCGGAGCGGCGCTTGTAGCACTGTCGGTTGCAATCCAGAAGCGTACAAACATGAACTACTATCTGGCAGTTTCAATCGGAACATTCGGTGGAATGGCGGGTGGTTTTATGCCTCTCGGTCTGTTCACCACTATTACAAAAGGACTTATCATAAAGGTCGGTGGTGTGGAGCCCGTTCTTGCAGCCGGATACGTGAATAAAATCTCACTGTTCATGATTATATTTGAAGTTCTCTGTGCTGTAGCCATTTATATCTGGGGAAAGGGCTACAAAACAAACAAGCTTGAAATGGACAAACCGGAGCCGTTCAATAAAAAGCAAAAACAGACATTGGCAATTATTGCGGGCGTATTGATTCTCATCATAGTTCCGGCTGTTCTGAAGCTCTTTATACCGTTCTTCAAAACATTTACGAATTATATTTCCATTCTCTCTCTTGCCTGCATCGGTGCGATACTTTGCAGTATCCTGAAGGTTGCGGACGAACGGCAAGTTATAAGAAATAATATACCTTGGCCGCTTCTGGTTACTATTATAGGTGCGGTAACATTTTTCGGAGTTGTCAACGAGGCCGGCTTCACAGAATTCATTTCAGGACTGTTTTCACCCAGCATGACCGGAATGATTGCAGCGCTTATGTTCTGCTTCCTTGCAGGAGCCCTCAGTTTCTTCGTGGACTCAACAGGTGTGGTTCTTCCGCTCTTTATCCCTGTTGCCGTCCAAGTAGCTAAGGGAAGTCCATTAGTAGTCCTGTATATGGCCGCTCTTTGCATGGGCGCATATGCAGCAGGCAACTGTCCGATTTCTACCGGCGGTGCCATCATGATGTCACAGGTTGATGATGAAAGAAGAGAAAAGCTTTTCTTCACTGCGTGGATTGCTGCATTTGCAACGCTGGGAATAGCACTTATCGTGACACTCGTAGGCGGATTGTTCCCGTGGACTTAATTTAGAAGACACCGTGAAAGGAGGAAATGATGGCAGTATATATTGACTTGGGCCTTGATACCGCAAAAGGGACAATGGACTATGATAATTATGACATCAGTCAACTTCCGGAGCTGTCTGAAGAAGAGAAAAATATCTGGTATTCAAAATTCTATTATAAAGGACGGGCCGAAATACCGGAAGAATACGCAGCAAAACTGATGAAAGGAAATCCGATGGATCCGGCAAAAGCAATGATGCCCGATCAGGCATTCAGACTTGCAGAGCCGGGGTACGACAAAGATGATTTCGGATTTTGCCTTCTGCCTAACGGATGTGGATACGGTGCGACCAGATGTGAACTTCCGGATGTGACAATAGAGATGTACGCATGGTATAAGACGCTCAGACTTATAGACAGGCTGTCATATGCGATCTGGTATCCGGGATCACATTTATCAGAGGTTAACGGTGTGGTAATTGAGGATGTGGGATACGGACCGGAAAAATTTCAGGGTGTCGAAGGGATAAACTGGAAAACCCTGCATTTCCCATGCGACCCGGCCGAAAAAGATCCGAATTATCTGGGAATAATCGGAGGGAACAGCTTAGTCTATAACCTTAAATATCATAATGTGATACCAAGGGCGCTTTCGTTATTCCACTACATGAGAAGAATGGAAAACGGCGGACTGGATTTCCGGACACACTTCTATGTAGGCATGCATATAGTTGACGGAAGGAATGTGATAATGCAGAACATTGAACCGGAACAATGCCTTGAAATTGCCAGAACAATGGCCCACCATTGTGCATACGAGAGGAACAACCTTAACTACTTTTTACCTGAACTGTATGAACGGATGAAAGATCAGAAATTGGATATTCCAAAAAATATTAAAGAATCGGTACCGATGGATCTGGCAAAATAAAACTCTAAAAAGGCCTCTCGTATTGATGTGGACATCATATGCGCGAAGGCCTTTTTATTATAATTATCATTTGAAAAACATGGTTAATTGATACCGCTAGTGATTAAATAATGAAAAAAATTATGCATATATATGAGCATAATCTTAAATAATTACACATAATCAAATATTTTGAGGAGGTAAGAAATGAAGAAGCGTATTTTTACAATCATCATGGTGCTTGGAATGGTAATAGCGCTACTTGCTGCCTGCAGCAACGGTGGCAAAGGTGGCAGCGGAGAAAACACGAGCACTAAAGCAGCGAACGAAGGAGACGCGAGCACTAAAGCGGCGAACGGAGGAGATTATTCAAATATTAAAGTCGGATACTGTCCGCCAACACTTACTGACGCTTTTCTGGCTTCAATAGCTAACGGCGTCGGCAAATATTGTGAAGAATATGGAATGACCTTCACAGCTACAGAAGGCGAAGCCAACATTGAGACACAGATACAACAAACAGAAAACTTTATTTCCATGGGCTGCGATGTAATCATATGTCAGCCGGTAAATCTGAATGCTTTTGAAACTGTTGTGAAGAAGGCCCGTGATGAAGGGGTTAAAATCCTCTTTTGGGCTGACGATCCTACATATGATGTTGACGCTTGTTACCTTTCGGTTGCAGAAGTTCAGGGCAAACTCTGCGGTGAAATGGCGGTTGTATGGGTAGACAAAACCTTCCCGGATGCAAAAGACGGCGATGTTAAGGTTGCATGGCTCACCACACAGTATGATGACAGGCCGGATGCAAAAAACCGACAAGACGCAATGATTGATGTAATCAAAGATGATCCGCGATTTGATGTCGTTTTCCGCAAGGATAACTTGAATACTACAGTCGAGACTATGAACGCAATGAACGAGTGTCTGGCACTTAATCCGGACATCAATGTTGTTTTCGCATTCTCTGATGCTCATGCAATGGGCGCAAACTCCGCCGTAATGGCAGACAAATCCCTTGATTATTCAAAGATTGCTATATTCGCCGGTTCGGCAACACCTGAGGGAATTGATCTTGTTAATCAGTCTGCAGAAGATAAGAGTGTTATCCGCGGTCTTGTAACCTTTGGTGAAGGCGACTCCTATTACAAGGGCGGCGCGGATACTATAAAAGGCCTTATTGACGGCACAATCGGCAACCACGAAGTGTTCTTCTGCGATCATGGTGCTTATAACTCAATTGGTTATGAGTCTTCATTTGATGCAACAGAATACGCAAAGGAATATGCTGATAAAAAAGCGGCAGGAAAATAATCTGAAATCGGGAAAAGACGAGGAGTGATGAAATGCCTGACAATACTCAAGTTGTTCTGGCGCTGGAACACATCACAAAATTATATCCGGGAGTAGTAGCACTTGATGACGTCTCGCTCAACTTTAGAAAAGGTGAAGTGCATGCGTTGGTAGGCGAAAACGGGGCCGGAAAGTCCACGCTAATCAAGGCTGTTGCGGGTGCAATCAGGCCCGATGAGGGGTTGATTCGTTGCGGAGGCGAGGAACACAAGTTTATGACACCTGCACTGTCGAGAAGTATGGGTATCGAGGTGGTGTATCAGGAATTCAATCTGATTGATCCTTTGAGTGCCGGGGAAAATATATGTCTGGGAGACGAGGACGGAATATTTTATAAAAAAAGTCGAGTTAACAAAATTGCCCAGAAAATATTTGACCAGTTTAAGATTGATATCAATCCGAACACACTGGTTAGAGATCTTCCGAGTGCTCATCAACAAATTGTAGAAATTTCAAAAGCGGTATCAAAAAATGTAAGAATTCTAATTCTTGATGAGCCGACCGCTCCGCTCACAGTCGCCGAGACGGACAGGCTGTTTGAAATAGTAGAACACCTTAAAAGTATGGAAGTTACAATAATCTACATTTCCCACAGGCTGGACGAGATATTCCGAATTTCAGACCGGGTCAGTGTGCTGCGCGACGGAAAGTTAGTAAAAACACTGACTACTGCAAAAACCACGCGTAAGGATTTAATATCGCTTATGGTAGGACGCGAACTTACTGAAATATATCCGGAAAGGATGAACGAGATTGGCGAAGAGGTGCTGCGCGTGGAAAATATCACAACGGATATAATAAAAGACATATCATTTACTGTACACAAAGGTGAGATATTAGGCATTTCCGGGCTTGTCGGAGCGGGCCGGACAGAGCTGGCCAGGGCTGTGTTCGGCGCCGACAGGCGCAAAGGCGGAGAGATTTATGTCAACGGAGAAAAAGAAAACATCGATGCACCCTCAAAAGCAATTAAGCTGGGAATAGGCCTAATCCCGGAAGACAGAAAGCGCCAAGGTGTGTTTTTAAAACAAACCATTTTGTGGAATTCATCTATTGTTAACATTAAAAATATTTCAAGGTTCGGCATTGTCGATACCGTAAAAGAAAAAAGAATCGCAGAGGCGTTTCGTGATAAACTGGAAATAAGGACTCCCAGTCTTTATCAGGAGGTGCGTAATCTTTCCGGCGGAAATCAACAGAAAGTCGTCATCACGAAGACCCTGGCAGCGAATTCGGACATAGTGTTCTTTGATGAACCGACAAGAGGTGTCGATGTCGGGGCAAGACGTGAAATATATCTTCTGATGAATCAGATGACCGCAAACGGAAATGCGATAATCATGATAACTTCGGATATGGAAGAATTACTTGGAATGTCTGACCGAATAATTGTTCTTTGCGAAGGCAAATATGCCGGAGAGGTTCCAAAAAGTGAGTTCTGCCAAGAAAGGATACTTGAGCTGGCATCTGGAGGAGCTCAGACCGGTTGACCGATAAGATTTAACACATTCACAAAGAACACACACAAAGTGAGGAAAAAACTATGGCAACTACAAGTAAAAAGAAATTTAATTCTTCCGCCCTGCTACGGCGCATAATTATGCCGGCACTGCTGGTTTTGATGATGATTTTCTTTTCGATTATGGCGCCGGGGACGTTCTTTACCTGGTACAACATTAAAAATATGCTGGGACAATCGGCATATATCATCGTTGCGGCGGTCGGTCTGTCTTTTGTAATGATTGGCGGAGGAATTGATCTTTCCATCGGATATCAGATGTCGCTGGTCGGTGTAATAGCCGGAATTCTGATGGTAAAGGTCGGATTGCATATGCTGCCGACAATACTTATATGCCTTGCAATCGGAGTGGTTCTGGGATTATTCAACGGCATAATAGTTGTTAAGCTTAAGGTTTTTCCGTTAATCATAACGCTCTCAACGAGCATGATATTTCAGGGTATTTCCTATATTATATCCGGATCACAGACAAACATCGGATTTTCGGAATCATTTTTGTTCATAGGCCAGGGATTTATATGGAAAATCCCGTTCTGCATCATTATCTGTGCGGTTATCGTGGTGATAGCGATATTTATTCTGGAAAAAACATATTTTGGTCGTCATATCTATGCAATAGGCGGGAACGAGGAGGCAGCAAAACTCTCCGGAATTAATTCCAACAGAATCAGAGTAATCCTCTACGGAATATGTGGTCTGTGTTCGGCAATGGCAAGTATTTTGATTATTTCAAGAGCGGCAGCCTCGGCTTCTACAATCGGACCGGGAACTGAATTCACAGCTCTTTCCGGATGTATTCTCGGAGGTATCACGCTTGCCGGCGGCGAAGGAAAACTCAGCGGAATGGTTGTTGGCGCCCTTATTATAACAGTACTGGGAAACGGAATGCAGCTGATGTATCTCGGAACATATCCGCAGTACATCGCAAAAGGCATTGTTCTAATAGTCGCAATGGGATTTGATCTTTATCAAAAAAATAGAAGAGCTGTCAAAAAGATGATTACGACTTAAAACAAAAAATATGATAATATAATAAAAAGATTTTCCAATAAACAAAAGAAAGGAAGTTTAATTATGCCAAAAGCAAAATACGATTATGTGAAAATGATGACCCTTGAAGACTTTCAGGAGAAGTACAAAGATTTCTACATCTTTAAATTCGAAGACGGCATCCTGGAAGCAAGAATGCATTCGGACGGAGGTCCTGTGCTCTGGAGTTACCAGATGCACCACGCCATGACTGAGTTTTATGCCGATGTCGGCCATGCAAAATGGGTTGAGTGCCTGATTCTTACATCCACCGATCCGTACTGGATCTATAAGACTGACCATGCCTCCTTCCAAGAGGTGGAGCAAGATCCCGACCCTGTACCCCGCTTTAACGTGCAGATTTACGACACGCTGAAGGTTGTGGAGAATTTCGTGCATGACATTGAAGTCCCGACGATAGCCGCAATAAACGGACAAGGAATCCATTGGGAGTGCGCTATCATGAGCGACATCACTCTTTGCACACCGGACTTTGTTCTGCAGGATGACCATTTCGGTATGAATCAAGGTCATGTACCTGGAGACGGAATGACCATGTGTCTGCAAGAGATTTTAGGACTTAAGAGGGGCGCATACATGTCCCTGACCTGTAAGGGAATTGATGCCGAGGAGTGCCTGCGCCTCGGAGCGGTAAACGAGATTGTAGAGAGGGATAAAATAATGGATCGTGCATGGGAGCTTGCCCGCATGATAATGACCAGAGACCGTACCTGCCGCCGCCTGACTCATTACAACTTGAGCCGTCCGTGGCGTGCGCTGGTTGAGAGAGACATGAGGATAAACGTTTATTCCGAGATGTATTCATTTAATATTTCTAACAGCTCACATGACTTTGATTACATAAAATATGACAAAGAGTAAATCAAAGAAAAAACGAGCCGGGTAAAACGGACAAAGTGATTTTGTTATAATCAAACAAGTATTATGAAACCTTGATTGGATAGCAAAAAAAGCAGAACGAGGGGAGATTTTATCTCCCCTCTCACACGTCGTACATTTTTACATAGTCAAAATTCTTTTCCCCGACCATTTTCCGCACTGTTGCCGGCAGTGTCGTTTTCCGCCGACATGGAAGTTGTTTTCAATTATTATTCGTTTACAACATTGTTGATTGCACGAAGCAGACTGGTGGAAGGATTCGTTGTATCATGTGGAAGTGCCCAAATCATCATGCCGCCCAGGCCGTATTGCATCGCCCACCTTGTCTTTGCTTGTATAGTGGGAATTCCGTTATGGTAATTATCCGTCCCTTCAAAATCCTTGCGTACGGCTTTATTTCTAAACTTATCGACCAATTCTTTATATGATAAATTGCTTGTAAAGGCATAAAAAGGCACACCCATGCAGACCTTATTTTCCGGTAATCCGCGAGTATCACACCAATATGCGGCAACATCCTCACAAAAATCCAGTGTGCAGATACAATCATAAGCCATAACATTAAACCAGTCGCAAACAGCCATTACATTCGCCGTATGCGCGGCGGCATCAACAAAAACAGTGCCGTCCGTGTTTACTCCGGACAGAACGGCGCCGGTCAAAAGCCTATTGTTGCCAAGCTTTTCTCTCAGCTGGATCATCATAGCTTCATATTTTTTCCAGGAATCTGTGCCGGCTCTCGGATGCTCCCAGTCCATATCCACGCCATCAAAACCATACTGTTCAACCAATGCCACAATATCATCGGTAAAGGCATCCGTCAATTCGGGGGTTGCCGTATTGGCATCAAATTTATATTCCATAATATCACCGTAATATTCCCAGCCCCCGACTCCGAGCAGCACTTTCACGCCGTTTTGGTGTCCTTTTGATATTAATTCTTCAACCAGTTCAACATTGTCCAAAGGCTGAAGACCGCCTTGTCCGTCCGGAATCGCAAAAGCATAAACGATGTGCGTTAAACAATCCCATTGGATATTATCGGTCCAATGAGCGGAATAAAACGGAAAATATCCTACCGTCTTAAAATTATTGTCCCCGGCAGAAACCAAAGAGGCGGCGACAGTATAATCACTGTAATACTGAATCGGTCCGGCAGGACCCGTAACCGGTTCATCAGGCTTCCCGACGGTATCTGTATCGTACGTATTACCTGCCTCCTTAGAAAAGCAAGCTGACAACATAAAAACAAAAAAAGTCAACGCAATACAGAGCATGAACGGGAAAGTATTTTTCTTCTTTTTCTTATTTCTCTTCATTTTCATTATCTTTCTTTTTCAACTTGTAAATAATTAGGATAATGCTTGCAATTATAATTATATGAATGCCTTGCCGATATCATGAATTGTGTCTAAAAATCAAGCCGGATAGTAAATAATCAAAGTTTCCATAGAATATAATGTGCTTAATTATAATGAATTCCGGCTTCAAGTGCAATCCGGGTCTAAACAATTCTATTGATTGATAAAACAAAGGCGCCTCTCAAGAACTGCGGAAAACAAAAAAATTTGCGGCCAGATAATACAAAAGGACTGTTTTATGCTAAAATAACGAAGCAATGGGAAAATTGAAAAAAATCTATCATACACTATATTCTCATTACGGTGACTTGCGCTGGTGGCCTGCCGACACGCCCTTCGAAGTGATAGCAGGTGCAATCCTTACGCAAAACACGGCTTGGACGAATGTGGAAAAAGCAATTGCGCGATTCGGCGGAGATTTATCACCTGAACGGATTTTGAGCTTGCAAACAGAAGAGCTTCAGGAAATCATCCGCCCTGCAGGTTTTTATAGACAAAAGGCACAGTATCTGAAAGCTGTCACCGAATGGTTTGCAAGTTATGACTGTGACCTTAATTTAATTAAAAAACGCCCTTTGGCGGACATCCGTTTCGAACTTTTGCAAGTCCGGGGAGTCGGCAATGAGACGGCGGATTCAATTCTCCTCTACGCTTTTGAGTTTCCGACTTTTGTAGTGGATGCCTATACAATAAGGTTTTTCAAGCGTTTCCCGGTCGATGCCGGAAAAACTTATATGGAAGTCAAGAACTTCTGTGAAAGAGAACTTCCCCAAGATGCGGAGCTCTATAACCATTTTCACGCTTTGATTGTCTATAACGGAAAAGAGCACTGCAAAAAGAAAACGGATTGCGCAGGTTGTCCCGTGGAAAAGCATTGCAAAAAGATATCTTCCTAAAGAATCAGCTTTGTCTGATAGAGCCGGCGAGGTCATAATATGAAAAGGCTGTTCTTCTTTATTATTTCTTGTATTTTTCTGCTGATTAGCGGCTGCGCCGCGAATACGCCGCAAGAATACGGCGTGTTTATCGGCATAAACGAAGAAGAGTCCGACAGGCTGAAACAATATAAACTTGTTGTAATCGAGCCGGCGGAATTTTCCCCTATGCATATTGAGGAACTACATGCTGCCGGAAAAACCGTGTACGGATATCTGAATATCGGTGCCGTTGAAAACTACCGCCCTTATTACAATCAATTTCAGGAACTCTTTCTCGGTGTCTATGAAGATTGGCCGGATGAGCAATGGGTTGACGTTTCTTCCCCAAAGTGGCAGGACTTTATCATTGACGAGCTTGGAAAACAATATGTGGATATGGGGCTCGACGGACTGTTTCTGGACAACTCGGATGTCTTCTATTATCAACCGACAGAGGATATATTCCTGGGTCTTTGCACGATTCTTCAAGGACTGCAAAAATATGATCTGAATCTTATAATAAACGGCGGCGATTCTTTTGTTTCAAGATGTATGGAAGAAGATACGGCCTCGTCTTTATTTGACGGGATTAATCAGGAAACCGTGTTTACCTGCATAGATTTTGAAAATCAAAGCTATGGAAAACAGTCGGAAAAAGAAAACGCCTATTTCAAAGAGTATCTTGCGAAAGTAAAGGAATATGGGTTGTCCGTCTATTTGCTGGAATACGGGGCGGACCGGCGTCTTTCAGGCAAGATCGACGCTTATTGCTCGGAGAACGGTTTCCTTTGGTACAATGCAGAAGGAATCGATTTGCGATAAGTGCTCAGCGTAAATCGAATGCTTTGATGTAAGAACAAAGACATCCGCCGGATGTAAAAGGGAATATGTTATGGAAAATAAAAATTTAACACTGCACAAGATTTTTTTCTTAATCTTGACATCAGCCTTGACATTGGGCTTGATATTATTTTTCCTGATAACTTTTCTTAATAAAGAGGATTTTATAAAAAAGAGCACGGAAGAACATGAACAGATTTTCGGGCTTACCATAGATGATACCTGGTATGACGATATAGAACTGAATGATGTCATTGAAGGACTGAAAAACCTCGGGGTTCGACCGACAGTCAGAATGGTGATGTCAAGAGAGATGGAACCGGAAGAATATGTGGAACTGTTCAAAGCCGTACAAAAACACGCGGATATTATGGCCTGTCCCGTCGATTCATCCGAAATGATTAATTTCAAAGACACGAACAGTTATGTTGAAAGATTCAAAAAATCATATGAAGAGCTGTCACCATATGTAAGTATTTGGGAAGTGGGAAATGAAATTAACGGCACGGAGTGGATAAAGCAGACGCCTGAATTGATTGTTGATAAGGTATCTTTCGCTGCCGAATTTATAAAAAGCAAGGATGAAAAGATTGCGCTGACACTGTATTGTACCGATTCGCCTCGCCAAGATATGATAGAGTGGGCAGAGGAGTATATTCCGGCCGGGTTGACGGAATCGGCGGATTATTGTTTTGTAAGTTATTACGAGGATGATAATTACGGTTACTTGCCGGAATGGAAAAGTATTTTTAAAGAATTGGGAAAGATTTTCCCGACGGCCTGCCTCGGTATAGGTGAATGCGGAAATACTGCTGAAAATGCGACCCGGGAAAGTAAAATTGAAATGGCCAAATCATACTACCAAATGCCCAAACACCATGAGCGATTTGTGGGCGGGTACTTCTGGTGGACCTGGGTAACGGATTGTATTCCGTACCAGGGCAACGAGGTTTATGAAGCGATTAAGAGCTGCCGGCGATAAAACGCAAATCAGATGATTGTTTTCCCTGCCAGAATTTCCCGGTAGTCTTTGAGATTTGCTTTGAGCAATTCCGGAATATCCAATCCGTACGGGCACCTGCTTTTACACTGTCCGCATCCGATACAATCATCTATCTTGTTCATCATCTCCTGAGCAGGCGGAGCAAGCCATTCCGCAGACGGAGAACGCCTTATAAGCTGGGCCATCCTTGCAGCATTTCTTATCTCAATACCAACCGGACAGGGCATGCAGTATCCGCAGGATCTGCAAAAGTTTCCTATAAGTTCTTGTCTTTCTTTTTCAATGAAAGCCAGCATCTCTTCGTTCAGCATTGGAGGAGTATCAAAGTATTGCAAAAACTCTTCCAGCTCACTTTCTCGCTGAATTCCCCAGATTGGCAGGACGTTCTTGTATTGAGTCATGAAAGCGTACGCCGCGGCCGAATTTGTTATCAAACCGCCCGAAAGGGCTTTCATCGCGATAAAACCGATATTTGCCTTCTCGCACTTTTCTACAAGCTCGACATCTTCTTTCGAGGCCAGATAGGAAAACGGAAACTGCAGAGTATCGTAAAGACCGGAATCCACGCTCTCGTTTGCAACATTCGGCCTGTGATTTGTGATTCCGATAAATCTTATCTTCCCCTGTTTCCTGGCTTCCAGCATGCATTCATACATACCCGTACCGTCCCCCGGCCTATAGCATATGCCCGGATTATGGAACTGGTAAATGTCTATATAATCGGTTTTAAGAAGAGAGAGCGATTTGTTCAGATCTGCCCAAAAGGCTTCAGGAGTATCGGCAGCCGTCTTCGTCGCAATGAAAATCTTGTCCCTTATTTCTTCGAAGGCTTTGCCCAGCTTTTCTTCGCTATTGCTATACTTGCGCGCCGTATCGAAAAAAACGAAACCGCCTTCGTAGGCTCTTCTTAAAATTTTGACGGAGGTCTCCATGTCGGCCCTCTGAATCGGAAGCGCACCGAATCCGTTGCGGTCGGTAATTATTCCCGTTCTTCCCAAAGTTATTTTTGTCATTGTTTATCCTCTTAAACATTATCGTATTGAATTCATTTTGCAGATATTCCGCATGCATCATTTTACCGTGTTATTCTACCACCAAATCTATGCTCTTACAAATACGGAAAATATTTTCCTGATTTTCTTTCCGTTCTCCGGAAAAATTATTATCGTATGAAAGGATATTACGTTTTCATTCGTATTATATATGAGCGGAAATGACTTTCCAACAACGCAGGAGGTAAAAATATAATGAAAAAGAAATCAAAACTGAGACTCTGGATGCAAATAGGTTTTTTTATAATCATTGCCGCGATTGCGATTACCCATAGTTTGGCTTTGCCCTATTTGGGTAAAATCTCGCTGCGCGCGTTCTGTCCTTTCGGCGCGGTACACACCCTGTATTCTATTATCACAACGGGCTTTACATCACCGCAGCTGCGCCCGACCGTTCTGGTGCCTTTAGCGATTATACTCTTTTTGAGTTTGCTTCTGGGACCGGTTTTTTGCGGCTGGATTTGTCCTTTGGGCAGCATGCAGGAATGGATAGGCAAGCTGGGCAGAAATCTCTGGGGAAAGCGTTATAATCATTTGATTCCTGAGCGTGTTTCTTATTATTTAAGCTTTACCCGTTACCTTGCCCTGGGTCTGGTTATCTATGTAATGGTACGCAGCGGAAATATATTGCTTTCACAAATAGACCCCTACCACGCCCTGTTCAATTTCTGGACCGGGGAAGTGGGCATCGTAGCCATCATCATATTGGCCGTAACAATTATTGCTTCCTTGTTCATTGAACGGCCCTGGTGTAAGCTTGTATGTCCGTTTGGCGCTGTTTTAGGCCTGTTTAATTTAATTCGCATTATTCCCGTTCGACGCAATAAGGAAAGCTGTGTTTCCTGTCATCTTTGTTCTTCGGCTTGTCCCATGAATATTGCCGTAGAGAACAAAAATTGCGTCCGTGATGTGCGTTGTATCTCCTGCTTGGAGTGCGTATCGGGTCAGACCTGTCCGCAGGCCGAGACCGTTTCTCTCAGTCTGCTCCCTTTGTCAAAAAATAAAAAAACAATGAAGCTGAAAGCAAAACATGTCGCGCTTTTGATACTGATTGTTCTCGTGCTCGGAATCGGAACCGCATACGTGTCCGGCTATTGGCAAAGCGATGCCACAAAGCGACCTGCAATAATTCAAGAAGGAGAATTTAAGGGAATGCCCGACCCGAAAGATATACGCGGCTCCTATTCTTTTTCGGACGTCGGCAAGGCATTCGACATACCGGTAGAAAGCCTTTTGCAAGCGTTTGGACTTGAGGGACAAGACCCCGGCCGGATCAAGTTGAAAGATTTGGAAACCGCCTATACAGGCAGTGACTCTAAAATCAGCACTTCATCCGTAAGGTATTTTGTTGAATTGTGGACCGGTATTTATACCGGCGGGAAAGAAGCCACGCTTCCGCCTGAAGCTGAAGCCGTTTTGCTGGAGAACGGCAAGGTTGTGCCCGGGAAATGAGCCGGGGTATGGGCTGTGATTTTATACATTGTTGAGATGGAACAGCCGGCAGGAATGCCGGCTGTTCTCCAACCTGGATTAATAGATCTTTGCACCTTTGGTATAGGCACTAATATCGCTGTTTCATGGATCACCCCCGCATGTGCGGGAACTACTTCTTATGTGTGATGTGGTGAGTATGCCGCCATTTTCATTCAGTAGTTTTTTATTTTTCCAATAATAATTCATATTGTCGCCTCCTTTTGTTGCATCCACACGTATTTTTTTCATCTGCTCCGTGTAAATGCAACTTCTTCCGTGCGAAGGCACTCAGCTCATACATAAGTTCTGCTCAGTTTTGCCCCCCAACCTCCTCCTCAAATAATGCGCGATTTTTTTTGAAAAAATCATAATGTATCTTTGTGTTTTCAAGTTCCCACCAGTTTTGGATTTCAACCGGGGAAGTATCAAGATTATATATTCGTGCATTTGACAAGGCCAAAAGAAACGGAGAGTGCGTAGCTATAATAAATTGACAGCCGCAATATCTTGCCATCTCTTCCAGCATTTTTGCCAGCTCCAACTGCATTTTAGGGGACATGCTGTTTTCCGGCTCATCCAGGCAATACAGAGTATCATTTTTGAATTTAGACTGAAAATATTGTAAAGCGGTTTCGCCATTGCTATTAAGTTTCACTTCGGCTCCTGCAGTTCTCCTAATAAATTGTCTGCGTGACACTGATTTTGATCTGGCAAGCACCTGTATTCTCAACGCCTCATAATCATCTAATCCGTTAAATTTGACTGTTTCGCCAAATCTCAAATGTGCCCATTCTTCGCGTGCGTCCTCTTTGTTTTCGCTTATATCATCATTATTCGTTCTTACTGTAAGCATATAATCGAAAATATCATCGCTCGTGATAATACGACTTCCGTTAGGGATTCGATACTTGAAGCCTTCATCATCATAGCCAAGTTTATAGCTGCAGGATTCCGCATACAATGAAAACATCTCGCCGGAATTAAACGGGGCAATGCGATTCAGTTCAAGTTTCTGTGCAATCAGATTGAGAAGTGTGCTTTTACCTGATCCGTTGCCTCCATAAAATATAGTTATGTTTTTAAAAGACACCTCGTATAATTCCTTTTCAGTAAACAGACCGCATGGATATGGATTGTCTATATATCCGTACTCGCCGCCGTTATAGGCGGCAAGCTCGGAAAGAAGTCGCTCTTCTTTTTCGATTGGCAGTCTAAACAATTCCAAATACATCACTATGTCCTCACGGTGATTTCATTACACGCTTTGCTATGCCCTGAGTAATCATCTCGTGTTGGATATTACGAATATAATTCGATAATTACTGCTCATTTTTAGCGGCTATGGTCTTAGCGCAGTAATTGGCACAACATAGACCCCATCTTCTCTCCGGTAAGCAAAATTACTTAGACCGCAGATAACCGCTAAAACATCCGGAATTTTTGCACCTTCAACTTCTAATGCATCTCTTATTTCTATTAATGACTTTGCAGCATCATCGATTGCATCTGCTCCTAACTTTATTTCAAACGCACCCCACCTGCCATCTTCCAGCTCAACAATTGCATCGATTTCCCTATTTTTATAATCTTGATAATGATAAAGTTCACCCCCCAAGCTCTCTGCGTATATTCTTAAATCTCTTTCGCAGAGAGCTTCAAACATAAAACCGAATGTGTTTAAATCATTTAGCAAATCATCATAACTTGCCCCTAATAAAGCAATAGCTAAAGAAGGGTCTACAAAGTGTCTTTTGTCAGACTGTTTTATACGTGTCGCCGATCTTATATTGCTTGAAAAAGCCTTTTGATTATCAATTAAAAACAGCCGTTCAAATAGAGTTAAATATGTTGAGATTGTGTCGTTATCAAGAAGATCGTCTTCATATTCTTTGATGTCTTTTCGTAAGGTGGAGATTGAAGCCGTTGTTGATTCATTTCTTGCAAGAGATCTCAACAAGCGTTGCATTTTTTTCGAATCCCTATTGATTCCTTCTAATCTATAAATGTCATGGTTTATTATTGAATTAATATACTCTTTCGGAATTAATCTATACTGTTCATAATTTAAACCCAGACTTCCCGGCCACCCGCCGCGAATTGTCAATTCTATAAGTGCCCTTAAACCTATATCCTTAGTCGCTTCGGCTTCAAATGATCCGCTAAAAAGAGATTGTAAAGAGACCTGTCCCGATGAATCTTTTGATTCAAATAAAGACATCGGTCTCATCCTAATCGTAGAAATTCTACCGGCACCACTATGTAATATCCCTTTTTGTATCGGAGTTGACGACCCTGTTAAAATAAATTGTCCCTTTTTCCCTCTTTCGTCCACCTCATATCTCACTATATCCCAAACCGAAGGCACTTCCTGCCATTCATCAATTAATCTGGGAACTTCTCCATTCAGAGCTGTTTCAGGCTCCAGCTTCATCAACTCTTTATTTTGAAAATTTCTACTTGGATCACCTAAATATATAGCACTTTTAGAATGGTGCTTTGAGGTCCAAGTCTTTCCGCACCATTTGGCGCCTTCTATACAAATAGCCCCAAAGATTTCTAATTCGATCGTAACCCGTTTGTCTATTAATCTCGGTAAATATATCTCATTATTCATATTATCCTTCCTCCTGAAATAAGAATAACACGAATCGGTCATATTTTCAAAATATATTCGGTCATATTTTATATTTTCATTCGGTCATATTTTGAATTTTGTCCGGTCACATTTCTATGATATCTCCTAAATTCTTGATGTTTTAAGTTTTATATCTTGTTTTTATCATTTATACCTTATGTTACAAAAAATGTTGCAAAACGGCTAAAAACAGTTACGAGCGATTGCAAGGCGCGTTAAAAGAAAACATCCGGCAAAATTAACGTGCCATCTGAATCTCAGGCAGAGGCTCTGTGCAATACCAAAGCCAGTTGTTTCCCACTGTGGCCGGGATATTGAACCGCGCGGAATCATCCAGAAGAAGAATGTCCTGTAGCTGGAAGATAACCCAGGGAGCTTTGGAATTCATAAGCTCATTTATAATTGCCCCGGCTTTTTCCTTCGGATCTGCTTCCGGATAGGTGTCAGCGCACCATCCGACCAGTGTCTGGTTATCGTGGTTTCCGGAATAGAATACGCGGCTTTGCGCCTCTTCTTCCTTCATTGCTTTCATTTCCGCCGCGCTGAACTGCCAGATATTCATTCCGGGGAAACCGCTTAATTTCAGCATGTTGAAAACGTCGCTGTCCAGCAGTCCCAGGTCTTCGGCAATAATCGGCAGATCCCCCAGCCGCTCTTTCATACGGTAAAAGAACTTCATGCCCGGACCATGCTGCCAGGAACCCTCTGCGGGGAGTTGTCCCTCCGGGATCGCGTAATATGCGGAAAAGCTGCGGAAATGATCCAGCCGGATATAATTAAAATATTTTATTGCCAGGCGGAATCTCTGATACCACCATTCATAGTAATCTTTTTCCATTGCATCCCAGTTATATAAAGGGTTCGCCCAATACTGTCCTGTTTCGGAAAAGTAATCCGGCGGAACGCCTCCGGTATTCAACAGGCGGCCGGTTTCATCCAACTGAAAATATTCAGGGTGCGCTTTTAAATCCGCGCTCTGCGGAGTGGCATAAATCGGCATATCTCCGATGAGCAAAATGCCCTTGCTGTTCGCGTATTCTTTCAGTTTCTCTAACTGGGCGAAGAATACATACTGTTCATACCGGATATCATGAAGCATTGTTTCTTTCAGACCGTTTTTATGGCGGGTCACATAGTTCATGTAGTTGCTTTCAATAACATATTCGGCCCAGTCGGAGAGCCAATATTGATTGTCGGAGCAAAAGGCATCAAAACCGCTGTCATCAGGCAGTTCATCAGGGTCAATATAACGTGTTTCACCGGCAAAAACACAGGGGCTGAAGTAAGGCGAATTGCCGGCGCCTGCCGGATTGACAGGAAGAATCTGCCAAAGTTTGAAGCCGCTTTCCGCAAGCCAGTCCACAAAGGCGCGGCCGCGCTTGCCCAGAGCTCCGGCAAAGCGAATCTGATTGTCCGGCTTCTCATTGCTCTCAAGTTCGGGCAGGGAACTCAAGTGGCATAAAATTCCGGACGCTTTTGGCAGAATAAGCTGCCGAGGAATTTCTTCTTTTAGCAAAATGATTTGAGAGGAGAGCGGTTCTACGG
Source organism: Lachnospiraceae bacterium (assembly GCA_050944475.1). Classification (GTDB taxonomy): domain Bacteria; phylum Bacillota; class Clostridia; order Lachnospirales; family Lachnospiraceae; genus RGIG5612. The sequence goes on from JBMNRD010000004.1 coordinate 111,722, forward strand.
ATGTTTCCAATGCCGTCTCCGTTATCGTGATTTCTTCCGACTTCAGAAGTTCCAGTCCATATACGAATTTTTTATTTTTATAAGTGCTGCCGAGCAGCGTTTTGAATGTTTCGGAAAAAAACTTTTTCTCAAAGGTCGGATTCACAATCGTTATGATTGTCTCTTCTTCGCTTCCGCGGATTAAAAAGAGGCACCCGTCCCGATCCTGTATTTCGAAAGTACCGTCCTTTAACACAGGATGTGATTGATAAATCAGACCCAGCATTCGGTAATGGTAGATGAGATCCTGATCCTCCCGTTCCCAAGGATAAGTGCGGCGGTTATCCGGGTCTTTGCTTCCCTGCACACCTGCTTCGTCTCCGTAATAAATGCAAGGAACACCCGGCATTGTGTATTGCAGGGAGGAGAGCATTTTCAACCGGGCTTTTGCCTGCGCGTACTGATCCCCGTTCAAATCAAGCGCTGCATCTTTTGGTATAAAGCGGCCGTCATGTCTGTGATGGTCTTCTTTTGCGGGAGTATAGCTTCCAAGCACGGACAGGATTCGTTCGCAGTCATGTCCGCCGATAATATTCAAAGAACCGTAAAATGCCTCGGCTGGATAGTTTTCCTGCAGACTGCGCATTTTTCTGCAGAGCATTTCCGCACTTTCTTTTCCGATACAATAATCGATCGCGTTGTCGCGGAACGGATAGTTCATGGCTGCGTCCAGCTCGTTACCCGCAAAGTAATGACGCAGCTGACCGTAGCTGTATTTATTGCTGGCATCTTCCCAGACTTCTCCGATCAAAAGGTTATCAGGATCTTTTTTCTTTAACGTGTCGCGAATATTTTTGATGAATGAATCCGGCAGTTCATCCGCGACATCCAGCCGGAATCCGGAAGCGCCCAGATCCGTCCAGTTTTCCAAAACGCCTCCCGGGCCACAGATATACATGTCGTAAGAAGGGTCTGTCTCTTCCACATTCGGAAGATTCGTTACACCCCACCAGCACTCGTAGCCGGGAGCGTCCTCCTTGAAACGATACCAGTTTCTGTATTTGGAGTCTTCGTGAAGCCACGCTCCGGTCTCTTTCGGATCCTCCGTTTTTTTCATTACAAAATTTTTATAGTTTTCAAATTTATCAAAGTAGAGACTGTCCGCTCCGGTGTGGCTGAAGACGCCGTCCAAGATAATACGGATATCGTGTTTGCGACATTCTTCGGCCAGCCTTCGGAATGTTTCATTATCTCCTAAAAGAGGGTCTACCTGCATGTAGTCAGCAGTGTCATAACGATGATTTGATGAGGCCCGGAAAATCGGATTCAGGTAAAGAGCGGTGACGCCCAATGATTTCAGATAAGGAATATTTTCCCGGATGCCGTTTAATGTTCCGCCGAAAAACTGCCAGTCCGTGACTGCTCCGGCATCATCCTTTATGTAATACGGAAGAGTATGCCAGTCTTCCTCGAAAAAACGGGAAGACCCCTGCCATCCTTCAGGAAGCAGCGCTGCGGCTTTTCTTTCTTCGAAATCCGTGCCCCGGGCAAATCGATCCGGAAAGATCTGATAGACCAACCCGTTTTTGTACCATGAAGGTGTCTTAAAAGAATTGTATACCGTAATTTGAAAGGACGGGGGCTGAGTGTTTTCATATACACGGCCTTCGCCGCCTAAGGATTCCGGATTGTTCCCATAGCAGACCACCTTGTTGCCGTAATTCAAAACAAAAAAATACCAAAGGACACAAGGGTTCTTTGGCATCTTAATCTTTGTCGAGAACAGGGCGGCGCTGCTGCTCATCGGAATCATAGTTTCACCGCTTTGATCCTGCCAGAAACGGACAGAAGCTCCCGCGCATCCCGGCGCATATATATTCAATGTGACTGTTTCGCCGCAGGTCACCGCGCCGAACGGCTGCCGGTATCTGAGATTTTGAGAATTATGACAGATTTGCATACGAATTACCTCCTTTCAGAGTACTATGTAAACAGAGCAGCTTATGTATGCATGAGTTCACAATATAATTTTCGATATTCTTTGGCAGAAGCTTTCCAGGAATAGTCTTCTGCCATCGCTTCTTTTTGCATGGTTATCCATCGGCGTTTACGGTTGAACCATGTGTCTAAGGCACAGTCAACGGCGTAGAGCATATCCTGCGCGTTAAAGGTAAGGAAAGAGAAACCGTTATTTACATGAACGGTATCCTTCAGTCCTCCCGTCTCCCGCACAAGGGGAAGAGTTCCGTAACGCATAGCAATCATCTGTGTAAGACCGCACGGTTCAAAACGGGAAGGCATCAGAACCACGTCCGCGCCGGCATACATCCGATGGGCAAGGTCGTTGTTAAACTGAACAGACGCGGAAAATTTTTGCGGGTCGGTACCGGCATAATATAAAAAGGCATTCTCATACTTTTGATCACCAATGCCTAAAACCGCAAGCTGCATGGAATGCTGCTGAAATTCCGGAAGCAGATAGCTCACCAGATCCATTCCTTTCTGTTCGGTCAGACGGCTGATGATTACAAAAAGCGGAATCTCTTTTTTAACCTCAAGCCCCAGTTCCTTTTGCAAAAGAAGCTTGTTCTCATGTTTTTTTGCAAGAGACGAGACATCGTAGTTCACCGGTATTTTCTTATCTTTTGCCGGATTCCAGACTTGATAATCAATACCGTTTAAAATTCCGGACAGAGCATCTTTTCTTCTGTTAAACAGCCAATCCAGACCTTCTCCGTAATACGGCATACAGATTTCTTCCGCATAAGTCGGACTGACTGTTGTAATCCGGTCGCAATAAATTGCCGCGCCCTGAAGATAATTTGCCGTATGTTTATCACTTAAAAGCTGAGCGGCTGCCGGTGTTTTGGCAAGACCGCAGATGTCTCCGATTACAAAGTCTGAAAATTTTCCCTGGAATTTCAGGTTATGGATCGTAAATACGGTTTTGATACGTGTGAATTCCGGAATATCCATATACTGTTCCCTTAACAGGACAGGAACCAGCGCTGTATGCCAGTCGTTACAGTGAATAATATCCGGAACAAATTCGTCCGCAGACAGGATGAATTCCAGAACCGCCTTGGAGAAAAAGGCGACTCGTTCGCCATCATCAAACTCCCCGTATACCTGATCCCGCTTAAAATAGTATTCGTTATCTAAAAAGTAATACAGAATGCCTTTATGCTTTAAACGGAACAAACCGCAGTATTGATTGCGCCATCCGAGCGGTACGGAAAAGGCGGTGATAAATTCCATCTTCTTCACATATCTTTCCGGGATGGCGGAAAGCTTCGGCAGTACAACCCGGACATCAAAAGCAGAGGAGAAAATTGCGGCGGGAAGCGATCCTGCCACATCCCCTAAACCGCCGGTTTTTACAAAAGGAGCTGCCTCAAAGGCGGCAAATAATATTTTGGTCAAACAATCTGTCCTTTCTGTACATAGTATGGAGTCTCCATCGTGCCTTCCACACGTACATTTTCCATAACGTGTACTCTCTTATCGCAAATAAAGTTATTCAGATAAGCGCCCTCGCTGACGTTGCAGTCCTGCATCAGCACGGAATTTTTCACTTTCGCGCCTTTGCGGATGTAAGAACTTCTGAAGATCACGCTGTTTTCCACTTCCCCCTCGATCATGCAGCCGGCCGCGATCAGGGAGTTTTTGACTTTCGAAGAAGGGCCGTAGAATGTTGGCGCTCTGTCCTGCACGTTTGTATAGATTTGGTTGTCCGGGTTAAAGAGAGCCGCCCGAATATCGTTATCCAACAAGGAAAGATTACCTTTCAGATAATCATGCATATTCTCAATGATTATCACTTCGCCGTCAAAATCATATCTGCCGATGCTTGCATCGCCATGATAGTTTTCAATGATTGTCCGGAGTCCGAAGAAATCCAGGTTGCCGAACCAGGAGACAATGTCTATCAGGAAAGACCGGTTGATGATTACGCAATCAAGAGGGATATCCTTTCCATCCTTAACCGTATAAGCAACAGTCAGATCGTTGCCGCTTTGTTCATGCTGCTTGATCATAGGCTGGAAATTCATGTTGAAGATTTTATTGACCCCGCACAGGATTACGTAGTCCGCATTATCATAATCAATAAAACGAAAATTTAAAATAATATCTCTTAAAAGAAACCTGTCCGCGTCATTTTTTCTGCCGTAAACACTTCCCGGCAGCATAAACAGGTTGTTTGCTTTACGTCCGAATCCCCATGCTTTTCCGGCTCCGATATGATCAATCAGCGAACGGCTGTTGAAGGGCGTAATGATGCCGACGCAGCTGACGCCGGAATTTTTCAGGTTCGAAAGCGGAAAATCAATCAGCCGGTATCTGCCGCCGAAAGGCAGGGCTGCCAGACCACGCTCCTGTATCTTCGGATTGATTTCTTCAATGGCATAATTTGCGGAAATAAGTCCAATGGTTTTTTTCATAATTCTCACCTCGCCCATTCACTGTCGGCGCTTACTACTACGATTCTGCCGTCCGGATCTTTTATTACAGAGCCGTCTTTGACAGATACGCCTTCGTTAACAATCGCTTTTGTAATTTTGCAGTTTTTGCCGATCTGCGCGCCCGGCAGAAGCACGGAATCTGTGATTCCGGATCCCTCTCCGATAGTTACGGACGTAGCCAGACTGGATCGGGTCACACTTCCGTCAACTACGCAACCGTTACAGACCAGAGACGTTTTGACCTTTCCCTTTTTCCCGATATAGTGGGCAGGGTAGAGGTTGGAATTGGAATAAATCTGACTGCCTTCCCGGAATATCAGACATCCGATATCCCTGGTAATCATTTCCATTTGCGCTTCATAGTAGCTTTCTATTGTTCCGATATCTTTCCAGCAGCCCTCAAAAGAATATGAAAACAGGCGCTTTTTTTCTTCCAGCAATTTAGGAATAATGTTTTTTCCGAAATCGTGTTCGGAATCTTCTGCTTCATGGTCTTCCAACAACGCTTTGCGAAGAATTGGCCACTTGAAAATATAAATTCCCATCGAGGCCAGAGTGCTGTCCGGTTTTTTCGGTTTTTCCGCAAATTTATAGATGCGGCCCTCCTCATCTGCGGACATGATGCCGAAGCGGCTTGCTTCTTTAAGAGAAACATTATATACGGAAATCGTAAGATCCGCGTCATGCTCGATATGCTCTTCCAGCATATCCGCGTAGTTCATTTTGTAAATATGATCTCCGGAAAGAATCAGCACATGTTCCGGGTCATAAATATCCACAAAGTCTATATTGTTGTAAATAGCATCGGCAGTTCCCGCATACCAGCTGCCGCCGGTTTCTGTCGCGTACGGCGGGAGGATATGAACACCTCCGTGCGTGGAATCGAGATCCCAAGGCTCGCCGGTTCCGATATAGTGATTGAGCACAAGCGGTTTGTACTGTGTTAAAACACCGACGGTATCGATTGCCGAATTGACACAATTAGAAAGACTGAAATCGATAATCCGGTACTTTCCTGCGAAAGAAACCGCCGGTTTGGCAATGTTTTTTGTCAACGCGCCGAGACGTCTGCCCTGGCCGCCTGCAAGAAGCATGGCAATACATTTCTTTCCAGACATTTGCTGCACCTCCCTTTATTGTTTGTTATCGATGCTCCACATGCCAGATCTCATCCGCATATTCACGAACCGTACGGTCACTCGAGAAAAAAGCGGATTTAGCAATGTTAGTCAGAGACATGGCACCCCATCTGCCCTCATCTCTATAAATTCGATCCAGATTTTCAAACGCTTTGATATAAGCGTCAAAATCTTTCAATACAAAGTACTCATCTCCCCGGGTCAGAAGATTATCATAGATTCCCCAGAATCCTATGGATTGTATATGTTCGTCCTTCAAGGTTCCGTCAACCAGCTGTGAAGTGATCCGTTTCAGTCTGAGATCCGCTTCAGCGGTTTCTTTGGCGTTATAGCCGCCATACATTGTAAAGCGGGATGTTTCTTCGGAAGTGAGTCCGAAAATTTCCATGTTTTCCTTCCCGACCTGCATAAGGATTTCCGCGTTGGCACCGTCCAGTGTGCCCAGCGTAACGGCGCCGTTCATCATGAATTTCATGTTCCCGGTTCCACTGGCTTCTTTTCCGGCGGTAGAAATCTGCTCGGAAATATCAGCGGCCGGATAAATCAGCTGGCCATTGGAGACGCAGAAGTTTTCCACAAACACCACCTTGATTTTTTTGCTGACAACGGGATCGTTATTGACCAGGTTTGCCACTACATTGATCAGATGAACGACTTCTTTCGCAAAAGCATATCCCTGGGCGGCCTTTCCTGCAAAGAAAAATGTATAGGGAAGGATATCAAGGTCCGGATTTTGTTTAATGCGATTATAAAGATCCATGATCTTAAATATATTTAAAAGCTGCCGTTTATATGCGTGGATTCGTTTAACCTGAATATCAAAAACGGAATCCGGATTTACGGATATTCCGGCGGTCTTTTTCATGTATTCAGCAAGTTTTTGTTTATTTTCTTTTTTAACCTGCCGGAGACGGGCTGTGACAGAAAAGTCGTCTTTATAATCCAGAAGCTTTTCTATCTGATTGAAATCACGGAGCCATTCGTCCCCGATTACATCGGTGATGAGTCTTGCAAGAGCCGGGTTAGACTGAATCATAAATCTTCTGTGGCTGACCCCGTTGGTCTTGTTATTGAAACGATTCGGATAGATTGCCTGAAAATCATAGAACACGTCATTCTTTAAAATTTCGCTATGCAGGGCGGCAACACCGTTTACGGAATGGCTGCCTATGATCGACAGATTTGCCATACGGACCATATTATCCCATAAAATGGATGTTCTGCGTAATGTCTCATAATCCGCGCAGCCGCGCTTTTCCATTTTTTCCCGGAAACGACGGTCAATCTCCTCGATAATCATATAGACACGAGGCAGCAGTTCCTTGAACATACCGATTGGCCAGCTTTCCATCGCTTCCGGCAGGATAGTGTGATTTGTAAAGGAAACGGTTTGCAGGGTAATTGTCCACGCGTCATCCCAGTCCAGATTTTCCTGATCAAGCAGCACCCGTATCAGCTCCGGAATACAAAGTGTCGGGTGGGTATCATTAATATGAATGCTGATCCGTTCAGGAAAACTAAGCCACTGGTCGGTTCCGTAGAGAGCCTTATAATTTCTGACAATATTTTCAATGCCTGCCGCAACCATCAGATATTCCTGCCGGAGTCTGAGCTTTCGTCCCATGCCGTTGCTGTCATCCGGATAAAGGATGCTGGTCATGGCATCAATATCACAGCGTTCTTTCATTGCCGCCGCATAATCTCCGCGGTTGAAAGCATCCATATCAATGGTCTCGCGCATCGGCTGCGCGTCAAAGAGATGAAGCACACCGACATTTTCCCCGCCTTCTCCGACTATCGGCACGTCGTACGGAACAGCGTAGACACATTGGTAACCTTTATGCGCGAAATGGGTGACTCCGTCTATATAGGTTCTCTCCACATGGCCGCCGAACCGCACGATGACAGTATCTTCCGGATGCTTGACTTCCCATGGATAATCATTTTGCAACCATGTGTCCGGGAGCTCGATTTGTTTGCCGTTTTTAATCATTTGCCGGAACAGACCGAATTTATAGCGGAGGCCTATACCGGCGCCATCGATTCCGATAGCGGCCATCGAATCTAAAAAGCAGGCGGCAAGGCGGCCGAGACCGCCGTTTCCGAGACCCGGATCCGGTTCGAATTCAAATAACTCCTCCAGATTGTCCCCCATCTCTTCCAGTGCCTCTGCGACAACATCCCGCACGCCAAGGTTATAGAGGTAATTTTCCAAGAGTCTTCCAATAAGAAACTCCATGGAAAAATAAAAGACTTTCTTCTGGCCGGTCTCAATGGAGGTGTTTACATTTTCAGAGCGAATGCTTCCGGCCTCGGTAGCTATCATCTCTGCAAGCGCCATATATTTTTCGTAACCGGTACAGTTTTTATATGGTTTTGCGTAAATGCTTCTGAGCGTTTGCTCGAAATGATGTTTAAAGTTTTCTTTGTTGCTGAACATACATGTCATCCTTTTCTATTTGTTCTTTTCCATACAGCGCCTCCCACCGGAGGGATTGTAATTTCGATGGAATACGGCTGTCCGTGCATCGGAATTTTCTGTGCCGTAACCGGCTTGTTTAAGATCTGACCGCTTCCGCCGTAGGACGGGGCATCAGAATTAAATATTTCTTTATAAATTCCCGGTTTCGGGACTCCGATCCGAAATCCTTTGTAGGTCTGCACTCCGAAATTCAAAGCGCAGATCAGGCGGCTTCTGCCTCCGGCGCTGGTTCTTATATAACTTAAAATGTTCTGCTTGCTGTTATCCGCATCCAGCCATGTAAAACCGAACCAGTCATGATCGTTGCTCCAGAGGGCAATTTCCGACTTATAAAAATAATTCAGCGCTTTGACATAATCTTTATGCTTGGCATGCGCTTCATAGTCCAGAAGGAACCACTCCAGCTCTTCATATTCGCGCCATTCGATAAAGACCGCGAGTTCGCTTCCCATGAAATTCAGCTTCTTGCCCGGATGCGTCATCTGGTATAAGAGCAGCAGACGAAGATTCGCAAACTGCCTCCAGTAATCGCCCGGCATCCGGCCGATCAAAGATTTTTTCCCATGAACCACCTCATCATGTGATAAGGGTAAAACAAAATTTTCATTAAACGCGTACATCATGGAAAAAGTCAGACGTTCGTGGAATTCGCTGCGGGACGGAAAATCTGTCTGCATGAAGCTGAGCGTATCATTCATCCAGCCCATGTTCCATTTATAGTGAAAGCCCAGCCCTCCGACATCCGGCGGATAAGTGACCAGCGGCCACGCCGTACTTTCCTCCGCGAAAGTATAGACCTCCGGAAAATACCGGCCGATCATGCGGGAGAGTTCCTGCAAAAATACGATCGCGTTCAGATCCGAATCGGAGCCGTCCTTATTGAACCGTTTTTTCTTTTCATCATCAATACCGAAGTTCATATATAAAATGCTGCTGACGCCGTCGACACGGATTCCGTCAGCATGGAACTGTTCCAGCCAGAACATGGCGGAGGAAAGGAGAAAACTGCGCACCTCGCCTCTTCCGTAGTCAAACTTGAACGTGCCCCAGTTCGGATGTTCCCGTTCTTCATAAAGCTTCCGTCCGTTAAAGGAGCAAAGACCATGGGCGTCTCTGCAGAAATGCCCCGGTACCCAGTCTAAGATTACGCCCAAACCGGATTGGTGACAGCGGTCGATAAAATACATCAAATCCTGCGGTGTGCCATACCGGGAGGTAGCGGAAAAGAAGCCGGTCGTCTGATATCCCCAAGAGGCATCAAAGGGGTGCTCCATGACCGGGAGGATCTCAAGATGGGTGTATCCCATGTTCTTAACATAAGGGATCAGGATATCTGCCAGCTCTCTGTAAGAATAAAATTCCGGGCATGCCGTATTGTCCGTATCATCTCTTACCGCCGGGGGCCTCTTCCAGGAGCCTAAATGCACCTCATAGATATTTCCGGGTTCTTTGAAATGATCTTTCTGCTTTCTCTTTTCCATCCACAGCTGATCCTGCCACCGGTATTCTATATCCCAGATAACGGATGCCGTATCCGGACGTTTCTGGGAATAAATCGCATACGGATCTGCTTTGTAGAGTAGCTTTCCTCCGGATGTTTCAATCAGATATTTATAGCACATGCCTTTTTCAGGACCTTTCAGAACACCGGTCCATACGCCGCCGGTTCCGAGCGGTTTCAGATAATCACCGCCATCCGAGCAGCTGCCCTTTCGGCTTTTCCAGTCATTCCAGTCTCCGATAACAGACACGCTTTTCACAGAGGGAGCCCAGACGGTAAAGCGCACGCCCGCTTGCTCAATGTGAGAGCCGAAAATATGATAAGCGTGGTAATATTTTCCCTCGCCGAAAATATAGAGCAAATCTTCTGTTGGAACGGAAGATATCGTTTTCAATCCCGGCAATCCCTCCTCTTTTTAATGTAATTATATTATATCACAGAGGGTTGCTATCTGGAATGCTCATTATAGAGAAAAAGCACGCCGTTATGTGAAATTTAGTTCAAAAATTTTTTGATAAAAAACCGACCTGCTTTAAGCAGGTCGGTTCTTGGTGTGGTCTTTACTCTTTTTGCCGCCCGAGGAGAATCGGCGGGACTTGTTGCGATTTTTGGAACAGCTTGTAAGGCATTTGTGAGTATTTCCACTCTTCCCCCAATTTCTTTTTTCTCGTATTTGGGGTTGCTTTTCCTATAAAAACAGGGCTTTTTTATGTTTTTATTATTTATCATATCTCGCATTGCAAAAAGTGTTGCAAAATGGACTAAAAATAATAACGAGTGGCTATAGGATTATACCAACAATCAATCACAATTTGCTACTCTTTCCTTATCAGACGATAAAATAACTATCATTTATAATTATTTACCAATATTAGCAGCAAGCCTTGAAATCTAAAAAACAATGCACACAAGACATTTTAATTTTGATTATAATCACCTCATTCTTACATGTATTATAAAAAATCATTCTTGTATGTTTCATTTTTTGATAAGTTATTTCGGATATTTAATATTTTCATCTTTCCAAGTTTTTAGAACAAAATTGTAGCAGTTACCGTTTGAATCCATCATTTTATTTACAATTGGCACCATTTTTTTTACCGAATCAGAGTGGGAAGATGCCAATAATATTCCTGCTTTCGGATTATGGCCATCCATGACAAGACCATCCCAATACATTCTCAATTGATATAGATCTCGTAAGGTCGTAATGTCACGCTTCCCTTCATAAAGCGTTATTTCACCATTCAAACTAATAAAAAGATCTATACGCATCTTCTCTTCAACAGAAATAAACGCAAATTGTTCAGTAGTAACCGTTTTGGGCTCAGGCAAATGAGTTTCTTTAGCCTTTTTAAGCTCGTCAATTAAATCAAGTTCATTATCTGTATCGGCAAGATGCTTTGGAGGCTCGGGCATGTGACTTCTTATCCATTCATATAGTTTGTCGAGCTTTTCATCACCTTCACGAAGCCCGTTTTTTGATGTACGGGTTGGAGGTAAATATTCTTTCTTGTCAGATACTAAATTTATCTGTACTAACAAATGATTATACGAATTGTGTTTCTCAGTTGCCCAAATTTCTTTGAACAGATTGTAAGCAAGTACTCTACCATTAATGCGTAACTCTACGCCTGAAGAGGACATATTCCTTTTGTAATATTTTTTGCTATCAGTTTTCTCCTTAATGCCACCAAAAGAATATTCTATTTTTACAACGCCTTTACCAAGATCCTTTTCAGCAGTACCGTTTCCTGGCTGATAAAATTGCTCCCAATCAGGTTCAATTGCCTTTACTTGTGTTGTAACATTGCCCCCTTGATTATCATTTTTTTCAACCACAATAGTTGCATCTCCATCTTTTATGTTTCCAGCATAAATAAATCCCAAATCTTCAACTAACAAATCGAGAATAGTATTAAAGTTTGCATAGCTACCTCGCATTCCTCTATGAATTGTCTTAAACATTTCTCTAGAACAAGTAAACTCAACAATTGTTCCAGTTCTAAACGGCCCTTTCCAACCTTTCTCAACGGCTGCTTTTAAACTTCCCATTTGATATGGTGCAGTTATTACTACATGTTCATCTTTTTTGGCATTTTCATCAGTTCTAGTTAATATTTTCCAATTATCGTTAAGGGGATTAGCACTCGCTAAGGCATGCTTAAACCCAAAACCGTGTTTGTTAAGAGGTGTTTCTGAAGCATCTTGATTGCCTAAAGTAAATGCTTTATCAAGCTTTTTGATGCCAGTACCAGTGTCCTTAATTACAACTCTTATTTCAGGTTCTTCATAAAATTCTATTATTATGTTTTTAATTGAAGAATTATTCGCCTTTAAATTCGAAATGCTATTGTCTACAAATTCACATATTATTTGAACTAGCGAATCAAAGTGCCCTCCAATGCCTTGCCAAAGATCATTTGCAGATGGGGTGTTTTTAATAATAAAATTGCTCATAATTCACCATTGCCTTTCTTGTTTTATGTGACATATATTTAAAATATTAATAATCAAAATGTTGACAATTCGTTCCTTAAACGAACAACTACTTCTCTAAAAAAAGCAACATCCAAAATAAAAATATTTTTCTCTAACATATAAAATCCTGAAGCAATTTTATCATTTTTTAAAAAATAAATCAGCACCTCAACGATTTTTTCAAATGGTGAATATGTAGAAAACAATTTGTGCAACTCCACGATTTTATCCCTTAATATAAAAACATATTCAATAGGGGAAGATTGCGCGACTCTCCTCGATTTATGGGGTCATATCCTTTTTCTAATACTGTCTTATTCCCACTCTCCATTGGTAAAAATTCAAAGGGTGAAAAGATTGGTATTTTAATCTTTTTAACAGCTCATATCCGTTTTGTTCGCCTTGTTTCAACTCATTTATATATTGTTTTACCCGTTCCAGTCCCAGTTCCGGTTTATAAATTAACTTATTTTTTCCCCTCTTTTCAGTTTCTTTGTGACTTCATAAAACTGTATTTGTTTTCAATCTGTTACATAATTTAATATGAAATACTCACCCAATACCCCTAAGAGCTTTCCTTTATCCATTTTAGATGTATGTGTATAAAATAGCATTCCTATCTCATTATATTTATCGTTTCTCGCAGGCTGTTTTCCATCATTATTATTACACTAAAAATTTTAGATTTAGAGATAACAATATCAGAGCAGCATAAGCAATTTTTAACCTCTCTATTGTATTTTCTATATAAGTTACCATCTCATCCGTTGAGGTAACAGGATATTTAGCATTAATCTTTACCTTTTGATTAAGTAAATTCCGAACGTCTTAACAATACTGAATTCTTGTCCTTAAAAAAAAGTGCTTTTCTCATTTCTAAAAAAATATGATATCGATTTTTCTTAAGGTAAATTAAAAATGGAACGTATTACCATCTCCAATTCTTTATAAGCTTGAATATATTTATCAGCATTGCCCATTCTTTATCACTCCTTTCAAAAAAACTCTTCTTTCTTAGAAAGTATAATTTTTTTCCACTCTGCTAATATTTCCAAACTAATAATTCCACGTGCAGATACCTTGCCTTGATAAACATCTTGAAATATAAAATAATTTTGAAATCCATCTTCAATTATTAAAAATGAACCATGTGCAATAGAATTACGTAAATGCCTAAACAAACTTAAATATTGATTTTTTAGAGAGTCAACCATAACGACCCTCCCTTCTCTATTCAAATTATCTAACATATGTTCATTTAATTTAAATAACTGAAATTCCTCTACCCTTTCCTTAAGATCATCATTATTTCCTGCAATTCCTCCAGTATTGTCATTTATCCCCTTCACTTTAAACTCTGATAACTTAGCTCTTAATTGTTCTCTATCTCCTCTCTTAAAACAATCTTTACCCCAAAGAGCATAAACATCTGTAAATTGTTTTGTTGGTGTGCTTTCTTCCTTTGCAGGAGAATTTAATAAATAAAACCTTAAAATGTTATTATATTTATCTATTAAATTCTTCTTATTTAGCTTCCAGATAGAATCATCCCAAGTTTTAGCTTTAACATCTCCACTACAATATCTTGAACTTGACCTGGTCTCAACATCTATTTCATTATTTTTCTTTTGATATACACGTAAATAATAAGTTCGTTGCAAAGCATAACCTTTTTCTTTATGACCTTTTTTTATCAAATAAACTCTAAAAAATTTAGGAAGTTTTTCATTGAGTGTTAAATCAAATCTAAAACCATCTGTTACCATAAACTCATCTTGCACTATCTTCCAGTCCTTTTCACAAAGAACACTTCTTTCAATTTGATATTTATTAAAATCCAAACTTTTATTTTTATCAATTTCTACATATTTCTTATCTTTGGAAATTTTAAATTTTATACGAGTCATAATATCTCCCTAAATACTCATATTTATATTTATGTTTATATTCTCTACTGGGAAACGCACTTTCGAAAGTCCACCGCCTGGACTTCTGAGGATGCGGTTTCCACTACATAAACTCTTATCATAAAACTCTACTCAGCCGTGAAATTCTGACTCTAGCTTGTACTTACTTGTCTCTCTCAACCTCTATGAAACAGCACCTCAGTTTTCTAATCGACACGAGTTTCTGGCAGAAAGAGTACCTACGCCTCGAATAGCGCCCTTCGGGCTTACTTGCGTTCGGCACTCTACTCCCACTCAATACTACTCGTCGGTTTATCTGATATATCCCACAGCACCCTGTTAATCCCCGGAACATTTTCGATAATGCGGTCTCTGATGGTGCAAAGCATCTCCCATGGAAGCTCCATCGACCGGGCGGTTACGGCATCAACCGTATTAACCGCGCGGATGACGGCCGCCCATCCCATGTGGCGTTTGCCGTCTTTGACACCGGTGGAAACCAGATCCGGAATGGCTACGTAATACTGCCACGGTGTCGGGTCCATTTTGTCGATTTCTTCTCTGGCGATGGCATCAGCCTCGCGGACTGCTTCCAGGCGCTCTCTGGTGATGGCGCCGGTGCATCTTACACCAAGGCCCGGGCCCGGAAAAGGCTGACGATAAACCATTTTATCGGGAAGTCCGAGAGCCTTTCCAACCACCCTGACTTCATCCTTGTAAAGGAATTTTATCGGTTCGCACAGTTCAAACTGCATATCCTCCGGCAGGCCGCCCACGTTGTGGTGTGCCTTAACTCCGTCGCTTTCTATGATGTCCGGATAAATGGTTCCCTGAGCAAGAAATTCGACTCCCTCCAATTTGCGCGCCTCTTCTTCAAATACTCTGATGAATTCCGCGCCGATGATTTTTCTCTTCTGTTCCGGGTCCGCAACGCCCGCCAGCTTGTCTAAAAATCTGTCAACCGCATCCACATATACAAGATTGGCATCCAGCTCGTCTCTGAATACGCGCACGACCTCTTCCGGCTCTCCCTTGCGAAGCAGGCCGTTATTTACGTGAACGCAGGTAAGCTGTCTGCCGATTGCCTTTATAAGCAGAGCGGCAACTACTGACGAGTCAACACCGCCGGACAGCGCAAGCAGAACTTTTTTATCGCCGACCTGAGCCCTTATCCCGGCTACCTTCTCCTCAATGAAAATCCGGGCATGCTCCGGGGTTGTGATACGGACCATTGTTTCCGGACGTACATTTTCTGACATGAGATTGTCCCCCTAAACTAAATATACCAGCCAAAATCAAAATATCTCAACTAAATCAAGCCTTTTAGACGGGCTCTCTAAAAATATCTGCTGCCGAATGCAGCACAGCCTTCACCCGGCATATCCTGTCCGTGGCGGCCGTTATGCAGCGGTGGCACTCTTGCTAATAAAATAGCATATTTACAAATGTTTTTGCAAAAATCTTCCGGTGAAGCTGTCGGGATTCATCGCAATTTCCTCCGGCGTTCCCGTGGCAATGACAGTGCCTCCCTTGTCACCGCCCTCCGGCCCGAGGTCAATTATGCAATCCGCCATCTTTATCACTTCCATATTGTGTTCAATGACAACAACCGAATTGCCGCTGTCGCTCAGCCGTCTGAGAATGTCCACTAATTTGTGAACATCGGCAAAATGCAGGCCGGTTGTGGGTTCGTCAAGTATATACATCGTCTTTCCCGTGGGTCTGCGGCTAAGCTCCGTGGCAAGCTTAACCCTTTGCGCCTCACCCCCCGACAGGGTGGTTGAGGACTGCCCCAGCTTAATATACGACAGGCCTACCTCGTCCAGAGTCTTAATCTTATTATATACCTTGGGCACGTTTTTAAAGAACTTCAGGGCCTCTTCCACCGTCATGTCTAAAACGTCAAAAATATTCTTGCCCTTGTACTTTACCTCAAGGGTCTCTTTATTGTACCTCCTGCCCCTGCAGGTTTCGCATTTTACGTAAACATCCGGGAGGAAATGCATGGCAATCTTGATAATGCCGTCGCCGGCGCAGGATTCGCACCTGCCGCCCTTGACATTGAAACTGAACCGTCCCTTATTGTAACCCCTGATTTTGGCATCCGTGGTTTGGGCAAACAAATCCCTTATCAGATCGAACACCCCCGTATAGGTGGCCGGATTGGACCGGGGAGTCCTTCCTATAGGGCTCTGGTCAATGACAATGACCTTGTCAAGCTGCTCGACCCCTATAATCCTTTGATGTTTCCCGGGAATCGTATGGGCGCGGTTCAATGTCCTGGCAAGGGATTTGCTGAGAATTTCATTTACCAGAGAAGATTTGCCCGAACCGGACACGCCGGTTACCGCAGTCATTACCCCCAGCGGGAACCTGACATTTATATTTTTCAGGTTGTTTTCCCTTGCGCCCTGAACCTCAATCCATCCTTTCGGCTCGCGCCTTTCCGAGGGCACCGGAATAACTCTTCTTCCGGCAAGATAGTCTCCGGTAACGGACTCGGGACAATCCATAATATCCTGAGCCGTTCCGATAGCCACAATCTCCCCGCCGTGGTCACCGGCACCCGGTCCGATGTCCACAACACAGTCCGCCTGTTTTATGGTTTCTTCGTCGTGCTCGACAATTATCAGCGTGTTTCCAAGGTCACACAGCTTTTTCAGGGTCGCCAGCAGCTTTTCGTTATCACGCTGATGAAGACCGATGCTTGGCTCATCCAGAATGTACAGCACTCCCGTAAGACCGGAGCCGATCTGGGTTGCAAGCCTTATCCTCTGGGACTCGCCTCCCGACAAAGAGGCGGCATAGCGGGTCAGCGTCAGATATTCCAGACCCACATCAAGTAGAAAGGTAAGCCTTTCCCTCACTTCCTTAAGAATAGGCGTGGCAATTTCCGTCTTCATTTTTGAAAGTTTGAGATTGGAAAGAAAATCTCTGCTTTCCCGAATTGTCATATCGGATACTTCAAATATATTCTTCCCCCCTACGGTAACCGCAAGGCTTTCCTTTTTAAGACGCCTGCCGCCGCATTCCTCACAGGGGCTGATTCTCATAAATTCCTCATACTCGTGCCTGAAGCTTTCCGGACATTCCCTGTATCTTCTTTTGCTGTTCTCAATCAGACCCTCGAAAATAATCGGATAAACCCCCTTGCCTCTCTGGCTGGTGTAGTGAACATCCACAGAAACGGTATCACCCTTCCAGAAAATATCCTGAATCTTCCTGGGCAATTTGTTGAAAGGAGTGTCCAGGCTGAATCCGTGAGCCTCGGACAAGGCAACCAGTATGGCATTGGTAAAGCTGCCCGCCTTTTTTGCGCTGCCCCAGCCCACAATCGCTATTGCTCCCTCATTCAGGCTGAGGCTCGGATCAGGCATGATAAGCTCCGGGTCAAATTCCATCTTGTAGCCCAACCCGGCGCAGGCAGGACATGCTCCGAAGGGATTGTTAAATGAAAAGCTTCGCGGCTCGATTTCAGCTATGCTGATGCCGCAGTCGGGACAGCTGAAACTGCTTGAAAAATGGATTTCGTTGTTGTCATCCACAATCAGGCTTCTGTCCTCACCCACTGCAAGGGTTTGGCCGGTGGCCTCCTCACCTTCAGGCCAACCCGCAACCTCCACAGTCATCAGCCCCTCCGCCATGGAAAGAATTGTTTCCACAGAGTCGGCCATTCGGGATTCTATCCCCTCTTTTATTACAAGGCGATCCACGATTATGTCAATGTTGTGTTTATTGTTCTTGTTCAGCTTGATTTCCTCGTCCAGCTCGTACACTTCCCCGTTAATGCGGACACGCACGTAACCGGATTTTCCGGCGGATTCGAGAAGCTTTGTATGCTCTCCCTTCCGTCCCCGCACAACCGGAGCCAGCAGCTGGATTCTGGTTCCTTTCGGCAGACACATGAGTGCCTCCACCATCTGGTCTACGCTCTGCCGGGTAATTTCCCTGCCGCATACAGGGCAGTGCGGTACGCCTACCCGCGCATAGAGCAATCTTAAATAATCATGTATTTCCGTCACGGTTCCCACGGTTGACCTCGGGTTCCTGTTGGTGGACTTCTGGTCAATGGAAATGGCCGGAGAAAGGCCCTCTATCGATTCTACGCGGGGCTTTTCCATCTGTCCCAGGAATTGCCTTGCATAGGATGACAAAGACTCCATATAGCGTCTCTGGCCCTCCGCATAGATGGTGTCAAAGGCCAAAGAAGATTTCCCCGAGCCCGACAGACCGGTGAAAACCACCATTTCATTTCTGGGAATGTCCAGATTTATGTTTTTGAGATTATTCTCCGATGCGCCTTTTATTCTGATATACTTTTGTTCCTTAGCTGCCATGCCGTTTCCTGTCTGCTGCCTTTATTTGCCCTCTATTAATCCAATTTTCCCCTCAGCTCCAGCATCTGGTCGCGAAGCTGAGCCGCTGTTTCAAAATCAAGGTCTGAGGCGGCCTTCTCCATTTGCCTGCGTACCTTTGCAATCACAGTCTCCAACTCCTTGCGAGTCATGGACTCGGGATCCTTCTCCAATCTGTTGTATACCTGTGCCGCTTCCTTGGTAATGCTGATCAGGTCGCGGACTGATTTTTTGATGCTTGTGGGGGTAATCCCGTGCTCCTCATTGTATTCCTGCTGTATTCTGCGGCGACGATTCGTCTCATCTATCGCCGCCTGCATGGAATCCGTAATCGTCTCTGCATACATTATTACGTGGCCCTCGGCATTCCGCGAGGCTCTTCCGACTGTCTGTATAAGACTGGTCTCGCTTCGCAAAAAGCCCTCTTTGTCCGCGTCAAGAATTGCCACCAAGGAAATCTCCGGAATGTCCAGGCCCTCCCTGAGCAGGTTGATTCCGACAAGGACATCGAACACGTCAAGACGCATGTCCCTAATGATCTCCGTCCGTTCAAGGGCCGCTATGTCGGAATGAAGATATCTTACTCTGACCCCGGCCTCTCTCAGATAATCCGTCAGGTCCTCGGCCATTTTTTTTGTCAACGTGGTCACGAGCACTTTATTGCCCTTATCCGCCTCTTTGTGTATTTCACTCAAAAGGTCGTCAATCTGACCCTGCACCGGCCGCACAAATATCTCCGGATCGACCAGCCCCGTAGGCCTGATTATCTGCTCCGTCCTCATCAGCTCGTGAGCGGCCTCGTATTTTCCCGGAGTTGCCGAAACGAACAGCATCCTGTCAATTTTGCTCTCAAATTCCCCGAAATTCAACGGCCTGTTGTCCAGAGCCGAGGGCAGGCGGAAACCGAATTCCACTAATGTCTCTTTCCTGGAGCGGTCTCCCGAGTACATTGCGCCTATCTGGGGAATGGTCATATGGGACTCATCCACAATAATAAGGAATTCATTCCTGAAAAAATCAATCAGCGTTGCGGGCGGAACTCCCGGCGCCAGTCCGGTCAGATGCCTTGAGTAATTTTCTATCCCGGAGCATACTCCCGTTTCGCGGAGCATCTCCATGTCAAAATTTGTCCTTTCCCAAATGCGCTGAGCCTCCAGGAGTTTGTCCTCGCTGCGGAAATATTCCACCCTCTCATTCAGCTCCTTTGCAATGCCTTTCAGCGCCTTGTCCATCCGATCCTGCGGCACCACATAATAAGATGCCGGAAGAATGGCCACGTGCTCCATCCGGGCCCTTACCTCACCGGTCAGGATATCCACTTGGGTTATTCTGTCTATTTCGTCCCCGAAAAACTCTATGCGTATGGCGTTCTTGACGGTGGTAGCGGGCAATACCTCGATAATATCACCGCGCACACGGAAAGTTCCGCGCCGGAAATCCATGTCATTTCTTTCATATTGTATCTTAATCAAATCCCGGATAACCCGGTTTCTCTCCTTCTTCATTCCGGGTCGGAGAGAAACGCATTGCCTGGCGTATTCTTCCGGGTCGCCTATTCCGTAAATGCAGGATACGGACGCGATGATAATTACGTCCTTTCTCTCGACAAGGGATGTAGTGGCGGAGTGCCTCAGCCTGTCTATTTCGTCGTTTATGGAGGAGTCCTTTTCTATGTATGTGTCGGTGGAGGGTACATAGGCCTCCGGCTGGTAGTAGTCATAATATGAAATGAAATATTCGACAGCGTTATCCGGGAAAAACTCCTTGAACTCGCTGTACAGCTGGGCCGCCAAAGTCTTGTTGTGAGCAATAACAAGGGTGGGGCAGTTCAGCTCCTGTATAACATTTGCCATGGTAAATGTCTTTCCCGAGCCCGTCACTCCAAGAAGAGTCTGAAACTGGTTGCCCTCCCTGAAGCCCTCCACGAGCTCTTTTATGGCTCTCGGCTGGTCGCCTGTAGGTCTGTATTCCGATACCAGATTGAATCTGTCCGCCATAATTCTCCTGTGCTCATTCACGGCATTCAACACCTTGCTGCTGTGGCATTATATCACATAACCATTGCATGGATAGTACATACTTGCGGAAACCCGCGCTCTATTATTTCCGGGCGTCCTCCTCGAAAATATCAATCCCCGGTGCGTCCTCGGCACATAAATAATTAAAGTCCTCAAAATTGCGGATACGTTCCGGATCTTTTGTAGAATGATTATCTATTATTTCACTCATGGCTCCTTCCAGTGAGCCAAGCGCCGCATACGGGGCGAACTGCTTGGCCCTTTCTCCCACGTCCATGGGAGGCCTGACTTTTGGCGGCCTTTCTGTCCTTGTCATCATGACTGCTCCTCCGGCCTTTGCAGCGTTTCATCACCTTCCTGCGGTAAGGCCGAACTCCTGTGCCCTCCAATCTGAGCATTTCTCTCAACCGTTGTCCCCGCCTTTTCAAGGTTCATGCCTTTAAGAAGCGCATTCTTGCCGTATTTGGTTTTTATTTCAATGGCTGCTTCCTGCAGCTTTCTGTCCTTTTCCATAATCCGCAAACCGGTAAACAAATCGGTCTGCTCCATTTCCTCACCCTGCAGGTTGTTAAATCCGATATAGACCCTTCTGTAATAAATGTCCCTGTCCGCAATCTCATCATAGAGCTTTATCATGGCCTCACCCAGAATCCTGTTGGAACTGGTTCTGACAGTCAATGTGCGGCTCGATGAAATGGGCTTCCTGTCAATTCCGTAAGTATAACCCAGCGTCAGGGAAATATTGTCTGTCACCTTATGCTTGCTGACCAGCTCCAGACAGAGCAGGTCGCACATTTCTTTTACAATCAATCTGCAATCCGTCCAGTTATAATCCCTCATAAGCACCTGTCCGCTTGAAATGGATTCGGACTTTGTTCTGTATCTCTTAATATCTCCTATTGTCGTGGGTTCAATTCCCCAGGCATGGTCCATCAAAAGCTCGGCATTTACTCCAAATAATCTGAACAACAGGTTTTCATCGGACATGGCGATATCCCTCATAGTATAAATGCCTATCCCTTCGAGACGCTTTCGAGTTCCCTTTCCGACCATCCAGAAGTCTGTCAGCGGTCTGTGGTCCCATAACTGCTTTTTATAACTGTCCTCATCCAGCATTCCGATAAAATCCGGTGAGCGTTTTGCCAAAATATCCAATGCGATCTTGGCAAGATACAGATTGGTTCCTATGCCGCAGGTAGCCGAAAGACCGAGGCTGTCGTAAATATCTTTCAGGATGATTTTTGCCAGCTCCTTAACCGGCAACCTATACAGACTCAGATAATGAGTCGCATCTATGAAGACCTCGTCCACCGAATATACGTGAATGTCCTCCGGGGAGAAATATTTCAGGTAGATATTATATACCTTCATGCTGTAGTTAATATAGAGCTGCATTCTGGGGGGCGCCGTGATGAACTTGATATGCTTCGGAATCTGGAACAGCCGGCATCTGTTGGGAACGCCCAGCTTTTTAATGGCCGGCGAGGCCGCCAGGCAAATGGTTTTCTCCGTGCGTACTGGGTCGGCAACCACAAGATTGCAGGTCATGGGATCCAAGCCTCTCTCCACGCATTCCACAGAGGCAAAAAAAGATTTTAAATCTATGCAGATACAGGCGCCGGTTTTTTCAGACATTTTCCCCTCTCCGAGCGTTACAAACATTTGTTCGGATTGTATCACGAATAGAGGCAAGTTGCAATACAACACATCGATATATCCGTCATGCGAAGCAAAAGAGCCGACCGTTGTCGGCTCTTGAAAAAGTAAAATATGAACGTCCGGACGCTATAGTATCATGACGTCATAAGTCACGGTGCCATGATATCCCGGCATCCGTGACGTCAATTCCTCTTAAAGCTCCGGAATTCCCTCGACTTCATCAGTGTTAACAGCGTCCTCGCGCCGGAAAAGGCCCTCGAATTCCTCGCGCATAATCTTTTCTTTTCTTAACAGCAGCTCAGCGCAGGCTTCAAGAATGTCTCTGTTGGCGATGATTATATCCTTTGCCTCCTGGTAGCAGCGGTCCATTATTTCCTTAACCTCTTCATCAATTTGAGCTGCAATCGCCTCTGAATATGGCTTGGCCTGACCCCAGTCACGGCCGATAAATACTTCCTCACTGTCGGATGGAGCATAATCAATAGGACCCAATTTGTCGCTCATGCCGTATTTGGTAACCATGGCTCTTGCAATACCGGTTGCCTGTTTAATATCCTGACTGGCGCCGGTTGTAATATCGTTGAATACCAGCTCCTCGGCAATACGCCCGCCAAAAGCGGCCCTGATGTTGTCAAGCATCTTGCCCTTGGAGTTGAACATTTCATCCTTCTCGGGAAGCGGCATTGTGTAGCCTCCTGCCATCCCCGTAGGAATGATGGATACCATGTGGACAGGTCCCACCTCGGGGAGCAAATGGAAAAGTATGGCATGGCCCGCCTCGTGGAAGGCTGTAATCCGGCGTTCTTTTTCGGAAACCACGCGGCTCTTCTTTTCCGTGCCCACTCCGACCTTTATAAAGGCCTTGTCAATGTCCTCCTGCTTAACATACAGACGTCCGGAGCTCGCCGCGTTGATGGCAGCCTCATTGAGAAGATTCTCCAGGTCGGCGCCGGAAAATCCCACGGTGGTTCTTGCGGTGTTTTCCAGATCAACGTCCTCGGCAAGAGGCTTGTTGCGGGCATGAACTTTCAGAATATCTTCACGGCCCTTAACGTCCGGCATACCCACAAAAACCTTGCGGTCGAATCTGCCGGGCCTTAAAATAGCGGGGTCAAGTATATCAACCCTGTTTGTGGCGGCCATTACGATAACTCCCTCATTGATGCCGAAGCCGTCCATTTCAACCAGAATCTGGTTGAGAGTCTGCTCCCTTTCATCGTGGCCGCCGCCAAGGCCGGAACCCCTACGCCTTGCAACGGCGTCAATTTCATCTATGAAAACAATACATGGTGCGTTTTTCTTGGCATCTCCGAACAAGTCCCTTACCCGGGATGCGCCTACGCCTACGAACATCTCCACAAAATCCGAACCGGAAATATGGAAAAAGGGGACATCGGCCTCTCCGGATACTGCCCTTGCCAGAAGCGTTTTTCCTGTTCCCGGCGGTCCAACAAGAAGAATTCCCTTGGGAATTCGAGCCCCCACCCTGGTGTACACCTGGGGATCCTTAAGGAAGGACACGACCTCCTCCAGCTCCGCACGCTCCTCCTGAAGACCGGCAACATCCTTGAATGTAGTCTTGTTATCATTGGGTTCCGAAGTCTTTGCTCGGCTCTTTCCGAAGCTCATAACATTGCCGCCGGCACCGCCCTGACGGTTGGCGATAACAATGAAAAAGACGAACATTACCGCCAGCATTATCAGCATGGGGAGCAACGCCATGAAAAAACTTTCCCTGGTTACATCCTCAAGAATGTAGGAAACATTTCTCTCTTTAAGCTCCTCCGTTATTGTGGAAACATTTTCCACATAGAGTACCTTAGTGGTGGAATCCTTAAATGTAATTGTAAGCACGCCTGTAGGCACTTCGCCGTTCTGATTGATGATAATCTTCTCAACGGCACCCGACTCCAGATCGTCTATCATTTCACTATAGGTATAATCATCGTCAACCCGGGAGGAGTTCGTTATGAAGTAAACAATGCTGAATACCGCCAAAATGATGATGGCATATATCAGCACCCCTCGAAAACCGCCTGATCCTTTGTTTTTATTATCCATACTAAATCTTTCGAAAATTATTCTTTATAGACACCGACAAATGTCAGATCTCTGTATTTCTGGTCAAAATCCAGTCCCCAGCCAACCACGAAGACATCGGGAATCTGAAAGCCCACATAATCCGCCTGGAAATCCACAGCCCTTCTGTCGGGCTTATCCAGCAGTGTTACCACCTCCAGGCTGGCGGGCTCCTGCTCTTTAATCATCTCGGTAATCAGCTTCAACGTGCGTCCGGTATCCAATATATCTTCGGCAATAATTACGTGTTTGTTCTTCAACGGCCTTTCCAGGTCTTTAGTAATGATGACGTTTCCGGATGACTCCAAACTCGCGCCGTAGCTGGATGCGGCCATGAAATCAATCTCCACCGGGACCGTCATCTCCTGGGCAAGAGCCGTCAGGAAAAACACGGCTCCGTTCAGGATTCCGATAAGCAGGACTTCCTCGTCCTTATAATTTTCGCTCAGGGCTGCTGCCAGCTCCTTAATCCTGTTCCTTATTTCCGCCTCTCCGATAAGAACTTCAACACTACCCATTATTACCTCCGGTTATTGAAACTTCCAGCACCCTGTCGGTCCGGTCAGTTATTTTGTATTGCTCGCCGATTCTGTACCCCACAACCCACAGTGTACTGTTTATATCACGTAGAATCAGTAGCCGGTCCCTCACTTCAAACGGGATCTTTTCATCCACAAAAAACTTTCGCAAGGTCTTTGTTCCGCCTGCAAAGGTAATCTCGTCATCCGCCTGGGGTCTGCCTAAAATTAAACTGCCTTTTATTGTATCATAATCAAACCATTTCGTGTGTAAAATATTTTTTGTAAGGGCTTCCCTGTCACAAACCGCAATATCCATAACCCGAAAGGTCATTCTGCTGCCGTCTGCCATGATCAGACTCTTGTCACCATTCTCCAGTTCCGTCAGGGAAATATTGATGTGAGAACCCATCCGTATGGCAGATGCGTTCTCCGGTTCCGACTGCGGCGCTTCTATTCTTATGACGATGTTCTCGTAGCTTCTTCTTGCCACCAGACCGTAGGGAAGCTCAATTCTTCTTCCGGTCTGCTTTTCCGCAAGAGAAAGCACATCCATTACATGGGTCCGGGTAATATCTTTCGATGTTCCCGCCACTTTGGAAATACAACGGTGAATGACACCGGTTCTCAAGACAATATCATAGTCCGACAAAAATCTTACATTAATAACTTCCCTGTCCTCACGGGAGTCCGCGACCTGAATCATGGCAGCTTCGATCTGACGCTCTAAATAGTTATGTATCAGGGCAATTTCGCCGGCTGTATCGGCGATGTGTTCTGTCGCTCGACTGTTTGCCCGCTGCATCTCCGGTATGACGTTGAGGCGTATTTTGTTCCGGGTATATTCATCGCGGCTGTTTGTCGAATCCTCAACGAACCGCAAGCCCTCTTTCTTGATATACCGTTCTATTTCCCTGCGCTCCACTTTCAAAAGAGGCCTGATAAAGGTGAGCTTGTCAATTTTACTTACAGGCAGCATGCCCTTAAGTCCGCTTATCCCGGTGCCCCTTATCATATTCAGCAGGACGGTTTCGACATTGTCATCCATGTGATGGGCCAGCACTATCTTGGCCTCGGCAAAAGCCTCACCCCCCGCAAATCTGCGTGCGGCGGCTTCAAACGCTCTTTTTCTTGCCAGCCTTCCGGCCTCCTCGACGCTGAGTCTTGTTGCTGCTGCCAACTCGTTTACATTGGTATTGACCGCCATACAGGGCACATTTAACTCTTCACACAGGCTCCGGACAAATTCCTTGTCCCTCTCCGATTCACTTCCGCGCAGCATATGATTAACATGAACGGCGAAGACCTTAAAGCCCAACCGGCTCTCCAGCTTATGAAGGACATGCAGCAAACACACCGAATCCCTGCCGCCGGACACGCCGACGATAACGTTCTCTCCGGAACGTACCATGTTATGGTTTTTCAGTTGTTCGGCAATGGTCTGTTCGAAGTCTTTAATCATCTTTTCGGAAAATAATCTCGTCCGGATAAACATATCCGATGGATTTAGCCTTTTCTTCGATATATTTGCGAGTCTTTACATAAATCGCCTCATCTTCAAGTTCGACTCGTCTGCGCTCTTCCTCTGCAAGCAGCTGTTCCAATCTTTCCTTGCGTGCCTCAAGCTGCCTGTTCCTGCTGTTCAGCTTAGCAATCTGCACACCCATTATTACACAGACGATAGCGGCGATGACCAGTATCATTATGACCAGTATTAATCTTTTTTGTTTCCCTGTGAATCTCATAACAGCTCGTACATCTGAACGGCCTCATCCCTTTTCGGTGACTCCGTCAAGCTCAGGACCTTTGCTCTGACTGTCCTGCCCCCGAATGCAATCTCTATTTCATCCCCGACCTTTACATCATAAGATGCCTTGACCTGCCGGCCGTTCACGCTGATTCTTCCGGCATCGCAAGCGTCATTGGCAACTGTTCTCCTTTTTATCAGTCTGGATACTTTTAAATATTTGTCAATTCTCATTTTATGCTTCTTTTTCGAAATGGCATTATAGAATGTTGTTGTGAATATTCTAAGGCTTTTCCGTATTGTAGTCAAACAAAAAGCACTCCGTTTTCACAGAGTGCTTTCATACCGGTGATCAGGATTAGTTAAGTGCATCCTTGAACGCCTTGCCGGCCTTGAACTTCGGTGATTTGGAGGCTGAGATCCTCATGGTCTCGCCGGTCTTGGGGTTTCTTCCCTGACGTGCGGCCCTCTTGCTTACCTCAAATGTTCCAAATCCTACCAATTGAACCTTCTCGCCCTTCTTAAGTTCTGCCTGAACGGTATCCGTAAAGGCCTTAAGAGCTGCTCCTGCGTCTTTCTTGCTAATGCCGGCTTTCTTGGCGATTTCAGCAATTAACTCAACTTTATTCATTTCGCTCCTCCTCGTATAAATGAAATAACCATTTTTTCCCTCTCCCGGAAAAACTGTTTCTATATTTATACCCCATGACCGGGGCTTTGTCAACGGAAAACATTGAGAAATAGGCATTTTTGACTTGATGTTGACTTTTCACGAACTCTGCAATAAACTGTTTTTATGCGCTTCAGTAAAAAAGATATTTTCACTATTCCAAATATTATGTCATATTTCAGGATTCTTCTGGTTCCTGTATTTATCATTGTTTATCTTAACGCCAAGGATTTATCCGGATACATCTGGTCGATTGTTGTGGTTGTGATTTCAGCCGGAACGGACGTGCTCGACGGCATCGTCGCCCGCAAACTGAATCAGGTTACGGACCTGGGAAAAATCCTGGATCCCATAGCCGATAAGGCTATGCAGTTTGCCATTTTGTTTTGCGAGGTTATCAGATATCCGTGGGTGATTCTTTTGATTGTTATCTTTGCGCTAAAAGAAATTATTTCTCTTATCTTCAGCGGATATCTGTTTGCCCACAACAAAAACATCGGCGGCGCCATATGGTGCGGAAAGCTGTGCACCGTAGTGCTTTATTGCGTTATGCTTACCTTCATTGCGTTGCCCAATCTGCCCAAAAAGGTTGAAATAACTCTTGTCCTGATTGCCGGAGCTTTTATGCTTCTTGCCTTCACGGTTTACATGAGCGCCTATATAAAACTGCTTGTTGAACTACGCCGGGAACAGAGAGCTGCAAAAAAAACTTCCGCTGAAGATTCGCATCCATAGTTTTTTTCGCTGAAACTGTTATTCCCCGTAAATTAAATGTATAATATTTTCGAAAGGAAATATTATTTATGAAAAAAATCAGACGCGGCCTGCCCGCTTTATTTGTAATTTATATTTTGTTCGGGTTTGCTCAGGCCTCCAATGAATATCGTGTTCTTTTCCTTGAATCCCGGGGAATGTCCGCGACCCGGTGCGGCTGGATTCTTGCCGGCGCCGGGCTCCTTGGCGCAATCTCCAGACCCCTTGCCGGTGCAATTGCAGACAAACTCCACTCACGCAGAATAGTCTACATCTTATCCATAATTCTATGGATTATACTGCTCGCGTTGCTGCTTCTTCTGCAGCAGGTATATATTGCCGATTTTCTGCTCTGCGCAGGGATTGTTCCTCTCCTTAGCATCTGCGAACCGGTAACCTACGGGATGATTGAGGCAAGCGGTGTTCAGGCAACAATAAAATATCCCGAAATTGATTACAGCCTGATACGGGTTGCCCTGAGCATCGGCTACAGCTTAATCAACTTCCTTTACACTCCTATTATAAACCGTTTCGGCCCGCTGGCACCCTTCGGCTTTACGCTTTTCTTTGTCGTTATTCTGCTGATTTTATCCGGGAGTCTGCGACATTTTGAAAGCGGCACTTCGGCGAGCATGACCGATTACAAGGAAGCGAACGCATCCGATCTCAAAGCGGTAAACGAAGCCAATATTAATGCGACGAGCACGGCCGATCACAAGGCGGCAAGGACACCTTCCGGCGGCTCCGAAAAGCTCCGTTTCGACCTCCTTTTCAAAAGCTATTATCTTATAGTATTTGTTTTGCTTAATTTCATTCTTACCCTGGGCTCCAACACCCAGAGCTATCTTGTTTTCCTGCTGAACCATGTGGAACTTGAAACCTCCCTTGTCGGCGTAGCCTCGGGGATACGTGTCGTAGGTGAAATAATCATGATGCCCCTTATCCCGCTGATAAAGAGGAAAATTTCCCTGCCGCTTCTGCAGGCAATTGCCTGCTGTTTTACCATAGTTCAAATGGTTCTGTATATCACTTATCCGGTTCCCGTTATCATTATCGGAGGAATATTGCTTAAAGGCCTTGCCGGCGGCATAGCCCTCGGGACCACCGCAGTCTACCTGCGCATGATGGCCCCCGAGGGTCTCGATACTACCACGCTGTCCCTCAGCACGGTAATGATGGGGCTCGGTTCCATTGTCGTGAATTTAGCGGGCGGAATGATTATTGACTCCGGCGGCATCATGGTGCTTTACCGCTGTTCACTGATAATTCTTCTGGCCTGGCAGCTTCTTTACTTTGCCACGTGGTTTGTGGGTGTGAAAATCCTGAAAAAGACTCCTCCCATGCCCATGTTTTTAGGTAAAGGCTGATTTTTTCATAAAAAGGCTGCCGCACAGTTTACTCTGCGTGGCAGCCCTTTTTTGTCCGAAAAATATCTTAAGTATGCTACATGAAATCGACTTCAATGATTTCCCTGAGTTCGTTGTCACCCTTCTTGGAAAATGCCGAGAACAACCGTCCGACGTTTCTCTTTTCTGCACGGGCAATCGCCTCGTCCATTAAATCCATTACATCATTATATCCCAGTCGCACGGTCGGCTTGTTCAGCTCGTTTATCTTGGCGTGGAGTGCCAGTCTGGCCATGTCATCAAGAATATATCCCCTGTCCTTCGCATAATCCGCAGCAAGATCAGCCCACTGGATAATGCTTAATTCGTTGATATCTATTCTTGTCTGAATCAGCTCCCTTAATTCCGGGAAATTGCCAAAAATGTTTTCCGCCGCCAACTGGTTGCCCTCAAGCGCCACTAAACTGTCGTATCGTTTCAGGGAAAGCACTCTTATCAGCTCATTGATTGTGTCATCTTCAAAATAACCTATATTTTCGATAATAAGGTCGTTTCCGGCTATCTTCTCAAAGACCTTTTCAAGATTCTTGCCGTTAAGTGCGCCCGCCTGAACTTTGGCGACTGTGCCGTTTCCCCCCTTGAGTTCTTCCGTGACCGCCTTGATTATGGAAATCGTAAGATAGGTCTTGCCGCTCTTTGCATCACCGGTTATGACTAAATTGCCTCCCGTCCGGTCACCGTTTCTGATGGTGGTAACGATATGGCTTACCGCATCACACACCATGTCCTCCATGCCGTCTATCAGAAGGTATTCAGCAATTTCTTTCCTTATTGTATCGGACAGTTCATACCTGTAAGGATGCTTCTCAAAGTGTTTTTCCGCATCGGCGGCGGGCTCTGTGCCCTCTTCATTGTCATACTCGGCATACTCATCTCCTGCCATCCACTCGGCAAGAGAATCGCCCAGCTCGTCCAGCTCTTCATCGTCGCTAATCGATATTTCCTTCTCCCTAAGGGCCTGCTCGAACTCGGCTATTGCCTTTTCCGCATCACCTAACCGAGGCTCAACGGGCAAGCCGTTATACGTCTTCGCCTCTTTTTCTTCATCTTCATCAAAATTTATCTCATCGAACGGAACAAATACCTCCATCAGCTCCTCGTCCGACATTTCCGGCTCTTCTTCATCTTCGCCTGTAATGTCAATGCTCTCGGGCTCTTTTTCGAATTCTTCCGTCAATTCAGCATCTTCCAATGCCGACTCTTCCGGAGAAGACTCCTCGCCTTCCTGCTCCGCAGATAAAATCTCGGCGGCATCGTCTGCTGCCTCTGATTTTCCTTCTGATTCTTTTGACAAAACTGACGCTGACTCAACCGGCGTAACGTCTGCTATTTTTTCCACTTCTATTCCTTCAAAATATAAATCGTCCATGGAATAGGGCAGTACTACAGGAGCCGACAGGTTAACGGCGTTTTGGATTTGCCTCAGCCGTTCCGCTTCCACCTCAGACACCTGATCCATATTTTCCTCAACCTTATGTGAGTAGATGTCAAAAACCTCGTCAAAGGACAACTGCCCTTCAATATTCTCATCCCCTGCGGACAGGAATTCAAGATTGAGTGTCAACTGGCTTCCTTCTTCCCCGGTTAACGGAATATATGATAAATCGACGTCCTCAAGGAAGCTGACATTCTCCGGCCTTTCGGCTCCGCCTTTAAAGGTCTTCGTCCGGCCGGCGGCTTTGTTCCGTCCCGGCGCCGGCCTGACAACCATGGGTGCAAAGGCTGACACTGCTGCACTAACCGCTCCGAGCTTGGCTGCTGAAGCTGCCGGCAGGTTTATAATCTCTCCCGCAATAAGACCGGTGTCCGACATCCTGCTGCTTTCAGGAGCGAACTTTTCCGTATGGCGAACCTCGCGGATCTCTTCAGGCACGACAAAAATCTCCTTCTTTCCTTTATCTGCTGCCTGTATTTCTCCGATCATTCCGGCAGGTTCCTCAGGTTCTTCTAAATCTTCATCCGGCTCTTCAATTTTTTCGGTAAGCTCCTCGAATTCTATTTCCGCCTCCTCGATTTCTTCGGTAAACTCCTCGAATTCTATTTCCGCTTCCTCGATTTCTTCGGTAAGCTCCTCGAATTCTATTTCCGCCTCTTCAATTTCCTCAACGGACTCCTCTAAATCTTCGTCCGGCTCTTCGATTTCCTCGATAAGCTCCTCCGGCTCATCGACGGGAACTGCCGGTTCGGATTCGACATCTGCTCCATTTTCCGCAAGAAGTGCCTCAAGCATTTCCCTATTTAACACCCGGGTCTCTTCTATTTCTCTGTCCTCATCCTCATAAAATTCGGGAACGACGGGCTCCTCTTCCATGCGGTCGGGGACAGCAGACCCTTTCATTCTGCGCAAAATCTCACTGCGGCTGATTACCCTTGTATCGGCAAATTCTTCCTCTTCAAGGGCGGCCTCCTCGGCAATTATCCTTTCAATCCAGTCTTCTTCATTCTCGGGTTCCGGTTCAACTTCAGGCTCCGCCTCAAATTCAGGCTCGGCCTCAACTCCGGTCTCTCCCTCCAATGCATCAAAAGTCTTTGCAAGCTTGGCAAACATTTCCCGGGATGTTTCAAAAGTCTCCGCCCCCTCCGGCATATCACAATCTTCCGGGCTCTCTTCTATGCCGCTTTCTTCGTTATCCCTGTCAAGTCCTGCGACGCTGTCAAGCTCCCGTCTGATTTCATCAATGGGTATAACCCTGGTGTCATCTATTTCGTCTGAATCGTGCCCGCAGAGAATTCTCCTGTCAGGAGCGCAACTGTCCTCCGGCAAGAAATCTTCTTCAAGTTTCTCAAAATATTCCTCTTCGTAATTTTCTTCGTCAAATGCTTCCCCGTCCTCATCCTTAACGTCCTCTCCGTAATCCTCCGGGTACACCACGGTGTATTCCGCTTTCGGGACCCCGTCCAAAGTCTCCTCGAATATAATTTCCGAAGTTGTTTCCGCATGGACAGGCCGCGCATGTTCCGGGTGCATAAATTCCGACTCCGTCTCCGGTGCCAAGGCGGTTGAAGGTGCGGACAAGGGTGCGGTGTCCGCGAAGTATTCCTTATAAAATTCTTCGGCCATCTTCTCGCTTTCTTCCGACTCTTCCTTGCCGGTTACGGGTGTCATTTCCCCTTCGTCCATGTACTCGCGCATCATATGTTCATACTTAATCTGCTGCTGCGGAGTAAGAGCGCAATGAGCAAACTTCAGCTCCAAGGCCTTTTTTACATATTTACCGTCTGCATACCACAGGGAAATATCGTCGCACATAGCCACACATTTTTCAACCTGACCGGTTTCGTGATACAGCTGTGCCAATTCACACTGCCATTTATCATCCTTTTCCCGGGAAACATAGGCTTCCAGCACTTTTATCAATTCGCCCTTTGGAATGCCGCCGGCTTTTCCGATTTCATATTTCAAAAGGAGCCTCTTACTGTCATTCTTGGCCACACTGCAGAAATCCTCATAGAACCCGACGGCACTGTCCAAATCATCCACCTTTATGGACAATTCGCTCAGCTTGTAAACAATCTGCCTGCCGATGTTGGCATGATTGCGCTCATAGGCAACAAGAAGGGCCTCTCTGGCCATGTCATAATTACCCCGTTGCTCATACGAATCGGAGATAATCTCAAGAATTTTCGTTTCCTTGATTTTTGCAAGATCAATCTGATCGGCAAACGCCGTGACCCTTTCATAGTTGCCTGCTTCGTGGCTTCGTCTGATTTCTTCCAGAAATTCACGGTATTCCTGCTTGTCCATATTAAATCTCCACTCTTCCGTCAAGTGCCCTTAATAAGGTTACCTCGTCAATACATTCCAAATCTCCGCCAACCGGAACCCCGCTGGCGATTCTGCTGACCTTTATGCCCGCCAGCTTTATGTGCTTGCTGATGTACATTGCCGTCGTCTCGCCCTCAATGGACGAATTGGTTGCGATAATGACTTCCTTTACATCTCCCCTGAGTCGCTCAATCAGTTCCTTCAGCCTGATATCGCCGGGTCCTATTCCCAGCATGGGAGAAATGGCCCCGCCCAACACGTGGTACACTCCCTCATATTTGCCGATTTTCTCGTATGCGGCCATGTCACGCGTATTTTCAACAACCATTATCGTGCCGTGGTCTCTTTTTTTACTCCTGCAAATGGGACATTCTTCCTCATCCGTTATCGTAAAGCAGGTTTTGCAAAAATGTATGTTCTGCTTTGCCTCAAGAATTGCCGTGGACAGCGCCCTGACATTTTCCTCCGGCTGGTCAATTATGTGAAAGGCCAGCCTTGCTGCCGACTTTGGTCCTATGCCCGGCAACTGGGACAATTCACCGATAAGTCTCGAAATATGATTACTGAAATAGTCCATCCGCGCTTCCCATGCCTTCGGCTATCCGGGACATTCTCTCCCGGGACAGCTCTTCCATTTTCCACAGGGCCTCATTTGCCGCTGCCATTACAAGATCCTCAAGCATCTCAACATCATCGGGATCCAAAACATCCTTGTCTATCTTGACGGATGTTATCATCTTTTTTCCGGATACCGAAATCTCAACAGCTCCGCCGCCGGCGCTTGCACTGACAACCTCATCTTCAAGAGCTGCCTGCGTTTCTTCCATCTGGCGTTGCATCTTCTGGGCCTGCTTGAGCAGATTGTTCATATTTCCCGGCATTCCGCCGCCGAAATTACCGTAGCTGCCTTTTCCCTTTGCCAAACTACATTTCCTCCGTTCCTATGTCGAAATTTATATTTCTGCTTAACAATTCCTCCGGAAATGTCTTGTCCGTCTCCGTTACAGGAGGGGCAGAAGTCACTTCTTTTACCGATAACCGGACATTGCGCCCCGTTACCTGAAGAATGTTTTTTTCTATTTCCTCTGCATACTCCCTGATCGAGCCTGCGCTGGCACCGCTTTCTATGCTCAGTACTGCCACGTCCCCTGTTTCTTCCACGGAAAAGACCTTCTTTATTGCAGCCTTCACCCTGCCCTCGCACATTGAAACTATATCCTTCCAGCTTGCCCAAATCAGGCCGTCATCGGATTGCGTGAACAGCTCCGCCTGCGTTGCCGGCTCCGGCGGCGCCTCTTTTCCCGTTTCGACATTTTCATGGGAGAGCTGTTCGGCACTTACAAGGGGCTGCATCCGTAACTTGGTCTTTGCGGCCACTGCTCTTTCTTCCATCTGTCTTATTCTGTCCGCAAGAGAGCCCGCGTCTGATTCCATTTGAGGCACGGCCATTTTTATAACTGCGACCTCTGCCAATATCCGCCTTGATGGGGAAAATTTAATATCCGCCAAAAGCTGCGAAAGTATCCTTATGTATCTGACAAGGACTTCTCCGTCGGCTCCCCTTGCATCCTCCATGAGGGCATCTATGTTCTCCCTTGAGATTCCCAGCAGTTCTTCACATTCACCGCCGCTTATCCCCGCCATCAGCAGGTTTCTTATGTACCAAACAAAATCGTTTACAAAACGGCTGAGATCCTTGCCCTCGTTCACCGCATTGTTTAAAATCTTCAATGCTGCTTGTGAGTCTCCGGCATATATGGCCCGGAACATCCGGGAAAATGTTTCCGTGTCCACGGCACCAAGGGTCAGCAACACATTTTCATAGGTAAGCGCGTTCCCTAAATTAAAGGCAATGCACTTGTCCAAAAGGCTGATTGCGTCACGCATCGAGCCGTCGCCCATCTGTGCTATGTAGGCCAATGCCTTATTGCTTGCATCTATTCCTTCCTGTGTTGCCAGTTCGGCAAGATTATCTGCAATAACCTCGTTGCCGATTCTGTGGAAATCGTACCGCTGACATCTGGAAAGAATCGTGATAGGCAGCTTGTGGGGCTCGGTGGTTGCCAGAATAAATACCGCATAAGCCGGGGGCTCCTCCAGCGTCTTCAGGAATGCATTGAAAGCAGGACCCGACAACATGTGAGCCTCGTCAATTATGTACACCTTGTATTCCCCTTTAACGGGGGGATACTGGACTTCTTCTATGATGCGCCGGATGTCGTCCACGCCGGTATTGGAGGCTGCATCCACTTCAACTATGTCCATGAAAGCATCCCGTATTGCGGCAAGGCAGTTCTCACACTCGTTGCAAGGCTCGCCTCCGGCATTTGCCGGACAGTTGATGGCACGGGCAAACAGCTTGGCTACCGAGGTTTTTCCTGTTCCCCGGGTTCCGGTGAACAGATATGCATGCCCGATCCGGCCGTTCTTTATCTGATTGGTAAGTGTACGTACGACATGTTCCTGGCCTTTAACCTGCCCGAAGGTACGGGGTCTGAATTTTCTGTATAAGGCCATATATGACATTGTCGGTTCTCCAATCGGTCGCTGAAAAATAAAGATAAATTGTCACAATGTATAGTAACATACCGAACCGCCATTATCAACATTTTGACTTTTTAAAATAAAGAAAAAAAGTAAAAAAACATGTCCTTCCGCAACTGCGCAAAAACATGTTCGGCGTCCGTACATTATTTTTCATAGCCGCTTTACACGGCGCAGCTCCGCTCCGGCTTCCCGGCGTCACACGAGAAGCACCTCTTAGTGCTGCTCCGTTCCCGGCCTGACACGGTTCGCGGGTTCTCGTTGCGTCGGACCGAAACATCATCGCTCTCCGTGCAAAACGGCTATGAAAAACAATGTGCATCGAATTCAGGTGAAATTATAAGTCCCGTCATTGCCTGTGTCAAGATTCTTTCGGTTCGTCTTTGGCTGTCTCAGCTCGGCAAAGAAGGTTTTCAGCATGGCGGCACATTCCTCTTCAAGGATTCCTCTTTCCACCTCTACACGGTGATTAAATCCGGGTACTTCAAATATATTGAGAAGGCTGCCGGCACAACCTGCCTTCGGATTCATTGCCCCGATGAAAAGCCTTCTTATCCTTGCCTGGATAATTGCCCCGGAGCACATCTGGCAGGGTTCAAGGGTCACATACATTTCCGTCTCATCCAGGCGCCAGTCTTTCACATGCTTGCAGGCCCTTTTTATTGCATATATCTCGGCATGGGCAAGAGCAGAGCGGTCTGTCATCCGCCTGTTATAGCCGCGCCCGATAATCCTGTCATTGAGCACAATAACGCAGCCAATGGGGACCTCCCCCTTTTTGGCGGCTTTCTTAGCCTCCCGGACGGCCTCCCTCATATACTTTTCTTCACGCGTCAATCCGTTCAATTTCCGATACTCCTACTTCATATCGTTGCGATCGGCCTGTTCCTTGCGAAGGCGCCCCTCTTTCAGCAACTGCATAAGAACCTCTTCGTCATTGTTTTTCAGGGCATCTTCATATTTTTGCAGCGCCTCTATAAGCTCTGTGGTTTCCCGAAGAAGATTTTCCCTGTTTTCTAAAAACAACTCTGCCCACATAACCTCGTTCAGCCGCGCAACTCTGGTCAAATCCTTGTAGCTGCCTGCGGAAAATCCCTTATGCGCCAGCGCGGTTTCGCTTTTCACAAATGCGCTGGAGGCCACATGGGCCAGCTGGGAGGTGTAGGCTATAATCTTGTCATGACGGACTGCCGTTGTGATTTCAAGGTTGGTGAATCCAATGGCCCCCCAGAACTTTTTAAGCTGCTCAAGCAGTTCTATCGGCGCTCCCTGCGGCGGAACCAAAATAATGGAAGCATTGTTAAACATGCTCCGGTTTGAATTTTCAAAACCGCTTCTTTCAATGCCCGCCATGGGGTGGGCTCCCACAAAAACAAACCCGTTTTCCTCCGCCAAGGGCATCAGTTCCTTACAGATGCATTCCTTTACGCCGCAGGTATCCATGACGATTGCTCCCGGCTTGAATTTGCGGTAATTGTTCTTTACAAAATCTATCGTATCCCCGGGGTACAGGGCAACTATCAGATAATCGCATATTCCCAGACGCTCGTCATTCAGCTCGGCATCAATTGCCTCCAGAAGCTTTGCCTTGTAAATAACGGTCTCATTTATATCCATGCCCATGACCGTGTCGGCCGTTTCATGCTTGATTGCCCTTGCGATACTTCCGCCGATCAGTCCCAGGCCTATGATTCCTATGTTCATCCCGTATCCTTTCCTTCCGGCTTTTATCCGCCGTACTTATGTGCGAACGGTCTTATGGCATTTACCGCACGTACAATCTCATCAAATGCCTCCGGTGTCAATGACTGAGGACCGTCGCACAATGCGTGCGCGGGGTCGTTATGCACCTCTATCATCAGTCCGTCCGCTCCTGCTGCCACAGCCGCCAGAGACATGGGCATAACCAGCTCGGACTTGCCGGTTGCATGGCTCGGATCCACGATTACAGGCAGATGCGACATTTTCTTCAGCATTGGTATAGCAGATAAGTCCAGGGTATTTCTTGTGGCTGTCTCAAAAGTTCTGATTCCCCTTTCGCAAAGTATTACATTCTCATTCCCACCGGCCATAATATATTCGGCGCTCATCAGCAACTCTTCAAGAGTGTTTGCCAAACCTCTTTTGAGAAGCACGGGCTTGTCCGTATGGCCAAGCTCTTTAAGCAATTCGAAATTTTGCATATTGCGGGCACCCACCTGAATCAAATCCACATTCTCAAAAAGCGGCAGATGGCTCAAATCCATTATTTCGGTTACTATCGGCAGTCCGCTTTGGCGCTTTGCCTCAAGCAGGAGCTCTAACCCCTCATTTCTCAATCCCTGAAACGAATACGGTGAAGTTCTGGGCTTAAAGGCTCCGCCGCGAAGAAGTGTTGCTCCGGATTTTCGTACACTTTCCGCAACCATGCACATTTGCTCCACACTCTCAACAGAGCAGGGACCGGCAATAATATTAAAGTTGCCGCCTCCGATCTTTACCCCGGCAACATCCACAACCGTATCTTCCGGATGAAATTTTCTGTTGGCATTCTTGTACGGTTCCTGAACCCTTTTGACATCTTCAACAATATCAAGCGCCATTATCAGGTCTATGTCGACCCCCGACGTGTCTCCCACAAGGCCGACGATATGTGTTCCCGCCCCGCGGCTCTCGTGAATGTCTAAATCCATGCTTCTTAGCCATAAAAGAAGATTGTCATACTGTTCCTTCTTGGGGTTGTCTTTTAAAATTACTATCATTTCATTTTCCTTTCGTATTCCTAAACGAAAAGTCGAATGCCCAGAATGAAAACTGAATATCCGGCATGTTTTTAAACTTCAAGGGGTGTCTCCCTGAGAAACACCCCTTTGTTGATGCATCTTGCAGATAAGCGAAAGGCTTATCGCGGCTGTCAATAGGCGGCAATGTGCTCCCAGACTGTGGACCTTTCCTGGCCAAGCTGCCAGAACGCGACTCCGCCCAGATTATACTGCTTCACCGTATTCAGCTTTTCTCTGATAGAGTCCGCGCTTTCAAGCCATGCGTCGACGGTTTCGTTTCCATAATCGTAATGAGCATAGTCCAATCCGTCCTCAGCATTCCACTGTGCGGTCACATTCATCTGTTCCAGAAGTTCCCATGCCTTAGACATGGAATATTCTTTTCTGCTGTACTTCGGCTTATTTGAATCCCCGTTATTGTCAGCATCGTCAGTGCTGACAGTATTGTCAGTGAACCAGAACCTTGAATAGAAGGGCAGGGCGGCAATCAGCTTTTCGGAAGCAACCTTGGAGGTTGAAAGGTCCATTGATTTCCTTACAAAGGGCAGTGATGAATTGGGGCCGATTTTTCCGCTTCCGACATAGTCATCATAGACCATGATGATTACGTAGTCACATATCCTCCCCTGCTCCTCAATATGGTAGCAGGCATTGAATTCGTAAGGCGTATAGTTATCAACCGTCAGGTAAAGGCTTTCCTTTCGGCATTCTACAGACAGCTCCCTGATAAACTGTATGAAATCATCTCCATATTCAGCCATTATCCGCTCAAAGTCCACGTTAACGCCGTCTATATCCTTCTCCTTCATATCGGCAATAAGGGTTTTTACCATCTCCCGCCTTACGGAGGTATGTGTAAGCGCCTGCTCCACGAAATCATAATCCTCATCACTGAACAATGCCCAGACAAGATACCCGTCCTGATGTGCCTGCCGGACGATTTCAGCATCCGAAAGCATAGTTATCTTGCCCTGTCCGTCCTTTAAAAAATACCATGTGGGACTGTAAACATTCAATATTCCGTCGGCATCCCTCGTGTATTCATTGTAACGGTCATTCGCATCGGCAACAAACACTCCCGCCCAGCCAAGCTTGACGGTTTCTCCCATATTCAGGGAAGTATATTCGGGTTCGTCGTAGTCACTGACAACAACTTCGGTGTACTTATCTTTAACGGCCGAGGTTGCCACGTATCCGACCCAGCCTTCTGCGCTCACAACCTCAAGCCAGTCGTCCAAGTCTTCGATAACCTGCAGTTTGTCACCGCTTTTGATTGTTCCTACAACTCCTGACTTGATACCGCCCCTTTCCCTGATCCAGGTCTTCTTTTTGGCGTCAACAAATGTCTTTTCGCCGATTTTATGGGTAATCACCAACCTGGGCGGCTCTTCATATGTCTGATATTGTACACTGCTGAAAGCTTCAACAAATTTCACTGCCAAATAAATCTTGTCTTTCTTCTCAATCAGAATGACATAATCCGTTTCAACCCTCTGATCATCGATGGTATAGCTGCTCTGGTCCATCAGTACGGTAATATTCTGAAGAGCATTGGTAAAAATCAGCATTTCTTCATTATCGTCAAAATAGAACCTTTCATCTATACGTGTCTTAACCAGCTCATGGCTGATATATATGGTGCCTTCATGGAGAAATGCCCTCTCGTTTAAGATTTCTTCCTCCAATACAATTGCCATCTCATTTTCGGCAGCTGCGTCTCTGCCCTGCAAGGGAGCTATCGTAAGATTGTAATATTTTTCCAGATCTGTAACTTCCTTGGACGGGGAGTATCTGCTGGCAAGGACAATCACTCCCACTATACCTGCAATCATTATCATTACCACTGCAAGAATCGCCCAGGGCTTGATGT
The DNA here is from genome assembly GCA_050944475.1 of Lachnospiraceae bacterium. Taxonomy (GTDB): domain Bacteria; phylum Bacillota; class Clostridia; order Lachnospirales; family Lachnospiraceae; genus RGIG5612. The sequence goes on from JBMNRD010000004.1 coordinate 151,821, forward strand.
GTCCGGTTTTCCTTCTTCGCCTACGTGTTGCCATAATAACCTCTCAAATTCTACATAAATTGACAAAGTATTATATCACTGTTATTTCTATAAAGCAATGGGATAAATCCGGTCAGAAATTCTCCTTCCTGTAAGGGGTCGCCGCTGAGACTTCCCTTCATTCGTTGCTTACTTTATTGAAATTGACTTCGCGAAGAACTCCCTTGTCATCCATGTGATAATCACACATGTAGCAGTCATCTTCCCTGAAAATACAGGTGGACGCAATGTGGACAGAATCGGTGAGTTGTCCGTTCAAAAGCAGTCTGGTCCCTCGGCGTGCAGCCCTGTCCAGCTCGTCCTGAAGTGACATGAATTCTATGAATCTGCGTTTTTCACTTTCTGTCATGGTGCCCTCCTTTCTGAAAAATTTACACAGAACAAGGCGGTGCGTCGTGATAATATTCTCCATGTCCTGCGCATTTCACATAAGAAATGAGTCTGAAAAATATAAAATAGGAAATCCGGATTCAGAAATCGAATCCATTTGAATGTAAAGAAAAAGTTGCCGCAAGATGCATCGGCCCGACTTCTTATGTAAGGAATATTATATTATTTATCTATTGATTTTTCAAGCGTTTTAAAGTATTCTTTTTATATGAAAATAGAACTTATAAATGAAAACCAAATCAAATGCACCCTGAGCCGTTCCGACCTTGCATACCACCAGATTAAAATCAGCGAACTGGCCTATGGGACCGAAAAGACGAAAGCGCTCTTTCAAGATATGATGGATCAAGCCTTCAACGAATTCGGTTTCGAGGCAGGCGAATCCTTAATGATTGAGGCAATCCCGGTTTCCATGGACTGCATTATTCTGATGATTACCAACGTGGACGCCCCCGAGGAGCTCGACCAGCGCTTTTCAGGGTTATCTCGCGTGTCTGATTTTATCATATCCGAGGAAAACGGGGATGAAGAGGCGCTGGATGCGCTTATAGACAACCTGTCTGATGACCGTTTTCTTGAAGACGGTCTCGGTCCCGCCCCTTCAAAGCCTGCGCGCCACGCAATGCCTTCAAAACCTGCGCGCAAGCCTCAAACTGTTCCCGCCGGCCCCCTTGAAAGGATTTTTTCCTTTGACAATCTGGAGACTGTAATTGACTTTGCTCACAAGAGCGCCTCCTCCTTCAAGGGGCGAAGCTCTCTTTATAAATCTCCTGAGGACGGCAGGTACTATATGGTTCTTACCGACTCGGCGCGTTCGGTAAATGTATTCGGGCGTATATGCAACTTGGCGTTGGAATATGGCTGCAAGGAACCTTCGGGTTTTGCCAGGAGCGCATTTATAAGCGAGCATTTTGATGTAATCATTGCTGAGGATGCACTCCAAAAACTTTCTGATGTTTAGCGGAGGGCAAAACTATTGTGTGCATTAATTTCCCTTAGGAATCTTGTGATGGAGTTCGACGGCGTACGTGTGTTGGACTCCATCAATCTTGATATTGAAGATAAAAAGTTCATGACTCTGGTTGGGCCCTCCGGCTGTGGTAAAACCACAACTCTCAGGATAATAGCGGGCTTTCAAATCCCCACCGGCGGAGATATCCTTTTCAACGGAACCGATATCAGTAAAGTCCCTGCCTACAAGCGCCAGATTAACACCGTTTTTCAAAATTATGCACTTTTCCCCCATTTGGATGTATATGACAACATCGCTTTCGGATTGAGGGTTGCAAAGCTTTCCGAGGCGGAGATTGACATGCGTGTTACGGAAATGCTTTCCTCCGTATCCCTTAAGGGCTTTGAAAACCGCAAGATTGCATCCCTGTCGGGCGGACAGCAACAGCGTGTTGCTGTGGCAAGAGCCCTTGTCAACCGCCCCAAAGTGCTGCTCCTTGATGAGCCCTTAAGCGCCCTGGACCTTGCTTTGCGCAAGGACATGCAAAACGAGCTGAAGCGCATCCAGCAGGAGGTTGAAATTACCTTTGTATATGTAACTCACGACCAGGAAGAGGCTTTGTCCATGTCTGATACCGTGGTCGTAATGGACTCCGGACGGATTCAACAGATAGGAACTCCCGAAAACATTTATAATGAGCCGGCCAATGCCTTTGTTGCCGACTTCGTGGGCGAATCCAATATCATTGACGGCATCATGATTCGTGACTTCCGGGTTAAGATATTTGACAGGGAATTTGACTGTGTGGACAAGGGATTTGCTCCGAATGAGAATGTCGACGTGGTTATTCGGCCGGAGGATATAGACATTGCGCCTGCCGATTCCGGTCACCTGTGCGGCACAGTTACATCGGTAACCTTCAAGGGCGTCCACTATGATACAATTGTTGATTTCAAAGGCTTTAAGTGGCTTATTCAGACCACGGATTACTGCCCGGTCGGCTCATATATCGGCATCAAGCTGGATCCGGATAATATTCATGTAATGCGTAAGAGTGAATATTCCGGCCAGTTTGGAGATTATAGTTCATATTCCGTAGAATATGATGAAATGGCGGAATCCGAGGAATCACAGGAGGAGTAGCCCATGAAGCGTAAGACACCGGCAGCTCCTTATATCGCATGGATGCTGCTTTTTACAATAATCCCCTTGGGAATCGTTTTTTATTTCACCTTTACCGAACAGGGAACGGGGAATTTTACTCTTGCCAATTTGGAGAGCATCCTGGACTACACCCCCATTTTTCTCAGATCAATCTGGCTGAGTGTGGCTGCAACACTGCTGTGTCTGCTTATCGGATACCCCGTGGCATACTGCATTGCCCAGTGCAGGCCCCGTACGCAGTCCATCCTGCAGATGCTCATTATGCTTCCCATGTGTATGAGTTTCCTGCTCAGGACCCTTGCCTGGGTGGCCATTCTCGAGGATACAGGCATTATTAACAATCTGCTGCTTTCCCTCGGAATTACGCCTCTGCCGCTTATCAGAAACGGCGGTGCCGTTATTCTGGGCATGGTATATAATTATCTCCCGTACATGATTCTGCCGCTTTATACAAGCATTATGAAAATTAACCCCCGGCTTATTGAGGCAGCCGAAGATTTGGGCTGCAACAAGTCTCAGGTTCTAAGGCGGGTGACCCTGCCGCTGTCCCTTCCCGGGATTACCTCGGGCATCACAATGGTGTTTGTTCCTGCAGTATCCACATTTTACATTTCACAAAAGCTCGGTTCTCCGGGAACCGTAATGGTTGGTGACATCATAGAATCCCAGCTCAAGGGTGCCTACAATCCCAACCTGGGAGCGGCAATGTCACTGATATTGATGATTCTCATTTTCATCTGTGTCGGAATTTCCAACCGTTTTACAAAATACGACGATACGGAGGGTTCCTTATCATGAGAAATGCCTCCAGGATTATTACCGTTTTGGTTTTTATCTTCCTTTATATACCCATACTTGTACTTGTTGTTGCCTCATTTAACACGGGCACCGATCTGGCTGTTTTCAAGGGATTTACCTTCGGCCAATACAGAGAGCTTTTTGAGGATTCCTCCTTGCTCAAGCTTTTGCTTAATACTGTTATCATCGCATTGTCCTCTACCGCAATTGCTACCCTTTTAGGGACCATGGCTTCCGTGGGCATTTACAATATGCGCGGGAAAATGCGTTCTCTCGTAATGAGCATGACCAATATTCCATTGACAAATCCGGACATTGTCACAGGTGTTTCTCTTGCTCTGATGTTCGCCTTTACGGGGACCTTGCTGAAAATCAATTCCGTACTGGGTTTCGGAACTCTTCTTATTGCCCATGTAACCTTTAACCTGCCCTATGTAATACTTAACGTCATTCCCAAGCTGCACCAAATGGACCCCAACCTGACCGAGGCCGCGCTGGACTTGGGATGTACCCCTCTCAAGGCATTCTTCAAGGTCACCATCCATGAAATCATGCCGGGCATCGTTGCCGGGGCCATCATGAGCCTGACAATGTCTCTGGATGATTTTGTCATTTCCTATTTTGTCACGGGTGCCGGCTTTGTTACCCTGCCGGTGGAGATATACAATTATGTAAAAAAGCCTATTCCTCCAAGACTTTATGCACTGTTCACCCTGATGTTTGCGGTCATTCTTATTCTGATGACAGCTATGAACGTCATCCAGGCCTCGGATCGCAAAAAGACCCGGCGTATCCTTGAGGAAGAGGTGCCGCAATGAAGAAAATTGCTCTGTTTCTAACGGTTTTCATATTTGCGGCAATGTTTCTCCCGTCGGATGTGAAGGCTGCGAAGACCGTCACCATTACGGTCTACAACTGGGGACAGTATATTGCGGACGGGACCGACGACTGCGCGGACATCATTAAGCTTTTTGAAGAGGCCTATCCCGATATCAAGGTCAATTATCTGACCTTTGACAGCAATGAGACCATGTACACGAAGCTGAAAACCGGCGGCGACTCATATGATGTCATTGTTCCTTCGGACTACATGGTGGAAAAACTGATTGAAGAGGATATGCTGCTGGAGTTGAACTTTGACAATATTCCCAATTATGAATATGTTGACGACAACTTCAAATATCTTCCCTATGATCCTGAAAATAAGTACTCCGTACCGTATACCTGGGGGCATGTGGGGCTTATTTACAATTCAAAGTATGTCAATGAGGAGGATGCCACCGGCTGGGAGCTGATGTGGAATCCCACATATGCCGGCAAAATTCTCATGTTTGATAACTGCCGGGACGCCTTTGCCATCGGAGAATCCCTTCTGGGCTACAGTCTTAATACCGAGGACCCCGATGAACTGGCCGCCGTTGCCGCCAAGCTGGATGAACAAAAATATCTCATCCAAAGTTATGTAATGGATCAGATTTTTGAACGGATGGAGAGAGAGGAGGCATGGATTGCCCCTTATTACGCGGGGGACTTCTTAACCATGTATGAGGAAAACGATGCTCTCCGCTTTCTTACTCCCGATCAAGGATTTAATGTTTTTACAGACGCCCTTTGCATACCGAAAAGCGCACGGCATAAAGAAGAGGCGGAGTGTTTCATAAACTTTTTGTGCGAACCGGAAATTTCCGGGCTGAACATGGACTATATTTGTTATTCCTCTCCCATTTCGGCCGCCAAGGAATATATGGACGAAGAGTTGGCCTCCAGTGAGATAATTTATCCCCCTGAAGATCTCCTGTCCAAGGGGGAAGCCTTTTTTGCGCTTTCCATGGAAGGAACTCAACTGATGAACCGCCTTTGGCTGGATGTAAAGGCCGGCGATGACATGCTTGCCTCTTATTTGTGGATTACCGGCGGTGCAATTGTCTTTGTAATAGCCCTGTGGCTTTTCTTCAAAATCCGGCGCGCCCGCCGGATTGCACGGAGATGTACCCATTTGCCGGATTAAAAGTGAAATAGCTGCGCACCGTTCCCGGAAAGGCAGATGCAGTTTCGCAGTGTAATGCCCGTCCTCGGAAACTGCAGCACCTCATTGAGAAGTTTTCAGTCTTCCGCCTCCGGATTAGGCTCCATATAATATATTGCGGAATGCTCAATGAAAAAAACCGAAAGAACAAAAACAACCGTAGCGGCCAGCAGCAGCAGGTCCAAGATAAACAGACCTGCTGTTTCTTTTTTTATGATTCCGTATACGATACGTATTATGAATGTACAGCCGCTGAAAAGAATTGCGAGCTTCAGTGCCAGACGGTAGTGCTTAACTCCCAGCCTGTATTGTCTTACAGTCATCCGTGCCGGCGCGAATGTAAAGTAAAACAGCCCGTAAACCGTCCAGGCAAAGGAAAGCAGACTCAAACCCTGTGCCAGGGCCATATACCAGAGCCGATTTATATCCGCATCCCTTACCGCCGCAAATATGAAAAGGGTGATTGCCGCAATCATGGCAGCCCAAGATAAAATACATTTCAGGGTAAACCTCTTTACCTGCCTGACGTAATACTCCGCCACATATTTTCGCACCGCTCCCCGGCGCTTCTTTCCGGGAATCTCCACAACCTCTTCTATATACCCTTCAAAATACCTTTCGTAGGCGCGGCTCGGAGGGCGCACTTCACTTCCGGCAAGACCGCCTTTTTTGTAGCTTTCCTTTAAATCGGTTTTAAGATTTTCCTGTTGTCCCATTTTCTCGCGCCGTTTTATTGTTTTGTTTATTCTATTCCATACAATATATCCTTTGCAAGGATTTAGACAAAAAATACGGGCTATCCCATACAGGATAACCCGCATTCAGAAGAGTTTTTAGCCGATCTCTTTTATTCTGCAGCAGGATACAAAATGCTCTGAAGATATTTCCTGCAATATCTGTGGCTGCTCGCAGTCTTCAGTGGCATACGGACATCTCGGCGCAAAGCGGCAGCCCGGAGCGGGATTGATTGCCGTGGTGATTTCCCCCTTTAATTCAACCCTTTGCACCGGCTTGAAAATATCCGTGGACGGGATCGCCGAAAGCAGGGCTCTGGTGTAGGGATGCATCGGATTTTGGAAAAGTTCCTTGGAAGGACTCTTCTCAACCAGCTGTCCCAAATACATCACGCATATGCTGTCTGAAATGTGTCTTACAACCGACAGGTCGTGCGTTACAAACATATACGACATGCCGTTCCGATCCTGCAGATCCATCAGAAGGTTCAGCACCTGGGCCTGAATACTTACATCCAGCGCCGAAACCGGCTCGTCGCATACGATGAATTCCGGATTCAATGCGAGTGCCCTGGCAACACCTACACGCTGCCGGCGCCCTCCGTCCAGTTCGTGCGGATAAGACAGCCTCAGGCGCTCATCTATGCCTACAAGCTCCATCAGGCGGTTTGCCTCGGACTGAATCTCTTTTCCGGATAACCTGCCTGCAATTGCAAGGGGTTCTTTGATGGTGCTGTCAATACGCTTTCGCGGGTCAAGAGAGGAATATGGATCCTGAAAAATAATCTGCACTTTTTCCCTGAACTTGCGCAGCTCGCGCCCCCTTACATGGGTAACGTCCTTTCCGTTCATGAGCACCTGACCGCCTGTAGGCTCCAAAAGGTGGATTATTGTTCTGCCAAGGGTCGACTTGCCGCAGCCCGACTCTCCGACTACTCCCACCGTTTCGCCTTTATTTATAACAAAGGAAACATCATCCACCGCATGAACATAACCGCCCGGAGTCTTGAAATACTTTTTCAGATTTTTTACTTCAATCAACGGCGCCATGTTACACCTCCCCTATTCTGCAGCATCTGCACTTGTGTTCCGATGAAATCTCCACCAAAGGAATCTCGCCGCTCTTGCAGGCATCCGTTGCAAACGGGCAACGGGGATGGAATGCGCAGCCTTCCGGAAGATTTGTGGGATCGGGCATCGAACCGAGGATAGGCTTAAGCCTGTCCGCATCTTTGTTCATATCCGGAAGAGAGTTAAACAGTCCTTTTGTGTACGGATGGGTTCTGTTAATGAATATTTCATATTTGGAACCGTACTCAATAATACGTCCCGCGTATACAATGGCAACGCTGTCACAATGTTGGGCAACAACCCCCAGGTCGTGTGTAATCAGAATCATTGAAGCGCCATATTGTTTCTTCAAGTTTTCCATCAGTTCCAGTATCTGGGCCTGAATGGTAACGTCAAGGGCGGTTGTAGGCTCGTCTGCAAGAAGCAGCTCGGGGCTGCATGCAAGCGCCATAGCTATTACAACCCTCTGCTTCATTCCTCCTGAAAACTCGAAGGGATAATCGTTATACCGTCTTCTCGAGATTCCTACAAGGTCGAACATTTCTCTGGCCTTTTCCCTGGCAACATCAGAGGAATAATCGTTATGAAGCAAAAGCCCTTCCTCAACCTGCTTGCCCACGGTTATTACCGGATTCAATGCCGTCATGGGGTCCTGGAAAATCATGGCTATCTGCTTTCCCCTTACACGCAGCATGTCGGCCTCTGGCTTTTTCAGCAAGTCTTCTCCTTTCAGGAAAATCTCTCCCCCGACAATCCTTGCCGGAGGATCCGGCAGAATTCTTAAAATAGATTTGGCAATGGTGGTCTTTCCCGCTCCGGTTTCTCCAACCAACGCAAGAGTCTCACCCTGCTTCATGTCAAACGAAACATTATTTACTGCATGGATGATACTTCCCGCCGAGGTGTATTCCACGGTAAGATTCTTAACCGATAAGAAGTTCTCATTACTCATATGTATACACCTCACCTTCTAAGCTTGGGGTCGAGTGCATCACGAAGCCCGTCACCGACTAAGTTGGCCGCAAGAACAGTGAGTGCAATAAACAATCCCGGGAAAATAATCATATACGGATGGCTCATGATATAGCCCCTTGCACTTGATAAGAGCGCTCCCCACTCAGGTGTCGGCGGCTGCACACCCAGGCCGATATAACTGAGAGAGGCCGCAGCGGTAATATTATCACCGATGCCCATGGTCAGGCATACTATCATGGGAGAAATAGTATTGGGCAGCAAATGTTTGAACATAATGCTGACCTTGGAGCAGTTTATGCTCTCGCAGGCCTCCAGATACTCTTCTCCCCTCTCCGCAAGTATCTGCGCCCTCATCATTCGTGTGCTGGCCGGAATCTGTCCGATAGACAATGCCAGCACCGTATTGAAAAAGCCCGGTCCCAGAGCTACGGAAATCATAATACAAAGCAGAACCGACGGAAGAGCAGACAACACGTCCATTATTCTCATGATGACGGTCTCAACAATGCCGCCGAAATATCCTGCAACACATCCAAAAATAATAGACATTACCGTTGAAAAGATTGAAGCGGCAAAACCCAATGCCAGAGAATATCTTCCACCGTACAACAGTCTGGAGAAAAGGTCGCGTCCCATCGCATCGGTTCCCATCGGATGCTCTAACGACGGGGGCGACTTCAAGCAGCTTAAGTCCAGCTCGTTCGGTCCGTACTTTGTAAGCAAAGGAGCCAGCACTGCCGACATAATCATGATCAATAAAATTATGGCGCCAATCTTTGACGAGGGGGAGCGGACCGTTCCCTTAAGAATATCCAGAAACATGGAGGAGCGACGGACTTTTTTGATCTCTGTGTTTTGTTTCGCTACTGTCTGCATAAATCTCATCTCCCCCCGCTTGAAAACTTGGCTTTAATTCTCGGATCGACCGCCGCATAGGCCAGATCAACCAACAGCATTATCAGGGAAATCATAACCGCAAAGAACAATACGCAAGCCCTTACTACCGGGTAATCTCTTGTATTGATTGCCGTAAGCATGTACATTCCGACTCCCGGTATGGAAAAAATAGCTTCAATAACCGGTGAGCCCGCAATTATCGCGCCCAGAATTTTTCCTATATTGGTAATTGTCGGCATCAGGGCGTTGGGAAGCATATGCTTATAAATAACCGCTCTCTCCTTCAATCCCTTGGCCCTGGCGGTAGTTATATAATCAGCACGCAGAACCTCCACGATGCTGTTTCTTCCGAATCTGGCATTTACAGCTATTCCTGTTATCGCACTGGCTATGATCGGCATAATATAACATTGCCAGCTGTCTATTCCGTACGGAGGCAGCCAGTGGAGTTTTGCCGAAAACAGCACTATCATCAGCAGTGCCACCCAGAAGTTCGGCGCGGCAATAAGAATCATGGCAAGGCCCATTACGACCGAATCCTGCCATCTGCCTGCGTGAACTCCCGCAAATATACCGAGCAGAAGACCAAGGGTCAGGTTGATTACCATTGCGCAGACACCTATGACTAGGGTGTATGGCATTCTATCCGCAAGCTCTTTAAACACCGGGGTCCCGAAGGTCCATGAATTACCGAAGTCAAACTTTATAAACGTCTTATACATAAAGACTCCAAGTTGAACTATGTAGGGCTTGTCCAGTCCCAACTTGGCTTCCAGAGCCGCTTTATCCTCCAGTGTTGCATTCGCGCCCAGCAACGCATCTGCGGGATTCGCCGGTGTGATATACAACATCGAAAAAATAAGAAACGCCGCCAGCACAACTATAATAACCGTGGCCAACAGACGTTTTAATACAAACTTGATCATATTTTGCTCCTTTTAGGCATACATTCGATTTTTCCCCCTCCGCCCTAAGGCGAAGGGGGACCATAAGCTTAAAGAGCGTATCGCTTAGGATATACTATCAGCCTAAATTGTATGTGCAGCACTGTGGAAGAATTACACTATCCCAATAGTAGAAGCCGGTAATATCATTGGTTGCAACTGCAGACGCATTCATATACATCATTACATAATGATAGCCCATATCGGCAACATATTCAAACATAGCGGTAAGGGTATCCTCGCCCCAAGTATCGACATTGTTTGCCTTGCCGAAGAGCTCCCACAATTTTTCATCAACTACGAAGCCGTTTGAATACTCGCCGCCGAAATCGGAGGTATTGTACAGACGGTTCATGGAGTTAACCAGGAATGATCCGCCGGCGGTACCTACGTTAATATCCCACTTTGTAGGATCGGTATTGTATGCGTTGGCGGTAGCCCTGTCAACGGTCTCAATGTCACTCTTAACGCCAATCTGCTCCCAGAATACCTGGATCATGGTTGCTATATTCTTAATGTTTTCATCACCTGCACAGGTTATATGGAGGTTTTCACCCTTATAGTCGGACTGGCCGAGGAGCTCCTTTGCCTTGTCAACATCATAGGTGTTGTAGAAGGTCTCGATGTCTTCCCAGGCCTTAACATAGTCCGGAGATGCCGGTGAACCGTATGCTTTGGTGGCTGTTGAACCGGTAACCGTGGTTGAAAGTGCTTCGCTGTCAATTGCATAGAACAATGCCTTACGCATATTTGCATCGGGGATTGTCTGGCAGTTAACTGAAAGAACATAAATCTCGTTTGTGGGAACAGATGCGGTGAAAAACTTCTCATCTGCTGCAAAATTCTCGAAATCCTCTGCAGGAATATTGCTGCTGATGTCCAGTGAGCCCTCTTTAAGTCCGATAACGTTCTGAGCGGCTTCAGTTACGATTGAATACTCAATTACGTCAACATTCTGCTTACGCATCTCGGTCGGATTTGCATTCCAATAATCTTCGTTAACTTCAACTACAACCTTGGAGCCGCCAACATATTCAACCAGTTTGTAAGGACCGGTTGCAACAGGCGCGGTTGCAAACTTTTCTGCATCCCACGCAGCTTCAGTGTAGAGCTGAACGTTGCAAAGCACGTGGTCAAGAGCTGCTACTCCCGTGTTCTTGTTTGCCCAGGTGAACAGAAGTGTGGTGTCATCCTTAGCCTCAACGCTTACAAAGTTGTTAAACTTAACGGCAAAGCCTGAATCAACATAGTTAGTGTAGCAATGTACAATATCCGATGCTTTCAGGGCATTGCCCTCCCAGTCCTTAACATTGTCGTTAATCTTTACTTCCCAGTGAAGATCGTCGATCTCCTCGTATCCGGTTGCAACGTTGGGAACATACTCGCCGTTTATGAAATCAAACAGAGTATCATAAATAGCAGTGTAAATTATCTTGCGGCTGTTACCCTTTGAGTCCCATGGAAGAAGGTTGGTGGGGTCACTCGAAACGGCCATGTAAACCTTGTCAATTCTTCCGTTTCCGTCTGCATCTGCTTTGCCTGCCGCATCCTCACCGCCGGGTTTTTTGCCTTCGCAGGCTGCCAGTGAAAGGATTATTGTCATTGCCAAAAACAAAACTAATAGTTTCTTCATTTCTTCTCTCCTCTCTATGAAGCTGTTGTGTATACAATGCACAACAGTGTTTCAAATCTATTGTGCATTGTGTCGTTTGCAAACACTGCTTACTGTTCGATTTTAGTATATTTCCGCCATAAATACAATATTCTCCACCTCATTATAGCATTCAAAATTCGCACACACTTATTCGCTTATTGCATATATTGCTTTTCAGAATTGCTGAAATCTTTTTTAACGTTTCCGTTTTTTCTCTTTTTATTTCTTGCGGAAAATGTATAATTTTTGAGCCGGAACTGCATAAATCTTTGACTATAATATACTTGTCTGCTATATTTATTTGTGATGAAAGCAGTCCTTGTACCAAAAAATAATCAAAGCGAGGTTCATCATGGATATTACTTTATTGCATGAGTTTGTCGTGCTTGCCCAATCTGAAACCTTCCTTAAAGCAGCTGAACTGCTCTATGTTTCTCAGCCTACTTTATCAAGGCACATTAAAAGCCTTGAGACTGAACTTGGAGTTTCTCTTTTCGAGCGCACAACCCGAAAGTGCAAACTGACAAAATACGGACACCTTTTGCTCCCTTATGCCACACATATAACAGAACTTTACAGCACCTTTTTTAATGACCTGCGAGCGGAAAAGCAGGAAGAACTTACCGGAATCAGGATAGGCTCAAGTCCCGCAATGGGCTATTACGGAATCAATAATTTCCTTTCCCATTTCAGAAAAACCTTCCCTGAAGTTAAAATCGAGCTTATTCCACAGCATAACATGGATGTTATCAAGATGATGGAAATGCATAACTGCGAATTTGCTTTTGTCCGGGAAAATCCTGATGACATATACGAGAACTTTGTTCACCATCCTCTTGCTATGGATCATCTGGTTGCCGTCGTACCTTCCGGACACGTTCTTGCTGACAGAAAGACTCTATCGCCCGCAGATATCGGTGACGAGAAAATTCTATCTCTTCCTCCGGAAACCATCATATGTGAAGCCACCGTGAATTCGTTCCGACAAGCAGGAGCCGAAGCTAATATCATTATGCATAACCACAATGTCGAACACCTTCTTAATTGTGTCCAAATGGGGATGGGGGTTGCAGTGGTGCTTAGTTCCCAAGCCGAACGCTTCCTTGACCAAACTGAAAATCTGAGAATTATCGACATAACTCCCCTTGCGCGGTTACAGATCAGCCTGTGTTACCTGAAGTCTGCCGACCTAACCGACGATGGAGAAAAATTTATCAAGCTGTTCAGTAAAAATTACGAAACTTCCTTTTGAGACCGTTCGCCGCCTCTGCACAAGACATCCCGTCGGCATCGCCTGCCGGGATGTTTTTGTAAGTCCGAATCCGGGAAACGTGCTTTTATGCAGGAAGTCATAAAAAGTTCCTGAAGTTTGAATAAATTTTTGCGCATCTGTGTGTTATATTTATCTATACAATAATGTAATAAATCAAAGGTGGTATTATTATGAATAGACACAAAGTTACAGCAACCTTTATGCGGCCCGCCCGGCATATGCAGGGAATGCTATATGCGCCCGAAAGAAAAGGAGATCGCAGTCATATCGGCATTATTCTCATGCACTCCGACAACGACTACCTTGACCAGTCTGCCGGATTTGAAATGTCCGCAAGGGGATATCAGGTGCTGTGCGCCAATCCCTCCATGTCGGCCCAGAGTTTTAATAACAAAATTAAAGAAGTGTCTGCTGCCGTCGAACTTTTGAAGAAGCAGGACGGCATTGAAAAAGTAATGCTTATAGGGCACAGCGGCGGAGCCTCGCTGATGTCCGCATATCAGAATCTCGCAGAAAACGGCGCAAAAACCTTCCAGGGTTCTGAAAAAATAATCAAATGTCCCGATTTTCTTGACGGTATGCCGCCTTCAGACGGCTTTCTCTGTCTTGATTCCAACTGGGGTAACGGCGCCATGCGGCTGTTCGGAGTGGATCCTGCCGTAATTGATGACGACGACGGCCTGAATATAGATGAATCGCTCAACCTTTTCAATCCTGCCAACGGCTTTAGTCCGGAGGGTGCCACATATACCGATGAATTCCTCGAAAAATATTTCAGGGAGCAGCATCTGCGCAACATGCGCCTGATTGACTATGCACTGGAGCGCCTGGCCTTTATTGAGGCCGGCAAGGGACGCTACAACGACGATGAGCCCATGATTGTTGCAGGAGCTTCTCATTTCGGCCCGAACAACAAACTGTTCCCTCAGGATATCCGTTTCCTTTGCCGTACCAAGCAGGAGCGTACTCTGCTTAGGCCCGGCGAATCCACCTGTGAAATTGTACGTACCGTGAGAAAACCCCGGAATCTCCGTTCACTTACGGGAGACTTTGCCTTAGGCGCAATGCAGACTACCGTCCGCCGGTTCCTTGATACCCACGCAGTTCGCACGCTTGACGGCTATCACTATGATGACTGTCAGGTTTTCGGTGTTGACTGGACTTCAAGTTATAACTGCACGCCGGGTAACGTTATCGGCATTTCCGTGCCCACGCTGATTCTTTCCATGAATGGCAGCTATGAATTCACGGCTGCGGAAACCATATATAACAACTGCACGTCCGCGGATAAGACCCTTGCCTTCGTTCATGGAGCCGGACATAATTTCTACCCTGAAGCTGATTGTGAAAGCTACCCGGGGGAATTCGGCGATACCGTCAAAATTATATTTGACTATGCCGACCTCTGGCTTGCCGAAAGATTCTTGTAAACTGCATCGGAACATCAACCTGTTTCCCGATAACAAAACACCGACCGCACTCCCGGTGCGGCCGGTGTTTTTGATGAATATAATTTTTCGGACTACCTTGCTGCGAGATAGGTATTCATCTTTGACGCAATCTCCTCAGCATCGGTTCCGTGAACCTGACATGCTTCAGCCAGACTCTCTGCCTGCGCTGCAGGACAGCCGAGGCAATGCATACCCGCTTCCAACAAAATCGGTACCAACCCTTCATCGATTCTTAGGATATCTCCAATTGTCATATCTGTTGTAATTGTTGCCATTTTCTCCTCCAAAAACATTTTTCCAAATGGTAGCGGAATTATAGTATATAAAACCGTCATTTTCAACCGTAGTGCTGTGAAACTGTGGAAATGCATAAATTTATCCGTTTTTACATTTTTTTATTTGTTCAATAATATGATGATTATTTTGATTTTCCTCTTGAAATTGGCCGGTAATGCCATTATTATTATTTCAAACACGGGGAAACCCAAAGGAGGATTATTGAATGGCATATGTGATTTCCGATGTCTGCATTTCATGCGGTGTCTGTGCGAGCGAATGTCCTGTGGAGGCAATCTCTGCGGGTGAAGAACAGTATGTGATTGACCCCGATATCTGCCTCTCGTGCGGTTCATGTGAGGCTGTTTGCCCGACCGGCGCTATTTCTCAGGAATAATTCAGTCGATTTTTACAGACAAGAACACGGGAGACCCTTTAAAAAGGCGTCTCCCGTTTGTTTTGTATTTTTATTTAATTTTTTATGTAAATGTTCTTTCCAAACCGACGAATTTAGTATACATCGGCTGCCACGCCAGCTTGATTGTCCCCACCGGGCCGTTGCGCTGCTTGGCAATGATTATCTCCGCAACGTTTTTCTCTTCGGTATCGGGGTGATAATAATCATCCCTGTAAAGGAACATGATTACATCCGCATCCTGTTCAATGGCGCCCGACTCCCTGATATCCGACAACAAGGGTCTGTGGTCCTGGCGGCTATCGGCAGCACGGTTCAGCTGTGACAACACAACCACCGGTATATCCAACTCTCTTGCAATTCCTTTCAGCGCTCTGGAAATATCCGAAATTTCCTGCTGCCTCGATTCGACATTTTTTCCGGAACTCATAAGCTGAATATAATCGACGATAACCATTTGTATGTCATGTTCCAGCTTGTATTTACGGCATTTGGATCGCAGCTCCGTAACGGAGATGCCGGAAGTGTCATCGATGATGATTTTAGATTTACCCACTGCATCCGAACTGTCCATCAAAGACTCCCACTGGCTGTCGCTTAATTCACCCGTTCTGATAACCTGTGCATCAATATTGGAATCCATTGACAACAGACGGTGAACCAACTGCTCCTTGGACATTTCCAGACTGAAAATAGCCACACTCAGGTCCTTCTTCAATGCGGCGTATTTTGCCAGTGACAGGGCAAATGCGGTCTTTCCCATTGAAGGCCGACCGGCAATCAGTATAAAATCCGACGGCTGCAAACCGTTGGTTTTCTTGTCCAAGTCTGCAAAGCCCGTAGACACGCCGGTCAGATGTCCCTTTGTCTTGGCTGCCTCTTCTATCCTGCGAAGTACGGTCATTACAACTTCCTTGATAGGAACATGCTCTTTGCTGTTTCTTGTCTGTATCAGGTTGAAAATGCTTTTTTCGGTTTCCTCCAAAATGTCATCCAGCCCGTCATTTTGCATATAACAGTCCGCCGAAATTTTTTCGGAAGCCTTTATCAGCTTCCTCAATGTGGATTTTTCATGCACAATCCGCACATATTGTCTTATGTTAGCAGAGGTCGGCACGGCACCGATGATTGCTTTAATAAATTCCGTGCCCGTTATCTCCTCCGGAGCACCCTTTTCCCTCAGGCGATCGCTTAAGGTAATGACGTCAACGGGCTTGTGTTCCGCCCATAGTTCAACCATGGCGGTAAACATTACTCCGTTCTGCCTTGCATAAAAATCATCCTCGGCCAGATACTCCGCCGCCACGTCAATGGCCTCCACGTCCATCAGCATGGAACCTATTACGGACTGCTCCGCCTCTAAGCTGTGGGGCATTATCTTTTTAATGAGTACTTCATCTTCCATTACTGTTCCTCAACGACATTTATCGTCAGTTCCGCTGTGACATCCGGATGCAGGCGTGCCTTGACTATGTGTGTGCCTATTTCCTTAATCGGCTCGTCAAGAAGGATCTTTTTCTTGTCAATCTCAAGCTGCCAACTGTTTCTGTAAGCAATTGCAATCTCTTTACTGGAAATGGCTCCGAACAATTTCCCGCTTGTCCCGCTCTTAACTTCAATGGTTACCGGACAGCCGTCAATCTTTGCGGCCAGTTCCTCTGCAGCCTCCTTTGCTTCTCTGGCGCTTTTTTCTTCATTTGCTTTCTGTAGTTTCAAGGTGTTCATTGCGGCGGCATCAGCCTCCACGCCTTTCTTTTTGGGGATGAGAAAATTCCTTGCATAACCGTCACTGGCTTCGACGGTTTCACCCTTTTTCCCCAGCGATTTAATGTCTTCCAATAAAATTACTTTCATTGCAATATTCCCTCTTCTATCATTTTTCTGATTATGAGTTTCAGTTTTTTCTCAGCCTCCTCTATGGAACTGTTTTTAAGTTGTGCGCCGGCAACATTCATGTGCCCGCCGCCACCCATCCTTTCCATGATAAGCTGTACGTTCAGATTGCCCTTTGAGCGGGCGCTTATATGTATGTCCCCTGAAAAATCTACCATCACGAAGCTTGCCCTGATGCCGCTGATTGTCAGCAGTTCGTTTGCTACCTGAGCTGCAACGATAGTGGGGTTTTCCACACCTTCCGTGGGACTGACCGCAATCGCAAAGCCGTCCGCAAATATCTCCGCGGTCTTAATGGTCTCCGCCTTCAGCTTGAAATCCTGGAGAGTATCGCTGAACATGCCGTTCACTCGGTTGATATCCACTCCGTTCTTACGAAGATACGCCGCAGCCTCGAAAGTCTTTACTCCGGTGTTCTTGGTAAAGCCGTCCGTGTCAATCAGAATCCCCGCATAAAGAGCTTCCGCTTCAAGCTTTGTCAGCCTTATATCCCCTGCTATATATTGCAGCAGTTCGGTAACCATTTCCGAGGCCGAGGAGGCCGACGGCTCCACATACGACAAGACAACATTATCAATACGATCTCCGCTTTGGAGATGATGATCAATCATTATTATGGTTTTTGTTTTATGAATAAGGTCGGGGCACTCAAAGATCTCCGGCCTGTTAACGTCAACTATCACCAAGGCGGTATCTTCGTCAACATATTTAGCGGCGTCATTTGCCGAAACGAATGCCTCCTCACCGTAGTCCTCACTGTCAAGGAAATCCTCCAATATGGGCTGGACTGAATTGCCGAGCTCGTTAAGCACTATATATGCCTTCTTTCCAAGTTCTTTGGCGGCCCTGCTGATTCCCACCGCCGCTCCGAAACAGTCCGCATCCCCTATCTTGTGGCCCATTATTACCACCCGCTCACGGCTTGACAGAACTTCTCTAAGTGCCAGCGCGGTTACCCTTGCGCGCACTCTGGTGTTCTTCTCAACCGACTTTGTTTTTCCTCCGTAGAAATAGGTCCTCTCGCCCTCTTTGATAACCACCTGGTCGCCGCCCCGACCAAGTGCAAGCTCTAAGGCAATTCTGGAATAGTCCTGACTTTGGTGGTAACTGTCCCCCACTCCGACACCGACGCTGATTGTAACGGGAACGTCATCATCCGAATCAATCTGCCTGATGGTATCCAGCAGGTCGAATTTGTTGCGCTGCATGAGCGCAAGATATTTGCGCTCAAACATGACGAAGTATTTATCCTTTTCGGTCTTTCTTATCAGGCCTCCGACCTGAGAGAAATAATCTGCAATTTCCTTGTCAATAAAGGCCATTAAAAGTGATGTTCGTATATTGTCAACCTGTTCAAATACCTCATCGTAATCGTCTATTGTAAGTGAACAAATAACAGCCTGTTTCTCAACTGCCTGTTGCATCATGGTTACAATTTCTGTCTCATCTATCATGTAGACCGCCAGAACATAACCGTCCTTACGGGAAAGATCCACTATTTTTTTTGAGTTCATCTGGCCGGAAAGTGACAGCTTCGTAAAATGCAGACGGTAATTTCTACGGTCATAGACAACTGCCACATCATTCTGTCTGCCTTCAAATTCCAGGTCACTTAAACGCATTTCTTTGAAAATATCAAAAAGACTGCCTTCCTCCGGACTGCCGTCATAAATCCGTCCGAAGCGCTTGTTATACATGAATATAACGCCATTCTTGTCCGTAATGGCATAAGGCAACGGAAAATCATTTATCATCCTGCCTTCCATGGTTTCATAATCGCGGGCAAATTCCAACAAGTGCTCTGCAAAACGCCGCTTATTTACAAGTACGAAAATCAATGTGGCTGTTAAATGTACCAGAAAAACAACCGCCGCCAGATAGCCGAATTCCTTGTTCATCAAAAAGGCGGGGACTGCGGCCAACAGCAAAACAGCATTGGCAATAACGGGAAATATCAGAGCTCCCTTTACCATTGTACCCACTTTGATTGTTTTTGCCTTCTTCATATACTTCTCCGTTTTCGCGTTTGCACCGGCAGTCGGCAGACGTTTTCGCTTTCCGAAAGGTATTTAATTATATCAAAAATGTTGAATAAATACAACAACCATGCAATTCAAAAACTGCCGCGGCAAAAGCCACGGCAGTTTTCAACCGACCTCTAATGAATTTACATAACAATCTAACTGATATCCTTCTTTTCTCTGCGCTGCCTCTTTCTTTTCCTCGCTATCTTAATCGGTATGAATATCGCACAAAATACCACTGCGCAAATAGCCAAAATCGGCAACGCGGCAATTGCTACAACAATAGCATCCTCAAAGAACCGGCCCAGCCCCTTAATAACCACATTGAATGCCCTTGAAATCCTGTCTCCGAGGCTGTCCCTCGATATGGCCACCTCGGTATATTCCACGACTTCATTAAGGTTGACTCTGACGGTGCACAGCTCAATCAGGTCATCCATGTAACGCTTGTTTCCCTTTAGAGCGTCAATCATGTAAAGAACTTCTGTCATCTCGCTTTCAATTGTAATAACATCCGACATTTCCGTGGCCTTGTCAAGGTAGTCCATCAACTTATCGTAATGCTTCTCATAAAGATCGATCCGGGCTTCATTGTCGTAATACTCGGTTGTAACATCGTCGGTACTGCGATTTTTCTTGGTAATGGATCCCACGCCCTCAAGACTGTCGAGGAAATTTTCATACGTATCTATGGGAATCCTGAACTCCAGTGACGAGCTCCTGCCCGAATCTCCATATACCGCGGGCTTTGTCCCCCATGTTTCCTCGGATGGAACAAATCCTCCCGCTTTTTCCACGGCGGCTATTATTGTATTGTAATCCTCTTCAAAATTCTTGGTTTCGATGGTATATCCGGAGGTATAAATAAGCTTACGGTCATTGTTCACATAAGCGGCCTCATCGAGTCCTCCGATGGAAGCGGATTCGTTTGAAGATTCCGAATCAACAATCTCCGGCATATCAAAATCTTCTTTTGCATATCCCGCATCTCCATTGTAGTATGCATCTTTTCTCGCTTCTCCGCCGCAACCAATAGAAAATACGGAACACATGCCAAGGATAATTGTTATTACCAAAAGCAAAGAAAGTTTATGTTTCATAATGTTTTTCCTTTCTAACAAACAATCTTGTTAATAAAATAGCATTCCCCTTGTAATCATAATAATAACGCCTGCAGGAAATCTCGCAGAAATTATATCAAAGCCCGCGGGAAATGTAAATATTTAGAATGTGACTATCATATAAGAAAACGGTGCAGCCTTTACAGGCTGCACCGTCGCTTACATATGACTATCCGCCACCGGCGTGGTTGACTTAAAATAAATTCAACTACCTGAATTAATCAACAGAATATGGTAACAAAGCAATATGCCTGGCTCTCTTAACAGCTGTCGTGACAGCTCTCTGATGCTTAGCACAGGTGCCTGTGATTCTTCTCGGAAGTATTTTTCCTCTCTCTGAAATGTACTTCTTGAGAGTATTTACATCCTTGTAGTCAGCAGGCGGAACGTTCTCACCACAGAAAGCACAGGTTTTCCTTTTTCTGCGAACAGTAGTTCTTCTTCTCGGAGCTTCGCTCCTGTCTGTTTTGTTATATGCCATTATTATGACCTCCCTTTACATACGGTTTAATTGAATGGCAAACCCTCGTCTTCCAATCCGTCCGGAATGCTCATGAAGCCTTCAAGAACTGCCTCTGTGGGAACAGGCGCCCCTTGTGCAGGCTGTGATTGCGCCTGCCCTGCCGTACCGCTGCTTGCAGCCTTGCTCTCGGCAAATTCCACATTCTCAATGACTACATCGGTAGTATAAACCTTTTGTCCGTCCTTGTTTGTGTAACTGCCCGTCTGAATTCTGCCCTCGGTACAAATCTTGGTGCCCTGTTTAATGTACTTTTCAAAAAACTCTGCTGTCTTTCCAAAAGCTACACAACTGATAAAATCCGCACTCTGGTCTCCATCGCGCTTGAATCTTCTGTCTACCGCAAGTGTAAATCTGGCAACCGCTATGGATGATTCGCCCTGTGAATATCTTATATCGGGATCTCTTGTGAGGCGTCCCATTAGTATAACCCTATTCATAAGTAACTCCTTTTCTGCGAGTGTTTAGTGCCATTTGCCGCTTATTACTCTTCGTCTTTTCTGACAACCAGAAATCTGATAACTCCGTCCAAAATTCTCAGCTCACGCTCGAGATCGTTAGGACATTCAGAATTCTCCGACTCAAAATGTACAAAGTAGTAGTAGGCTTCGCTCATTTTCTGAATCTCGTAGGCCAGCTTCTTAAGGCCCCAGTCATCGACATTTGTAACGGTTCCCTGATACCTTTCAATAAAACCTTTGACTTTTTCGATAACTGCCACGCGATCTTCTTCTTCGAGCTTAGCACTGACAACAACTGCTGTTTCATATTTGCTCATGTCTCGCACCTCCTTTTGGTCTCTGGCCCCCCAACAAGTGGAGAGCAAGGAATATTATCACGGAAGAATATGGTAACATGCGTTTTGCCAATTTGCAAGAACGAATTATTGCCTTATCGTATCTATCAGTTTAACAAAATCATCATGCCCCCAGATCTGCGGCACGGGATAAAGAGGATTGGCCTCCTTCATTGCCCAGGCAATGATCTGCTCGATATCCTCGTCCTTAATAACATCGGTTCCCACGGGGATATCCATCTGCTTTTTCAGATCTTCGATCCAGGCAATGAATTTCTCCGCCTTTTCACGGCTGTCCTTGCCTTCCATTCCGCATTCCTGCGCAAGCTCCGCAAGCCTGTCATAAACGGAAGCTCCGAACTGGCGCATTACGTGCGGCAGAATAATTGCCATGGCAAGACCGTGAGGAACTCCGTACAGGCCGCTGAGCGTATGCCCGACTGCATGAACGTAGCCCACGCAGCCTCTGGTAAATGCCCTGCCCGCACAAAAAGCCGCTATTTGCATGTTCTGTCTGGCATCCGGATTTTTTCCGTCTCTGTAAACCACTAAAAGATTTTCATGTATCAGCCTGACTGCCTTCTTTGCCAGCCTGTTCTCCAGTTTTGTGTTGTATGTACGGTTGGTATAGGCCTCTACTGCATGGCTCAAGGCATCAAGACCCGTTGTGGCGGTAATGAACGGAGGCAGACCTACGGTCAACTCCGGATCCATAACCGCATATTTGGGCAGGATTGAAGGATCGTTTATCGACGCTTTACGGTGAGTTGCGCTGTCCGTAATAACCGTGGCGACGGTTGTCTCCGAGCCGGTTCCGGCGGTTGTGGGAACCGCAAAGAGTAGAGGGATTTTCTTATGCACCTTCAACAATCCCTGCAATTGGACAATGCTTTTCTTCGGGTGTGCAACCTTGGCTCCGATTGCCTTGGCACAGTCTATCGGGGAGCCTCCACCGATGGCAACGATTGCCTGACAACCCTCTTTTTTATAAAGAGCAAAACCTGCCTCAACATTGTCGCTAGTGGGATTTGGCGATACGTCGGAATAAAGCGCGTACGGGAAACCTGCCTCATCAAGGGCGTCCAGCAGGCCGTTTGGCAGGCCTATCTTCATAAGGCCGTTATCGGTTACAATCAATACCTTTCCGGCACCCTTTTCCTTAAGCATGGCCGGAAGTTTTTTGATTGACCCCGGTCCATCAATATACTCGGGCATTCTGTATCCCATAAAATAATTTCCGACCTTCAGCACGGCCTGGAAAATTCTGCAATATATTTTTGACATAAGCTTTGCTCCTTCCGTTTTTGAGGCTCATGGTCCTCAAATTAAATTTCGATTGCGTTCTTCGGGCACTTCAGCGCTCGTTCTTTTTTAATTTTTCTATTTCTTTTATATAAAATCCGTGTGGATTTGTCCATTGAAAAAAATTTTATTTGCCGAAAGACCTGATTTTCCCAAGGCAAGAGCATAAAAACACAAAAACAATCTAAGCATAATAACCGCCGGTGTGATAACTGTCTGATAAGCTGCTGCAGAATATAAGTTAAACGGCCGAATATGACTAAGGACGTAATACGTATTGCGCTCCTTTTTTATGCGCCTTTTTCACAAAGATTTTTTTGGATATTGACTTGCCGGCGGATGCATTTTAAAATGTGTTCATCATCTGATTTCTCAGGATGTCACCGTTTCATATCGAGGCGGAATTTCACAAAAAAGAGGACACAGCCTTGTCAAAAAGTATTTTGGCTATCTATGATAGCCCGGATTACGTCAACCGCTTTCTGATGTTTTTAAGAACTCATAAAAGTCTTCCGTTTGAACCAATCGGCTTTACGAGTCTGCATGCACTGCAAGAATACTTGGCAGTCAGTGTGGTTAATATATTGCTGCTTTCCCGGGATATTATTACAAAAGATACATCGGCAGTCATTACGAACAAGACAGGAAGGGAGGAACTGCAATCCGGTGTTATTGAAAATATCCGGAATGCAAATGAAATCGTGTTCCTGGGAGAGCAGCAGCTGCTGGAGGGAGAAATAAAATTTCTCAACAAATACCGCTCCATGAGGCATGTGCTTAAGGACCTGATAAGTCTTTGCCGCGCCCGGGGATATGAAGAAGTATCCCCGCAGGCTGCTGAAATATACGGCATTTATGCCCTTGACCCCGTCCGGGACAGAGCCTCATTTGCCCTGAACATTGCCGGCTCCCTTTCTTCTGCGGGACCGGTTTTGTATATCAATCTTGACCGCTTTGCGGGGTTGGATGAGCGCTTCCTTCTTACACCTTCGGACGGCATTTCGGAATTGATTTTTTATTTCAAAACAAATCCGGAACTTTTCCGACGGCACGCCTCCTCCATAGCGGGAAGCGACGGCAGCGTCGACATACTGATTGCCCCCGATTTCCCGGAGGATCTGGATGAGATTACGTCCCTGGAAACGGAGGACTTCTTTTCGCAGCTTGCCGCCTACGGCGGATATTCTGCCATTGTTATTGACCTCACCGATTCCGTAAAAGACTTGATTAAAATTTTTGAGCTGTGCAAAAGCATTTACATATACAGCGAAGCTCTTTTTGCCGGACAGACTTCCGACGAGTCGGCCGCCTTTCTCATTTCCGCCTTCAGAGCAAATGCCTTCAGGAAAATGCTTCGGCGGCATAATATGGACAGACTCGAAGAAAAAATGCTCCCTGCAGCCATCACGGGAAGAACTTCCGCTTCGGGACCTGAAAGTCCTGCCGGCAGACAGTCAAGACGTAAAACAGGAGGCAGTTATAGAGATGATTGAGGGACTGAAAACCAGACTGATCAACAGCATCGACATTAACCGTAATCTGCCCGATGAAGAACTTGAGAGTATTATCTCCCGGATGGTCGCCGAGGAATACAGTGGCCGCCACCTTCCTGTCAGAGAAAGAATTAAGGTTGCCCGTAGTCTGTTCAATTCCATACGTGGACTGGATATCCTTCAGGAAATCCTGGAGGATGATGAAATCACGGAAATCATGATAAACGGGAAAGATGATATTTTCACTGAGAAGGAAGGCTGCCTGTCAAGGTACGAGGGCAGATTTACATCCGTCCAGAAACTGTCGGACGTCATACAGACCATCGTGGGCAGGGCCAATAAAAGGGTTAACGAGGCTTCTCCCATCGTCGACACAAGACTTCCTGACGGCTCCCGCATAAATGTGGTGCTGAAGCCCGTTTCCGTCAACGGGCCCACTGTCACAATCAGAAAATTCCCGGCAACTCCGATTACGATGCAGACTCTGATAAGGCTCGGCAGCATTACAGAGGAGGCTTCCGCTTTTCTGAATGAGCTGGTGATTTCGGGATATAACATTTTTATCAGCGGGGGCACGGGTTCCGGAAAAACGACCTTTCTGAATGCCCTGACCGATTTCATACCGGCAGATGAACGGATAGTCACCATCGAGGATTCCGCCGAACTTCGCATAAACAACATTGAAAATCTGGTGAGCCTCGAGTGCCGCCAGGCAAATACGGAAGGGGATAACGAGATTACAATCCGTGATCTGATAAGGACCTCCCTCAGGATGCGGCCAAGCCGCATAATCGTTGGGGAAGTCAGAGGCGCAGAAGCCTTCGACATGCTCCAAGCCATGAATACCGGCCACGACGGAAGTCTGTCGACCGGACATGCCAATTCTCCCGCAGACATGCTTACAAGACTCGAAATGATGGTCCTGATGGGGGCTGACATGCCCCTGTTCGCAATAAAAAGCCAGATTGCCTCCGCTGTGGACATCCTTGTGCACTTGGGCAGAATACGGGACGGCAGCCGGAAAGTCCTGGAAATAACGGAGGTTGCGGGCCTTGAAGAAAACGCTTTCATCCTCAATCCGCTTTTCATTTTCGAGCAAGGTGCACTGCGGCGGACCGCTTCACAGCTTACTTGCTCAAAGGGTTTTTATTAAACATATAAAGGAGCAGTCATGAAATACAAGGAACAACTGAAAGAGCTTGCAGTATATGGCCTTTTTGCGGCAATTCTTTATCTTTTCTACCGGTCTTTATGGTCCTTTATCCTGCTGCCTCCGGCCATATTTTTCTATCACCGGTTTAATGCCGGAAATCTTAAAAAAAAGAGGCGGGAAGAGCTTGCAAGACAGTTTAAGGACGCTCTTTCCTCTATGACGGCGGCATTACGGGCAGGCTATTCCGTTGAAAACTCCATATCGGAAAGCCTGAAGGAAATGTGCGGCCTCTATTCTGAAACGGCGCCCATCTGCACGGAGCTTTCCATGGTCATCAACGAAATTCGCTTAGGAATAAGCGTGGAAAACTCCTTAATCAGCCTTGCCGAGCGCACCGATGTTGAGGACATCAACACCTTTGCCACGGTATTTTCAATTGCCAAAAGAAGCGGCGGAGACTTGGTGGAAATAATCAGGAAGACTTCTGACGATATCGCCTCCAAAATCGACACTCAAAGCGAAATCGCGGTCCTGATAAGTGCCAAAAAGTTCGAGCAGACCATCATGACCTTCACGCCCCTTGGGATAATCATTTACATCGGCATAAGCTCTCCTGAACTTCTGTCTCCCCTCTATGGGAATGTTCCGGGAATTGTCATCATGACTCTGTGCCTGTGTATCTACATCATCGCATATTTCCTGTCACTTAAAATCACAAAAATCGAGGTGTGACATGGTTTATATATACTCGTCGCTGCTGATAATTATTTTAATTCCCGCCCTTATCTTCAGGAAATACAAAAGGGAATTATTCAAACAACTTGATAACAAGGAGCATCCCTTTAAGTTTTTCTATCCGGCTTCGGCTCGTGTCTATGACCTTTTTAAAAAAGGTATCCGATCAAAAAACGCAAATTCTAAAGTTAATCTTCTAATGAAACAGCTGTGCGTCCGGGAAAATGTGGAAAATGAGGTGTATGTCTATAAGGTGAAGAAGATTTCCACCATTGTCATCATTTTCCTGATGCTTTGCGCAGCTGGGTTGCTCCTTTGTATAACAAGCGATGGCGATATGCTCATAAAAACTCTGACCCGCGCAGACTATGGCGGGGGTCAGAGGAGCTATCGGCTTGACGTGGAGTACGACGGTACTGTGGAAACAATGGATATAATCCTCGACCCCGTCAGCCATACGGAGGAGGAGATACTGTCAATATTTGACGAAAGCTACGCCGGCATCATTGACGAGCTCCTGAATGAAAACGAATCCGTTGATAATGTCTGCTTTCCCATCAACCTGATGGCATCATATCAAGGCATAGACATTTCCTGGGAAATTGAAGACACTTCCATTGTGAACTACAACGGTGAAATCGATGATTCCGTCATGGAAAATGAATATATAAACGTAAATCTTTTTGCCACCCTTTCCATGGGAGAGACCTCCCGGGTCTTTTGTATCCCGCTCACAATAACCGCCCCGACACTCTCCGCAAGGGAGCTGCTCTTACAAAACATCATGGAAGGAATTGAAGAGGGCAATTCAATCTATGACAAGGATGTCTCCCTGCCCGAAAGCATCAACGGGAAAAAGCTATATTACAAAAAGGTTAAGGACAGCACCCGGCTAACCCTTCTTATCCTCGGGCTCATCGCACTGATTGTCATCATCATAGGCTATGACAAATCCCTCGAGAAAAAAGTCAATGCCCGCAGGGACCAGATGATGATGGACTTCACGGAAATAGTTTTCAAGCTGAGCCTGCTTTATGAAGCCGGGCTGAGCATATACCGCGCCTGGGAAAAAATTGTAACCGAACACGAGACCTCCAATCCCGGTAAGTCAAGATTTGCCTATCAGGAGATGCGGCTGACCCTCGAAATGATAAAAAGCGGCGTCAGCGAAGCCGAGGCCTACGGGCAGTTCGGGAAAAGATGCGGCCTTCATCAATATATTAAGCTGGGAAACCTCCTCGAACAAAACCTTTCCAAGGGAACCCGGGGCATGAAAATCCTGCTGAAGCAGGAGGCGCAGGATTCCTTTGAGGAGAGAAAGAGGCTTGCCCGCAAAAAGGGGGAAGAGGCCGGCACCAAGATGCTTATTCCCATGATTATGATGCTGATGGTTGTCATAATAATCGTGGCAGTACCCGCTTTGATGTCCATGAATCTGTAGGTTCATCCGCCGCCTTCTGTGAACCGAAGATTTCGACATAAAATAAAATTATTTAGGAGGACACACATGCTAAACAAACTTTCTTTATTAAAAAACCATTTGTATACCTTTTGCATCTCTTTTAAGCGAAAGGTAGACGACGATTCCGGAATCGGCGTCATTGAAATGATCCTTATCCTGCTTGTGCTTGTAGGACTTGTGATTATTTTCAAGGACCAAATAACCGGGTTGGCCAGAAACATTTTCTCCAACATCAACTCACAGGCCGGCGGCGTATAATGAAGCGCCTTGCCGGGCGTCGCAACGCCTCTATTACCATCTATATGTCCCTTATGCTTATCCTGACAGCTGCACTTATTTGTACGCTTATCGAGTCTGCAAGGGTCAGCGCACTTACAGCCAGACTGCGCAGCGTTACATACATGGGGCTTGATTCGGTCTTTTCGGAGTATGCGCAGCCCGTTTTTGAAAAATACGGCATCATGCTTCTGTGGTGCGGGCAGGAAGAATTCTCACAGGATGCGGAGCATTATGTTGAAGAAAACCTAAATTGCAATTTTTTTGACTCCCTCGTTTATACGGATATTCTCGCGCCTTCCTTTGAAAGAAGTGAATTGCTCGGGCATACCGCTCCCACCGACATGGAGGGGGATGTGTTTCGGGCTCAGGTACTTGAATATATGAATTATTACCTTGTTCAAGACGCTGCCCAAAGAATTCTGGATAACATCTCCATTTTCAATCAGGGTGATAAGGTCAGTGCTTTCATGGATAAAATCGGAAAATACCGCGACATATTCACCAAGGTTGAGGAATCCGTCGGACGCATCAAAGACAAAATCAACAAAGCAAAATCCATCGCACGCGACCCGGCTTCATTGCTGAACGATTTGGCAGGCAACCTCAGTTCATTTGAAAACGGAGACTCCGGGGCAGTCTCGGAATTTCGCAACACCTTGAATGGCCTGCGCAGTACCGGACGAAAGCTGACCGGCTATCTTGAAGAAGTTCAGGCGGCAACCGACAGATATTACGGTTATGTTGAGGAGGCACAGGCTGCTGTCAGCGAACTTGAGAACACCCTTGCCGTTGACCGGGCGGACTTTGACGATGATGTATATGAGGTTGTGGAAGAGCAGATTATTGACCTGAAACAAAAAAGTGCCGACACGGACTTTGACTATTATCTGGTCGGTGCAAACAGAAATCTGACCGACGGATATATCGCCAAACTTGACCGTTTGCAACGGCTCTTTGATGAGACCGGCGAGACCCTTACGGAGGAGAACCTGCCCTACTACACGCAGCTGGTGAACGGCTACCGGAACGATTTTGCCGGCTTCAGCCTGGACGGACTCGGGGTGAACCTTGACACCAGTATCATTGAAAAGGAGGACGACGGATTCCTGTCCGCTGTTTCCGACTTTTTCTCGGCGGGGATACTCGGGTTTGTGGCAGGGGATGTTTCCGAAAAATCCATTGACATAAGCGAACTTCCGTCTAAAACATCATTTGAGTCCGCAGGAGAGGCTCCCGGTGAAAATATCCTGCAAGCTTCAAAAAACAAGGCCCTGTTCGGGGAATATATTCTTCAGCACTTTAACAATGCATCTTCCGGAGATTCCCTTTCGCCGCTAAGCTACGAAGTGGAATATATCCTCGCCGGCAAGGATTCCGATAAAGCCAATTTGGGAACCGTAGTAGCGGAAATTGCCCTTATACGTACGGGGTGCAACCTAATCAGCATTCTGAAAAGCTCACAGAAGAAGGCGGAAACCTTTGCGCTGGCTACATCTCTTGTTGGATGTACGGGAATGCCTGTGGTGGTTAAGATTTTTCAAATCCTGCTCATTACAGCCTGGGCTCTTGCGGAATCCATTGCCGATGTCAAGGCTCTTCTTGCCGGAGACAAAGTAAAAACCGTTAAAGACGACGATGACTGGTATGTTTCTCTTGCCGGACTGAAGAATTTCGGCAGCGACGCCATTTCACCCTCCGGAACGGAAAGGGGCCTGACTTATGAAGCCTACCTGAGGCTCCTTCTGCTTATACAGAATCGAAAAAAGCAATCCTTCCGGACCATGGACATGATTCAGGTAAATATGTGCAGCAGGGAAAATGAAGAGTTCCGGATTGTCGATTGTATTACCGGCGTCAACTTTCGAGCTTCATACACCGCACCCCGGATTTTCATCAGTTTTCCTTTTGTAAACAGCCTGATTAATGCAGATGGGGGCGAGTACCGTTTTGAGATAGAACAAGGATTTTCCTACTGACAACAACCCCCGCATTTTCTTGAGGGCAGAGAGAAATGTCCTTTTCAGGGGAGGTCTAAATATGAATAAACATTATTTTTCTAAATCTAACAGGGACATAATTCCTCAGTCAGTCCCCGACAAGACCCGCGGAAGGACATTTCCTTCTGCCCTCAAGGGCTCTTTAACAATAGAAGCCTCCTTGGTGCTCCCTGTTTTTCTTTTCTTTATGACGGCCATTATCCATTTTCTGCTGCTTATATCCCTCCAAAGCGACATACAACTGCGGATTGATGAAGCTGCAAGAGAAATCGGCAAAAGGGCGTACGTGGCAGATGAAAGTGAGGTGCTGTCCCTGGTTAACGGAAATTCTCTGACCATCCGGAAGCAGATCCTCAGCGACGAGCTGACCGACAGGATAAATAATTCAAGCATTATCGGCGGAGTGTCGGGTTTTCATACTATTCTTTCATCATATAATGACAACTCCGGAATCCTTGACATTATCGCAACTTATAAATACCGTTTTCCCTACCTGCCGGCCCGTATCGGGACTTTCAGCATTATGCAACGATGCTATTGCCGTGCATGGATAGGGGCTCCGCTGGATGAAAGCACCTCATCGGGAGCAGAGGACGAGCAGATAGTTTATATAACTCCCACCGGCAGAGCCTACCATACAAGTCCGTCCTGCAATTATCTGGACTTATCAATTAAATCTGTCTTGTACAGCGAGGTCGATTCCCTCAGGAATCTGGGCGGATCCAGATACGGCAGATGCAGCTGCGCGGCAAAGGTAACCGACGGCAAGGTATATGTGACGAGCTACGGCATTTTGTACCATCTGGATCTCACATGCAGCAAATTAAAACGAACAGTGAAGGCAGTTCCCATTTCACAGGTCGGAGGCCGTCACTTATGCCCGAAATGTGCAGGTAATAACTAATGGACTTCCTGATACCTCTGTCAAGAATACTGCTTCTTCTCATCCTTGCCCTGGGAGCCTTTTTCGATTTCCAAAGTCGCTCCCTGCCGCTGATTTTTCTCGGCGCCGCCTTTGCCGGAGGACTCATACTTCAACTTTTTACAAAGGAACATAAGTTCTATGAACTCCTGCTGGGCAGCCTTGTGGGATTGATTATGCTTGGAATATCATTTGCCTCAAGACAGTCTATAGGACAGGGGGACGGATTGATGTTTGTTGTATCAGGTGTCTTTCTTGGCATACGCGACAATCTTTGGCTATTAATAATTTCCCTGTCAATATCGGCACTTGCAGCCGTCTGTCTGATGGTTTTCCTGAAGAAAAAAGGAAAGGACTCCATTCCCTTCATTCCGTTTGTTCTGAGCGGATATATCTGCCTGCTTGCATTTTCGTAGAAAGGAAAAAATATGAAAAAGAAGCTTCTCTTACGTCTCCGAGTGTGCCTCCGAGCACGCCTCCGAGCCTCCTTCACAATTGAGGCCGCAGTCATAGTCCCCATTACAATGCTTATCGTGGTATGGCTGATTAACGCCTCCATATCCGTCCATGGCCGGGTGGTAGACAAAAGCAATTCCATATCCCTTGTTTTATCTGCATTTCCCACGGACAATCCGCCCGAAGCTCCGGCGGCGGCTGTCTCTATGAACACGGGCAATCTTGACGGCAGGAAGGTCCTGTTAAAATACAAATTGCTGAAGGACGGAGTCCGGACAATAACCGGCGGCCTCCTTGCGGAAAATGAGCCGGATGAATAATTGAAGGTCCTCCCGCAAAGGTCAGAACAGACAATGCGTAAATCTTACGAAAGGAACCCGGCCCCGCTACGGCAGGGCCGTGTAAATATAATATGAACATAAGCTTTAGAACATCTTTGGCCGGCAACTTTATGGCTGTCACGGATGCGGGAGAAATCCGCAGGGACGATTTTTTCGTGAAGATTCTGACAAATAACAATATCCCCGGCTTAGTCAGCTTCAGTTACGAATATATTGACGGAAAGACCGTTTTGCTTTATGACATATCCTCAAAACAGTCCCTTGAAAAGTATTTCGAAACAAAAAAAATAACCTTCCACATTCTTTCCGCCTTCCTGAATTCTCTGAGGAATGCCTCGTCTGCTCTGTCGGAATACCTTCTGAACCCCGAAGGCATACTTTTGCGCTCCGATTGTATTTTTACCGATTACAGCCATAGCCGATTTTATTTTTGTTATTGTCCCGGCAATCACGAGGAGTCCGTTAAAAATGTACAGTCCCTTATTACAAGTCTTCTTTCACTGATAGATTATTCGGATCCTCTGGTAATTGCCCTTGCCTTTGACCTGAACAAAATCGTGCAGTCCGATACCTTCACCCTGCGCGACATAACGGACGGTACTGCTTCACACAGGTTTGGTAATTTTGCGGAAGAGCATGGAGAAGACGGGGAATGTTTCTCTACAGGCAGTGATGCCGGCGATATCTGCACAACAGGAGCATCCTCCTCCGGCAGCAGCCAGACAAAAGCAACCTCCTCCGACAACAGTCCGGCAAGAATATCTTTCCATCATGAAGACCGGGGTGTGTCTTCATTTCCGAAGACGCGTTCTCTCACATTTTTTCAAAAAGCAAAACTGTATTTTGCCGGAAAAAGCTTTGCGGAAATAATAGACGCCCTAAATGATTGGAAAATCATAGAAAACATCAAAAACTCCGCTTCCACCGGTGGCACGGCTATGCCCGATGCCGGACCTGCCAAAAGAGCAATCCCGCCGATATCCGGCCCTGGACTTTTAGTGCATGACATCGATGCTTTCATGGAGGACTGCACCTACGAGGAAGTAGCTCTCTGGCCTGCTCTCCATCCGGAGAATGCCTCAAACACAGCTTCCATCAACAAATCCCTTCTTCTTACAAGGCGATTGCAGGGTTTGGGAAGTTGCAGCAAAACAACCATTCTCATTGACCATTTTCCCTTCACCATCGGCAAGCTGCCGTCTTCGGACTATGTCCTTGATATGCCGGAGATTTCCCGGATGCATTGCCGGTTTCATAAAGATACCCATGAAGACGGTACTTTTGATTATTTAATTGAAGACTTGAATTCGACTAACGGCTCATATGTGAATAATGACCGGCTCGAAGCATATACGCCCGCTACGGTCACTATCGGAGATCAAATCAGGCTTGCAGACAAAGAATTCAAATTCATTTGATTCAACGTCTATACAGCTATCCGCATCGCTTTGTTATTATTGGTTACGAGATCAAATAACTGTAAATATCCCCCGACTGAATAAAACTTACCGGAATATCAGTTCCTATGACATCAGGAAGCCACTTAGCCATATACTGCATGCCTGGTTCTTCGAAATTGAAATGTCCTAAGCTGATTACGGCCCTTGGCCTTCCTAAAGAAACCGAGTCCGCAACGTACTCAAGAATAGTCCAATCTACAGTTTCCAATGGAATAATTGCATCAAATTCCTCCTCGTCTATACGTTGGAGTTTACTGCTGTCAAACTCCTTGCCGGTTATGTGTTCCGCAAAAAACACCTTCCTCACAGGGGCGTCGGGATCGCCGATAATCCTTGCTCCGTTCAGGTTGAATTTTTCACAGATTTCCGCAGTGAGATTGCGCGCCGTGGTTTCGGGAATATCAAACAGCAGCGGTTTTTTCTCGCTTTCCACAAGGTAATCATCCCAGCCGAGCACCTTCATAATGCCCAGGAAAATATAATCCGGAACATCATACTCTCCGCGGTGGCCTGAGTGCATATGGTCATGGTTTCTCCATACAACTATGCCCGTTTTATCAAGCAGCTGCCTTTTGGCTTCAAAGACCTTATTCCCTTTCAGCCATTCAGTCTTATCCTCATGAGAAAAGAATATCGGCTCATGGCAGATAATCAGGTTTTTCCCCTGACGCGCCGCCTCCCTGATTACTTCCACCGAAGCAAAGCACGTCAAGGCAATGCCTGTACATTCACAATCCGGGTCACCGTATTTGAACACATCACAGGTATGTTCCGGATCCACCGGATGATGAAATGCCTCAAGCGCCGCAATAACCTCACGAATTGTCATAATATCTCCATTTCTTTATAACGATTGTTCAAAGGTTGTAGTCTCTATATATCCGGGATAATAATATACCGAACGGTAAATATTGTCCATCAATTCTGTTCTTGTACAATATGCCGCTTTTCTTTCTTTTCCTTTTTGAAACTATTGCTATTTGCTTGAGGAATCCTCCAAATGATGATAGGATTATTTCATGATTTATGAAAAACTGTGGGCACTGTTCCGACAACAAAATTTCGCAATAATCGCCACTAACGCCCCTTCTGTAGGCATATTTCGCAATCAGGCAGGCGGACGGGGAATTATCTGTGCCCTTGTGGATAACACCGGGCAGCACCTTTGGACTGCTTCCCTACTTCAGTCCCTGCACCTCAGGCTTGCTTCCCTGTCTATTCCCGGAATTTCTTCCGACCCTTTATCAGCAAGTGCAACCCATGATGTGCTGTTTATTGTTATAACTGCCGATACCGAACGGGACAAACATCTTGCCCGGCCGGGCATAAATGTATGGCTTGTTGACAGCCGAGAAGGTTCCCTTCTGATCTATGAGGATCAACCGGACGATTTCTATGGACTGCGTTCTGAAATCGAAGCGGCTATACAGGAAGATTCCGATGATCCGGCAATGCGTTATGCGGATCTGCATTTTTCACCTTCAGCGTCCGCCTCTGCAACAGGTTCAACTGTCCGCGCCCGCAAAAAAATCAGCTATTTCCCGACTGTCACTGTAATACTTATTGCACTCAATGTGCTTTGCTACGCAGTTCTTGCCCTCATCGGCAATGTCCGCAACATCTCCTTTATGGCGGCAGCGGGAGCCAATTACGGTCCTTACATATTTGAAAATTTCCAGCTCTGGAGGCTTCTCACTTCCATGTTCATGCATTTCGGACTGCCGCACCTGCTGGGCAACATGGTTTACCTGGGCCTTTCAGGATACAATTTGGAGCGGGCAATCGGCCACGGAAGATTTCTTCTTATATATATGCTTGCAGGAATCGGGGGAAATGTCGTGTCCGCAGCTTACTACTATGTAACAAACACCAATACTATTTCCGTCGGTGCCAGCGGAGCCATCTACGGCCTTGTGGGAGCAATATGCTACCTGACCTTTCTCAGCTATCGACGGATGCAGCCGGCCTACGTGTTCCTGCGTATCGGCATGGTTCTGATATTTGTTTTTTATTCGAGTTTCATAAGTCCCGGCGTGGATGGAGCCGCCCATATCGGCGGATTTATCTTCGGTGTTTTACTGGCAATACTATTTATCAGGAGGAGAAAAAATGAAAAAAGATGACTGTATTTTCTGTCTGTTGGCAAACGGAGATATTCCCACAATGTCTTTGTACGAAAATGAGGATTTTCGTGTAATATTCGATGCTGCTCCTGCAACTGCCGGACACGCCCTGATTATTCCCAAGGACCATTTTGAAAATATTTTTGACATACCGGAGGACCTGCTGGGCAGGGCGCACAAGCTGGCCGGAAAGCTGGCACCGGTTTTGATAGAGGTGTTCGGCGCCGACGGAATCAATATTTTACAAAACAATAACGAGTCTGCCGGCCAAACCGTTTTCCATTTTCACATCCATCTGATTCCCCGCTACAAAGATGATAAGGCAATCCTTTCATGGACACCGGGGGAGCAAAACAAAGAAAGTCTGCAATCTGCCCTTGAACTCCTTGCCACAAAGCTATAGAGGACGGCAATTGCATTATTGATTACCTAAACAAAAACAGTCGCTTCAACAGATGCGACTGTTTTTCGATTTAAAACTCTATCCCGAAGTGCTCCTTTATAATCCGCATAGCTTCCTCTTCGTTTTCCGCATGGGCAAGCACGGTGGTCTGTCCATCTACTTTAAGTGTCAATTCATCCTTCAAAAACAACTTCCTTGCATTTCCCTCAATCAGGCTGACATACATGGTGCTCTTAAACAGTTCCTCCTGATTCGTGGCAATATACTGATTGGCAAATACAAAATCCATCGGCTCAAATTTTATGTCGGCGAAGCACACAACCGGCTGTTCTCCAAACCTTATTTCATACCAGTCCCCGTTCATGACCACATAATACCCGTATGGAGTTTGCGTCCCGTCAAGCGGAATCGCACTCATGAAGGAACGGTCTCCAAAGCCCACGTCACAATAATACTTCTTATCATCAATGACGCAGATATTACCCCTATGTCCTATAGGAGTCTTAAAGCCCCTTGTCAAAACCCTTGCCACCACCTGATATGTATGGTAGCCCAGAGCACTTAAGAATGATGAGAACAGTCCGTTAAGTTCATGACACCAGCCGCCCCTTTCCCGGACGATGATTTTGTCGTACAAATCCCGGACCTTAAGGCTCGGAACAATGTTCTTTACATGAACATCAAGATTCTCAAACGGAATACTCCTGACATGGGCAGGTATGATTTTGTTTAGGGTTTCAAGCGTGCCGTCCGGCACCAGTCCCTTCAACCCGATTCTTTCAAGATATTTTTCCCTGTCCGGCAGGGGTTCATAATAATCCCTGAACACCTTAATTCTCCTGTCTTTCCTTTACACAGGCCGAAAGAATTCCGGCAATCCGACGGGCTGCATTTTCTCCGGAGCACCTGCGCATTGCTTCGGCATATTTCTCCCTGTTCTCATACACTTCTAAAATAGCTGTCACAAGGCGTTCTTTTGTCATTCTCTCCTCCGGAAGGACCTTGGCAAATCCTCTTTTCTCGAATGACTGCGCATTAAGAATCTGATCTCCGCGGCTGGCCTGCGTTCCCAAGGGAATCAAAAGCGCAGGCTTGGCGAGGGCATGTATTTCGCACAGAACATTTGCCCCTGCCCTTGAAATCATGCAGTCACTCATAGCCATCAAATGGCTCAAATCTTCATTTACGTACTCAAACTGACGGTAACCGCGTGTTGAGTTGAGGGCCTCGCTTAACTTGCCCTCACCACATATATGTACTATTTGAAAATGTTGCAAAAGCTCAGGCAGGGCATTGCGCACTGCATCGTTAATGCATGTTGCTCCAAGACTGCCGCCCACAACCATCAGCACCGGTTTCCCATCGCTGAAATTGCAAATAATGAGACCTTTTTCTTTGCTGCCGTTAAAGAGCTCGTCCCTGATGGGAAGTCCCGTGTGAATAGCTTTTTCCTTTTGTAAATATTCGGCACTTTCAGGAAAATTGTAGCAAATCTTGTCCGCCATGCGGATACAGAGTTTGTTGGCAAGGCCGGGAGACATGTCGGATTCATGAATGACTATCGGTATTTTGTGAGCCTTTGCGGCAAATACTACCGGCACGACCACGAAACCTCCCTTGGAAAAAACCACATCCGGCCTTTGCTCCTTCATGTATTTCTTTGCTTCTTTTATTCCCTTCAGGACCCTGAAAGGATCCTTCAGGTTCTCTACGGAAAGATATCTGCGAAGTTTTCCGGTGGCTATTCCCGTATAGGGAATGCCCTCCTGCTCAACGAGCCTGCGTTCTATCCCGTCATACGAACCCATGTATTCTATCTCAAAGCCCTCTTCCTTCAAATATGGAATCAAAGCAAGATTCGGCGTAACATGTCCGGCGGTTCCGCCTCCGGTTAATAATATCTTTGGCATTTTTCAGCTCCTTTCGGTTTCGGAGTAATTATACCTTGAATCTTTCTTGTTTTAAAGATTGATTTGATTTAAAATAAATCTTATGAAAACATTAATCAGAGACGGCCTCGTTCTCCTGCCTGAGGGCGACGGCTACAAAATCGAAAAAAACGACATTTTAATTGACGGTGATACCATTGCCGCCGTTTCGCCGGCTCTTGACCCTGTCTTGATGCGTGCCGCAAACGAGGTTGTTGACGCCTTTGGCAAGCTGGTAATGCCCGGACTCATCAACGCGCATACTCATGCGTATATGTCACTGTTCAGAAATTACGCCGACGACATGGAGTTTTTTGACTGGCTGGACAAGGTCCAGAAGGTTGAGGACGACATGACCTGTGAAGACATTTACTGGGGAACAATGTTGTCTGCTGCGGAAATGATAAAAAGCGGAACTACCTGCTTCGTGGACATGACAATAAGGTCCGCCAATCCCGGATTTACGGAAGGACCTTTAAGTGCCGCCGCCGGTGCGGTAAATGACTCCGGCATGCGGGCTGTTATCTCAAGGGGTTTTGCCGGCTATGCAGATGATGAGGAATCCCTCATAAAATTCAAACAGGCGGTTGATGAAATGGATGCTTTCGAGGAGTTTCCCCGCATCAGCTTTATGTTCGGACCGCATGCGCCGTACAGCTGCATGCCTGATTATCTGCAGAAACTGACAAACGAGGCAAGAAAGCGCGGCATCGGCCAGATTATCCATTTGTCCGAAAGCGAACTTGAGGTAGAAAACATGCTCAGGAAGCATGGAGTGACCCCGGTAAAATACGTAGCGGATCTCAGGGTGTTCGACGTTCCGACCATTGCCGCGCATTGCACCCGGGCAACCGACGAGGACATCCGGATTATGAAGGAGAAGAATGTCTCCATCGCAATCAATCCCAAGAGCAATATGAAGTTAGGCAACGGGTTTGCCCCTGTTCAGAAATTCCTTGATGCAGGAGTAAACATATGCCTCGGGACCGACGGCTGCGGAAGCAACAATTCCCAGAATATGTTTCAGGAAATGAATGCCGCCGCCCTTGCATACAAAGGCGCTTACAAAAAAGCCCGCTGCTTTGACGCTGCGCAGGCCATTAAAGCCGCAACCGAAGGCGGGGCAAAGGCAATCGGAATGGAAGAGAAACTTGGAATAATCAAAGAAGGAGCCCTGGCGGACATTATAATAATTGATTTATTCGAGCCGCAATTTTTCCCCACAAACGACATTCCGTCAAGTCTGGTTTACTCGGCCAAAGG
Organism: Lachnospiraceae bacterium; assembly: GCA_050944475.1. Classification (GTDB taxonomy): domain Bacteria; phylum Bacillota; class Clostridia; order Lachnospirales; family Lachnospiraceae; genus RGIG5612. The sequence goes on from JBMNRD010000004.1 coordinate 190,551, forward strand.
CAGCGAAGTTGATACCGTGTTCATCAACGGCCGTATGGTCATGGAAGAGAAGCACGTTCTGTCTATGAACATAGGAAGAATATACAGTGAGTGCGAACGTATTGCCGACAGGCTGAAAATGATTAAGAGATATTAAGGAGAACAGATAAATGAGCAACATCCGCGACATTTCCCTGGCCGATTCAGGACATAGAAAAATAGACTGGGTAAAACGTAACTGCCCTTTGCTTAACTCCCTTGAAGAAGATTTTTCCAAGGCTCTTCCCTTCAAGGGCATAAGAATTGCCCTGTCTGTACATCTGGAGGCTAAAACCGCCTACCTTTGCAAGGTTTTGAAGGCCGGAGGCGCGCAGATGTTTATTACCGGCAGTAACCCTCTGTCTACTCAGGATGACGTAGCCGCCGCTCTTGTAGATGACGGCCTGCAGGTCTGGGCGCGTCACGGCTGCTCCGAAAAAGAATATTTCGACGATATGCGCAAGGTTCTGGAAAATAATTGCAACATTATCATTGATGACGGAGGCGACCTGGTCCACATGCTCCACAATGAGATGACGGACAAGCTCCGATATGTGATTGGCGGCTGTGAAGAAACCACCACCGGCATTACCCGATTGAAAGCCATGGAAAAAGAAGGAAGCCTTAAATTCCCCATGGTTCTTGTAAATGACGCCGAATGCAAGTATCTTTTTGATAACCGCTACGGTACAGGGCAATCGGTATGGGACGGAATCAACCGCACAACGAACCTGATTGTCGCAGGCAAAAATGTTGTAATTGCAGGTTATGGCTGGTGCGGCAAAGGCTGCGCAATGAGGGCAAAAGGGCTGGGCGCCCGGGTTATAATTACCGAAGTGAATCCGGTGAAGGCCATTGAGGCCATAATGGACGGTTTTGACGTAATGCCCATGGCACAGGCGGCCGAAATCGGGGATATCTTCATCACCGCCACCGGCTGCAATAAGGTCATCAGCACAAACGAATTTAACTCCATGAAGGACGGCGCCATCTGTTGCAACGCAGGGCACTTTGATGTTGAGGTAGATACGGCCGCTCTGCGTGAAACAGCCGTTGAAACGGCTCCGATGCGTGATAACATCATGGGCTATAAAATGGCAAACGGCCGCCGGATTTATCTGTTGGCCGAGGGGCGTCTCGTCAATCTGGCTGCAGGTGACGGACATCCCGCCGAAATCATGGACATGAGCTTTGCAATACAGGCCCTGTCCGCTAAGTATTTAGTGGAGCATAAGGAAAACATCAGTGCCCTTCTGATACGGGTTCCCGAAGAAATTGATAAAGAAGTGGCCGTCCGCAAGCTGGCGCACCTCGGGAAATCTATCGATACCCTGACAAGAGAGCAACAAGATTATATGGAGAAGTCATTATGAATTTAAAAGCAAGCCCTGAAGAAAGAATTGAAATCCTGAAAAAATGGATAGCGGAAAGTGATAATATCGTTTTTTTCGGCGGAGCCGGTGTTTCTACGGAAAGCAATATCCCCGACTTTCGAAGCGCTAACGGGCTTTACAATCAGAAACACGACTATCCTCCGGAAACCATACTGAGTCACAGCTTTTATATGCGCAACATGAAGGAGTTTTACCGGTTCTACAAGAAAAAAATGGTTATTTTAAACGCAAAGCCCAACGCTGCACACCTTAAACTTGCACAGTTGGAAAAACAGGGAAAGTTGAAGGCAATTGTAACACAGAACGTTGACGGCCTTCATCAGGCAGCGGGAAGCAAGACGGTTTTTGAACTTCACGGCTCGGCTCACAGGAATTATTGCACAAAATGCGGCAGGCTTTTCGGCCTTGACTACATTGTCGCCGCCGCGGACGTTCCCGTATGTGATGTCTGCGGTGGTACCGTTAAACCCGATGTGGTATTATATGAAGAGGGACTGGACAATGACACTGTCAGCGGCGCAATCAACGCCATCAGCCGTGCGGATGTGCTCATAGTGGGAGGGACTTCTCTGGTTGTTTACCCTGCCGCCGGACTGATTGATTACTATAAAGGGAATAAGTTGGTGCTTATTAATAAAAGCTCCACACCTAAGGACAGCATAGCCGACTTGATTATTTGTGACAGCATCGGCAAAGTGTTTGCCCAAATAGATTAGTTTTTCGAATAATTGGGGAGAGGTTAGTATGGATAATTTTTTAAGCGGCGGAATTGCCGAACTTGAACAGGCCAGAAAGGTCATCGAAGATGTAGCCAAACTCGAGGCAGATGCGGAAAGTGCCGAAAAACTCATGAAATCCAATGAGAAGGATGTGTCTGCGCAAAAGAAATTCATGAAAGACAAAATTGATGCATCCATTAAGAGCCGGCGCGAGGAACTGGAAAAAGCCCACGAAGAACAGATACAGGAAGCCAAGAAGGATTTGAAGGGTGCGGAGCGCAGCCGGAAAAACGCGAAGGCAAAGGCCGTTGACAGCCGCATTTCCGAGGAAACCCGATCCATTACCGAGGAAAATAAAAAACTTAACGCTCAGATAAAATCCATGTTCAAGCAAGCCAAGGTTCCGGCCTGTTGCAACTCTACATATTATTATGCTCTGTTCCGTGCAAAGACTTTCAGGGACTTTCTTATTTTCGCGCTGACGGTGCTGATCGGCATTGCGGTTATTCCCAATGTTGTCTGTGCCTTGTTAGAGGTTTCAATGTTTTATAAGATTCTCATATACGTTGGTATCATTGTTTTCTTCATCGCCTTGTACTTCATCGTGTTTCTTCTCACAAGCGGCGAAAAAAAGGCCGCAGCCATCGAGCGGGGGCGACTTATCCGTAAAAGAATAGCCGCCAATAAAAAGCAGATTAAATCCATGTCCCGCAGCATTAAAAGTGATGTGGATGAAACCACCTATGAGCTGGACGAATTTGATGATGAAATCCGCCGGCACGAGGCTATCACAAATGAACGTGAAACCGCCAAGGAACTCGCCATGAAAGAGTTCGATTCTAAAACCGCAGCCTCCATAAAATTCGAAATTGAAGGAGAAAATATCCTTATCATCGAGCAGATGGAAGCCGACGGAAAGATCCTGAAAGAAGACTTTATACAAAAGCGGGCGGCTGCCAAAAGCGCCCGGGCGGCACTGACCAACAGTTATGCGGCGTACCTCGGAGCAAAGAACATGTCTGTCGAAAAGATTGACGAGCTCATTGCCATAATCAGGGAAGGCAAGGCCCGGACCATTATGCAGGCCCTTGATGTCCAAAAAGGTGAGATTAAGTAAGAAATGACCCGGTCTGATAAGAAGCAAATGAATCGCAAGCCTGCGACAAAAAAGCGGGGCAGGCATAGCGTTGGAGGGATTTTCATTACATTGGCCGCTGTGCTTATTCTGGCGGCCGCTGTTGTTGTATGCGGCTTCTTCTTGTTAAGATACCGTAAATACGGTGAAATTGATGTCAGGGCCTCAATTGAACTTGCCGGTAAAGCCGATAATCTTTCGTATCATGTGTATGGCGACGGATTTCTCCAATGCTCCGGAAAGGGGCTGACGCACTTTGACAAAAGCGGCGTCCTTTGGGAAGAAAACTTTGAAATGAGCCATCCGCTGATTGACGTATGCGACGGCTATGCCGCCGTTGCCGACATAAAGCAGTCGGATGTCTATATTTACGATAACAGCGGACTGGTCAAGCGCATCAGTTCCGCCCATGACATTCTGGATGTGGAAATTGCCCCCACCGGCATATTTGCACTCATCACAAACGACGGTGACTGCAACTACATTGAATTAAAAAGTGTATCCGACGGCGACCTCTTTAATGTTAAGAGCATTTTTTCCTCCAGCGGATACCTCACCGACATTGCCCTGTCTCCGGACGGAATGCGCCTTGCTGCCGCCTTTATATACGTTTCTCAGGGCAATCTCGAGTCAAGGGTGCTTTTCTATGATTTCAACGCAAATGATACCGACAGCATGCTTGTGGCAGGTTTTAACCAATACACCGACACACTCCTGACCATGGTGGAATATATGGGCAATGACGTGATTTGTGCGGTCGGCGATAATGCGGTTTCCTTTTATAACTTCAAGGCTGAACCCGAGTTGATTTGTGAATATCTCGACCTCGAATGGGAAATCCAGTCCCTCGATATCAATGACAAGCACATCCTTTTTGTCGTCAAGGACGACACGGGCGAACACGGCTACAAAATCAAGGCGTTCAATACAAGCGGAAAGCTTGTCGCCGATGTGGGCTTCGACTTTGCTTACAGCAAAGCTGTTCTCGCAGGAAGGAACGCCCTTCTGTACTCGGGAAATGATTTTCAGCTTTTGAGCTTTGCCGGCGTGAAAAGGTTTTCTCATTCCACGGACAGTCGCATCGCCGGTATTCTGGCCTTTGACGGTGAAAACAACCTGCTGATTGCCACAATGGACGTCGCAGATATCATAAAATTAAAATAATATATGTTCGGATATTAATTTATGCCGTTGCGGGACATCCGGCCCCGCGAGGGCAACATTTAAAAGGAGGGTGATTGTATGTCAATTCCCATAATTGTAACCATCATTGCGCTTGCAGTACCGGTTTTTTTTACAATCAGGGGCTTTTATAAAGGCTTCCTGAAAATCCTTTTTACTACCTTTGCAGTCCTGCTGGCAATTATATTGTCGGCCCTGCTCACCAAACCCCTGACAGAATATCTCCAGGAAAAAACCTTTGTGGGCACCAAGATTTCAGAAGTCACCTCCTCATATGTGGACGAAAAGCTTGATGACGCCACGGTCTCCATTGAGAAAAAGCAGAATGAATTTATTGACTCTCTGGCTCTTCCCAAGTTCATGAAAGGCGGCATCCGGGACAACAATACTCTGGCCAAATATAAGGACATGGGTGTTAATTCTTTCAAGGAGTATATTTCCTGTCAACTGACGACCCTCACAATAAAGCTCATCGCATTTTTCTTGCTGATGATTGTTGTTTTTATTTTCCTCAGGGTAATCTTCCACCTGCTTAAAATCATTAACCGCATCCCCGTGATTCGGGGCTTAAACCGCCTTTTGGGCGGTGTCCTCGGTCTTGTAGAGGGTCTGATTATCCTTTGGTTGGCATGTCTGATTATTATGGCCTTTTCCGGCACACAGTTCGGCGCCACTTGCATGGAGGTTATCAGCAAAAGCCCGGTTCTGGCATTTATTTATGACAACAATCTCCTGATTCTGGCAACAAAAACAATTTTTGCAGCTTTGTAACCCGATTGCGATAAAGTTTTTTGCAAAGTGCAATACGACGAAATAAACATATCGTACGGAACTTATTTTCAGTTTTAGTTGCGATTTTTCACAGTTTAAGCCGTAATTGAACCGATATTTCGGATTTGAAAATTTACCTTGACGCCCAGGCAGATGATTGCTACAATTATTAAGCTGTGATTTGCAGCGTATGGCGACATAGCCAAGTGGTAAGGCGTGGGTCTGCAACACCCTGATCACCAGTTCAAATCTGGTTGTCGCCTTGAAAAAATCCCCCGGAAGACTTTGGTTTTTCGGGGGATTTCTTCGGAATATTTTGTCGGAATGTGCTGATATGTGCTATAATCACCGGGTATATGAATGCATGAAATATGTTGTGGCCATTTCACAATAATGTGATGAAGAATAAAAATTAATCCGGGCGGTTTCAGATATGGCAACATCAAAAAGTCAAAAAAAAATAATATGGGACATCATATGGGCGGTACTGTTTGCGTGCGGCACGGTGTTTATCTTATGGAAATGCCGTTACGGATTCGGCAACATGGATGAAGCCTTCTACCTGACAATTCCGTACAGATTATCTCAGGGTGACGGACTGTTCGTTCACGAATGGCATCTTTCGCAAATGTCCGGATTCCTTATTCTGCCTTTAATGAAGCTGTATATGGCCATAGCCGGCACCACCGAAGGAATCATTCTGGCATTCAGATATATCTATACCGTCATTCAGGCACTTGCGGCTCTGTTCATCTATTTCAGACTGAGAAAAACACATCAGCAGGGAGCGGCTCTGGCGTCAATCGCTTTCCTGCTCTATGCTCCTTTCGGCATCATGGCTCTGTCATATAATTCTCTTGGAATCATTTGTCTTGCCGGATGTTTGGTAATCATGGTAACTTCCGAAAGGCTTATCAGGCTGCAGCAGGCCGCGGCGGGCATGCTGTTTGCCTGTGCGGTACTGTGTTGTCCATATCTTATACTGATATTTGCAGTATATTTTATCACAGTGCTTATATGCACCATATGCAAGCGTGCTAAAGGAATCTTTTCATTTAAGAGCTGGTTATTCTTCACGGTTGGAGCAGCCGTTGTTGCGGCTGTATTTGCCGCGTTCGTACTGAGCAGAGGCAGCATTTCACAGATATTTGCGGCTTTCCCCAGCATTATGAACGACCCGGACCATCAGCCGCAGAATGTATTCAGACTGGTCGTGACATATTTCACTTCAATCTTATATGTTAACAAGAAGGCAGACATAGGATATGCGGGCCTGTTTGTCTGTGCGGTGATTGCGCTTGCGGACCGTAAACGCGCCAACCGCAGGGCGATATATTTCACGGCAGCTGCGCTTCTGACTCTGTTCACGATAACATGCCTTGTCTATTACGGCAGATATCTTAACTATGTGATGTTTCCCGTCAACATCATGGCGGTTGTCTGTTTTATTATCAACAAAGATGAGACCACGGAAAAGCTGCTGTGCGGCATGTGGATTCCGGGTATGCTGTATTCGATGTGTCTCCACGCATCATCCAATCAGGAGTTTTATGCCATATCATCAGCTTCGACGGTTGCTCTTATAGCCGGCCTGATGATCGTGACTCTTACCGCAGACAGGATATACAGGGAGCAAACCGGAGCGGCAGCAGCGATTTCAGTAATTATGATGATACTGATTGCAGTATGCCAACTGGGAAGTGAAGCATATCTCAGATACAATGCGGTTTTCTGGAGCAATATGAATGAGCTTATGACGACTCCTCAAAGTGACGGGGTTGAAAAAGGTCTTTATCTGTCGGAGGCGGCGGACCGCCAGTATCGTATGACACTGGAGATTGCGACTCATATAAAAGATAATTATGCTTCCGCAGAATCGGTGGCATTTATAGCCAATGAAACCTGGCTTTATCTGCTCTGCTCCGACAAACGCATGGCATCTTATTCTGCCTGGCTTGCTTTGATAACCGGTGAGATCTCACAATCTTATATGACAAAACAGATGAAATATTATGAACTTAATCCGGATAAGATCCCGGATATCGTATATCTCTCCCCCGATAATCTTCATTATTCCGGTCAGTATAAGGCCATTGCCGATTATGAGGAAGATGAGCTTTCAACGGGAGGAATCCTTCTTGTAAAATAATATTATGATATTTCAAAGATTTCCATGTTAACAAGCCGGATAAGTTCTGCAATGGCCGGGTTGTTGCCGGATTTTTCCGAATCGCGATTAACCTGCTTGGAACGGCTCTTCGTCTGATTTTCCTGTATTATAAAAATAATAAATCCAGAACCTGCGTTTCCAAAAACAAATCTTATTTTTTCAAAAAATGAAACACTGCTGAAAATCTGAAATGATAATATTATGCATAAGAAAATCTCAGATCCGCCGGTATTTGTTGGCGCATCCGGCCGGGAAAGAAGGACTATCATAGTGGAAAAAGCAATGTATGATGAAATGCGGCAGCAGCAAGATTCACATTGGTGGTACTGCGCAAGAAAAGAAATTGTTCTGGATGTGGCGGAAAAAATTGCCGGTCTGAAGTGTTCAGACAGCTGTCCGGTCATTCTGGATGCAGGATGCGGAATGGGAGTCATACTGGATAAACTTGTTGACTACGGTGACACATACGGAATGGATATGGACGCAAAGGCTGTGTCGTATTGCAGAGATAATTACAAGGCCGAAAATCCTTCTGCGCATATTAAACAAGGGTCTCTGCCTGAAAATATTCCGTTTGCCGAAGGCTCCTTCGATATGATATTTGCATTGGACGTTCTTGAACATATAGAAGATGATAATGCTGCGGTAAAAGCAATAGCGAAGCTGTTAAAAAAAGACGGAAAACTGATTCTTACAGTGCCGGCTCTTATGAGCTTGTGGAGCGGCCATGATGTGCTCAACCGTCATTTCAGAAGATACAACAAGAAGGAACTTGTTAAGGTCATCCAAGATGCGGGACTTAAGATAATAAAGTGCTCATATTATGACAGCTTTTTATTCCTGCCTGCGTTTATGGTCAGAAAAATTAAGAATTTGCTGAAAATTAATTCCTCAGATATCAGTATGACATCAAAAGGAAAAGTAATTAATACTATTCTGATGAAAATATTTGCCGGTGAAAAGTGCTTTTTGAGGAAACATGGATTCCCGGTAGGAGTATCATTGATTCTGGTGGCAAAAATTTGAAGTCCGGTCCTGTTTTTCGATATCGGGCTAATGTCTCTATTTAATATTTTCTGATTTGTTAAAATCGTATACAGAAATATTTCAATATTGCCGACAGAGATGCCGGTTTTTTTCGGTTGACAAAATAATTAATGATGGGTATAATATTTAATAGGTATTAGTAATTATACTGATGATAGCTTTCAAAACTAATCATTTCAATTAGCGGAGGTAACGGATGTTCAATTGTTTTATCTTAAATGACAATATATATAATGAAGATTTTAAGGGAGACCCGGGAAGATACCGAAACGACCGCGGCGGCTTCAAAGGGGGCAAGCCGGGCAAAAGAGGCAAGCCGGGCGGAAGACCCCGTGAACTGCTGAAGGATAAACTGGAAGGTCGTGACAATGCCCAGATCTTGTTTGTCGGGTCTGTAAACTGCCTTAGACACAAGCCTTATCTGGAAATCGGTCAGCTTATGCGGGAAGGAAAGGCATCGATACTGTGTCCGACTATGAGCGACTTTTCAAGCGGCAGATATCTTGCCCAAATTGAGAAAGCGATTGAAGAACTGTCCGAAGAAAGGGATTGCAAGGACTTTGTAATTATCTGCGGATGCCAATGGGTGATTCTGTCAACAGACGGCGACCTGATTTGTGAACATCTCAAAACAAAAGGAATAAATGCAGTAATCAGCCAGGATGACCATCTGGAATTCGGCGACCATGATTAATGAAAAAACAGGAGAAAAACAGATGAAAAGATTATGGAAATATATTCCGCCGTGCCTTCCGGACGTGTTGGGTTTTCAGGCGGTAATGGATGAAACTGACGGACTTGGAATCGTTGACGACCCCGGAACATATAAGCCTCTCTCAATAATGGGTGTCGGGAATTCTCAGCCGGGATATCTGGCAATGGATGGCCGCGAAAAATTCGGACAAAAAAGCGGTTCAAGCGACGAACGCGGATTTACCGTGCATGGAGGAAAATATAAAGGCAATAAAAATTATGACGGGCGCAAAGGCCACGGCGGACGGAAGCGCAGTGCAAGCGGCCTGCGAGTCGTTAATTCCGAGCTCAGAAATGAAGATATAATCAGCGGAACGGAACATAAAATAATTCAGGCATTTGAGGAGGCAAAGGAGCGTCTTATGCCGAAGTTCGTTTTGCTAAGCAACGCTCCGTCATCTTCTATGATAAGTTCGGATCTGGAAAGTGCAGCAGATAAGATAGGAAAGATGAGCGGCATCCCTGCCGGAAGCGTTAAAATATACGGCGACAAGGACTATCTGTACGGAGTGTCGTTAACTCTCGAGGCTATCGGCAGACTTCTTCTGAAGCCGCGCACTGCAAAACCGGGCACAGTTAACATCCTCGGATGCAATATCATAGACTGGAGCAATGAAGCGGTTGACGCTTTTTCGGCAGCAATCGAAGCTTCAGGCGCGACGATTATAAGTAAATGGGGAGCCGGGGGCATGAAGAGCGAAGAACTCAAGATGGCTTCGGCTGCGAGTCTGAATCTGGTTGTCAATATTTCAGGGCTTCGCCTTGCAAAATACATGAAGGATGAATTCGGAATTCCGTATATTGTAGGAGCGCCGTTCGGCAAAGCTCAGCTTTCACAGCTGCTTGACTCCGTGACAAGCATGCTTAAAGGGGATGCAAAAGGAGATATTTATATCGGAATAAATACGACGCCGGACGAAACAAGCAAATCCGGAAATAAACAAGACTCGCCGGACTATTGCGAGGCTCTGGTCATAGGTGAACAGCTTGCGGCAAATGCGATCCGTCGTATGCTCAGAGAAAGAGGGTTCGACAATATCCGTGTCCTGAGCTTTTTTGATATGGACAAGTCATGCATGGAAGAAAACGACAAGAAGATAACGAGCGAGGACGAACTTGCAAATATAGCGTCAGCGGACGGACTGAAAGTAATATTTGCCGATCCGGATTACAAGCCGGCGGTCAAAGCGGATGTTAGATGGGTCAACTTGCCTAACAGCGGAATGAGTGTAGTAACAAGGGTGCCGCAGGCAAATATGGTCGGCTATTCGCTGGATAACATGATTGCCTGACATGTCTTGACATACGAGGAAAGGGGAAATATGAGACAGATAGCTATTTACGGAAAAGGCGGAATTGGAAAATCCACCACTGCGCAAAATATATGCGCCGCTTTATCCGAGATGGGAAAAAAGATAATGATTGTAGGGTGCGACCCGAAGGCGGATTCAACCAGGCTGATTCTGGGAGGAATGACCCAAACCACCGTGCTTGATACAATGAGGAACAAGGACGAGGAAGATATCGTGCTCGAAGATTTCGTCTTCACGGGCTTTAACGGAATTAAAGCCGTAGAGTCCGGAGGCCCGGAGCCGGGTGTGGGCTGTGCAGGAAGAGGAATAGTGACGGCCATTGAGCTTTTGGAAAACCTTGGCGCGTATGAAAAGGATCTGGATTATTGTCTGTATGATGTTCTGGGCGACGTTGTATGCGGCGGATTTGCCATGCCGATCAGAGAGGGCAAGGCAAAAGAGATTTATATCGTATGTTCAGGGGAAATGATGAGCATCTATGCGGCCAACAATATCTGCAAAGGAATCGCCAGATATGCCGCTCAAGGCAAAACCAAGCTCGGCGGTCTCATTTGCAATTCCCGTCTTGTGGATAACGAAAAGGAACTGGTGGAGGAGTTTGCTTCCAAACTGGGCACGCAAATGATATATTTTATACCGAGGGATAATATAGTTCAGCATGCCGAACTAAACAGAAAAACCGTAATCGAGCAGGCGCCTGAGAGTGCGCAGGCCGATGAGTACAGAGCGCTTGCAAATGCGATTGAAAACAACGGGAATTTCTGCGTTCCGACACCCATAAGCAATGACGAACTTGAGGAGCTTCTTGTAAAATATAACCCGTTGCAAACATGAGCTCATTTGCAACAGTTTGAAACGCATAAATCAATTATTTTGATTTGAAGCATACTTTACATGCTTTACAAAACATTCTTTGCAAAACACATTTCGAAAAGGAGAAGTCGTGGATAAGGAATTATTAATTAAAAAAATCTGCGAAGCCGAACACAATAAAAAGAAACCCGGCTTGGGCAAAGACCGCCGTGATGACAACAGCATCGGCAAGGTTCTCAGAATACTGAGCAAATCAGACGGCAACGTACATCCGACCGAGCTCTGCCGGATGCTGGAAGTCACAACGCCGCGTATTACAGTGATTCTTAATGATATGGAAGAAAAAGGTCTCGTCGAGAGGTTGATCTGCAAAGATGACCGGAGAAAAATTCTGGTCGTTCTAACGGAAAAAGGCCGGAAAGAGGTTTCCGGAAGACGAAGAAAAACGGAAGAGTATATCAGAACGCTTGTAGAAAAAATCGGGCCCGAAGACTCGGAAGCATATTTGCGAATCCTTCAGGCCGAGGCTGAGCTTTACGAAGAAGCGCACAGCAAAAACGATTAATCCGGAAAACGCTTGACATATTATTAATATCATGACAAAATAAACAACGTCTTCGAGCATTGTGTCCTAAGGGAGACTATGGATGAATGCCGAGCCACGCAAGTGGTGTAGGGTTTTGCCGGAAACGGCATTGCCTTCCCGGGCGGGCAACCGCTTAATTGAAAAGGAGACGGATATATTTATAAATACTGTATGATGAGCAGTTTTGTCAATATCCGTTTCTGAGAAGACGGATATTATTTTTTTAGGAGGAAAAAAATATGAAAAAGTTCATCGCGCTTATTTTATCAGCCGCTTTTGCTGTCTGCATGCTTGCAGCCTGTGGAACTCAAGAGGGCGGCAACACCACAATACCGGCACCTGCGGAGGATGCAACGCAGCCCGGAACAGAAGCCGAAACAGAGGTAGCGACAGAAGCAGTTGACAGTCCTTCGGGCGAACTTATTGTGTTTGCTGCTGCATCCATGACCGAGACTCTTACCGAAATCGGTGATATATTTATGATACTCAACCCGGATGTAAAGGTTGTATTCAACTTCGATTCATCGGGCACTCTTAAGACTCAGATTCAGGAAGGTGCGGACTGTGACGTATTTATCTCAGCAGGTCAGAAACAGATGAATCAGCTCGATATAAACGCTGACAAAGAAGTCAATACTGAAGGTCTCGACTTCGTTATCTCCGGAACCCGTTTCGATCTTCTTGAAAACAAAGTGGTTCTTGCGGTTCCCGATGGTAATCCTAAAGGAATTGAATCTTTTGAGAAGCTTTGCAGGGAACTTCTTCCGACAGCAGACGGAGTTAAGCTTGCAATCGGTAATGCGGATGTCCCGGTAGGACAATACACACAAAAAATCTTCAAGTATTTTGAGATCGAGCTTAGTGATGATACCGGTGAGCCTGTTGATGCAACAATACTTGCCAATATTTCTTACGGCTCAAATGTTAAGGAGGTTACGACCCAGGTTACGGAAAATACCGTTGACTGCGGTGTCGTATATGCAACCGACGCCTTTTCCGCAGGACTTGAGTGGGTTGATGAAGCAACCAAGGATATGTGCGGGCAGGTCATCTATCCTGCGGCAGTTCTTAATACTACTAAAAACGAAGATGCTGCCAGAGCCTTTCTCGGTTTTATAATAAGCCCGCGGGCATCTGAAGTCCTTGAAAAAGTAGGGTTTACACCGCTTAACTGATACAATAAAGGCGACAAATGCCGCCTTGCCATAAAAACCAAATATTGACGCGGGCGTCTGAAAAGACGACCGCGTCATTGTAACAGATAATAAAGGAAGGTGCAGTTATGGACTGGTTTCCCCTGTACAATTCTATACGTATTGCATTTGCAAGTACTGTGATTATATTCTTTCTGGGAATGTTCTGTGCATATTATATAGCAAAACTTCCCAAGGCGGTTAAAGGAATCCTTGATGTTATCCTCACGCTGCCTTTAGTGCTTCCGCCTACCGTTGTCGGCTATCTTGTACTGATTGTGGTCGGACCCAAAAGGCCGCTCGGCAGCTTTATTTACGAGACTTTCGGCTTTAAGATTCCCATGACATGGTGGTCTGCGATTATCGTAACTTCTATAGTAATATTTCCTTTAATGTATAGAACAACGCGCGGTGCATTTGAATCATTTGACGACACGCTGATGTATTCCGGCCAGACACTTGGCCTCAGTAATACTTATATTTTTTGGAGAATCAGATTCCCGTATTGCAGACAGGGAATCCTTGCGGGCACGGTGCTCGCATTCGCAAGAGCACTCGGTGAATACGGAGCGACCAGCATGATTGCCGGCTATACGCCGGGCAGGACCGCAACTATTTCCACGACTGTCTATCAGTTGTGGAGAATTAACGATGATGCGGGAGCTATGAAGTGGATCTTAATCAATATTGCCATTTCGGTAGTGGTCTTGCTGATCATCAACCTGTTTGAAAAGAAGCAGAAGACAGAAAGGAGCAGAACATAATGGCGCTTTCTGTAAGTATAGAAAAAAAACTCGGAGCTTTTCACTTGAACGTTGATCTCGAAGCGGACGAAAGGGTCGTAGCGCTTCTGGGCGCATCAGGCGCAGGCAAGAGCATGACGCTCAAGTGTATCGCCGGAATAGAACGGCCGGACAAAGGCCGGATAGTGCTGAACGGCAAGGTTCTCTTTGATTCGGGGGAAAAAATCAACCTGTCGCCGCAGAAACGCAAAGTAGGATATTTGTTCCAAAATTATGCGCTCTTCCCGAATATGACCGTTGAGCAGAATATCGCCTGCGGCATCTATAAACATAAGGATGCGAAGAAGATCCGCAATATGATAAGTACCATGCATCTTCAGGGGCTGGAAAAACATTATCCCCGTCAGCTTTCGGGAGGGCAGCAGCAGAGGACGGCGCTGGCAAGAATACTGATAAACGAACCGGACGTACTTATGCTGGACGAGCCTTTTTCAGCGCTGGATACTCATTTAAGATATGAAATGGAGCAGGAAGTCAGGGATGTGATTCAAAGATTCGATAAGCCTGTGCTTCTGGTTTCACATAACAGAGACGAGGTATACAGGCTTTCCAATCGGGTCGCGGTTATCAATAACGGCAGGATAGAGGTAAATGATGAAAAAGGCAAAATCTTTTCCGATCCCAGAACGGTAAATGCCGCAATATTGTGCGGCTACAGGAATATCTCCGCCGCCAGGGCAATCGGAAAAGGACGCGTTTACGCAACAGACTGGGATGCCGAGCTGGACGTTGCGGGTGATTGTGCCGATACCGAGTACATCGGCGTCAGGACAGAGAACGTGTATTTGGCGGAAAGTGAGAATACTGTCAGATGCAAAGTGACAGAGGCTATACAAAATCCGTTTACTTATACACTGATGGTCAGCCCGGAAAGAAGTATGGGCAGCGCAACATTTGCAATCACGGTATCCAAGCCGAAATGGGAGCGTATGAAGAGCGACCACGTAATCGTCTCTATCCCTAAAGAAGGAATCGTTCTGCTTAAAAAGTAAATTCCTGCTTCTATTATGCAACACCTTGCTAATAAATAAAAATATATTAAAATATAAAGCAACCTGATTAAGGAGCGACAATAAATGAAAACTTCACATACAAATGCGGTGAAAATGGTTACGGAGGCGGCTGCGGTCGTGGGAACAGAAAGGATCGCACTCGCCGACAGTTTCGGAAGAGTGCTGGCACAGGAAGTTCATGCCGCAGACAACGTTCCGCCGTTTGACAGATCGCCGCTTGACGGATATGCATTCCGCGCATGCGACACGACGAATGCAAGCACAGAGAATCCCGTGACTTTGAAGGTCATTGAAGATATACCTGCCGGTGCGGTGTCGCATTTTCCGGTCACGGAAGGCACTGCGGTGAGGCTTATGACAGGCGCACCAATTCCCGAAGGCGCCGATGCCGTGAGCATGTATGAGCTTACGGAATTTACCGACACCGAAGTTAAAATATTCAGACCTGTCAAACACGGAGAAAATGTAATCTATGCGGGAGAGGATGTCAAAAAAGGCACTCCTCTTGCCGAACCGGGAATGAAGATCGATGCAGGTCTTATGGGAACGCTTGCTCTCCAGAATATTGAATTTCCGGAAGTATACAGGCAACTGAAAGTAGGGATTATCTCGACCGGGAACGAATTGGCAAATGTCGGTGAAAAGCTTGCACCCGGCAAAGTTTACGATTCTAATCAGTTCTCAATCAGCGGAGCGCTTACGAGACTCGGTTTTGTACCGGTAAGATACGGCATTGTGTTCGATACGGTGGACGCAATAAGCACAGCAATAGAGAAAGCGCTCAAAGAGTGTGATGCTGTAATTACTACCGGCGGAGTATCCGTAGGAGACTATGACTTCACTCCCGACGCGATGGAAAAGGCAGGCATCGAGATTCTGTTCAGAGGGGTCGATTTGAAACCCGGAATGGCATGTGCCTATGGTGCAAAAAACGGCAAGCTGGTCTGTGGTCTTACGGGTAATCCGGCCTCATCACTTACAAACTTTTACGTTATCGGAATGCCCGGCCTCAGGAAAATGAGCGGTCTGGCAGATTATAAAAATAAAGAGCTCCCGCTCGTGATGGCAAATGATTTCAACAAGGACATCAAGAGAACGAGAGTCCTTCGCGGAATGCTCGACCTTACAGACGGAACGGCAAAGATTATAGTTCCGGAAGGCCAGGGAAACGTTGTCTTAAACAGCTCAATCGGAAGCGACTGCGTGGCAATAGTGCCCGCCGGAAGCGGTCCCTTGACTGCGGGAACAATAGTAAAAGGATTTCTCGTCTGACAGACGCGGGTGGAGGTTTTTATGAAAAAAATAGAAGTCGAAAAAGCAGTCGGTATGACTTTATGCCATGATATTACAGCTATAAAAGACGGATTCAAGGGTGCACTCTTTAAGAGAGGCCATGTTATACGGGAAGAAGATGTTCCCGAACTGATTGATATCGGCAAACGCACAATCTATATCTGGGAGGAGAATGCGGGCGAGATTCATGAAGACGACTGTGCGCTGAGAATGGCGGCAATGGCACCTGTAGAAGGTGCGCACTATGAGGGTCCTTCGGAAGGCAAGGTCGTTCTTAAATCTGATGTTCAGGGAATGTTCAGGGTCAACATCGAGCTTCAAAGAGCGCTCAATTCTATCGGTGATATCACTGTCTCATCGATTCCGGATCATTATCCCGTTGAGTCCGGCATGCGAATCGCCTCCATGAGAATAGTTCCTCTTGTTACAAAAGAGGAGCAGATTACCACGGCCGAGAAGATGTGCAAAGATAGAAAGCTTTTTGATATCAGGCCTTACAGGCATATGAAAGTCGGAATGATTATCACCGGATCCGAGGTATACTCCGGGAGAATTCAGGACAAGTTTGAGCCCGTTATCCGGAAAAAGCTTGAGAAGTATCCTGCCGAGATTGCAGGCGTTGCAATTTGCGATGATAATCTCGAAATGATTATAACCGCTGCAAAAGACCATATGGCGCGCGGCGCCGACCTGCTGATTTTTACCGGCGGCATGTCGGTTGACCCGGACGATCTCACGCCGACAGCAATCAGGCAGCTCGGAGCCGACATTGTCACACACGGCGTTCCCTCACAGCCGGGCAACATGACCGTAGTCGCATATCTGGGTGACGTTGCTATCACCGGTGTTCCGGGAGCTGCCATCAGCATGCCGACTACAGTTTTGGATGTTCTTCTTCCGCAAATGTTTGCGGGCGATAAGCTTACGAAGGAAGATCTTGTAAGACTCGGAGACGGCGGCCTGTGCCAGCAGTGTGCGACGTGCCATTTCCCGAACTGCACATTCGGAAGATATTGATACGACCCGCTTTAAAGAATTATGATATAGGAATTTAGATATACATTTTAAGATATAAGATATAGAATTTAAGATACAAGAATTAAGAGACAGATTATGAAAGATGCTTTTGGAAGAGAAATCACATACCTAAGACTGTCAGTCACCGAGCTGTGTAATCTGAGATGCCGCTACTGCATGCCCGAAGACGGGGTGTGCAAAAAAAGTCATGACGAAATCCTCACTGAAGACGAGATGATTATGGCGGTGGAAGCTGCGGCTGCGCTCGGAATCACTAAACTGCGCATAACGGGCGGAGAACCTTTAATCAAGAAGAATATACTCTCGATCTGCAGCCGCGCGGCACGCGTTGCCGGGATACAGGAGGTTTGCGTTACCACCAATGCCGTACTTCTGCCTGAACTGGCGGCGCCGTTGAAAGAAGCAGGGATAAATCGTATTAATATCAGTCTTGATACCCTTGATGCCAAAAAGTTCGCTTATATTACCAGACGCGGAACCTTGGAAAGCGCAATGGCCGGCATTCATGCCGCCCTGGATGCGGGTTTTGACAAAATTAAGATTAACACGGTTTTGATTGGGGGGTTTAATGACGATGAGATTCCGCAGCTTGCCGGCCTTACATGTTCAATGCCTGTGGATGTAAGATTTATCGAGCTTATGCCGATGTATGACAGCGGCGATTTCGGACCGGAAGCATTTATCAAATGCGATACGGTTCTGAAAGCGCTTTCGGACACAGGTATTGAACCTGTCAAAGAAGACGGCGGTGTAGCAAGACTGTACAAACTGCCGGAAGCCAAAGGCAATATAGGGCTAATCAGTCCGGTCAGTGCCCATTTCTGCGGAGATTGCAACAGGCTCCGATTGACTGCTGACGGCAAAATCAAGCCTTGTCTGCATTCCGATGACGAATTCTACATCAAGGGGATGAACCGTGACGAGATGAGAGAAGAATTTAAGAAGGCAATTCTCGGTAAACCGAGGTGGCACGGCGAAATGAGCTACTCCAAGCGGACTAATACTCACAGAGATATGAACCAGATAGGCGGATAAGAACTGATGATAAGCAAAAGGACGGGCATTCCGGTATTGGGATTTGCCGCATTTTCCGGGGCCGGTAAAACTACACTCCTTGAAAAATTGATTCCGAAACTGAAGAAAAAAGGTCTGGCGATTGCGGTAGTCAAGCATGATTCTCACGGTCTTGCATTTGACCGTGAAGGTAAGGACTCATGGAGGTTTTCACATGCCGGCGCTGATTATTCGGTGGTTTCGGGTCCCGGTCAGTCGGCAGTCTTCATAGGACGCAGCCTTCAGCCGGAAGAAGCTTTCCGTTTTATTTCCGATGCCGACCTGATACTTGTGGAAGGCTATAAAGAAGAGGCTTTCTCACAGATAGGAATCAGCCGAAAAGCAACGGGCAAGGGCTTTACCGCGGATATAGAGAGTTTTGCGGCAATCGTAACCGATGAAGAGGTTCCGGAAGAAAGCGGGGTTCCGATATTTGCTTTGGACGATCTTGACGGCATTGCCGAATTTATCATTTGCAATCTGGATAATTTTTCCCGCTATAATAACTACGATGTCTGAAGTCCTGAAATATATTTTTAATAAATAAGTTGCACACGCTGATCAAAATAATTGTATTTATTATCGGAAAAGTACTTATTTTTTTACTCAAAGAAAAAACTGATATTAAAAAAACATTAATCGGAGAAAACAATGCAGAACCGTAAAGATTTTACACATTTCAATGAACAGGGAAGAGCCAAGATGGTCAATGTGGGCGAAAAACCCGAGACTGTCAGGACTGCGACTGCCATGGCAAGCGTTTTGGTAAACAGGGAAACATTTGAATTAATCAGAACAGGCGGTATGAAAAAGGGAGATGTCCTTACGGTTGCTCAGATTGCCGGCGTAATGGGAGCTAAGCGCACACCTGATATTATCCCGATGTGCCACCCGATTGGTCTTACGGGGATTGATTTGAATCTTTCGCTCAATGAAGCGGAACTTTCGGTAGATATACGCGCGACCGTATCATGCGCCGGTAAGACCGGAGTTGAGATGGAAGCTCTGACCGCCGCAGCCGTCGCAGCACTAACAATTTATGATATGTGCAAGGCCGTTCAGAAGGATATGGTCATCACAAATGTCTGCCTTCTTGATAAGACCGGCGGAGTACACGGAGATTTCCACCGCAATTGAATACGGATAAAAACCGGTGATTCCGTTGCGGGAATTGTTCACAAAAACAATTAAATAAGAACGAAAACAAGTTTTGGAGGCTTATATGAGCTACAGTGCAGCAGTAATTACTATCAGCGACAAAGGGGCAAGGGGCGAGAGAGTAGATACAAGTGGACCGTCCCTGTGCGGGATATTGACCGACGCCGGATATAAGGTCGAATATACAAATATTGTCCCCGATGAGCAGAACGTGATTGCGGCAGAGCTGAAAGCCTGCGCGGATGAGAAGCATATCGCTCTGGTTCTTACCACGGGCGGAACGGGGTTTTCACCGAAAGACGTCACTCCGGAAGCTACGCTGTCTGTGATTGAACGCGCAACTCCCGGAATTCCGGAAGTAATGCGTGCAGAGAGCATGAAGATTACTGCGCACGGATGTCTGTCCAGAGTGGTTGCGGGGATTCGAGGACGTACACTCATAGTTAATCTTCCGGGAAGCGAAAAGGCTTCGAAGGAAAATCTTCAAGCTGTTCTTAAACCTATAGGACACGGACTTAAAATGCTGTATTCAGAGGGTTCGGCAGAATGCGCCGCTTCCGTTCCTTTAGAATTCGGTGCTCACCATTGCGACCGGCATAATGAAGAGCCGCCTTCAGGGGAAATCGTGAAAGAACCGCCATCATCAGAATCGAGCAGCGGAAAACCACCTTCAATAGATATGTGGCTTAAAGAGGCTAAGGCGCACCCGTCAGCTTCCAAGTGCGGCATGTATTTGACGCATAACGGAGTAGTGAGACAGACAGCCAAAGCCAAAGTCCGCGACGGTGACCAAAAGGCAGCCGATGTGACGGGCATGTTTTTTTCTTACGATAAGGAAAAAATCGATGCGGCCATAGCTGAAGCTCATAAGATGGAAGGCATCTATTATGTTAAGGTGTGGCTCAATGAAGGCAACCTGCAAGTTGGGGACTCGATTATGTTTATTCTGATAGGCGGAGATATTCGCCCTCATGTTGTGGACGCGTTGCAGGTGCTTGTCGACAAAATCAAATCGGAATGTGTGATTGAGGATGAAAAATATTGAGCTGCAGGGGGAGCCGGGGTAAAATCCGTACGAAGAGATAGGCTGTCCTATCGGAATCCACAACAAACAAAAATAAGTCCCGGTAGACCGTATGTGTCCGGCCGGGACTGTTGACATTTAAAAACTGTGGTTTATTGTGTGCACAACCGAGAGCCGCATGCTCTCGGTTTTTGCACTTTCTAACTCTCATTTAATCACATTTCCTCGATGCGATTTTCTGTTTTATTTCTTGCTTAAGTTCGAATCTCACCTCTTTCATTCTTTCCGCGCGCTCTCTCTGCGCAATTCCTGAGTTGATTCTGACCATTCTGGCCATATTAAGCAAGAGTATTGCGGCATTAGCAAATAGCAGTAGGGACAAATCAGCCATTTCAAAACTACCTTTGCAAATGATACAAACCACATCAAGAACTATACACACTATTATCGATGGTAGCCATTTTCTAAATGTGCTTTGACTTGCCAGTTTTTCTTGTTTCTTTTTGGCTTTTTCCATTTTTTTGTCCAAACCAACACCTCCCAATTTAGCCAAGAATAGTTGCCACAACGAAACATGTTAAAAGCTTGAAAATCCATCCTACAAATACCGGACCTAACAACTGATGGTATTTCAGGCCGGTATACTCGTTCCATAATTTCGCGTAGTCTCCAAAAGCGGAATTAACTGTCATTGAAGCGGTTGTTAATAAGAATGTACCAATTACAACCTTTCTTGAAACTGTTCCCTCCGCAATAAGAGCCATCATATTCGGTGCTGCTACAGCCGGACTGATAATTAAACTGGTAACTCCTTCTGTAGGATGAATGTGGCATATTTTGCAAATCCATTCAATCGGAATAGTGATATACTGCCATACTCCAAAATGAACCAGCACACCGATAACAAAGAAAATTGCGATCAGTATTGGAACAATAGTCAAAATTAACAGTCTCATACCCTCTGCGGCTGACCCAAACAGGGTTTCAATGGGGCCGGTCTTAGGTGTAAAACGTGGTATTTCTGCTGTAGGCACATACTTACATTTTCTATAAAGCGTAAACCTAAGAATTATCGGCAGAATTAATATTGGCAGGAAAATACCAAGCAACATCGACGGTATCGGATTAACCCCTGCCGCTACCAAGAACATAACACTCAACGCAATGTTTGAGAATGTGAAAGGTGCTTGGATTAAAGTGGCCAAGGCAATTTGTATCTCATTCTTCGTTGCTCCCGCTTTTACCATTACCGGACACGCTATTCTCGAGGCGGCGGTAGAATCGCCGAGAATGTTATAAATAGCCGGCACCAGTACTGTAGGATTCAATTTAAAAATTTTCGCAACCGGAGAATACAGTTTTATTAAAGCATCCGTCAGACCAAGTCTTTCCAATATGCATCCAAAAATAATTGACGCAACAATAAAAACACCAACCGGGCCGACAATAAATACATCCCATACGTTTGCCTGAACCTGCGCAAAAATTGTTGTGAACAGACCTGACACTCCATCCGGCCATATCCCCAACATCACAAGCATTGCAACAAGGACGATTGTTCCAATGATAACCCACATTGTCCAACCTTTATTGTCTCTTTTTGGTTTTTGAACGTCGTCCTTTTTTGCTTCACTTACATTTTGGGATTCTTCGACTGTTTGAATGTCTTGAATCACTTCTTTTTTTTCTTCTCCCATAGTAATAGTAATTCCTCCTTTTTTTGATTTGCCAACAAATGCTGTCGAAAGTCTTTTTAGGCTAAAATGCTTATACTTCGAAAACCATCAACGTGCACCACCACCTTTTATAGTTTTATCACTCGGCATTGTGTTTTGAATTGCCTGTTATTTTTTTCTAAATTTCCGCTTCTGTTCGAGCTATCAGGTTTTCCTGCAATGGCGGACTTAATTCAACAAAGTAAGAGCTGTAAGTAGCAACTCTAACCAGCAAATCCTTATATTTTTCCGGTTCTTTCTGAGCAGCCCTCAGAATTTCATTGCTTGTAAAATTAAACTGAACCAGATTGCCGCCATCGAAGAATGTTCTCACTAATTGAGTAAACTTTTTTAAGCTCGCTTCATCCTTTACGGAAGCTGCCGACAGTCTCATGTTGAGTATGCTTCCGTTTGTCAATTTCACTTGGTCTATCTTTTTTACGGAATTCATAGTTGCGGTCGCTCCGCTTATATTTCTTCCCTGATGAGGAGATATTCCTCCCTCGGATAGCGGTTCGCCTGCTTTTCTGCCATCAGGTGTAGCGCCCATAAGTTCACCATACGGTATATTAATTGTCATACCTACCGCGCTGCAAACGCTGCGCCTTCCACCCACCGTTTTATGTTTTCGAATTGTGTCACACGCAAACGACACTACTCTTGATGCAATTGAATCAACATAGTCATCATCATTGCCGAATTTAGGTGCTTTCGAAAAATGATAGAGCATCTCCTCTCCAAGGTCTCCTTCATAATTGTTATCCAATACATCAATTACTTGGCTCATTGTGTAGCGTTTTTCCTCAAAAACGCATTTTTGAAGAGCAGCAAGAGAGTCTGCAATATTTGGAACTCCGCAAATCGATGTTGTATGTGTCGAATAAGGTGCCGTTCCGTCCTTAAATCCGTCTCCGTATATATCCATGCCACGCTCAAGGCATACCGGATAAAGAGACGAACAAAGTGGAACAGGGACGTACATACCGTAAATATACATATCCACGTTTTTGAAAAGATATGAATACTTAACCATTTCCTCAAATTGCTTCCGGAAAGCTTCTTCTATTTCTGCTATGCTCTTGAACTCTTTGGGATTTCCCGTATGTGGTCCAATCTGCTCTCCCGTCAAACGCCTTTTGCCGTCATTAAGCGCTAATTCCAACATTAAAGGGAAATTGAAAATAACCGCACTGTTCATTTGCGCAAAACCCGGAATCCCCGGATTATGACATCCCGTGGAGATGTATCTTCTGGCATGTTTCAGAGGAATGCCTAAATCCAAAAGCGATGCTATCGTCGTTTCATCGCTGACAAACTTCATTTTCCCGCGCAGATTTTTGGCAACCTCACAAGCCCTCATTACATATTTATCAGGATTGTTTCGATTCACTCTTACAACCACATCTTCAGCTGTAAGACCGACATCCTCCTCCGCGTCAAGAATAATGTAAGTAAGCTCATTAACAGCATCATTACCATCATCATCACATCCTCCGATACACAATCCCTGTATTATCGGATATCCGGAATATGCTACTTGGAGAAAATCCGCCTGTAAATTAATTACTCCGTTCATTCTGATAAGCACACAACTCATCAATTCCTTAGCCCAGTCCCGATCAATCCTGCCTTCCTTTATATCCGCTTCATAGTATGGATACAGATATTGATCGCAACGCCCTATTGATTGACCGGCCCCCCATCCTTCAATCATTACACTAACAAAGACAAACCACATCGATTGTACTGCCTCTTGGAATGTCCTTGCCGGATAGGCGGGAACTCTTCTGCATATTTCTGCTATTTCAATCAGTTCTTTTTTTCTCTTTGTATCACTTTCTTTATCGGCCAGTTCCTCAGCTAATTCCGCATATCTATTGGCAAATTTCAAGACCGCTTGCTGAGAAATTTTTGCCGCTTCATAGAAGTGTCTCCTATGTATTTCACCCGGAATAGAAACATCTATTTCCTCAATTCTTCTGTCCAGATCTTCAATACATGACAATAAGCCTTCTTTAATTACCTGCTCGTAATCACAAGACGCATGGGCCTGGTGATGTTTATTTCTTGAATATCCGCCATTCTGGACAATGTTTTCCATTTTCAACCCATCAGGGGTCATCATTCCGCTCCATTTTTCAAAAAGAGAGCGTCCTTTCCACTTGGGAAGCAATTCCTTTATTAATTCTTTTTCTCTTTCCTCCAATGGCGCATACTTATCCCACTCTCTGTCATTTACTGTATCTAATTCCTCAAGTATCCAGTTCGCATCCAGCTCAATAAGCAACGCTCCGCCTCTTTGTTTTGAGGTTTGCCACCCGACTATTAGTTCTCCGTCGTCAATTTTCACCGTCATATTTGATAAAATATGATCTAATGCATGCGCTCTGCGAAGTACGGCCGGTAAATGCTCTGTTTCTTCATAAGATTCAGTCATATATAAAGCCCTCTCGACACATACCGCAGGCAACACAACCATTTTGTCTCTCAGTTTTTTTATTCTTTCTGAGGCAGCCATGTTTTTTCTCCTTTCTCTTTTTACTTTTTCCAAACAGGTTTCCGAAAATACAACACATCGGCAGCTTCAGTCTATCTGTTTCCCCCTTAAGTGGTTATTTCTTGTTGGAATCTTTCTCTTCCAAATTGTCATAACATCTCAAGGTTTCCGGGCAAACTCTTGCCCTGCATCCCATTGCTATCTGTTGCTATTTCTTCTATAATAGATATAAGGCAAATATAGGTTGAGGAGATGTGTGGCATTTATTCGTATAATTTTTTATTAGACTGCAGGGGGCCATATGAATATAAAATATTTTGAGTATTTTGTTATTCTTTCGCAAAAAGAGAGTATTTCCGAAGCTGCCAAATCTATTTTTATGGAGCAATCGGGTCTTAGCAAGATTATTACAAAAATGGAAAATCATTATGGTGTTCAGCTTTTTAATCGAACAACAAAAGGGATTTCTCTTACCCCTGAAGGTATGAATCTTTTGCCTTTCGCCAAAGCAATTACTGAAAAACATCATACTTCGCTTCGTTGCGTCCCTTCAAACAACAATTCAACTCTTATGGTTTATTACTCTGTGGGGCTAAGCAGATGGCTTATACCAGCCTCCCAACAGTTGTTTTTTCAAAAACACCCTGAAGTTATTGTTGATTCATTCTTCTTTCAATTACAGGATTTTTGCCAAGTTTGTATAAATAATCCGCCTGATATTGCCATTGTCTACGATTTGCATATTAATCAAGATATTAGAAGCTTTAATAAGGAAAAAATTATTGAGGATTCTTTTGTGCTCGCTATCTCTGATCAGCATCCTTTTGCCAATAGGAGTAGTGTTACTGTAGATGATTTGAGTGGACAATCCCTGGTTTTTGTTAATGGACCGTCAAAGATAAATACACTCCAAATGTTGGACGAATATAATGTGTCTATTGATGCATTGACATATCCAAACGTGCAATCCGCGGAAAATGTTGTGTTGTGCGGGCATGCAGCCAGTCTTCGCTCAATGAGCGATATCTATGAAAACGGTTCTGTTTTTAGATATATCCCTATCGAAGGACTTCCTCCAACAACATTGTATGCCATTTATGGTGCTGATAAAAAATCGTTGGTTAAAGATTTCATAAAATGCATAAAGGCGGCAGAAAGAAAATATCTAAACCGCTCGCTGCCATAAACTCTGACTTCTTTGCCTTTCCTTTTTGGAAGCATCCGATTCCGAATTGACATAGTGCTGTTGACTTAATATGTGTTTATATATCTTTATAAAAAACATTATAAGGAGATGATAAATGCATGAGTGCGAAAGGACTAATATTTAACATTGTTAAAGGCTCGTTTGTGGACGGGTACGGAATCAGAACTACAATTTTTCTTAAAGGATGTCCTCTCAGATGTGTTTGGTGTTGTAATCCGGAAGGACAATCTTTTCAGCCCGAAATACGTTTGCTAAGTGAAAAATGCAATGGCTGCGAAAGATGCATCAGCCATTGCCACTTAAACGCTCTTGAACTCCGAAACGGTATTGTTGAAATCAACCGCTCGCTTTGCGATGCTTGCGGAGAATGCATTGATTATTGTTATACGGGAGCCCTGGAACCGTTTGGAACTTGGTATACCGCAGAAGAAATATTAGATATCGTAAAAAAGGACTCCAGTTATTATGATGCAACAGGAGGCGGTCTTACCGTCGGAGGCGGAGAGGCAACCGCTCACCCTGAATTCTTGCATGAATTAATTGATTTGTGCCACGCAGAAGGTATTTCCGTGGCTATTGATACCTGTGGATATACTACTACCCCGGAAGGTTTTGATGCTCTTGCCAAAGCGGATTTACTGCTTTATGACATAAAAGGGTTGGATGATGTTGCCCATCAGCGAAATACAGGGAAGAGCAACAAACTGATTCTTGATAATCTAAAGAAACTGAACGATCTGCGTAAATCAATAATCGTTCGCATTCCAATTATACCCGGATATAACTGTGATGATGACGAGCTTGAAAAGATTGCAGATTTATTATCGACACTACCGTCAGTTGAAAGGGTTGATTTATTACCTATGCATGAATTCGGGAAAATGAAATATGACCAGATTGGGAAAGATTACTCTTTAGTGGCTCATGAAGTCTCGGAAGAGCGCATACAAAAGATTATAGACATGTTTGAAAGTAAAGGTTTAAAAACCCAAAGTGGTGGCTAAATTCCATTAATTTTTTTCCACATATTCAACAAGAACTTCGGTCAAACAAAAAGGAGAAGGGAGAAAAATGAAAAATCGTTTTGAGAAAAAAATAGTTGTTATTACCGGTGCTGCGGGCGGAATCGGAAAAGCCACAACCAAATTGTTTGCGGCAGAAGGTGCCACCGTGGTGCTGGTCGGGAGAAATATCGAAAAACTTAATGCTTTAGTTAAAGAATTGAAGTTGAAAGAGAATGCATATCTTGTTTGCGGATGCGATGTGTCAGAAGAAAAAGAAGTGGCAGATATGATATCCGGCGTAGTAACAAGATTCGGTAAAATTGATGTCTTTTTCAACAACGCCGGCATTATAGGCTCCGTTGCAAAAACGCAGAATTATAGCGTGGATTCTCTCACTGAGGCATTGAATATAAATGTTGTAGGGACGTTTAACGGAATGAAACATGCCTTGTTAATAATGCAACAACAACGCTCGGGTGTAATAATTAACTCCTGTTCAATCGCCAGTTTTCGTGGCAATCCGGATACCATTGGCTATGTGGCCAGCAAGCATGCCATTTGGGGGATGACAAGGGCTGTCGCCGTAGAAAATGCCCATCTCGGAATCAGAGTGTGTGCAGTGGCCCCCTCTCCTGTAGATACGCCAATGATGTCATACGTAGAAGATGGTATGGTAGAGATGGGCAATGGCGATAAACAGACTGTTCATAAACAATTAAGTTCTCTCCCTATGGGAAGGTATGCAACCCCGGAGGAAGTTGCTAAAGCGGTTTTGTTTTTAGCTTCGGAAGATGCTTCTTTTACAACCGGTTCCGCCTTGTTTGTTGACGGCGGCTTTATGGCATAAAATGTAAGGAGGATAAAGATGAAACAAAAAAACCACGTTAATTGGGAAAAAATCGAACAGTTAAAAGAACAACATGGAGTCGGTGCTATCTTTCGATTCTATGCTGATTATGAGGGGGTTGATCCGTCTCATTCGGCATTACTTGATGATACCGTGGATATACAACCGCCATGGAATATTAATAAAAAAGTTGCTGTAACAACTGCAATCGTGGGAGCGATGCACAACAAACGTTTTAATCCAAATCATCCAATGTCGCCTGACGAAATCTACGTGTCAGCAAGGGAGGCCTGTCTGGCGGGAGCCCCAAGTATTCACCTTCATGTTCGTGACGAAAACGGTTTTAGTGTTTTGGATCCGGATTTATTCCACCAAGTTATCGATCCGCTGAGGGAGGAATTTCCGGAAGTTGTAATTGATGGCTGTCTTGTATGTGAGAACAAAAAAGAATGGGATTTAATGAAAGTTCTTTTGCGCGAAAAATTATTTGAAGTAACCCCTGTTAATACACAGGCAACTTATAACGGTGACATGCTCTTTGCAAAGCCGGCTCATCTAATGATAGAGAAGTGCCGTCTGGTGCAGGAGGCGGGAGTAATCCCTCAAGTCACATTCTATTCTTCCGGAGATGTCGATAATGCAAATCGTTATTTGATAAAATCCGGTCTGTTGCAAAAACCGTATCACTTTTTGCTTTTGTACGGTTTGCCCGGATGTAGTCCTATGAACAATCCGGTAATAATGATGCAAACTATGCTAAACACGTATCTTCAATTAAAAGATATTGACCCGGATTGTCAAATAGCTGTTTGCTCCGCAGGCAGAGCGTCCAGTTTTTTAACCGCGCAAACAATGTTAATGGGATTAGATGTACGTGTCGGCATGGAGGATACCGTTTGGAAATACCCTCATCTAAACGAAAAAATAGCAAGTAACGCAGAACAATTCATAAACACAAAAACCATGGCTTCGACAATAGGAAGGGAAGTTATGACTCCGATGGAGTATCGAGAGTATATGGGCTTATTATAACAAATCAAATCTCCCTTATAAGAGTTTACGGTGAATTTTGCATAGCTTCCGGGGATAGGCTGCCCCGGTAGAATAAGCCGTAAACAAGAATCAGTCCCGGCAGGCCATACGTACCCTGCCGGGACTGTTGGTATTTAAAAATTGTGGTTTATTTGTGCACAACCAAATGTTGTTACCCTGATACAATCCCGAAAACCATCTGGCTATCATAGAAGACTGAGAATCCTTTGTTTGCAAAAATATTTTTAAAAACCGTTATTTGTGACTGACGCTTGCAGAAATATCTTTCATAAATATCACACATATTATTTTCCCTTTGACTCCACGACCAGCCCCTCTGCGGTTCCTCGACAGATTAAAAGCATGTGAACAGAGCACTAAAATTCATCCTTTGCTTATTTTTTTCCGTATAGATGAAAACACCGCAATTCAACAAACAAAACCTACATCAACATCAACATAACGATCCCCGCCAGAGCGGTAAGGATGCCGACACAGATGCGTATCCAATTCTTCCTGAAATCTATTTCCTTGAATATCAAAATACCAATCAGAACTGTCCATACAGAGTTTAGCTGTATGATGGTGAAGGTAACTGACCCCGGAAGCAGGTTGTAGGACTTGATGGCGAAGAAGGATGCAAGATAGAACAGCGCGCCCCCCAGTATGCCCATCAGGTTATCCTTAGTGAATGTTTCCTTCAGACAACTGAGGCTTTTCTCTTTAATGGCGATGAACACAAGTGCCGATAAGAATACAAACAGTGACACGTAAACAATCTGGGAGTGTATCAGCCCGTGATTGGTGGCGTTTTTCTGAAAGACTGCGTATAAAGCGAAAAGAACCGCACTTATCAACGCGCAGATGATGCCGCTATTGTGACTGCTCTTTTCAGTTTTATTTTTTATATTGAAAAGCATTGCGGAAGCCAGCAAAAGCAGGCTGGCAAGTGCCACGAATAAAACATTTGTACTCTTATATTCAGCTAAGAAAAGCAGGTTAAAGACGGCTCCGCAGGGGCCCTGGAGATTCTTCCACTGATTTGCTCTGGAAAGGCCGATTTTGTCAATTCCTATCATAAACAATGTTGATGCGCAAAACCATACTACACCCGCTAAGGCGGAAAGAAGCAGCATCGGATTGAAAAGCGAGTCGCCCGGAACCGGATTTGTAAGCTGTATAATGACATACATAACCGCGGCTGCCGCAAAAAATCCCATTCCTTGAAACAGGCTGTAGCGGTACGGCGTTTGCCCGGACAACTTTTTCGGCACCACATAAGCAGTGAAAAAGAACGAAGTTATTATTGCAAAAACATATCCCATAATCAATATTCCCTATAGCAGTCATCTTATCTATTGACAGAGCCGAGTATACATAGGTTACAATTATAATAACACGAAATATGTTAAAAAATCGCCTTTTTCGGAGACAACACAAAAATGAATTATGCATACTTATTAAAATGCTCTGACGAAACCTTCTACAGCGGCTGGACCGATAATCTGGATCGAAGGCTGCGGACACACAATGACGGCATCGCCTCTAAATACACGCGAACCCGATTGCCGGTATCTCTGGTCTATTTTGAGGAATTTGCTACAAAAGAAGAGGCCATGAGCCGGGAGTGGCATTTCAAACACATGAGCCGGGAAGAAAAATCGAAACTGGCCGAAAGCGTCCGCATCGTCAAGACCGTTTCCGTGGAAACCATGAGAAAGAGCGATGCATGGACAATCGCCAATAAAATCGACTCAAGGGAATTGATGTTAAGAGCGGGCCGGGGGATTTTTGCATCGGTAAATTGGCATGAACCGGTGGGCATCGTCTGTGGGAAAGGAAATAATGCGGGCGATGGCTGCGTGGTGGCATCGGAGCTGAAAAAGGCGGGAATTGACTGCACATTAATCCTTTTGTCGGAGAATTTTTCCGGCGACGGAAAATATTATTATGACATTTGCCTGAAGCAGGGAATTCCGGCTGTGATATTTACACCGAATATCGATCCGGGGAAATATAAAACCCTTCTTGACTGTATATTCGGCACCGGATTCCGTGGCGAGGTGAAGGGTCTTTATAAAACTGCCATTGAGGCAATCAACAACTCCGGCGCATATATCGTGAGCGCCGATATAAACAGCGGACTGAACGGCGATACCGGAACAGGTGAGCCCTGCGTTAAGTCGGATCTGACTGTGTCTATCGGTGAATTTAAACCGGGACATTTTATCGGGCTTGCAAACGAAGTTATGAAAGAACGGATAAATATTGATATCGGAATAGAAATCCGGGGTGAATATATCTATCTGGCAATCCCGCAGTGAATGGTAAAACATATTTTGCTTGAAAATTAAAACTTGTGAACTAATCTTTACAAGACTAAAATGTGTTTCACTACCGAATTAATCCTATGGTCGACTTGTATTAAACTCCTTTAGAATTTTTTCCAAAAGCCCATCCAGAACATCAACAATCTGATTTATCTGCTCCCGGCTCACGTCATCAAAATGAACTCCACAGCTGACGGCAACCGGAACATTATATTGCAGGCTCAGGGCCTTCGCCCATTTGTCGCTGACAACCTGCTCCCTGTGCTCGGGAAGCTGCACCGACATCAGCAGCGTACCGCTCTCTGCAACCGACACGGCACCGATATGGCCTCTGTCACCGCCGGCAATTATCACGCACAGGCCGTTCCTTGTGTCCAGCACCTGTGTTTCTATTTTTTTTCCGAAAATCTCTGTTGTAAAGCTCTTCTGACGCATGCTTATATCTCCCGATTATTCCGCTTTATAAATTATAGCATTTCCCGCCCTTTCTTAAAACACTTTTTCTAACCGCAATATTATGTTAGAATACAGCGGTGAAGAAAAACGGCAGAAGCCAGAAAGACGGCAGAAAGACTCAATGAACTTCCTACAAAAGCTTTTCGGGCATTTGAAAACAATTATTATCCACAGACATAATGTTCTTAAGCATTGCATTAAGGCCGGAATTCCGTGGCAGGGAATTATACATGACCTGTCTAAATTTTCGTGGACTGAATTTGTTCCCGGAGTAAAATTCTTTCAAGGCTTTCGCAGCCCCAATGAAGGCGAGCGGGAGGAGCTGGGCTATTCTCTTGCGTGGATGCACCATAAGGGACGCAACCGGCATCATTATGAATACTGGCTTGATTATGACAGGATTACAAAAGTCAGCTCTCCTGTGGAAATGCCGACAAAATTTGTCGTGGAAATGTTCTGCGACCGTGTTGCCGCCTGTAAAACTTATATGAAAGGAAATTATTCCGACAGAAGTCCTTTGGAATATTATTCCCGCAAAAGGGGCGAGCGGGTTATCCATCCCTCTACCAGGAAGCTGCTTGAGCTCCTTCTGAATATGCTTGTGGAAAAAGGGGAGGAGGCTACCTTCGCTTATATTCGCACAATGGATTTAAAAAATACGGACATTAAAAAGCAATGAAAACATCTGTTAAAAACAAAAGACTGCTTGCCCTGATACCCGGGACAGTGATTTTCTTACTGACCCTGACAATCGGCTGGGGCTGTGCAGGCACCGCCCGGGATGTTCTCGGAGCTATTGTTGCTGTCCTCGAGGGATATGAAGCGGAAGAAACTTCAGAGGGAATTGAAGACGCAGCTGTCGGAACCTGTGAAAAAACCGAAGAGCCGACTGCCGGAATTTCTAAAATAACCGAAGTTGCAGCTGACCGGTCTTCCGAGGTAACCGACAACGCCGCTGTCGGAGCTTCTGAAAAATTCAACATTGACAACATCAATATTCCGGCATACTCCGGAAAACCTGTTGTTCAGATTAACAATAACGTGCCCTTTTTTACTGAGGACGAAATAGTAACAAAGCCCTATATAAGCCTGTCGGAATTAGACTCTCTGGGCAGATGCGGAAGCAATATAATGTGCGCCGATGAGCCGGGCATTCAGGAGGGGGAGCGTGAAAATATCAGTGATATAAAGCCCTCCGGCTGGCATTCCGGAGGCTTCTATCAGCGAAGCCATCTGCTGATGTGGAAGCTGAGCGGATGCAACGACAGAAGAAACCTGATTGCCGGGACCGATACCTTTAATCAGGAAGCCATGCTTGAGTACGAGGAGCGCGTTACAGCCTACCTGTGGAGGAATGAAAAGAATCACGTAATGTACCGTGTTTCTCCCCTTTTCGAAGGAGACAATCTGATTGCCACCGGTGTCCTGATGGAGGCCTGCTCTGTGGAGGACTCCGGCAAAGGCCTGAGTTATTGTGTCTTTGTCTACAATGTGGAGCCGGGATATAAGATTAACTACAAAAACGGGGATTATTTAAAATAATCTCCCGTTTTTGACGAGAACAAAACCTTCGCCCTTTTAAACATCTGAAAAATGCGGCAGACGGACGGAGGCTTTTTTACGGATGAAATTTTCTGAAAGCAAAAGGAAGGTGCGCCACTATATCGGATGCTATCATTCCTATCTGTCCAAGCTCACCGGCTGTCAGGTCTCCGGCAAGACCGTGTATGTATGTCCCGATTGATGCCGCTTCTTCCGGGCTGTATCCCTGACCGGCCAGTGCGGCAATCACTCCTGTCAATACATCTCCGGTGCCTCCGGTTGCCATTCCCGGATTGCCGGTAGTGTTTATGTAATAATCCGCACCCGGAGTTCCAATCATGGACTCATGCCCTTTCAATACAATTATCGCATTATATTGTTCGACCAGCTCCCGCAGCGCTCCTTCGCGCTCCTCTTTGCTTTTTATTTTTTCTCCCTCCAAGGGCTTGCTCGGGGCTCCAAGCAGTCTTCGCGCTTCCCCTATATGCGGCGTCATGATAATCGATGCCTTTGATTCCTTGACTGCCTTGCGCAATCCGCTCTCTGCCGCAATCATGTTCAATGCATCAGCATCAAGCACCAGCACTCCTGCATAACGGGAAATAATATCCCCAAGAAGCTCTTTTTTTGACTGATATTGTCCCAAGCCCGGTCCGCATACAACGGCGTCATACTTCGAAAAAGGCATTTCCTTTTCATATGCTACGCATGTGGCTTCCGGAACCAGCCGCTGCAAAGTGTTTCCCAAATGACTGTTTATATCGGGCACTAAAAACCTGACCAGACCGCTGCCGCTTCTGAGTGCCGCTATACCGCACAGGGCCGCAGCTCCTGCCATTCCCTGTGAACCCGCATAAATCAATATCCTTCCGCAGTCTCCCTTATGGGTATCTATGCCGCGGCGGACAAATCTTTCTTTAACGTATTTTTCATTAATATCAACCATTTGTTCTCCTTCTTGTCAATGAATAAATTTCAAAAAATTTTTCCGTTTACTATGTAAGAAAACCACTGCTTGTGGTATTATAATGCACACGACCGTAATTACGCAATCATCATTGTCAAGGAGGCCGAGCAATGAAAAAGAAAGTTTTAATCATCTGTGCCATAATTGCGGCAGCCGTCATTACCATTGCCGCCGCTTTTCTGCTGTTTATTTTCTTCACAAAGGAAGTTTTTGTAACCCTTCATGGCGACTCTGCCGTAGAGGTTGCGTATGGCGACGATTACGAGGAGCCCGGCGCTGAAGCCTTCTGGATGAGTCCTTATTTTGATTTGTTAAAGTGGAAGCTTCCCGTTACCGTTTCCGGTGAAGTTGATAACCGGACACTCGGAACATACACGCTTGCCTATACGGCTGAATATATGAGCCTTCGTGCCGAAGCCACCCGCAGCGTAACCGTTGCGGACAACAAGCCCCCTGTCATTATGCTGGACACCATTCACGATTATTACACTCATCCGGGGCAGCCCTACGTAGAAGAGGGTTTTCAGGCAATTGATAACCATGACGGAGATCTGACCGCCTTTGTTACCCGCAAAGAAAAGGACGGAATTGTGTATTATTCCGTTTCGGATTCTTCCGGAAATAAAACCACCGTCGAAAGAACAATTTTTTATGATGACAGGGAATCCCCCGTTATTGTCTTTGAAGGAAGCGACTCTGTCATTGAAGGCAGGCAGTGGAAAGGAACCTTCTGGGCCTGGGATAATGTCGAGGGTGATGTGACCGGCAAGGTGCACGTCGAGGGCGCTGTGGATACCAGTACCCCCGGAGAATATACCCTGAATTATTCCGTAACCGACAATTACGGGAATATCGCCAAAGCATCCCGCGTTGTCACCGTTACCACCAGGCCCCGACAGTCATACGGCACCACCACTACCGTCGGAGGAGACAATAAAATAGTCTTCCTCACCTTTGATGACGGTCCCGGCCCTCATACTGCCAGATTGCTCGATATTCTGGCAAGTTATAACGTTCCTGCTACTTTTTTCGTATGCAACAATGGCGGCTACAACAGCCTGATTGGCAGGGCATATAACGAGGGTCATGCCGTCGGCGTACATTGCAACAGCCACTGGTATGGGGAAATTTATGTCAGCACCGATGCTTATTGGACGGATTTTAATATTATGAACGACATTATAGAACAGCAGACAGGTTCTCGCGCGGACTTTTTCAGATTTCCCGGAGGATCATCCAATACGGTCAGCAGAACTTACAAAAAAGGAATTATGAGCGAACTTGCGGCTCAGGCTGATGAAAGGGGCCTTGACTATATTGACTGGAACGTTTCCAGCGGTGACGCAGGGGGCGCTACCACTACCGCTCAGGTCGTACAAAATGTAATAAACGGAATGAACAACAACAGGGTCTCCGTGGTTCTGATACATGATTCAAAAGGTTATTCCGTAGACGCCGTAAGTGAAATAATTGAATACGGGCTGACCAACGGCTTTACCTTCATGAAGCTCGCCAACGGCACCGTAACCTGCCGCCACGGCATCAGTAACTAGGTGGGAGATTATGGGCAAAATATTCTTCCTGATGGGAAAAAGCTCATCCGGCAAGGACACCATATATAACAGATTGATTAACGACGACAGCCTGGGGCTCGTGCCCTATGTGGGCTATACCACCAGGCCGATACGTGCCGGTGAAACCGACGGAGTTGAATACCGCTTTTCCAATGAAGATGAGCTGCTTTCCTTCGAAAAAAGCGGACGGCTCATTGAAAAAAGAGTCTATCATACGGTTTACGGCGACTGGTATTACTTCAGTGTCGACACGGACAAAGTTGACCTGAGCACCTTTGATTATCTGTATATCGGAACTCTTGAATCGTATGTAAAAATGCGTGAATATTACGGAGAAGATAAAGTCGTACCTATTTATGTAGAAGTGGAAGACGGCTTACGATTGAGACGTGCCCTCGCAAGGGAACGTGTCCAGAAAGTCCCCGGTTATGCCGAAATGTGTCGCCGTTTCCTTACCGACAGCGAAGATTTCTGCGAAGAGAATTTGGTAAAGGCCGGTATAAATAAACGGTTCCAAAACGTTTCAATCGATGACTGCCTTGCAGAAATCCGGGAGGAGATATTTGCCCGAAAGTGACTTTTATAAGTTTTCCGTCTATGATATAATTCCCTCATGTCGGAATTTAAGAAAGTTCTTGGAAATAAGAGAATTACGGATTACTTCTCCGAGGCTCATGCCGGGGGGAAGCTTTCTCATGCTTATATAATAAACGGGCCCGCCGGCAGCGGAAAAAAGACTCTTGTCCGCCTGTTGAGCTCTGCCCTGTTGTGTGAGAGAATATCCCCCGGGAAAGATAACGGGCAAGCAAACATGTTTTCTTTATCGGGAATGCCCTCTCCCGCTCCGAGGAGTCTTTTTGCCGGACCCTGCGGTCATTGTCCGGCATGCGCAAAAACTTCTTCCGGCAATCATCCTGATTTAATCCGGCTGGAAAGGGAAAAGAAAAATATTATAGCCGTCGATGATATCCGCAGCCAGATTGTTGCCGATATTGTTATCAGGCCTTTTTACGGGCCTTATAAGCTCTATATTATTGACGATGCACAGCTGATGAGCGAGAGTGCCCAGAGTGCTCTTTTGAAAACCATCGAAGAGCCTCCCTCTTACGGAATTATCTTTTTGCTGACGGACAATGCTGACACCCTTCTTGAGACCGTCCGGTCACGTTGCATATGTTTTGACATGGAAAGTCTGTCTCCCGAGTTAATCGGCAGAGAGCTTATGAAGGCTTTTCCCCTTAACAAGCGGGACGCCATGCAGATTGCCGCCTATTCCCGAGGAAATCTCGGTGAAGCCCTTGAGTACGCCGGCAGCGGAGATAAAATAGAGCTGACTGAAAGGATTGTCTCTGTCCTTAAGAGAATTTCCGGCATGAGCGCCCTTGGTATCTTCAACGAGGCTGCAGCTTGGGGAAAGGAAGGACGAACAGATATTTCCGAAATTATCCGCAAATGGTTCCGGGATGTATTACTGATTAAGAACGCCGGCGAAGCGGAAAGCCTGTTTTTCCCGGGCCATGTTGCTTGCCTTACAAGGCAGGCAGGCGCCTTTGATTACGAAGACATAAACAATATTTTTTTGCAAATAGACATATCTATAGAAAGGTTAAATGCAAATGTAAAGGCTGAGGCCGCATTTGAGAATCTGCTGCTTTCCATCCGCAGATTCAGTAAAAAAGGTAAATAATTATGGTAAAAGTTATAGGCGTAAGATTTAAACCGAACGGCAAAATATACTATTTCAATCCCGAAGGTCTCGATATCAAAATCACCGACTCGGTTATTGTTGAAACCGTCCGCGGCATTGAATTCGGCAGCGTTGCTTTTGCCCCCAAGGAAATAAAGGACGATGACATTTCCGCCGCACTTAAACCCGTCATTCGCATAGCTACAGAGGAAGACCATAAAAAAGCGGAGGAGAACCGGGAAAAGGAAAAAAAGGCCTTTGACGTCTGTCTGGAAAAAATTGAAAAGCACGGGCTTGATATGAAGCTGGTAAGCGTCGAATATACTTTTGACGGTAATAAAATCCTGTTCTACTTCACGGCCGACGGACGTGTGGATTTCAGGGAACTGGTCAAAGACCTCGCCGGCATTTACCGCACAAGAATCGAGCTCAGGCAAATTGGCGTCCGCGACGAAACCAAGGCGATGGGCGGTATCGGGGTATGCGGAAGAGAGTTCTGCTGCCACACCTTCCAATCGGATTTCCAGCCGGTAACCATACGCATGGCAAAAGATCAGAATTTATCTCTCAATCCTACAAAGATTTACGGAGCTTGCGGCCGGCTGATGTGCTGTATACGCTACGAGGAGGAAACCTACAAGGAGCTTAACAAGTCACTGCCGCGAGTCGGTGATGAAACAACCACCGAGGACGGATACCACGGAGTGGTAAGCTCTGTCAATATCCTGCGTCAGAAAATCAAGGTTCTTGTGGATGTCGGAGAAGAAGATAGAGAAATGCGAGAATATGATGCAGGAAAGCTGAAATTCAGAAAGAAAAACAAGGGCGGCAGCCGAAAACAGGCGCCGACTCCGGAAGAGCTTCAGATTCTTGAGGATATAAAAAGGGACAGCAAAGACAGCAATGAACATTAACCTTCTTGACGGAGAGCGAATCGACGACCTTGAGCGAAACGGCTACCGCATCATCCAGAATAAAAACGGTTTCTGCTTCGGAATGGATGTTGTGCTTTTGTCCGGCTTTGTTAGTGCTGTGCCCGCCGACAGGATAATTGATCTCGGAACCGGAACCGGAATCATTCCCATCTTGCTTCACGCCAAAACCGGCTCCATGGATATTACCGGGTTGGAAATACAGGAAGAAAGCTGTGACATGGCGCGAAGGAGTGTTCTGCTCAATGACCTCGGGAAAGTTATAAAAATTGTCCACGGGGATATATGCAAGGCAGATGAGATGTTCGGCCGGGGGACATTTGACGTAGTTACATCCAATCCGCCCTACATGAAGTCCGGCGGCGGGCTGACCAATCAAAATCCCGCCAAGGCCATTGCCCGCCATGAGGTGCTTTGCACATTCAAGGACATTGCAAGACAAACGGCCGCCCTGTTAAAAAAAGGTGGCCGGTTTTATTTGGTTCACAGGCCGGAACGCCTTGCTGAAATACTGGATACCCTAAAAGACTTCTCCCTTGAGCCAAAAAGGCTGAGGATGGTTCATTCCTTCGCCGACTCTGACGCAACCATGTTTCTCCTGGAGGCGATCTTGGGGGGAAATAGCGGGATGAAGGTTGAAAAGCCTCTCATTATTTATAAAGAAAAGAACGTCTATACTGACGAAATTTGCGATTTTTACGGATTCTGACATGGCCGGAAAACTTTACTTATGCGCAACGCCAATAGGAAATCTCAAAGACATCACTTTCAGGGTTGTTGAGACTCTGAAGGAGGTGGATTTGATTGCCGCCGAGGACACCAGACACACGCTGGGTCTTCTTAATCACTACGGAATCAAAGCAAAGCTGACCGCCTATCACGAACATAACAAGTACGACAAGGCTCAGGAACTGGTGGCTATGCTGCAAGAGGGACAAAGCATTGCTCTGGTAACGGATGCGGGAACTCCGGGCATTTCCGACCCCGGCGAGGAACTGGTAAGAATGTGCATAGAGGCGGGAATTGAAGTCACCTCTCTGCCGGGCGCCTGTGCTCTTGTGACGGCGCTGAGCATGTGCGGTCTGCCTTCCGGAAAGTTTGTTTTTGAAGGCTTTCTCCCTGTGAACAAAAGCGAGCGGAAAGCCGCGCTTTCAAGGATCCGGGACGAAACCCGAACTATTGTAATTTATGAGGCGCCCCACCGGATAGTTAAGACGCTGAAGGAATTGCTGGATGTCTTGGGAGACCGGAATATCCGGATTTGCAAAGAGCTGACAAAGATATATGAAACGCTGATGATTGTTACCGTCAGCGAAGCCGTTCGACACTTCGAGGAGAATTCCCCTCGGGGGGAAATGGTTGTTATTATAGAGGGCGCAAACGAGGCCGAGCTGGAAAAGGCCCGGATAAACAGCTGGCAGCAGATGAGCCTTGAAGAACATATGTCTCTCTATACATGCAAAGGCATAAGTGAAAAGGATGCAATGAAACAGGTCGCCTCTGACAGGGGCGTTTCAAAAAGGGATGTCTATAACCGGCTTAAGGTTTGAGAACGGAGGTCTGAAATGGTTCCGACTCCACATATTGCTGCGGAGAAAAAAGATATTGCAAAGGTTGTAATTATGCCCGGCGACCCTTTAAGGTCCCGCTGGATGGCGACGCATTTTCTTGAAAATCCGCGTCTGGTAAATGACCTCCGCGGCGTACAGGGCTACACCGGAAAATGGAACGGCAAGGACGTTACCGTTATGGCCAGTGGAATGGGCATTCCGTCCATGGGTCTTTATGCCTACGAGCTGTTTAATTTCTACGGTGTTGATTTAATTATCAGAACCGGAACAGCGGGCAGCATCCGGCCGGATGTAAATGTAATGGATGTGATAATTGCCGATACGGCACCGACGAATTCCTCCTTCCTTAACCAACTCAGCCTGCCGGCGGACTACATTCCGGCGGCGGATAAAGGCACCTTAAGAAAAGCCGTTACAATTGCGGAAAATGTAATTGCAAAATACAAGGGAAAAAGAAATCTTCACGTAGGACCGGTTTTGACTCAGGAGATTTATTACAGCATGGAGGAAAATATTGTTGAAAACTGGGCGAAAAAGGGTATCCTTGCATTTGAAATGGAAGCGGCCGCCCTGTATGCGAACGCAGCTCAGGCCGGCAAAAAAGCCCTCTCCTTATTCACGGTTTCCAACAACATCCTTGACGGGTCGGAAATGGACCCGAAACTAAGAGAAACTTCTCTTGTAGACATGACAATAATTGCGCTAAGGACAGCAAACGAATGAAAAAACGAAACAGAGAAATAATTGAGAACAACTGCAACGTTCTCATAAACAGCAAAAAAACCCTTGAGGACATTTTCAAAATCACATTCTCCCGCCCTGAGGAAATAATGGCCGAGTGGCTGGAGGACAGAAATATTTGCTCTATGACATTTGCCGAGGGCGAAAAGCGCATACGAATAGCAGCCGATGAACTGCGCCGCGAAATCGGAAGCAAGAATACGTATGTCGCCCTCGATATGGAAAACAGTGTTCGGTGGATTATCGCCTTCTGGGGCATTCTTATGAGCGGAAACAAACCGTATTTGGTAAACAGAAGGCATCCGGCGAAGCTGACTCGGGGAGCAATCAGTACGCTTAACATAACATTTGCCGTGGCGGAAGGTGAAATAAGCTACCCGTGCATTTATATTGACGGGATGACATTGGGGCAGACAAGCAACGAAAATTGCGGCGAGGATGTCGGCAACGGTAGTAGATCCGGCAGCAAGGTCGGCGGCGGCATCGGTAGCAAAGACAACGGCAACGACGGTTGCGCCGACAACGGTCCCGACTTTGCGGGCACTTTCGCAAATGAACTTGCCCTGTCAACCTCAGCGACCACTCTGAACGAAGTAATCTGTATCTACACCGGCGAACAGGTTGCAAACCAAATAATGAACTGCGAAGGAATTCTGAAAGAAAACAAGCTGATGGCAAAATTCTATCACGGCTCACTAAAACAGCTTGCATTCCTGCCCTTCTATCATATATTCGGCCTGATGGCAGTATATTTCTGGTTTTCGTTCTTTTCAAGAACAATGGTTTTCATAGAAGACTACTCTGCGGACTCTATACTGACCACGGCAAGAAAACTTGAAGTTACGCATATTTTTGCCGTGCCGATGCTATGGCACGCCATAGAAAAACAGGTAAAGGCCCGGGTGCGAGCTCAAGGGCCCAAAAAGGAAAAGAAATTTTATAAAGGCCTCGAAATCTCTACAAAGCTTCAGAATGCCTTTCCGAATGCGGGACGTTTTATCGCCCTGCGTATGATGAAGGAAATCACAAGCCGGCTGTTCGGATACAGCCCGTCATTTTTGATCAGCGGGGGCGGATTTATTAAAGACTCTGCGCTTTATATGTTCAACGGCCTCGGCTACCCGCTTCACAACGGCTATGGCATGAGCGAGACGGGTATCACATCCGTCGAGCTCAGATCCAAGGTTAAGCATAGAAACGAAAATTCCATCGGCAAACCCTTCGATTCGGTCCGTTATAAGATTGAAAAAGACGGCGTACTTTACGTTTCGGGGGATTCCATTTGTGTCAAAATAATAAGAAACGGCGTGGAAATTCCGATGGAAAAGCGCTACAATACAGGCGACATTGCGTTTGAGGATTCCGAGGGCAATTATTATCTTAAAGGCCGCATAGATGACCGTATCATCGGCGAATCCGGTGAAAACGTCAACCCCGACGAAATTGAAAAACATCTGGATTTCGAGCATGCTTTGAATCTGTGCGTTTGGGGCGAGGGTGAAGGCAGCGCCGAAGAAATTGCCCTTGTAATACAGCTCGGAAGAGACTTGTCAAAGAAAAAAATTGAAGAAACTGCGCAGGCAGCATTTGCTCAGTCCGATAAGCTTCCCGGAACATATCAGATTAGAAAATTCTACTTCACCTTCGATCCTATTTGCGCCGAGACCGCAGTGAAGGTGAGCCGGAGCTATCTGAAAAGAGGGCTTGCAAACGGAAGCATAAAAATTTATCCGTTTGCCGATGTTCTTGAAGGACGTGTGTCGGGCCGGGAGGCTATAGACCCCTTAAACGAACTTGCCGTTAAAGCCAGGGATGCCTTCGCCGAATTCTTAGACGTTGCGGCAGAAGACATTTATATGGATGACCATTTCATTTACGACCTTAACGGCACCAGTTTGGATTATTTCTCGCTGGTTATAAAAATCAACGAAGTTATGGGCATTCACCTCACTTTTGACAAAGAAAGCGCCTGCCACACAGTGCGGGACTTTTGCAGAGAAATTGAAAAAAGAGGCTTGAACTGATTGAATAAACTGTTTTTGTATTTCACAAAACTCACCGGATTTTTGCCGGCGCAGCTGATACTCCGCTGGAAGATTCACTATGAAAACAAGGCTGCCCAGAGCACATATTTGCCCAAAGGAACCATCCTTATGTCAAATCATAAATCACTGTGGGACTTCCCTTTGTATCTGGTAATGTTCTTCAGGGCGCCGGTGCATTTTCTTATAGCTGAGGTTATCTACGAAAAGGGCGCCTTTATGAGTTGGCTTTTGAAGTCACTCGGCTG
Source organism: Lachnospiraceae bacterium (assembly GCA_050944475.1). Lineage (GTDB taxonomy): Bacteria > Bacillota > Clostridia > Lachnospirales > Lachnospiraceae > RGIG5612. Next base: position 233,419 of record JBMNRD010000004.1, read on the forward strand.
TATAAGGGTTAACCGCACGACATACGACTTCAGCTTTATTGATGAATGCGTGGATTTGCTGAAGAAGGGTGAGAGGATCGGTATTTTCCCCGAGGGGCAGCTGCCGCGGAACGGGAAAATGTCCAAATTTGCTCCAAGCTGCGTAATGATTGCGCTGGCGGCAGATGCGGAAATTGTTCCTGTGTTTACCGAGGGAAATTACGGATTTTTTAATAAAAACAACGTGATGATAGGTGAGAGAATTTATCTGCGCGATATTTGCAAAAGCGAACACCCGTCACGTGAAGAGATTCAAGCCTGTAATGATTACCTGCTTGCAAGAATACTGGAACTTGAAAAGAAATTAAAGGAACAAACGGGAACCGATGAGTAATGTTTCAAATTGGCGAAAACTCACCATCGACATAGGCAATGTATTTCTTTCACCGCTGATTCTGCATTTCAGGGTGAAGAAGCTGTACGCCGATAATGTGAGTCCTGAAGAAATAAAGGCATTAAAGGGTGCTCTGATTGCGGCAAATCACGTCGGCTTTTCAGACCCCCTTATCCTGAATTCAATCTTCTGGAACAGACGGTTTTTTTATACTGCCAGCGAAGAGGTTATGACGGGCTTCAAAGGGCGGCTGCTTAACGCCGCAGGCTGTATTAAGCTTGACCGCACTACAGCCGACTTTGAAGGCATAAAAAGATGTGCGGCGGTTTTGAAGGACGGTTCTCTACTGGGATTATTCCCGCAGGGCCATATTGACGGAGACGGCGCAAAGGGCGGCATGGTGCTTATCGCCGCTATGGCAAAGGTCCCCATCGTTCCGACATATATCGGGAAAAGAAAGCGTTTTTGGCTGAGGCACAAGGTTGTTTTCGGAAAACCTGTCAACATAGCCGACTACACACAAAAGTTCCTTCCGGGAAAGAATGAGATTGACATGATTCTTGAAGAATATGACCGGCGCATGGAGGCCTGCAGGGATATTTTGCAAAAACAATGTGACTGAGTGCTTAATTGGCAAAAATAACGCTCCGGCGCAAACTCCGGTATTTCACGAATGAATAAATGCGACGTGGCAAAAACGGATGCGGAGGGGAAACAGGATGGATATTGAAGCAAAATTAAGAGAAATTATCAGAGGCTTTGATGAATCGATCGATGTGGATTCATTAAACAGGGACTCCTCGCTTGAGGATGACCTGGACATGAGCTCCATATCGCTGCTGTACCTTGCAGTGATGCTGGAAGAAGAGTTTGGCGTGGATTTTTCGAACATCGATTTGGAAGAGTTGAAAACCGTCGGCGACATTATAGATTTGATTGAGGCCTCGTAAATCTGATGACCTATAAAACAATCGAGAACTTTCTTGATAATTAAAGAGCAACCGGACAGGGGAAAACTGTGAGGAAAAACGACCGGATTCAACTGAAAATTACAGATCTCGGGGCCAACGGCGAGGGTGTAGGGCGTTATAACGACTATGCCTTTTTTGTTAAGAACGCAGTTGTCGGTGACGAAGTCAGCGCCGTGATAACTAGGATGAATAAGGGATACGGATTTGCGAAGACATTGGAAATAATTGTTCCTTCCGAAGATCGTGTCACGCCGCCCTGCCCTAACGCGTCCCGCTGCGGCGGCTGCCAGATAATGCAACTTAGCTACCCTGCCCAACTGGCATTCAAACAGTCCAAAGTTAAGAACAATTTGGAGCGCATCGGCGGGCAGAAGGATTTTGTAATGCGCGACATCATCGGCATGGATGAAGATGACACTCTTCATTACCGTAACAAGGTGCAATTTCCTGTGGGCAGGAAGCCTGACGGCACTGTGGTCACGGGATTTTACGCCGGCAGAACTCATTACATCGTGCCGACGGATAATTGCCCGGTATCGTCAAAGGCGGCAAACCGGGCGACCGCCGTTGTTAGGGATTTCATTTCCCGGCAGGGCGTCAGCATATATGACGAAATCACGGGTAAAGGTCTTGTAAGGCATATCCTGATTCGAACGGGAACAACGACCGGTCAACTGATGGTGTGCCTTGTGATAAACGGTAACCGATTGACCGGCGCCGGAGGAAATGTCGAAAAAGCTTTTGTCCAAGCCCTGACTGAAAAAATACCGAAAATCAACAGCATTTGCCTGAACATTAACAAGAAGAACACCAATGTAATACTGGGCAGCAAAATAATCTGCCTCCACGGAAATGATTATATTGAGGATAAAATCGGGGAGCTGACTTTTAGAATCTCGCCGCTGTCATTTTTCCAGACAAACAGCATGCAAGCCCGCAAGCTTTATGACAAAGCACTGGAATATGCGGGTCTTACCGGTGAAGAGACGGTGTGGGATTTATATTGCGGCATCGGCGCGATTTCACTTTTTCTGGCTCAACGGGCAAAGAAAGTGTATGGCGTGGAAATAGTTCCCGCTGCTATCGATAATGCTGCCTGCAACGCCCGGCTTAACGACATCACCAACGCCGAATTCTTTTGCGGTCCGGCGGAGGAAGTGTTCGCAGAAGCTGTGCGGGGCGGCAAAGCCGGCGCCAACGTTGTAGTGGTTAACCCGCCAAGGAAAGGCTGCGATGCTTCCCTTCTTGAGGCAATCATGGAAGTTGCGCCGGCAAAAATAGTCTACGTCAGCTGCGACAGCGCGACGCTGGCCCGTGATGTGAAAATACTAAGTGAAAAATACAAGCTGGTTGAGGCAACTCCGGTGGATCTGTTTCCGCATACGGTTCATGTTGAGACGGTGGTATTGATGTCAAGGGTGGATAAATAAAAGTGTAATAAGACAAGTAAATAAAGGCTTTCCGTGATTTGAGGTCTGGTTTTAAGCCGGAAGGGTAATCACGGTTTTTTGCTTTTAGGGAAGTTATCAAAGATTGGTGAATTTGAAAAATCATCAACAAATATCGTCGATGACTAAGTGAGTTGATAAGATGGTTGGCAAAATAATAGTGAGTTGACAATGTGACTATCAGATTGAAAGTTGAAATTGAAATATATATGCACGTGGAAGGCAATTAAAATAGCTATCCAGAAAATCCGGTGCCAATCATTAAATAAACGCATCCGTATTTTTACGCCAATATCCACGGTGCAATTTATATTAATTTGGTATTCAAGTACCAAAAGTTAAATTAGCGATTGACAAATTTGTTAAACCGTGATATTCTTGATTTATCAAATCAGCTATTGGTAAGGAGGAAAAATGAATTATGACTAACGAGATTGAAAAAAACACCTTTGAATACTTAGATTTATTTAGAGGGTTTACTGAGAGTGACTCCTATCTTCCTGCTGCGCTTCTTGTGGCTGAAACAAAGGAAGAGTACTTTGACAAAAATATTTATGATGATTCAGAAGAGCGAATCTACGAGACTATGCTGACAGTTGCAGATAGGCTCGATATTATTAACCCGTTTAGAGATAAGACACAATTTACCAGAGTGTATAATGCCTATGATGTTTTTAAGGGAGAGGTCAACTGGGAATTGATTATTGCCCAGAGTGATAGAAGATATGGTGGGTACTCAGTAATTTCTAATGCTCTATCTGAAGAGTACGGCAGTCGCTTTAAACTTGACGCAGATGAGGTTCTTATTGCCGAAGGGGAAAAATTTGCTCCAAATCTAAAGAAACTAATCGATGAACATCCTGGTTGCAACTATACCATTACAACTGAAGAAAAAATCAGTTTTCACATAATTAACAGAATTTTTGCTGGTTATAAAAATGTAAAAATATTGAATGCAAGTATATATCAATACGGTTTCACAAACAGTCGTTACGATCTTATATTCTCTGTACCTAATTTCGGAACAAGAAATCTTGCTGAAGATGAAAATTTTATGAGTAGAGATCAAGATGCGGTAGCGCTTGAAAACCTGCTTCTTCATACAAATAATGGTGGTGAGCTTATAATCACAATGCCGGCTAGAATCACATTTGCTCATGGAAAGATTGGAGTGCTTAGGCAGTTTGTTCAACAGACTTACTGCTTAAAAGAAATTACAGAACTTCCAGAAGGTGCGTTTGAAGGAACAGGGATTAAAACTTACCTTATCGACGTTGTAAATACCAAGCCAGGTGATGATGATGTGATAGTCCGTCGATATAAATCTGGTCCTCGTAAGAACAAACGTGATATGGCTAATAAATTTATTATCGATGAAGAAACATTCGTTATGTTAGAGGAACTTGAGGAACTTGGTGATTGGAGTATAAATAAAATATTCTCTCAGCAAGATGAAGAGTGGATAAAATTCCAAGAATCATCTATTCGTAAAATTGCTTTGGGAGATGTTGCTGAAGTTTTCCGAGGAAAATCAGTATCAAAAAAAGACCCAACCGGAAGTGTTGGTGTCGTTAACATCTCGAATATAGGTGATTACGATATTGATTATGATAGTCTAGATCACTTTGATGAAGAAGAACGTAAGATTTCAAACTACATTCTTAAAGAAGGTGACGTACTAATACCTGCAAGAGGAACTGCAATTAGAACCTCTATCTTTCGCGAGCAGAGCTATCCATGCATCGCTTCATCTAACATCATTGTAATCCGACCTGAAGTAAAGATGCTTAGCAGCGTGTATTTAAAATTGTTCTTAGACAGCCCTCTTGGGCAAAAGATGATAAGTGGTGTACAACAAGGAAGTACAGTAATTAATATCAGTTACAAAGACTTAAATGCCTTGGAAATACCTGTTCCTTCAATTGAAGAACAACATATGAAGGCTGATGAATATGAAAAAGAGTTAGAAATCTACAAAGAAACTGTTGAGGTTGCTGAAAAGCGCTGGAATAAAGTTTTAGATAAGCTACGAGAACTTTAATAGGAGGTATCATTATGTTAGGAGCTATTATCGGGGATATCGTGGGTTCCCGTTTTGAATGGAATAATAACAAGAGTAAGCAATTTGATTTATTAACGTATAAATGTAGTATTACCGATGATTCCATAATGACTTTAGCTATAGCTAAAGCGCTGTTAGAAAGCAAGTCGGATTATAGTGACCTGTCCGAAAATGCTGTAAAGTATATGCAGAATATCGGACAACACTACCCAAACTGTGGATATGGTGGGCATTTCAGAGAATGGATATATTCTGACAATCCAAAACCATATAACAGCTATGGTAATGGGGCAGCGATGCGTGTCAGTGCATGTGGCTTCGTAGCAAATACCCTGGAAGAAGTGAAACAACTATCAAAAGCTGTGACAGAAGTAACACACAATCATCCTGAGGGGATAAAAGGTGCAGAGGCAACAGCTGTTGCTATCTTCCTGGCGCGTTCTGGAAAGAATTTGCTAGAGATTCGCGACTATATAACAAAGAATTATTACCCGTTGAATTTTTCCCTTGATGAAACACGTGATAATCATGAGTTTAATGAGAGCTGTCAGGGAACTGTTCCTCAAGCCTTGGAAGCTTTCTTCGAGTCGAAAAATTTTGAAGATTCAATTCGTAACGCCATATCAATTGGTGGCGATAGCGATACCATTGCAGCTATTACAGGTGGTATCGCAGGAGCTTACTATGGAATACCTACAGATATTAGAAAACATGCTCTGACCTTCCTTGACGAGCGCCTACTTAAGATTTTGGTAGAGTTTGAAAATAATTATCCATCAAAGATGGAAAAAATCAATTCAGTCGGTAGTATTGGCATCGAAAGAAATGCAGAGACCAAAGTGCAGACTGGGAATAGAAAAACTATGATGCAGTCCTCTGTAGAAATAGCAGAGAAAGAACTAAATGATTCGATTCCTACAAATGAAGAGACGACAAGCCAGCAACTATTTAATCATCTATTTGAGGCTTGTAATATTCTGCGAGGACCAATAAACCAAGATGAGTATAAAAGTTATGTGACCCCAATCCTCTTTTTTAAGAGAATTAGTGATGTTTACGACGAAGAAACTCAAGATGCACTTGAGCGCTCTGGTGGAGATGAGGAGTATGCTAGATTTCCCGAGAACCACAGTTTTGATATTCCTGTGGGATGCCACTGGCAAAATGTCAGGGAAGCAAGTGAAAATGTTGGTGTTGCAATCGTCAAAGCAATGAATGGTATTGAGCGTGCTAACCCCGATACTTTAAGTGGTGTATTTAGTAGCTTTGATGATGCTAATTGGACTGACAAAACTAAACTCTCAGACGAGAGACTAAAAAATTTAATAGAACATATGTCAAAAATAAAAGTTGGTAATGCGAATTACTCGGCTGATGTTATGGGAGATAGTTATGAATTTCTGATTAAGAAATTTGCTGATTTATCAAAAAAGAATGCTGGTGAATTTTATACCCCACGCTCCATTGTCAAACTTCTCATCATGCTTCTGGATCCAAAGATTGGTGAAACAGTCTATGATCCAGCTTGCGGGACTGGAGGAATGCTGATAGAAGCCATACGGTACATGAAAAACGATAAAATGACGTATGGCCGAATATATGGTCAGGAGAATAATCTATCTACATCTGCAATTGCTAGAATGAATTTGTTTTTGCATGGTGCAAAGGATTTTAAGATTACACAAGGTGATACACTACGTTCCCCTAATTTTCTTGAGAAAGGTAAATTAAAAACTTTCAATTGCGTTGTAGCGAATCCTCCCTTTTCGTTGAAAAAATGGGGTTCACAACAATTTAGTACAGATATATATGGTCGAAACATTTGGGGGACCCCAACTGACTCCAATGCTGATTTTGCATGGCTGCAACACATGGTGAAGTCGATGGACGAGAAAACCGGCCGTTGTGCTGTTGTTTTACCACAAGGTGTACTATTCCGTGGGGGTAGAGAAGCAGAAATTCGCAAACAACTGATTGAATCAGACAAGCTAGAATGCATTATTACACTGGTAAGCGGCGTGTTCTATTCAACTGGAGTATCCGCTTGTATTCTTTTTCTAAACAATAACAAGAAAAATGATCATAAAGGTCGTATATGTATGATCGATGGTTCTGATATATTCACAGCACAACGAGCACAAAATATAATGACCGACAATGACGTAGACAAGGTCTACAATTTGTATGGCGATTATAAAGATGTTATTGAAAAAGTAAAAGTGGTCACGATTCCCGAAGTCAAAGATAAGGGTTATAGTCTAGCGATCAATAATTATATCGAAAGAAAAGAACAAGAAATTACTCCTCCAGCTGAAGTAAGAAAACAGTATTTTGACGCACTTGAAAAAATGATTGAGGCTGAAAAAACAATGATGGAATTATTGCTTGAAGGAGGATATGTCAATGAGTAATCGCATTACAATAGATGAATTGCAAACATATTTATGGGATTCAGCTGTTCTTCTTCGTTCTAGTATAGATGCAGGAGCTTATAAACAATACATTTTCCCGCTGCTTTTCTTTAAAAGAATCAGCGATGTTTATGACGAAGAGTGTCAAAAAATTCTAGAGCAATTTGGCGATGAGGAAGCCTTAGAGTTTGAAGAAAATCATCGGTTTCAGGTACCCAAAGGTGCTCATTGGAATGATGTT
>JBMNRD010000005.1:0-174692 GCA_050944475.1 Lachnospiraceae bacterium
ATCCGGCGTAGGCGAAGGATATTTGAGAGGATCTGCCCTTAGTACGAGAGGACCGGGGTGGACCGACCTCCGGTGCAGCTGTTGTATTACCAAGTGCATAGCAGCGTAGCCGAGTCGGGACGGGATAAACGCTGAAGGCATCTAAGCGTGAAGCCCCCCTCAAGATGAGATATCCCATCCGAAAGGATTAAGACCCCTTGAAGACGACAAGGTTGATAGGACAGAGGTGTAAGTGTGGCAACACATGTAGCTGACTGTTACTAATAGGTCGAGGAGTTGACCGTCAGGCCGTCAGACCGATCTGGTGACGCGCATTGATATTTCTTTTGCGGCTTTGAGGGTGCAAGCCTCGTTTTGAACAATCCTCGATAGCTCAATGGTAGAGCACTCGGCTGTTAACCGAGGGGTTGTAGGTTCGAGCCCTACTCGAGGAGTTTAATCACTTAGTGAGCGCAAGCAAAGTGCGGCGCGAACTTAGTAAATAAGTTCTGCAAGGAGACTTGACGAAAGCAAGCGTTAGCGCGGTCTGAGCCTTAGTCGAGTCGCAGAGTTTGTGCGGCCCCATGGTCAAGCGGTTAAGACACCGCCCTTTCACGGCGGTAACACGAGTTCGAGTCTCGTTGGGGTCATTGCGAAGGGCAGAGCGGACTGATTACAAATCAGCTGCCTGCGCCAAAGATGTCTCGCATGCCGATGTGGCTCAATTCCCGCGAGGGCAAGAGAGTCAAGCGGCCGTCATAGACGGACATTTGACGAGCGCCCGTGGCGAAGGGCAGAGCGGACTGATTACAAATCAGCTGCCTGCGCCAAAGATGTCTCGCATGCCGATGTGGCTCAATTCCCGCGAGGGCAAGAGAGTCAAGCGGCCGTCATAGACGGACATTTGACGAACGCCCGTGGCGAAGGGCAGAGCGGACTGATTACAAATCAGCTGCCTGCGCCAAAGATGTTTCGCATGCCGATGTGGCTCAATTGGCAGAGCAGCTGATTTGTAATCAGCAGGTTGGGGGTTCGAGTCCCTCCATCGGCTTTTATTATATGGACCCTTAGCTCAGTTGGTTAGAGCAACCGGCTCATAACCGGTCGGTCCTGGGTTCGAGTCCCCGAGGGTCCACTTTTCAGGCTGCGGGGACTTTTTGTTCTCCGATAATCGGTTCAATGGCTCCGTTGGTTATAGCGCTGCCCTGTCACGGCGGAGGCTCCGGGTTTGTATCCCTTACGGGTCGTTGACGACAATATTTTGCCTGCGACGGTTTTGGCGGATTGGCATATATCATATGCCGGCGTGACGGAATAGGCAGACGTGCGGGACTTAAAATCCCGTGATAGCAATATCGTGCCGGTTCGATCCCGGCCGCCGGCATTAAAGGATTTGTTCGTTTACACGAACGAATCCTTTTTTGATTGACATTTGCCTGAAAGTATATTACTATTTTCCGTAAGTTCCATGGGGGAGTAGCGGGCGTGTCTTCACGTAGCAGAATGGTCAACACACCACACGGTTCGTTCTGCTTTAAATCGCGAGACTCATGTATGAAGGTATTGTCATACGTGAGGTCTTTTGCAGAATTTGACTCAGGTATGATTATATACATATACCTGAGTTTTTTAATTACCCCGGAAACTGTAGTAGGACGGAGATTTTACTTGAATCATAACAGGAACCCGAAAAAAGCACAAAGGAGCCAGATATGAGATTTTATTGTGAAGAAAAAGAGCAGGTGCTTCAGCACCTGAATGCCACAATGGCCGGCCTGACGAGCGAGGAAGCTGCAGCAAGGCAGGAGACATACGGCAAAAACTGTCTTGAGGCAGGCAAGAAGAAATCAATCATCCGAAGATTTCTTGAGCAGCTGGCAGATCCGATGATTATCATTCTTTTGGCGGCCGCAGCTGTTTCAGCCGTTCTTGCCATTGTTAAGAATGAGAGTTTTGTGGATGTAATAATTATTTTAGCGGTGGTTTTAATCAATGCGGTACTGGGAGTATATCAGGAGAGCAAGGCGGAAAAAGCCATTGAGGCCCTGCAGGAGATGTCAGCCGCCACCTCCAAGGTGCTGCGTGACGGCAAGATAATCACAATTCACAGCGAGGACCTTGTTCCCGGAGATATCATATTTCTTGAAGCCGGGGATGCCGTGCCCGCTGACGGCAGAATACTTGAAGTCGCCAGCATGAAGGTGGAGGAGGCTGCGCTGACAGGCGAGTCGGTTCCCGTAACCAAAAAAACAGATGCCCTTTCTATAATAGAAGGAGAGAAGGATGTTCTTCTCGGCGACAGGAGAAATATGGCCTACATGGGCAGCGCTGTGGTTTACGGCAGGGGTACCATGGTGGTTACGGACATAGGTATGTCGACCGAAATGGGTAAAATTGCCGGGGCTCTGGCTCAAGCTGTCGAGGGGAAAACACCTCTTCAGATCAAGCTTACCCAGCTTTCCAAAGTGCTTACGGTCCTTGTGCTGGCAATATGCGCAGTTGTTTTTGCGGTGCAGCTGATAAGGTCGGACGGTCTGAACTTTGAGCTGGTCATAGACTCATTAATGATTGCCGTTTCCCTTGCGGTTGCCGCAATTCCGGAAGGACTGGTGGCAGTGGTTACCGTAGTTTTGTCAATCGGTGTAACCAATATGTCAAAGAAGAACGCCATCATCAGAAAGCTTACCGCTGTGGAGACACTGGGCTGCGCCCAGATTATCTGCTCTGACAAGACGGGCACGCTGACTCAAAACAAGATGACGGTTGTGGACTTTTTCTGTGAGGATGAAAAATATATGTCCGCCGGCATGGCTCTGTGTACGGATGCCGAGATGAACAGCGACGGCAGTGTTGTCGGAGAGCCCACCGAGGCAGCCCTTGTTGAGTGGGCAAATAAGCTGGGTCAAGACAAGCCGACTTTAAAGGCAAAATTTATCAGATGCGGTGAGGCACCGTTTGATTCCATGAGAAAAATGATGTCCACCGTACACACTGCCGATGAAGGATATATACAATTTACCAAGGGCGCTCCGGATGAGGTGGTAAAACTTTGCACCCACTATATTAAGGACGGGGTTCCCGTTCCTATGACGGATGAATTCAGAAATGAGATTTTCCGTCGGAACGAGCAGATGGCGGACCGCGCCCTCAGGGTGCTGGCCTGTGCCCAAAGAACATGGGAAAGCGAGCCCTCAAGCTATGAGTGGCAGTTCCTTGAGCAGGACCTGTGCTTTGTCGGTCTTGAGGGAATGATTGATCCGGTAAGACCCGAGGTCCACGACGCAATTGTGAAGTGCCGGGAAGCCGGAATAACGCCCATTATGATTACCGGTGACCATATAGGCACTGCCATAGCAATAGCCCGTGAGCTGGGAATCTTAGACGGAGGAAAGAAAGCCATAACGGGAGCACAGCTCAGCGCAATGGATGATGAAGAATTTGCGGCGGAATTGGAGAATATAAGCGTTTATGCCAGAGTTCAGCCCGAACATAAAACACGCATTGTAAACGCATGGCAGGCAAAGGGTTGTATTACGGCAATGACAGGCGACGGAGTAAATGACGCTCCTTCAATCAAGGTCGCCGATATAGGCGTGGGTATGGGAATTACCGGCACCGACGTAACGAAGAATGTGGCGGATATGGTGCTTGCTGACGACAATTTCGCGACCATAGTAAGCGCCGTGGAGGAGGGACGACGGATTTATGACAATATCTGCAAATCCATACAGTTCCTTCTTGCATCAAATATGAGTGAAGTTATTGCGGTATTTGTGGCATCGCTTTTAGGCTTTACCATATTGAAGCCCGTTCATCTGCTTTGGATTAATCTGATTACCGACTGTTTCCCGGCACTGGCACTGGGTCTGGAAGAAGCAGAACCGGATGTTATGAACAAAAAGCCGAGAGACTCCAGGAAGGGCCTGTTCGCCGGAGGAATGGGTGTAGACATTGTTTATCAGGGTCTGATTGTTTCGGTACTGGTACTTGCGGCATATTTTATTGGAGCTTATATTGAAAAAGGCGTGTGGGCAATAACAGAAAGTACCCATGGGATGACTATGGCCTTTCTTTCGCTTTCGTTTGTGGAACTGTTCCACAGCTTTAACATGCGGTCTCAGAGAAAGTCCATTTTCAGGCTGCACTCTTTTAACAAAGCTCTGCTGTTATCCGCGATTGTCGCCCTTACAATAACCGTTCTTGTGTGTCAGATACCGCTGCTGGCGAATGCCTTCGGTTTTGCAAGGATAGGATTTATTGAGTATGTAATCGCAATTGCGCTTGCGGCCTGGATAATCCCCATAGTGGAAATGGTTAAGCTGATTCAGAGGAGAATCGGGAAGCACAAAAACTAATCACAGAGAAAAAGGTGACGCTATATTTACAGACAGTTTTGAAGGTTTGAGCACAGGGGCAGGCATGGCCTGCATGGTTTTCCCGCAGGACTTCTTTGAGCTTAAGGATGAAAAAGGAAATATAATCGGCTACGAGGACGGCTTCAACGGTATTGTTCATACCTTTACGGGAAATAAAGGTGAAATTACCGACAATCTGTGTACCAGAATACTTCTTCTTGAGGACGGGGAAAGGGCCGCAATAGTGGCTTTGGAGGTTGCACAGTCACCCCCCGATCAGGTGGCATATACCAAGAGCATCGTCAGCGAAATTTGCAAGGTTAAACCGGAGAATGTTTGGGTACATACAACCCACCAGTTCGGCTTTATGCACAGACCGAAAGACATTCGGCAAGCCGTTGTTTATGATGAAATATGTAAAGCCGCTGTTAGGGAAGCCGCGACAGGCGCCATGGAAAGCTTCGAGCCGGCCCTTATGGGATATGGACGGGGCGAAAGCTTTGTAAGTGAGAATAAAAACATAGAAAATCCTCCGGGTGTGGAAGGGGGACCGTATTACGGAAGGGGCAGCCGGCTTGAAACGGACAGGACATTAACCATGTTAAGGTTTCAATCCGTCCGGACGGGGAAGGATATCGGCTTTTTCATGAGCCATGGCACCAAGCCGTCAGCCCTGTGCACCACAGGCAAGACTGTGGGAAACCGCCGGGTAAATACAGAGGTTACGGGGCATGCGTGCAAGCTTGTAGAGGAAGAGTTCGGCGTGCCCTGCATTTTTTGTATGCCGGCCGCAGGCGACCAATATCCGAGAGAAACCGCGCAGTACTTTGCCTTTGACAAGGATGGAAAATGGGGTCTGACAGACATCGGCTTTGACGAGGGTATACGAATAGTTGATCGCCTGGGAGCAGAACTTGGGGACGATGCCGTCCGGACTGCAGCCGGAATCAACTGCACCATACAAAGGGCGAAGGTTTGCCTTGGGGCGGCGTCTTTTGATTATGCAAATAAGGCGGAGGACGGCTTCATAGAAGTGACGGCGGATGCCCTTGCCTTGGGAGATTTGGCATTTTTGGGTTTTAAGCAGGAAATGGACTGCGTAACGGGCATGCAGATTCAGGCCGCATCACCCTATGAAGTTACGATTCTTGTCAGCTTCCTGAATGGTGACGGAAAATACTTCGGCCATCTTGAGGCATATGACTTTAATAACGGAACAGGCACCTGCGAGACAAAGAAATCCGCCTTTGCCAAGGGAGCAGCCGAGCAATTTGTCAAGGTGGCAATAAAGCTTCTTGAGGATGTCAGGAAGGGAAGGGAATTCTGATGCCATTTAAAGGAATCCAACATAATAAAACTTTTTCCATAAGCGAAGAATTGCTTGCGGACATCAGCACATTTGTTGAAAAAAGGTATGTGCAGGTGTGTGAGGAGACCTTAAAGCCTGGCCGCAGTGCGCCTCCGGCAGAAGAAATTTCTCTCCGAGACGCAGCAATTCTTGAGGATGAAGAAGGCGGCGGGGCGATCTTTAGAAAGAAAAGGGCTGACGCCGAATTCAGCCGGCATTCGCCCGGAGGCCATAAGTCTGTCTCCGCATCAATCGGAGATTATGTGAAGCAGATTGATGAAAGCTTTTCCCAAATGCTCCTCCGGAAAATTGACGAGCTGGGCATCAGCGATGTTCAGTGCTACAAAAGAGCCAATATCGACAGAAAATTATTCTCTAAAATCAGGAGCGATATTAATTACAGGCCCAGCAAACCTACGACAATTGCCTTTGCCATCGCATTGGAGCTGGATCTTGAGGAGGCAAGGGAGCTGTTGATGAAGGCCGGATACGCTCTTTCCCGCAGCAGCAAATTTGACCTTATAATAGAGTATTTCATTGAAAAAAAGAAATATGATATTCAAGAAATAAATGAGGCGCTTTATGCTTTTAATCAGAATCCGCTGAGAGCATAGAAAGGCTGCATGTTCCGTAGCGACAGGTGCTTGAAGATGTCGCATTCAAAGCGACCAATACTATAATCATTTCATGTAAAATGTGACCATAACAAGTCATTTATACTTTGTAGGAGGAATAATTATGGAAAACAAGATTAAAAACAACGTTACGGAATTAGTGTTCATCCTGGACAGAAGCGGCTCAATGGGCGGTCTTGAGAAGGATACCATCGGCGGATTCAATTCGATGATTGAAAAACAAAAGAGCCAGGAGGGAGAATGCTACGTTTCCACGATTCTTTTTGACAACGAATCCGAAGTTCTCCATGACAGAATATCCCTGACGGAGATTCCGAAAATGACGGAAGAAGAATATTTTGTCCGTGGCAGTACCGCCCTTATTGATGCAATCGGCGGGGCAATCAACCACATTGAAAACATCCACAGGCACGCCCGCCCCGATGAAGTGCCCGAGCACACCATGTTTGTAATTACGACAGACGGAAAGGAAAATGCCAGCCGTGAATACAGAGCAGAGCAGGTCAGGGAAATGATTGAACGGCAGAAAAAGAAGCATAACTGGGAGTTTCTTTTTATCGGCGCCAACATAGATGCTGTAGAGACCGCCGCAAAGTACGGAATTGACAGAGACCGGGCGGTTGATTATCATGCGGACGCAAAGGGAACCAGGGTGTTATATGAAACGGTATCTAAAACAATTGGAAGTTTCAGAGCAAGCAAATCCCTGGATGAAAACTGGGCAGAAGACATCGAAAAGGATTTCAAAAGCAGATAAGAGATTATACAGTAAGGGGGCGAACTGACAGGCTGTATCCGCACTTGTTACGATAACCGAATTTTATAAACCCATAATAAACGGTGACTTGATTTTTGACGTTGAATGTCAATATAATCACAATGAAAGAAGAGCGGTGCTGCAGAGCATATGCATTGCAGCACCGCAAAAAGCAATTTTAAGGAGGGTTTATATGAAAATCGGAAGATTCGTCGTTGATGGACATATTCATTGCGGCAAAAAAGACGTAACAAACAAGGGCAGCAAAGTGGGCGGTTTCAACCAGGAGGTTGAGTCATGTGACAACTCTGAAGAGGCCCTTTATGACATGAATGTCTACGGTGTAGACATGGGTATTCTGCTTCCGTCATTCAACGGAACACATTCAAGCGAATATGCGAATATCTGCAAAAAGCATCCTGACAAATTCCGCACCTGCGCAGTTGAGACAGAGCTTCGTCTTGATGCGATGCACGGCAAGAGAAAATGGAACATCGATGATGCTATCAAGGAGCTTGAGGAATATTTCACAGGCCCCGACAAGGAATTTTTTGTCGGTGTCGGTGAGTTCTGCCCCGGATCGCTTGGATGCGTAAGGGACATGCCCTCCAAGAAGGAGAGATTCGAGGAGTGGTGCCTGACAGCGGAATTCTGCATTGCCCATGACATCCCATGCTATGCACATGAGTTTTCGAGCTTCAATCTTGAAGAGCCCCTGACAATGCTGGCCTGCATCTGCTCAAAGTATCCCGAATTCAAGCTTATAATTGCTCACGGCGGCGGCAGCAAGGCTGTTGACATTGAGAAGACCGTAGAGATGGCAAGTCGTTTTGAAAACGTTTACCTTGAGACCGGTTACTGGAAGGCTGAATATTATGAGTTCGCCCTCAGGTCGGAGGAACTTGGCGCAGCCAAACTTATATGGGGCGGCGGCGATACGGGCTCGCATTTGTGGTATCCGCAGATTGTACATGGAACAGTTCTTTCAGAATCAAACAAGTTCAGCTATAACAGAAACAACTGGATCTGGACCAAGCAGAAGCCGACCAACTATCAGCCCGACTGGCTCGGATGGGCTACTCATCAGATACACAGACTTAAGGATCTCAACCTTTGCACACAGGATGAGATTAACCTTATTGTCGGCGGCAATGCGGCTCGTCTGTACAAGCTGCCTGTTCCTGCAGGTTGCACATTTGCATCAGACAGACCCGACCTTAATATTATGCCGCAAGAGATCCTTGAGTCTCGTAATCCAAAGGAAAGAAGCGGTTTCCCATGGCCGGACGGTCAGTATATAGGCGGGACGCACACAATAGTATATTAAAAGGATAAAGATTTTGTCCGAAGAAAGGTTGTTCTTGAAATTGTGAAAGGAGCCCGGCTGCAGGGAAATATTTCCTTGCGGCCGGACCTTTTTATCAGGCAGTATTTTTGTGGACAAGTATTGCGTTTATGAATTCCTGCTGCAGGGTGGATAGGGGATCATCCTTACGCCATGCGATAACCAGCTCGCCGAACAGCGGCGGATTAAGGGGAGCGCTATGGGCAGGGCAGGCATGTTTCGGGAAGAATACTATACCGGCGCCGTCATGTCCCAAGGAAGAGATGCTGTCCGGGTAGGCATTGATGTAATGGATAGGCGGGTTTTCGTAACCTGTCATATATGTCTGGATTGCCGCGGTCATGGTATTCTGGATGCTTGAAATATAAAGTTTTTCCTCCATAAGCATGTCAGGGGTAATGTATTCACAGTCGTTAAAATGGTGTTCGGGAGAAAAACATGCGCAATATTCAACCTTTTTATATGGGACATAGCTAAGCAGGGAATTGGTCATTTCCTTGCAGACAATGCCTATATCAATTTTTCGGGACATAAGGCCGGTGACAATGGCTGTGTGTCCTTCCTGAAGAATATTAAGGGTTGCATTGGCATGGGAATATGAAAATTCAGGGATAACCTTTGCCAGCACCTCAGGAACCAGAGGAATAGGCATGGCAAGCCTTAACAGCTCCCTGCTTTCTCTGGTGATGGTGTTCAGCTCGGAACGCAGATTGGTGATGTCATTGTGAATCACCGTTGCCCAGTTGAGCAATGCCTCGCCCTTTTCCGTCAAAGTAAAACTTTTGGCCTGACGGTTAATAATGTCGCCGAATTCTTTTTCTAAGTGCTTTATAGACATGGACAGGGCAGGCTGGGTAATATTTAGTTCCGCAGCCGCCTGAGTGTAGTTGCCGTATTTGCACAGCGTCCTGAAGTATTCAAGCTGGTATAATTCCACAATACCCTCCCAACATTATTTATAAATTTATTTTATAACAAAACAATAAATAATGCAACAACATAAATGACTGTTATAATAACAATAATATAGTTTTATTGGATTTTAGGCTTTGACGGCCTTTACAATTAAATTAAAAGAGATTGGTTAAGTATTTTTTATACAGGAGGTATTCTCATGAGCAACAAAATATATGATTTGAGATCGGCTTTGGAAGCACTTAAGAAAATTCCGGGCGAGGTTCTTGAGTGCAACAAGGAGGTTGACCCCTATTGCCAGCTTACCGGCATTTACCATAAGGTAGGTGTCGGGGGAACCAGCATCAGACCCACAAAAATCGGACCGATGATGATTTTTAATAAAATAAAGGGATTTCCCGAAACCAAGATAGCAATCGGCGTTGTGGGAACCAGAGAGAGGGTTGCACATCTTCTCGAAACGGACATGGAGAATCTGGGGCGATTTTATCTTGATTCGTTAAACAAGGCTGTTGATCCGGTTGAGATTCCAAACGAACAGGCAAAATGCCAGGAGGAGGTATATCTTGCAACGGATCCGGACTTTGACATAAGAAAGATCCTGCCGCCGATATTTACCACACCGACGGACGCCGGCTCATTTGTAACCATGGGACTCCTTTACGCATCCGACCCTGACGACAGAAACTCAAAAAACGCCGCAATCCACCGCATGTGCATTCAGGATAAAGACAGGATGACGGTCGGCTTTGGCGGTCACAGGCATCTCGGAGTATTTAAGGACAAGGCCCATAAGAAGGGCGAGCCGCTTCAGGTTTCGGTCAGTGTCGGAATTGACCCCGCCATTTACCTGGCTTCCTGCTTTGAACCGCCGACAACACCTCTGGGCTTTGACGAGCTGACAATTGCAGGCGCTATGAGGGGGACTCCGGTTGAGCTTACAAGGTGTAAGGCCATAGATGAGTTGTGCATTGCCAATGCGGAGTACGTAATAGAAGGTGAAATGTGGCCGGACGAGCTCCTTGAGGAGGACTATTCCACGGGCTCGGGCAGGGCGTTGCCGGAGTTTCCGGGTTACGCAGGCCCCAGCAGAAAGATTCCGGTGTTCCGGGTAAAGGCGATTACCAAGCGCAAAAATGCCATTTGGCAATGCTGCATCGGTCAGAGTGAAGAGCATGTAAACATGGCCGGCATTCCAAGTGAAGCTTCGGCGCTGGCTTTCCTCGACAAGGCTCTTCCGGGACTGGTTAAGAATGCCTATGCCCCCCCGAGCGGCGGCGGTAAGTTCAACATGATTCTTCAGATTTGCAAGAAGAGCCTGAAGGATGAGGGCAACCAGCGTCACGCGGCCTTGAGTGTGTTTGCCGTGCTGCCGGAGGTAAAGAATGTATTCTTAGTTGATGATGACGTGGATATTTTCGACCCCTACGACGTTGAATGGGCATTGACAACGAGATTCCGTCCGGATAAGGACATGATTACAATCCCGGGCATAAGATGTCATATCGGAGATCCCACTGCGAAGAAATATTATGATCAGACGCTGTATGACGACGGCATTGCTCACAAGGCAATTTATGACGCAACCTGTCCCTTTGAATTCAAAGACAGAATGTGGAGACCGCGTTATATAGACGTGGATATCAATGATTTTATTTAAATTACAAATAAGCGTATAATTTTTACAACCATGATGCGGCTTGAGGGTTATGCGTAGAAGCCGCCGGTATGAAATACGGAACGCAAAGGAGAAAAACCGGAATGTACGA
Organism: Lachnospiraceae bacterium; assembly: GCA_050944475.1. GTDB lineage: Bacteria > Bacillota > Clostridia > Lachnospirales > Lachnospiraceae > RGIG5612. The sequence goes on from JBMNRD010000005.1 coordinate 11,104, forward strand.
CAAAAAAATATTGCAAAACAAGGCCTTCAGCGAGTCGGCCATTACATTTACAAAGTGGCGTCCCTTGAGATTGAACCAGACCAGAAGTGTCAAAATGGGTCCGCCCGATCCCATGTCGGGGTATCCGGTGCCAATGGATGAATTCCTTGAAAACGGAGATCTGATGCTGAGGTTTTATGCACCTTATGCAAAAGAAATGTACGTTGTCGTGGGGCACTATAATCGTACGGCGCAGATACCCATGAAAAAAAGAGAGGACGGGGTATGGGAGGGAGTATTTCCCTACAACCCGGAATTTGCCGGCTATAGAAAAATTGCTTTTTATGTTGACGGAATGCAGACTGTCAATACCAAGATGCCTATAACCCCCGGCGGACATAGCTTCGGAAATTTTATAGAATTTCCCGATCCGGACATGCCCTATATTCTGATAAATGATGATGTTCCCCACGGGTCGGTTTGCAGGGAAATATATTATTCAACCGCCCTGAATGAGTGGATGAGATGCATGGTTTACCTGCCTGCCGCTTACCATGAGGGAGGAGAGTATCCAGTTCTTTATCTGCAGGACGGCGCTCTGGGGAATGAGCTTGTATGGATGTACGCTACCAAGGTACCCAACATAATGGACAATATGATTGCAAAAGGTATGTGCGAGCCCTTCATTGTCGTAACCAACGAATCCATGATGCAGCTGCCCTATGAAATGGAAGCGGTAGATAATTTCGACGGTTTTGAGCAGACACTGATAAATGACTGCATTCCTTTTATTGATAAGAGATTTCGCACAAAGGCCGACAAATGGCACAGGGCAATGGCCGGATTTTCCCTGGGATCGATGCAAACCAGCTGCATAGGGATTAGCCATCCGGAAACCTTTGCGTGGCTGGGCATTCTCAGCGGATATATGAGAAGAAGGGACAGCCACCCTTTGTACGAGCAAAATCCTTACCTTTACAAGCTCAGTGAGGATTATCTGAATGAAAATTACAAGCTGTTCTACCGTTGTATGGGTACGCTGGACGGTAATTTTCCGGAGTTCCTTGAGGATGATGAATTCTGCAGGGAAAGGGGTGCCGACAAGGCCGCTTGCTACAGGCGGAAGACCTATGAAAACCATATTCACGACATAACAGTACAAAGATATGAGTTCGTGGATTTTGCCGGGCTGCTGTTTAGGTCATAATTCACAAACAGTCATAGGAGAAATTGTTAAAAACGCCCAAAACTCAGCGAGTTATAAGCATTATTTATGAATTTTGAGAGTATGTTTGATATAGCAAATGCCGATTTTGAATTGACTAAAAACTTGTTCGAGGATAAACTATATTTATAGTGCATGTTTATGCATCCTGATGTTTTTCATCGGATTCATAATAGATTATTTTTTCAATATCACTTTAGGAGGAGAAAAAATGAAAAAATTTTTAGCAATTACGCTGGCAATTCTCATGGTTCTTTCTCTTGTTGCATGTGGTGACAATGGAGATAAGCCCGGAACAGACGATCCGGCAGTTGAATCATCTCAGCCCGAGTCCGGCGGAGAGGAAACAACCGAGGCCGAAACCGAGGACCCATACGCTGACTGCGAGAAGGAAATCGTTATCGGTATAGTTGCCGATCCCGCAACCTTTTTCCCATGGGGAGGTTTTTCGCAAGGCGGAAGACACATCTGGCCGGTACTGTTCCAGACATTGCTTTCAGACGTTCGTGATCCGGAAACCGGTATTATCACCCGTTATCATGCGTTGATGGAAAGCTATGAGCAGATTGACGCCACTACATTTGAGATTCATCTCTATGAGGGCATCAAGGATACCGACGGCAATCCGTTCACCGCTGAAGACGTTGTGTTCTGCTGGGATAAGTTTAAGGAAGGCCCCGCAGCCGGAAATATTTCAGGTCTTGAACGCTATGAAGTAGTAGACGACCTGACAATTAAGTGCTTCTGCAGAGATAACCTTGGAATCGGAGATTTCGAGGAAATTCTTACAACCACCAACATGGTTACCAAGGAGGCCTTCGAGGCATCTCCCGATCAGTTTGCCACGACAGCTGTCGGAACCACGGGTTATGTGCTTGACGAATATGTTCCCGGTTCCTACTGCGTAGTTAAAAAGGCTGACAGTTATTGGCATGACGAGGTTAATGTAACCAAGGATGTTGACGCGGGCTACATTCCCACCTCCGATACATCTTATGTAAACTCGATTCGTTTTGAGTTCATTACCGACGTTAACACAATGGCAATAGCACTTGAGACGGGCGATATTGACATTGCCACCAACGTAGCACCCGCAGATGTTGCGGTTTATCGCAACGATGACAAATATGCGCTTCATCAGTATCCCGACAATATGTTCGGTCTGATGTTCAACTGTTCCGATTCTTCGGAATTCAACAACATTAATCTTCGCAAGGCTCTTGCATACAGCATTTCCGCTCAGGATCTTCTTGATGTAATCTACGACGGCGACGGATTTATCCTTAAGGCCTTCGGCATGGAGTATCAGATGGGTTATCAGAAAGAGTGGAACGACAGGGATTACTTCGGGCAGGACGAGGCAAAGGCAAAGGAATACTTTGACAAATACCTTGCAGAGTCCGGCAAGAAGGCGGATGAGCTTCAGTTTGAGATGATCCGTATGTCAACAGACGTTATGGAGAAATATGCATCCGTAGTTCAGGCGGCCCTTATCAAGTTGACAGGCAATAACAATGTCCTTAACATCACCTCATATGACAGTGCTACATACGGCACAATGAAGAATGATAAGGGGCTTTGGGATCTTGCCATCCACAATGCCCTGTCCAACAAGACCTATGTTCTTTACAATTGGAAGTTGACCTTTAACGGATATGAGTCAACAAGCGGTGATGATCTTTGCTTCACCGGCGATAAAAAGCTTTGGGATCTGTGCAACGAGGCTCAGACAACACTTGAACCAGCTGCCTGCCTCGCATTCCAGGAGCATCTTGATGAGAATTGCTATTTTGTAAACTATGTTTGCGGACCTGCTTACTGGGCAGGCTCCCCGATCGTTACAAGATGGGCACTTGGCGCAAAGAACTCTATCGCAGTATGCGCCATGAACTTTGACTGGTCGGTTAAGTATTAATTTGAAAAAGTTCTGACTGACTGAATTGAAGTTTTAAATGTGCCGCCGCTTATGAGTGGCGGCACATTTTACGAGAACCTACGAGGTGTGATAAATGATAAGATATTTTTTGAAGAGAATCCTCATGCTCATACCTGTTGTGCTTGCGGTGGCGATTGCCATTTTTACCATTATGTATTTTGTTCCGGGAGATCCCGCCGAGATTATCATGGGCTCCCAGATTACAGATGAACAAAGACAGGAATGCTATGAGAAGATCGGTATCGATAAACCGTACATAGTACAGCTGGGTGTGTATCTTTATAAAACATTCATAAGATTTGACATGGGTAATTCGTGGATGAACAGCAAATCTGTTGCTGATGAGCTGGCGGCAAGGCTTCCAAAGACCATGATGTTTGCAATTGCCAGTATGGTGGTGCAGATTCTTATCGGCGTTCCGCTTGGAGTTTATGCGGCAACCCACCATAACAAGTTCGGTGATTATCTTTCCATGATTATTGCCCTTGCGGGGGTATCCATTCCGTCCTTCTGGCTGGCATTGATGCTTATGCTGTTGTTCGGAGTTAAGCTTCACTGGCTACCAATCTACGGTGTTAAGGAATGGACAGGATGGATATTGCCGATCTTCTGCGGCACACTCGGTGTGCTTGCCCAGATGACCAGGCAGGCCCGTTCAAGCATGTTAGAGGTTATCCGTTCGGATTATATAGATACTGCACGCGCAAAGGGAATGCCCAGAAGAACGATTATTTATAAATACGCCCTTCCCAACGGACTTATTCCTTTGGTTCAGACCCTTGGAAACGCTTTCGGAACAAGCCTGGGCGGAACGCTGATTATTGAAACCGTATTTTCAATTCCCGGTGTAGGCATGTATTTGCAGCAGGGCATTGCAACCCGTGACAGGCCCATTGTTCAAGGCAGTGTTGTCGTATTGTCAATATTGTTCAGTTTAATCATGCTGCTTGTTGACATGGCCTTCGCCTTTATTGACCCGCGTATCAAGGCGCAATATGCCGGCCGCGGAAAGAGGAGAAAGCGCGCGAGAGTCAATAAAAGATTGCGAAAGGAGGCTGCGTAAATGAGAGCGGAAATGCATGGCAAACTGCAAACATCCGGCTTCATGGAGCAGGACAGGGACGACGCCAAGAAGCAAAGTCAGATTGGCGAGGTTTTCAAGCGTCTTTGCCGGAGTAAAACCGCCATTGCCGGATTTGCCGTATTTGCAATCCTCCTTATAGTTGCAATAATCGGGCCGAGTATTGCTCCGTACCCTTACGCGGAGATGGCCCCTACAATTAAAAATCAGGCTCCTTCCGCGGAGCACTGGTTCGGCACCGATGACACGGGACGTGATATTTTCAGCCGTATCCTGGTTGGTACCCGTTACACTTTGGGGCTCGGACTGGGAGCCTGTATTATCGGGCTTATCGTCGGTATTATCCTTGGCTGTATTGCCGGCTTCTTCGGAGGCTGGGTAGAGGAGATAATAATGCGACTATGCGATGTAATGCAGGCCATACCCGGAATGCTTCTGGCGGTAGTTATTTCGTCCGCTTTGGGGAATGGTCTTGTAAACACCATGATCGCACTTAGCATAGGGCGAATACCGTTTGTCACCCGAATGCTGAGGGCGCAGTTCCTTAACCAGAGAAAGCTTGAATATGTTGAAGCCGCCCAGGCACAAAACTGCTCGAGGGCAACCATCATGTTCAAGCACATACTGCCGAACACCATTTCCCCGCTTATTGTTGCCACAACAATGGGTATCGGCGGCACGGTAACAATGGCAGCTTCCCTCAGCTACATAGGTCTGGGTGTTCAGGCACCCACACCGGAGTGGGGTGCCATGCTGTCTGCGGCAAAGTCTTCAATAAGGCATTATCCGTATCAACTGATGTTCCCGGGTATTGCCATCGCCATTCTGGTTCTTGCCATGAATCTGTTCGGTGACGGACTTCGTGACGCCATGGATCCCAAGCTGAAAAACTGATAGGAGGTAGAGGAAATGAGTGATAATAATACCTTGCTGTCAGTAAAGGATTTATATGTTGAATATACTTCGGACCGGAAAGTAATCAAGGCAGTCAACGGGGTTTCCCTTGACATTGAAAAAGGAAAAACACTGGGGCTTGTCGGTGAGACCGGCGCCGGAAAGACCACAATTGCCAAGTCTATTATCGGCATCCTTCCCGTTCCTCCGGCAAGGCTTGTGAGCGGAGAAGTGTTATACGAAGGACAAGACCTGACAAAACTTAACGAAAAGCAAATGCAGCAGATTCAGGGAGAGGAAATATCCATGATTTTCCAAGACCCCATGACAGCGTTGAATCCTACCATGAAAATAGGTGCCCAGATTGCTGACGGAATCAGGCTTCATCAGGGATGCAGCAAGGTCGAGTCCATCAAAAAGGCGAAGATAATGCTGGAAATGGTTGGAATTCCAAGCAGCCGTTTCAATGAGTATCCGCACCAGTTTTCCGGGGGAATGAAGCAGAGAGTTGTAATTGCCATCGCTCTTTCATTGAATCCTCAGCTGCTTCTTGCGGACGAACCCACCACCGCCTTGGATGTTACAATTCAGGCCCAGGTGCTTGAACTTATCAAGAAGCTTCAGCAAGAGCAGGGCACATCAATGCTTCTTATTACACACGACCTGGGCGTAGTTGCCCAGACCTGTGATGACGTGGCAGTTATTTATGCAGGCGAGATTGTTGAGTATGGCGACAAGTACGAAGTATTCGACCACCCCGCACATCCCTACACTCTTGGTATGTTCGGTTCCCTGCCGATGATGGTTAAGAAGGGCGAAAAGAGGCTCCGGCCCATTTCCGGCATGATGCCGAATCCGTCCAACTTGCCTGAAGGATGCAAGTTTCATCCTCGCTGTCCGTATGTCACTGAAGAATGCTCACAGGCAATTCCGGAGCTTAAGGATATAGGCGGTACACACAAATGTCGCTGTATATATGCAGGCAATCTGCCAAAAACTGAAGCAGCACAAACAAGCAAGGAGGGATAAAATGGCATTAGTAGAAATTAAAGGTCTGAAAAAACATTTCCCTATCGCCGGTGGAATGCTGCATGCAGTTGATGATGTAAGTATGAAGTTCGAAGAGGGCGTAACAATGGGCGTAGTAGGTGAGTCGGGCTGTGGAAAATCCACTCTTGGCCGCACAATCATCCATTTGCTTGAGCCCACTGCGGGACAGATTTTCTATAAAGGCGAGGATATCACATATGTAAGCAGGAGAAAATTGGGCAAGCTGCGTCAGGATATGCAGATTATTTTCCAGGATCCCTTTTCATCCCTGAACCCTCGTTTCACAGTGGAAGATACACTTAAAGAACCCTTGAGGCTGTCAAAACAATTCGGCAGGGGGGAGATTGACAAGGAAATAAGAAGGCTTATGGATATGGTAGGCATTGCAAGGCACCTTCGTATGGCTTACCCCCATGAGATGGACGGCGGCCGCCGTCAGAGGGTTGCTGTAGGACGTGCCTTGGCCATGAATCCGAAGTTCATTGTTTGCGACGAGCCGGTATCAGCTCTTGATGTTTCCATCCAAGCTCAGGTGCTGAACCTGCTTCAGGATCTTCAGGAGGAATACAAGCTGTCTTATATGTTTGTGACACATGATCTTTCCGTGGTTCGTTTCATTTCCAGGGACATCAGTGTTATGTACCTTGGGCAGCTTGTGGAAACAAGCGCAGCCGAGGAGTTGTTTGAGAAGACCCTGCATCCGTATACCAAGGCGCTTCTGTCGGCAATTCCATCGGTAAATGTTCACGAACCGCAGAAGAGAGTCGAACTTATGGGAGAGCTTTCAAATCCGGTTAATCCTAAACCGGGCTGCCGTTTTGCGCCTCGTTGCCCCTATGTGACCGAGGCTTGCCGGCAGCCACAGGTAATGGAGGAGCTGCTTCCGGGGCATTTCGTCTTATGCTGCCATGCGAGAGAGTTGAACGCGGATATTCTGTAAGGTATATGCCGAATTTAGGGGGATGGCGGAAACCATCTCCCTTTTTTTCATATTATTGCGATAGGAAAAGGAGACAGCTATGTCATTGCTGAATGTTAAGACTAATTACGGACGGATACGGGGCATTTTAGGCGCTGACGGAAAGCAAGTACACAAAATACTATCTGCAGCCCGGCGGAGGCATTAATACTAAACCTTGTAAAGAAGATGCATGCGAAAGCTTTACACAGCCCGCGCCGTACATCGATCCAAAGGTTTATTGTTTGCGATATACAACTGAAGCCTTTACCAAGGATACTGAAGTTATCGGAAATATCGGACTGCATATTGATGCTGAGATTGATATTGATGATACAAACTGGATGGCTGATATTGTTGATATCGATCCTAAGGGGAATAGGCAGCTCATTTCTTCGGGTGCACTTAAGGCTAAGTTCCGCGCACTGGATCCTAAAAAGACTACCGAGCAAAGACCGATCCACTTACGTCAGGAGCCTGTTCCGATAGTACCCGGTGAGGTAAATCGTTACGACATTGCTCTGACACCTACAGCAAATCTTTTTCAAAAGGGACATAAAATGGAGCTTGTAATCCGTAACCAGGATGACATGTTGGGCAAGGCTGCAAGAAGCGGTCTCTACCTGATGCCATTCATGCAGACAGTAACACATACGATTCATCTGAAAAATTCGTATATTACGTTACCGATTACCAATTAGTCCCATTCAAAGTCATATAGACTTTCCTTGTACATATGACCCGGTGCCTTTTGTGGCTACCGGGTCATAGGCATTTTTATAGGGAAAGTAACAAGCCGGGTATTGACAAACCGAAAGCTGAATCTGAATCTTAATCTCATCGGTGTCGGCACCCTTTGGACACACATTCCAGGATGATAAATGTTTTTAATAGTTGCAATAATCAGAAGTAATTTGACTATTCGCATTTGAAAGCATATACTTATGACGTAGGTTTTTTTACCTCTATTGCGCGTTATCAAAACGTGAAAGGAGCGCGAGTATATGGAAGGGAAAATGCATGCAATCGTAATGCACGGACCGAATGATTACGCTTACGAGGAGGTGGATATCCCACAGCTCGGGGCAAAGGAAGTCCTTGTGAAGATCAAGGCCGTTTCGATTTGCGGTTCGGATCCGAAGGTTTTTGATGGCGGTTATCTCAGTATTAACTGGCCGCCGAGCTTCCCCTTTACTCCCGGGCATGAGTTTTCAGGTGAGGTTGCGGAAATCGGGCCGGACGTAACGGAGTTTGCCGTTGGCGACCGCGTTGCAGGCGAGGCGCATTGCGGTTGCGGAAATTGCGCAAACTGTAAAAAAGGCATGTATAATCTTTGCCTGAATTACGGCAAGACAGACAAAGGTCACCGTCATTACGGTTTTACATACAGAGGCGCCTATGCGGATTACAATGCGTACAATGTAAAGGCCCTTACGAAGATTCCCGATAATGTGTCGTTTGAGGAAGCCTCTCTGGCTGATACCGCCGGCACTTCGCTTCAGGCGCTTCGTCTTACAGGTATTGTTCCGGACGGTTATACGGTTGTTATCGGCCCCGGTCCCATCGGAATGTTCTGCATGCAACTTGCCAAGGCCATGGGCAGCAAGACCGTTATGGTCGGACGCGGAAGAAGGTTGGAGCTTGCAGGAGAACTTGGTGCTGATTATTTGATTAATTTTGAAACGGAGGAAAATATTGTTCAGGCAATCCGTGACATAACGGGAGGCATTGGTGTCGATCAGGCTTTTGATGCTGCGGGCACCAAAGATTCCCTTGCCCAGTGCATATTTTCAGCAAGAAAAGACGGACAGGTGGCCTGCGTTGCACTTCCCACCGTCGACATGCATGAGCTTCCGGTAAAAACCATGGTTATGAATCAGATTCACGTTCACGGGTCCCGCGCCAACCCTAATTGCTGCGCAGAGGTACTTCAATATATGTCTGAGGGCAAAATCAATGCCGCCGGACTTATCACCCACGTGATTCCACTTTCTGATTTCCATCATGCCATGGAGGTGTTTACAAAGCGTCTTGAGGGCGCAATGAAAGTAGTGGTTATACCGTAATACATACGGCCTGTATGATGAAGACGGCAACTATATCGTAATATATACGGTCTGTATTCGGGACAGCATATAGTCATTCAAATAAAATTTACATATAAAGGAGAAAAACATGGCAAGAAAAACTTACAAAAAAGAAGTTATGGGCGAGACTTGGTATATGACAGATTATCCGAGAATCCAGTTTGAGGACAGCTCCACAGGGCTTCTTAAGAAACGCATCTGGGAAGCGTCAGTGGAAGAGATTGAGGCAATTCTTGAGGATTACGGTCTTCCGGCAGAGTCCGAGCTTGGCAAAGCCGGTTGTTATATCCAAAACACCCCAAGACACAAAGTTATCGAAAAGCGCAAGAAAAATGACGTAGTTCTTATTCCTATCGGAACAACCGAAAATCATGGCATTCACAGTCCTTCAGGCCTTGATACCTATATGGTAACCCAGATCTGTGAGGCTGTACGCCGTAAAACCGCCAAGATGGGCATCGAAGTTGCTCTTGCACTTCCTCCGATTAATTACGGCGGACATCCATATCATCATGTAGCCATGCCCGGAACTTACATGATTAACGAGGAGTCTGTGCGCGACACCATTATTTACGTACTTCTCGGCCTTTGGGATGACGGCTATCGTAAGTTCATCCTTGTGAACAACCATGGTCATAAGTGGATGCTTGAGAGTGCCGTTCAGGAGTTCTTCAAGAGATATCAGCTTCCCGCCATCGTTTCCGAGCTTGAGTGGCATCGCGCAATCCGTGAGTTCTGGATTCCGATTGATGAGCCGGATTCACTTACAACACATTTCGTGCATGCCGATGAAGCTGAGACTTGCGTTGCAAATTTCTTATTCGGTGACATGGTTGACATGAGCGTTTGTGTTGATGCACAGCCTAAGGGACTTACACTTGCCAAGCACTATGATACCTCCGTTGATTCTTACGGTCGTCCTCATACATGGTCAGAGGGCGAGGGACACAACGTTATCGAGCGCTACGGCACACCTGAAGGCGTTGTAGGATACCCAAGCCGCGGCGATGCATTCAAGGCCAAGAGACCTATCGCTGCCATATGCGAGTATATCACATTGATGATTACCGAAATGCTTAAGGATTTCCCGGCAGGCACCGCACCAGTCGAAGGCTTTACAACCCGCCCGGTTGATGAAGTCATGCCTTGCTTCAAGGAGCCTCTCAGCGAGGGCTGGGTGTCTGTTCATGAGCTTCCGAAGCGAGGGCTCTTCTACAGATAATCAGGCAAATGATTGCAAACGATATCTTTTTTACACCGTAATGTTTGCCAATCGGTATTGAATCGTATATTATAATTTGCTACAATGGTTCCGGCGGCAGGAAAGTCGCCGGAACTTTTTAAATCAGTATCTGAATCGGGAGTGAGGAAAATGTTATCAACATTGGAAATGAAGAAATTTGCCATACAGATTCGTATGGAAATCTGCAAGATGATTGCCACGATTCCCGCAGGTCATCTCGGAGGGTCAATGTCCATTGCCGATGCCTTGGCGGTGCTTTACGGCGGAAGGCTTGCACACAACCCTAAAGACCCCGAGTGGGAGGGCAGGGATTGGCTTATAATGAGTAAGGGGCACAGCGGTCCCGCACTATATGCCGCACTGGCAATCAGGGGTTTTTATCCCATGGAAATGCTTGCCACCATTAATAAGCCGGGAACGGACCTTCCCAGTCATTGCGACCGCAACCGCACACCGGGCGTAGATATGACAACAGGCTCATTAGGGCAGGGTGCATCCACGGCGGCGGGAGTTGCTTACGGAATGAAGATCGACGGCAGGAACAACAAGGTTTTTGTAATCTTCGGCGACGGGGAGATCCAGGAGGGTCAGGTTTGGGAAATGGCCATGATGGCCGCCTCAAAGAAACTGGACAACCTGATTGCCCTCGTTGACTATAACAAGCTGCAGATTGACGGGCGCACGGACAATGATGAAGTATGCTATGTGGGCGATATTGCAGCCAAGTTTGAAGCTTTCGGCTGGCACGCTCAATTTGTTGACGGTCACGACGTTAAGGCAATTGCCGAGGCTGTTGATAAGGCAAAGGCAAATGCAAATACAGGACGCCCGTACGTTATTGTTCTTGATACAATAAAGGGCAAGGGCTGGTCGAAGTCCGAAAACCAGGTCGGCTCACACAGCCGCGGTTTTACCGAGGATGAATTGGCTGAGGCCCTTTCCGAGCTTCAAGCTGAAATGGATAAACTAGGCAGCGCAAAGGAGGTGCGGTAATGACTAATATTATTCTTTCCACGCATCACGGCAATGACGTCGCCAACATGAGGGATGCGTACTGCCAAAGCCTTATGGAACTTGCAGCTGTCGATTCCCGGATTGTTGCTCTTGATGCGGACCTGATGGGAGCAATGGGAATGAAGCCTTTCCGGGAGGCATATCCGGAGCGCACGGTTAACTGCGGCGTTCAGGAGGCCAACATGATTGGAGTGGCATGCGGACTTGCCGTTCAGGGTAAGATTCCGTTTGCCCATACATTTGCGCCGTTCTGTACACGCAGGGCTTGTGATCAGATTTTTATTTCGGGTGCCTATAACAAGGCAAATGTAAAAGTTGTCGGCTCCGACCCCGGAATCACGGCGGCTTACAACGGCGGAACCCATATGCCTTTTGAGGATATGGGGATTATGAGAGGCATCCCGGGAATGGTGGTTATTGAGCCGGCGGACATTGTGCAGCTCCGTGACCTGATTCCCCAAATCGCAGCCCATGAAGGCATGGTATATATGAGGCTGGTTCGCAAGGAGGTAAACAAGGTTTATGATGAAGGTTCGACTTTCGAAATCGGAAAAGCCGCTGTTATTTCCGAAGGAGATGACGTTACAATTATCGCCTCGGGCTTTTGCGTAACCGAGGCACTTTCCGCCACAGCCATTTTAGCGGAGCAGGGTATAAGTGCCGGAGTAATCAACATACACACCTGGAAGCCTATTGACGAGCAGGTAATCCTTGAAGCGGCTGCCCGCACGGGCTGCATAGTAACGGCAGAAAATCATAACATAATCAACGGTCTGGGCAGCGCGGTTGCCGAGGTGCTTGTCAAGAACAAACCGGTTCCGATGGAAATGGTCGGTGTTCAGGATGAATTTGGCGAGGTTGGTCCCGTGAGCTACCTTCGCGAGAGGTTCGGACTGACTGATGCGAACATTGTGCAAGCCTGTAAAAAGGTGCTTTTAAGAAAATAAATTATTGAAGAAATTATGTGTTGATTTTATATAGGATTAGTAATAAAATTTCAACAATTCAATGGCGAAGTTCGCTGTGAGGATTACACTTACATTTGTAGAAGTTTTGTAAAACCCTCAAATCTGTAATGAAAGAATTATAAAAATTAGGAGACAGAAAATGGAAGTAAGAGTAGCAATTAACGGATTTGGACGCGTAGGACGCCTTGCCTTCAGACAGATGTTCGGAGAAGACGGGTACAAGATTGTTGCCATCAACGATCTTACCAGTCCCGAGATGCTGGCGTATCTTTTGAAGTATGATTCTTCTCAGGGAAGATATGAAAAGGCTGACAAGGTTTCCTGTTCAGACCATTCAATTACCGTCGACGGTACTGAAATTGAGATTTACAAGGAGGCTGACGCCTCAAAGTTACCGTGGAGGGAACTGGATATCGATGTTGTTCTTGAGTGCACAGGCTTCTACACAAGCAAGGCAAAGGCTCAGGCACACATTGATGCAGGTGCCAAGAAGGTTATAATTTCCGCACCCGCGGGGAATGACCTCCCCACTATAGTATACAATACCAATCATGAGACGTTGACACCGCAGGATGATATTATTTCGGCGGCTTCATGCACAACCAACTGCCTTGCGCCAATGGCAAAGGCTCTTAACGAGCTTGTGCCTATCGAATCGGGCATCATGTCAACCATCCACGCCTATACAAGCGATCAGATGATCCTTGACGGCCCGCACAGAAAGGGAGACAAGAGAAGAGGACGTGCGGCAGCTATCAATATTGTTCCGAACAGCACCGGTGCCGCGAAGGCAATCGGTCTTGTTATTCCGGAGCTGAACGGCAAACTTATCGGCTCAGCGCAAAGGGTGCCGGTTGCGACAGGATCCATAACCATTCTTATTGCCGTTGTAAACGGCGTCGTAACCGTTGATGAGGTTAATGCGGCGATGAAGGCTTCTGCCAATGACTCTTTCGGCTACAACGAAGATGAAATCGTTTCCAGCGATGTTATCGGAATGACATATGGTTCTTTATTCGATTCTACACAGACAATGGTTATTCCTGCCGGTGAGGGCAAGACGGAGGTTCAGGTTGTTTCATGGTATGACAATGAAAATTCCTTTACATCAAATATGTGCAAGACAATCCGGTACTTTGCGAGTCTGCTCAACAAATAGTCGACAGGTTATTTATTAGACGTGATTATCTGCGATTCCGAAGGGTTTCGCAGATAATTTTTGTATGACAGAGCTGCCGCAAAAAGCAGCAGCTCTGTCAATATTATGTGCTGCAACTAAATAAGTGTGTGTGCTCCGGCAATATAATCAACACCCTCCGGCCATGAGAATTGTGTGCGGACGGTCGGGTTTGGATCGTCAAGAATATGCCGGGGCATAAGGTTGAGGTCAGGCCTGTTAGAGGCGAATGTGCACTCGGCCGGTACGGGAAGTCTGTACAGACGGACAGCATTGCCGCCGACAATAAGATTGATCTCATCTTGTGTGCAAAGGTCAAGGTCCTTGAGCCTGTGAATCTGATGCGTGGCCCAGCCAAGGAAGTCCGGCTGATAATCGACGGACTTGGTGCCTGACCAGATCCAGTTGCTTCTATTGTTGTAAACGATGTTCTTCTCTGAGCGAACGGCACCCCTGCGGATTTGCGGATACCAGATGTGTGAGCCGGTGTCGCCGCCGCCCCAGATAAGCTTGGCGGCGCCAAGATCCGGATCGATAAGGGCATGCTCATAGTACTCAGCTCTCCAGTAACCGGTTTCGAGGTAGATATTCTCGAAGTTACGTGCAAGGGAAACGGCCTTCTTTATGTCGTCTTCAGCGCTGCCGCCGCCGTGGGCAATGATAACCTTGAATGCGGGATATTTAGTGCAGACAGCCGCAATCATAGTAAGGTGCTCTTCCATACAGTAAGAGGTGAATTCATGGGTGTAGCAGGGGATGTCGAATTCTATACAGAACTCGGCAATCTTGCACCACTCTTTGAATCTCTCAAGCTTGGTGGGACGGTTGCGAAGGCATCCCATCGATCCGGGCGAGAACTCACCGATGCCGACAAAAAACTCCTTGTCCTCACCCTCGAAATATCCGCGAATCTCAGCAAGAGCTTTGTCGATAGTCCATTTTTCCTTGCCTTTGATGGCAGCGAGACGAAGTTCCGTCTCAATCGCGCAGGTGCGGAAACGGTTCGGATGACGCTTGCACATTGCGGCGTACTCCGAGCTGTGCGTTCCGATGAAACTTGGAAGCAGGATGCCCATGTCCACACCGTAAGCGTCCATGTCAAACAGGGCCTGGTCTGAATTGTCCATTGATTCAACTTCACGATAAACACCGTCCATGCTGGCGTTTTTGCTTGTCTGGTCTTTTTTGCCACAGTGAATGTGTGCATCAACGACCCATCTGCCGATTTTTGTCATATGAAACCTCCTAAAAATGATAACAGAATACTTTTTCAATATATATTCTATTAACGGAACGGGCAAATATCAAATAAAATATAATTAGAAATTTTATCATTTCTTTTTATGGCAAAAAAACCGCATCCCCGCGCCGGCAGGAATGCGGCAAATAACCGATATGAACAGACAAATTTAGAGCAGCAGTCCCTCAGTTTATTATTTTATTATTAATAATAATATCCTGTGCCCGCTCTGGTGAACAGATCTTCAATCCATGTAAATCCTACGCCGGCAAGGCCGACAATCAGGATAACCAGGAGTGCAACACCCACTAAAATCAGGTTGCACCAGTATGACCTGGCAAAGCTTCTGCGATGCAGGTTGCCCCTGCTGCAGCTGAAGACAATCAGGAATACAAAACCAACAACGGGAATTGCGAACAAAATGCTTAATCCCCAGTATCCCCACGCACTTATGGGTCTTAAATTGGCCGGGATATTAGCCTGAGCATTCACAGGTGTCTGGACAGTGACCGGTGTCCTGGCGGCCGGTCCGGGAGCTCCTCCCGCTGTAAGCGTGAAGCCGCAGGAAGTACAAAACTGTGTGCCGTCGGGAAGTTCCTTTCGGCAATTCGGACAAATCAACATAGCATCTCCTTTCAAATATGTGCAATGCAAGAATGCTTGAATAATATTATTGAATTAGTGTAAATATATACCATACGGCACGAAATTACAAGGAAAAAATCGATAAGGTCCGATAAAAGAAAAGTCTGATTAAAGGGACAAAAAATCGGGGTGACAGGACTCGAACCTGCGGCCTCGTGATCCCAAATCACGCACTCTAGCCAAACTGAGCTACACCCCGCTTTGCCGGCAAGATATTCCGGATTTACGCAAGCAGTATGGAGTATAATAGATTGCCCGGGTAATGTCAAATGTCATTTTGATGTTTTTGCCCGGTCTTTTTGAGTTGGGCAAAAGCACTATTTTTCTTCATCCTCTCTATGGTATTTTCTACAAGACCTTTCAAATATGTTATAGTTTTTTTATAAAAAACAGTTTATAATAACAATATCGAAATGCCACGGTATGCAGTTTTCCTGTGGCAATGTCTTTTGTTTACAATTTCAGCAACGGAAGGGTTTGGCAAATGTCAGGCTTACATGAAGAATGCGGAGTATACGGGATTATCAGCACAGGACGAAAAGAGGTGGCGCAACTGACCTACATGGGCCTGTTTGCGCTTCAGCACCGCGGCCAGCAAAGTTGCGGCATAGCAGTGAATGATGACGGTGTGTTCAGGTTACGTAAGGAACTGGGGCTGGTCAGCGAGGTTTTTGATGACAATGCAATCCGTGAGCTTGGACAGGGCAATATGGCCGTGGGACACGTCCTGTACGGAATGGGCGCCAGCAACCGGGCAAACTGCCAGCCGCTGGACGTGCGTCACATAAAGGGCAGATTGGTGCTGGCAAACAACGGCACTCTGACAAATGCGACCGAGCTCCGAACCGGGCTTGAGCTGCAAGGCTCCATTTTCACGAGCAGCAGCAACGCCGAGCTGATTGCACATACAATAACAAGGGCGCGCCTTGCGAGCCCGTCAATAGAGGTCGCCGTATCGGCGGCAATGAATTCATTGGAAGGGGCATATTCCTTAGTGATGCTTTCGCCCCGGAAGCTTATAGCGGTAAGGGATCCCCACGGCCTTAAGCCAATGTGCTATGGCAGGACAGAGGAGGGGGATTATGTGGTGGCATCGGAATCATGTGCCCTGAACGCCACCGGCGCGGAATTCATCAGGGATATAGAGCCGGGGGAAATAGTCGTATTTTCAAAGGACGGCATTACATCCATCAGGGACCATTGCGGCAAAAAGGAAAAGAATCTTTGTGTTTTTGAGTACGTCTATTTTGCCAGGCCCGATTCCCGCGTAGACGGCGTATCCGTGCACCTGGCAAGGAAACAGGCCGGCAGGATTTTGGCACAGGAGCGTCCGGTTGATGCGGACGTGGTCGTGGGTGTTCCGGATTCCGGACTTGATGCTGCCGTGGGCTATGCGGAGCACTCGGGAATTCCGTACGGAATCGGTCTGATTAAGAACAGATATATTGCCAGAACCTTTATTTCTCCGGGACAAACCAGCCGTGAAAATAAGGTCCGCCTTAAGCTGAATCCCGTAGAGAGCGTCGTAAACGGCAAGCGGGTCATATTGATTGATGATTCAATTATCCGCGGCACCACCAGCAAAAGGCTGGTTTCATTGCTCAGGGCGGTAGGTGCAAAGGAGGTGCACATGCGTATTTCTTCTCCACCGTTTATACATGCCTGCTACTATGGCGTGGATACCGGCCCGGAAGACAAGCTTATTTCCTGCAAATATTCTCCTGAGGAGATTGCGGAAATCATCGGGGCGGACAGTCTGGGTTTCATGAGCCTTGAAGGTGTGAAGAGTTTAGGCGGGGACGGCCATTGCTGCACCGCCTGCTTTGACGGCAAGTACCCGACGACGATTCTCACACAGCCCTATACCGACAGGTTTGAGCGGAAATTGTCAGAGCGCGTCTGATCCGGGTATATTAATTTTGTTAACAAAAAAGTTTTCATAGATGCAGGCATATGGGTCCTGCGGCAGGTGCCGAAAACCCATGAGGTAAATAATGGAAAAAGAATTCACAAGGGATTACACCGAGGGGAAAATTACACTGCCCCTTGTCAGGTTTGCATTGCCTCTTTTCCTGGCAAACATTCTCCAGATTTTCTACAACATGGTGGATATGATTGTTGTGGGGCATGTTGAGGGGCAGGCAGGACTGTCAGCTGTTTCAATAGGCGGCGAAATAACTATGCTTTTCACGGTGCTGGTCATGGGTTTTTCAAATGCGGCCCAGATTATCATCTCCCAATATGTGGGAGCCAGGCAGAAAGATAAAATCGGCAGGTTCATAGGCACCCTTGTGCTGACTCTTCTTGCCGCCGCCATTGTCTGCACGGTGCTGGCGCTTATGATGAGAAAGCAAATGCTTGACTGGATGAATACCCCTCAGGAGGCCTACGAGCAGGCCTTAGGTTATTCAGTCATGTCCATGAGCGGAATTATTTTTGTATTCGGTTATAATGCGGTGAGCGCCATAATGAGAGGCTTAGGCGATTCAAAACGGCCGTTTTTATTTGTAACCATTGCATCGGTTCTTAACATGCTGCTGGACGTTGCATTTGTTGTCGGATTGAAAATGGGAGCTTTCGGAGCGGCACTGGCAACGGTTATATCCCAGGCCATCAGTTTTCTGTGCGCTATAATCTATCTTTTCAGGAACAAAGAAAGGCTTGGATTTGAGCTGAGCCGGAAGGATCTGCGGATGGACTGGGGGATGTTTAAAACCCTTATCAAGCTGGGTATTCCTTTGGCGCTTAGAAGCGCGGCTGTGATATTTTCCAGGCTGTTTACCAATTCTTTCGTTTACAGTTACGGCCTGGCTGTCACGGCGGTAACCGGCATCGGATCAAAGATTAATATGATAGGCAACCTTGTATCCATGTCGCTGCAGACTGCGGGGGCAACCATGGTGGGTCAGAACATAGGCGGACAAAAGTACAGCCGGGTGTGGAAAATAATGATTTCCGTGTGGACCATCAATCTGGCATTGACCCTGCCGTTGATTGCCGCCATAATTCTTTTTCCGGAGCAGATCTTTATGCTGTTTACATCGGACATAAGCATAATGGACGTTGTGCGCGAGTTTGTGCCGATTGCGGCAATAATGCTTTCGGCATGTGTGCTGCGTTCAGGTGCCGGATCTCTGACAATCGGAAGCGGCAATTTCATGGTAAATTTTGCGGTTGCCCTGATTGATGCACTGATTGCCAGGATTGGACTGGCACTGCTGTTCGGAATCGTATTTGACATGGGATACCGGGGTTTTTGGCTTGGAGATGCAATCAGCGGGACAATGCCGTTTTTCATAGGAATAGTCTTCTTATTGTCGGGCAGGTGGAAGACAAGGAAGCATATTATAAAAGAATAATACCGGGAGGTATTCTGAAATGCTGCATGAAGGCAAAATTTGGATGGCAAAAGACGGGGAAAGAGATCTTTTTCTCCTGCCGCATATGGCCAACAGGCACGGACTTATCGCAGGCGCCACGGGCACGGGCAAAACCATAACCATGAAGGTTATGGCGGAGTCATTTTCCGATATGGGTGTGCCGGTATTTTTCAGTGATGTGAAGGGAGATTTATCCGGGATGTGCATGCCCGGTGCCGACAGCGAGGACATGCAAAGAAGGATAAAGACTTTCGGCATCCGGAACTTCGAGTACAAGTCTTATCCGACTCATTTCTGGGACCTTTTCGGCGAAAAGGGGCATTCTGTCAGGGTAAGCGTTTCCGGGCTGGGGCCAATGCTTTTGGCAAGGCTGCTTAATCTGACCGATGTCCAGGAGGGCGTGCTGAACATAACGTTCAAGGTTGCAGATGACAGAGGACTGCTGCTTATTGACATGAAGGATTTGCGGGCAATGCTTCAGTACGTTGCCGATAACAGGGATGAGTACACGATAATGTACGGCAATGTCGCGTCCTTCAGTGTGGGCGCAATACAAAGGGCACTGTTGGCCTTTGAGCAGGAGGGCGGGGTCGGAATGTTCGGCGAGCCCGAGCTTGATGTGAAGGACTGGATCCGAACGGACACGTCCGGAAGAGGGGTTATAAATGTCCTTTCCGCTCAAAGGCTTTTCCAAAGCCCGTTGACATATGCAACTTTCCTTCTGTGGATGCTGACCGAGTTGTATGAGAACCTGCCGGAGGTGGGGGATGTCGACAAGCCCCGGATTGTATTTTTCTTTGATGAGGCCCATTGTCTTTTTGACGATACACCAAAGGCGCTCCATCAGAAAATCACACAGATAATCAGGCTTATTCGCTCCAAGGGAGTGGGAGTGTTTTTTGTAACCCAGAATCCGGCGGATATTCCAAGCGATGTTTTGGGACAGCTCGGAAATAAAATACAGCACGGCCTCAGGGCCTATACTCCGGCAGAGTTGAAGGGTGTGAGGGCTGCCGCCCAGTCTTTCAGGGAGAACGAGGATTTCGACACGGAGGAAGCCCTTCAGGCACTCGGAACGGGAGAGGCCCTTGTCAGCTTTTTGGATGAGAAGGGCGTTCCGGAAGTTGTCCGCTCAGCAAGAATTCTGCCGCCTCAGAGCCTTATGGGACCGGCTCCCGCGGAGGAAGTGGACAGGCTTATTAAGACAGGAGAGTTCGACCTGAAATACCGGGAGTGCGTGGACAGGGAGTCCGCATATGAAATAATAGTCGAGGCCGGCAGGGTGCTGAAAAAGGATCAGGAATCAGAAGAAGAAGCGGCGGACGGGCAGGAAAATGCTACGAGTGATGCCGCAAGGAGCGCAAAGACCACAACAGCGGAAGCCGCAGCCGCAGGCGATGAAGATGAGGCCGTAAATACAGACGGCATGACCATGACCGAAAAGAAAGCGGCTGAGATAGCGGCAAGGAAGAAGAAGGCCGCCAAGACGGCAAGATCGGCCGTTACCAATGCAACATCCTCGGTTGCCAGATCATTAAGCACCAATATTGTCAATACAATTACCGGCAGCGGAAGGGTTGCCGATGCGGCCACCATCGGCAAGCGGGCGGCAACCAATGCGCTTAGCAGCGTGATGCGTTCAGGGGCAACCTCAATAGTAAGGGGCCTGTTCGGAAATATCACAAAATAACCTTTTTCGGGAGAGATTATTTGAACAAGAAGATTATTGCGGATTTTTTTGATGAATGTGCCCCGACGTGGGATGAGAACATGTTATATTCGGAGGCTGTTATCAATGCTATCCTTGACGGAGCGGAGATTACGGAGGGCGTGAATGTGCTGGACGTTGCATGCGGCACCGGAGTGCTGTTTCCCTTTTATCTTGAGAGGGGTGTCGCAAGCATTACAGCGGTTGACATATCCCCTGAGATGGTAAAGATTGCCGCCGGAAAACACCCGGGAAAGAATATCCGCGTGATTTGCGCCGACGCCGAGGAAGGGCATTTCGAAGGGCCGTTTGACCGCATTGTGGTTTACAATGCTTTCCCTCATTTTACAAATCCGGAGAGGCTGATAGAAAATCTTGTCTCCTGTCTTGCTGAAGGAGGAACACTCACTGTCGCACACGGAATGAGCAAACAAAGTATTGACAAAAGACATAGGAGAGCAGCAAGAAAGGTAAGCCGGGAGCTTCCCGAGGCGGAAGAACTTGCGGAATTATTTGCCTGCCATCTTCAGGTGACTCTGTGCGTCTCCGACGGGGAAATGTACCAGGTGAGCGGGAGACGCGTCTGAACGGCGCAATCAATTTTTTCTTTGATATATACCGGATAATATGATATCTTATCATTTATGGATTGTATTGCAAAAATGCAGGTACCCCTGTGTTTGGCAAGTGCGGTATGATTCAGCTAATCCAAACCGGACAGGTACCCGGCGGATATGACATATTCGGGAGACTTAAGATGAAAGTTATTTTACAAAACGGAACAGTTCAGGAGTGTTCATTTGAAGAAGAAGTTGGAAGGGAGGCTTTTCACCATACCACCGCACATATTCTGGCGCAGGCGGTAAAACGCCTGTATCCGACGACAAAATGCGCCATCGGTCCCGCCATCAAGGACGGTTTTTATTACGATTTTGAATTCGATTTCGACTTCACCGATGACAATCTGGCGGAGATTGAAGCGGAGATGAAGAAGATTATTAAGGAGAACCTCAAGCTCTCCCATTTTACTATGGAGAGGGAAGAAGCTCTTGAGCTTATGGCGGAAAAGGGCGAGGACTATAAGATTGCCCTTATAAACGATCTTCCCGAGGATGCCGTGCTCAGCTTTTACCAACAGGGAGAGTATATGGAGCTTTGCGCAGGCCCTCATGTGACATATACAAGCGCGATTAAGGCCTGCAAGCTGCTGAATGTGGCGGGTGCTTACTGGCGCGGAGATGAAAAAAACAGGATGCTCACCCGTATTTACGGTACATCCTTCCCCAATAAGGAGATGTTAGAGGAATATCTGAACCGCCTGGAGGAGGCAAGGAAGCGCGACCACAGGAAGCTTGGCAGGGAGCTGAAGCTGTTTGCCCTGACCGATGAGGGCCCGGGTTTTCCGTTTTTCCTGCCAAAGGGCATGATTATCAAGAATCTCCTGATTGATTACTGGAGAAAAATCCACACCCGCGAGGGATATGTTGAGATTTCCACACCGATTATATTGAACAAAAGCCTGTGGGAGACCAGCGGGCACTGGTATCATTACCGCGATAATATGTACACCACAAAGATTGATGAGGTTGATTTTGTAATCAAGCCGATGAACTGTCCGGGCGGAATGGTCGTTTACAATATGGAGCCGCGTTCATACCGCGACCTTCCGATAAGGATGGGCGAGCTCGGATTGGTGCATCGCCATGAGAAATCCGGCCAGCTTCACGGCCTGATGAGGGTGAGGTGCTTTACTCAGGATGATGCCCATATTTTCATGACTCCGGAGCAGATTCCGTATGAAATCAAGGGTGTTGTCCGCCTGATTGACGAGGTTTACTCCAAGTTCGGATTTAAATACCATGTCGAACTTTCGACGCGCCCCGAAGATTCAATGGGAACGGATGAGGAATGGGAGCTTGCTACGAAGGGTCTCAAGGATGCCTTGGATGACCTTGGCATGGCTTATGTTGTAAATGAAGGCGACGGTGCTTTCTATGGCCCGAAGATTGATTTTCATCTGGAGGATTCCATCGGACGAACCTGGCAGTGCGGAACCATACAGCTGGATTTCCAGTTTCCGCAGCGTTTTGAGGCGGAGTATATCGGAAAAGACGGACAGATGCATAAGCCCATCATCATTCACCGCGTGTGCTTCGGCTCAATCGAGCGCTTTATCGGGATTCTTATCGAACACTATGCAGGGAAATTCCCGTTCTGGCTTTCACCGGTGCAGATAAAGATTCTGCCGATTTCCGAGAAATATACGGGCTACGCGGAGCAGGTTGAGATTGAACTTAAGAAATCAGGTTTCAGAACGGAAGTCGATGAACGCTCCGAGAAAATCGGATATAAGATCCGTGAGGCTCATGGTGAGAGAGTGCCGTATATCCTCGTCGTCGGAGAGAAAGAAGAAAATGACGGCACGGTATCGGTTCGCCGTCGTGATGACGGAGAAAATCAGGATTTGGGCGTCATGACTATCGAGGCCTTCCTGCAGGTGCTGGACAGGGAGGATAAAGCCTGAGACGGCGGCAAGCCGGCCCGGCCCCGGGAACCGGCAAAAAAAATGAAGACGGCATAAAAATAAAGGGGTGGACACCGGTCGGTGCCACCCCTTTGAAATTTATTCAGCCATAAAATGCTCTCGGCATTAAAAGAGCTACTTGGTTTCGCTATCAGTTTCGGTTTCTGTCTCAGCCTCAGTCTCAGTTTCAACCTCAGTCTCAGCCTCTGCTTCGGTTTCCTCTTCGACAGCTTCAACAATAACAACATTGTCTTTTACGGCGTCAATTACCTGTTCAAAATTCATATGATGATTCTCATATAGATAAAGCCATGTTTCACCGTAGTCTTCCTTGAATTTGTCAAGGTCATCATATTCGTTTGCCTTCATATATTCGGTCAGGGAAGCGTCAATCTCCTCGGCAGTATGGGTGATGCCGAGATCTTTTGCTACGTGGGCATACATCATAGCCAGTTTCAGCTGAGACTCCGTCTCATTCTTTGCATACTCATCGGCGTTCTTAAAACCGTAGTAGGTTGCAAGGGTGTCCGCATCAATTCCGTAATACGAGGCGTAATATGCCAGCATGTTGAGTTGATTTTCCATCATGCTGTTGTAATGTGTTTCATCATAAGAGGTTACAACCTGCTTTGAAAGGAGAGCCTTCTCTATCATTGCGCGCAATTTAAGCTCATAATAGTAATCTCTTAAAAACTCCTTCATCTCTTCAACGGTATTCAGCAGGACTTCCTCACCGTATTTTTCGGCGACATATTCTGCGGAATGCTCCTTTATGAAGGCATCGTTAAGCTCAGGCGCAATTGTCTTATTGCGTCCCTTGATGTTGACGGTAAACACAACGTCGCAACCGGCAAGGTCCGTATTGTGGTAATCCTTGGGAAACACAAGATTCAATGCAACCGTGTCACCGATATTGCATCCTACAAGACCGTCATCAAAGCCTTCAATGTATCCGCTTGAGCCTACGGTAATGTCGGTTCCTTCTTCTCCTGTGGAGCCGCCCTCAAAGGCAACCCCGTCCTTGGTCCCCTCATAAACGATGTGAATGGAATCGCCCTCGGCAACGACACCTTCGGTTTCAACCTCGGTCGTCGCGAAATGAGTCTGCATTTCTCCAAGGTGCAGCTCAAGCTCTTCTTCAGTCACCTGAACGTCTTCGCGATTGATTTCAAGGGTGGAGTAGTCATCCATTGTCATTTGAGCAACTGAAGGTACATGGAACCAGCCAAGCTTATATCCCACGAAGCCGACACAGGCAAGGACGATAACAGCGCACACAATAACCGTGATAAGCGTGGTGGGGCTGATGCCGGATTTCTTTTTGATAACCGGAGGCTGTTTTTTTGAAGCTTTTGCAGCTTTTTCAACAGCCTTGACTTCCTCATCTGCGGCATCCTCTTCATCCGTTCCGATTACAGTCTCAACGGTTTCATCTGCATTTTCGGCAACGATTTCGGACTCGTTCTTCAAATTAATGTTTTCTTTACTCATAAAAAATAACCTCTCAATTATTTTGTGCTTCAAATACGCGCAATATTATATCACAATTTATCCGACTGCAAAAGAATAAATCTGTGAATCTTTAATGAGTTTACATTATTTAGCCGGCAGCAACATTAAAAAGGTTGAAAAAAAACCTGTTTGACTGTAGAATTTATCAGGTATTGCGGATGTGGCGGAATTGGCAGACGCGCCAGATTTAGGTTCTGGTGCCCACGGCGTGCAGGTTCAAGTCCTGTCATCCGCATTTGGCTAAGGACTTAGTGGTTAATAAAAATATTAAATAAAGCAAGAATCAACACACTCTTGTGTTTTTTTATCGTACTATGCTGTTGTACCGCCGTCTACTACGATATAGGCCCCGGTGATAAAAGAAGCTTCGTCACTGACCAAGAAAGAGGCAACAGTCCCGATTTCTTTGGGTTGAGCGCCTCTGCCCAAGGGAGTGATGGATACCGACATTTTGGTAAATTCGGAATCCTCCGGCATCATCTCGGAAAAAACGGTTCCCGGACAGATGGCATTGACTCTGATTTGTTTCGGAGCGGCTTCTTTAGCAGAAGATCTGGTCAAAGAGATTACCCCGGCCTTGGTAGCACCATAGGAAGACAGATGGGGCGTCCCTCCTAAACCACCGATAGAAGATAAGTTAATGATAGAACCGCCTTCTTGCATCAGTTGAAAAGCATACTTTGTTGTCAAAAAATAACTCCGAAGGTTGATATTATAGACATCGTCCAAGTGCTCTTTCATATCCATTTCTGCAATAGAAAAGTGTTTGAGAACGCCTGCGTTATTTACCAAAATATCTAATTTGCCGTAAACTTTAATGGTGGTATCAAAAAGCTTCTTAACATCTTCGTCATCGGTAACATCGGTGCGGACAAAGGTAGCTTCATAGCCTTGATCTCTGAGTTCTTTTTCAATAGCTTTGCCTTTTTCCTCTCTTCTGCCGCAGAAAATGACTTTGGCTCCATGCTCCAAAAAAGCTTGTGTAATTCCCAACCCTATACCGGATGTGGAGCCTGTAACGATTGCGACTTTGTTATCCAATTTTCCCATGTTCTTTTCTCCTTGTTTTCTTTTAGATTAAACAGACTTTTAAAATTAACCTGTTTTTATAATTATACCACCTATAAAAAACTTTTGCCACCGCGAATGTTGCTTCATATTGAACTCACATAAAAAGTCAACTCTTCTCACCCGGTTTATTTTTTGAGAGATTACGACCGTTTTTGCCCCCCAAATCCTGCCTGTTTGTCTACTTGCCGCATTGACTTTTAATACTGTGTAATATAAAATTAACCAGGTA
Organism: Lachnospiraceae bacterium; assembly: GCA_050944475.1. Lineage (GTDB taxonomy): Bacteria > Bacillota > Clostridia > Lachnospirales > Lachnospiraceae > RGIG5612. The sequence goes on from JBMNRD010000005.1 coordinate 37,025, forward strand.
GAAATCTTTAAGCAGGTACAGAGAGACCTGCAAGATTTGAAAGCGAAGAGAGTATGAACCGGTCGATGTCAGGAGCAAGTGAATACGCATGCCTCGGCAAAATGGGGACAAACAACCCTTTCCGCTTCGAAATTCTCGAAAACAATTGGATAAAACTGCCCGGTTTTTGCGATGTACATGTACATCTGCGGGAACCGGGCTTTTCATACAAGGAGACCGTTTCCATCGGAACCCTTGCCTGTGCACGGGGCGGTTACAGCACGGTGTGTACCATGCCCAATTTAAATCCTGTGCCGGACTGCCCGGAAGCTTTGAATGTGCAGCTAAGCATTATCGAAAAAGACGCCTGTATCAATGTAATCCCTTACGGGGCAATCACCGTGGGGCAGATGGGAAAGGAGATTGCCGACCTTGAAGGATTGGCAGACAAGGTCATCGCGTTTTCCGACGACGGCAAGGGCGTTCAGGATAAAAACATAATGCGCAAGGCCATGCTGCGGGCCAAGGCCTTAGGGAAAATAATAGTGGCGCATTGTGAAGATGATTCCCTGTTAAAGGGCGGGTATATCCACGAAGGAGACTATGCCGCTGCCCACGGCCACAAAGGCATTTGCTCCGAGAGCGAGTGGAGACAGGTAGCCAGAGATGTGCAGCTTTCAAAAGAGACCGGCTGTGCCTATCACGTATGCCATGTTTCCTGCAGGGAAAGTGTTGAGATTATCAGAAAAGCCAAGGCGGAAGGTATTGACGTAACCTGTGAGACGGCGCCGCATTATCTGATATTCAGCGACAGGGATTTGCGGGAGGACGGCCGGTTTAAGATGAATCCACCTCTTCGCTCGGAGGAGGACAGGCTTGCGTTAATTGAAGGCATTAAGGACAGCACCATAGACATGATTGCAACAGACCACGCGCCGCACAGCCCGGAAGAAAAGTCCAAAGGCCTAAGGGGCAGTGCCTTTGGAGTTGTAGGAGTTGAAACGGCATTTCCCGCGATGTATACCTATTTTGTGAGGACGGGCATTATCACTATGGAAAAACTCCTTGATTTAATGGTATTTAATCCCGGAAAGAGGTTCGGCATTCCGACAGGAGAAGACTACTGCATATGGGATTTGGAGGAAGAATTCGAAGTCGATCCGAAGGAATTCAAATCTATGGGAAGAGCCACACCGTTTGCGGGAAAAAGATTATTCGGAAGATGTAAAAAGACAGTCTGCAACGGACAGGTTGTTTACGAGGAAAACAAATGAAGCAGTGCATATTTGAGATAAAAAGTCAAAGGCGGATTGCGCCGGATGTTTTTGAAATGAAGCTTAAGGGCGATACTTCAGACATCACGGCGCCGGGACAATTTGTAAATATTGCAATTGACGGATTTTATTTAAGAAGGCCCATTTCCGTGTGCGACTGCGAAGAAGGTCTGTTGACGATCATCTATAAAATTGCGGGAAAAGGCACCGAGAAGATGGCCACAATGAATGAAGGCGACAAGCTGGATATTCTTACGGGTCTTGGAAACGGCTATGACCTTGCCCGAAGCGGCGACAAGCCGATTCTTCTCGGAGGCGGCACAGGCGTGCCGCCGATGTATAAGCTTGCAAAGGAACTGACGGCTCTGGGAAAAGATGTGCATGTTGTCCTGGGTTTTAACACCGCGGAAGAGGTATTCTATGAAAACGAATTCCGCGGCCTGGGATGCAAGGTGGCAGTGACCACTGTTGACGGAAGTTCCGGCACATACGGGCTTGTAACGGATGCGCTCGATGATGACTTTTCGTATTTCTATGCCTGCGGTCCGGAGCCGATGCTGAAGGCTGTTTACAATGCAACACGGATTGACGGTGAAATGAGTTTCGAGGAGAGAATGGGCTGCGGTTTCGGCGCATGTATGGGCTGCAGCTGCAGGACATTGACCGGCAGCAAGAGAATCTGCAAGGACGGCCCGGTAATGAGGAAAGAGGAAATACTATGGGAAGACTGAGCGTTAATCTGTGCGGCATAGAGCTGGACAATCCCGTGATTCCCGCCTCCGGAACCTTCGGATACGGGCATGAATTTGCGCAGTTTTATGATATCAACTGTCTCGGGACATTCTCCTTCAAGGGAACCACGAAGGAACCGAGATTCGGCAATGCCGCTCCGAGGATTGCAGAGTGTGCGGCAGGTATGCTGAATGCCGTAGGTCTTCAAAATCCGGGAGTTGATGAGGTGATTAAAACAGAGCTTCCGAAGTTAAAGTCTTGCTTTAATAAGCCCGTTATGGCAAATGTCAGCGGTTTTTCCTTAGAGGAATACGTCCACGTATGCGGCCTTCTTGATAAAGAAGAGCAGGTGGGCTGGCTTGAGGTAAATATCAGCTGCCCGAATGTTCACGGCGGCGGCATGACATTCGGAACCGACGCAACGGCTGCGGCTTCTGTTGTAAAGGCCGTAAAAGAAGTGGCCACAAAGCCCGTAATTATCAAGCTGTCACCGAATGTTACCGATATCACGGAGATTGCCCTTGCCTGCGAGGAGGCGGGAGCCGACGCAGTCAGTCTGATAAACACTCTTTTGGGCATGCGAATCAACGTAAAGACCGGGAAGCCGGTTCTGGCAAATACAACCGGCGGCCTTTCGGGGCCTGCCGTTTTCCCGGTAGCGCTTGGAATGGTTTACCGGGTGGCAAAGAAAGTGAAGATTCCCGTGATCGGCATGGGAGGCGTATCAAGTCCGTCAGATGTTATCGAAATGATGATGGCAGGAGCCACTGCTGTACAAATCGGAGCGGCAAACCTTGTAAATCCGTTTGCCGCAAGGGATATAATCGAAGCCCTGCCTGCCGAGATGGATAAATTAGGGATTGAAAATCTTGCCGGCATAATCGGCATCGCGTAAGGAGATAATATGGCAAAGGACGTAATTGTAGCATGCGACTTCGCGTCAGCCCGGACGGTTTATGATTTTTTGGATAAGTTTGAAGAAAACAAGCCTTTTGTAAAAATCGGTATGGAGCTGTTCTATGCGGAAGGTCCTGCAATCGTTAAGGAAATCAAGGCGAGGGGCCATAAGATTTTTCTGGACCTTAAGCTTCATGATATTCCCAATACGGTAAAAAAGACCATGTCAGTCCTTTCCGGGCTTGACGTAGACATGGTTAACCTTCACGCGGGCGGAGGTGTTCTAATGATGGAGAGCGCTTTAGAGGGGCTTGCCCGTACAGACGGCATCGGACCTCTTCTGCTTGCAGTAACCCGGCTGACATCTACCGACCAGGAGACGATGGAAAGAGATCTCCTCATAGAAAAACCTATTGCCGATGTGATTATTCATTATGCAAAAAATGCCGCAAAGGCAGGTCTTGACGGCGTTGTATGCTCACCGCTTGAGGCAGGCAAGGTTCACTCGGCCTGCGGAGAGAATTTTCTGACGGTTACTCCGGGCATCAGATTTGCAGACGGAGCGGCCGATGACCAGAAGAGGGTAATGACTCCAAAGCAGGCCCGAATTGAAGGTTCGGATTACATCGTAGTCGGAAGACCGATTACCCGGGCTGCCGACCCGGTGGCGGCTTATGAAAGATGCATTAAGGATTTTTTGGAAGAATATAAACCGTAGGAAGACAAACCGCAAGGAGACAAATATGAACTTAAAAGAACAGGTTGCAGAAGGGTTGTTATCAATTAAGGCAGTGTTTTTCCGCCCGGAGGAGCCGTTTATATGGGCCAGCGGAATCAAAAGTCCGGTTTATTGTGATAACAGACTGATTCTTACCGCGCCCAAGGTAAGGGATATTGTTGAGAACGGCCTTGTCGCAATTATCAGGGAGAACTATCCTGAAGCACAGGTGCTTATGGGAACATCCACAGCGGGCATTGCCCACGCGGCCATTGCGGCCCATATCATGGATATACCGATGGGTTATGTGCGGTCAGGCGCAAAAGACCACGGCCGTAACAATCAAATCGAAGGGAAGATTGAACCCGGTCAAAAGGTTGTGGTTGTGGAGGACTTGATTTCCACAGGCGGAAGCGTTATTGAGGTTGTTGAAGTGCTCCGACAGGCAGGTGCCGAAGTTCTCGGAATCGCTTCAATATTTACCTACGGCATGAAAAAGAGCGGGGAAAGACTGGAAGCGGCCAATGTAAAAAATGTTTCTCTGACAGATTTTGACACTGTCGCCAAGGTTGCGGCAGAGCGGAACTATATAGCACATTCGGACATTGAAAGACTTATTGCATTCAGAAACAATCCGGCAGACGAGAGCTGGATTAACGGAGGAGCAAAATGAGAAATGTAATAGATATCGTTGATTTTACCAAGGCGGAGATTGACGAAATAATCACCACAGCGATGGATATTATTGATAAGCCTGAAAAATATGCCGAAAAATGCAAAGGAAAAAAGCTGGCAACACTTTTCTTTGAGCCTTCCACCAGAACAAGACTCAGTTTCGAGGCCGCCATGTATGAGCTTGGGGGAAAAGTCCTTTCGGTTACGGACTCGGCCAGCTCATCAGCGGCAAAGGGTGAAAGCGTGGCGGATACCGTGAAGGTTGTCAGTTGTTATGCGGACATTATCGCCATCAGGCATCCGAAAGAGGGGGCAGCCTACGTCGCGGCAAATAATGCCTCAATCCCGGTAATCAATGCGGGAGACGGCGGACATTGTCACCCGACGCAAACATTTGCGGATCTTCTTACAATCTACAGGGAAAAGGGAAAGTTTGACAATCTGACCATCGGACTTTGCGGAGACCTTAAGTTCGGTAGAACCGTTCACTCACTGGTAAACGCAATGTCAAGATATGAGGGAATCAAATTTGTTTTGATTTCTCCGGAGGAGCTCAAACTCCCGAGTTACGTTAAGAATGATGTAATTAAGGCGAAGGGCATTCCATACGTTCAGACAACCAGCCTTAAAGAGTCCATACCGGAGCTCGACGTTTTATATATGACAAGAGTTCAGCGGGAGCGTTTCTTTAACGAGGAGGACTATTTAAGGCTTAGGGATACATACATTCTCGATATAAAGAAGCTTGAAAAAGCCAGGGAAGACCTTTGCATTATGCATCCCCTTCCGCGCGTAAATGAAATCAGTGTGGAGGTGGACGCCGATCCGAGAGCCTGCTACTTCAAGCAGGTGATCAACGGGAAATACATGAGAATGACTCTTATTCTCAAACTATTGGAGGAGGCAGGCAGATGAATGTAGATTCAATTGAAAACGGAGTGGTTATTGATCATATCATGGCCGGCCAGGGAATGCGTCTTTATAATCTTTTGGGATTGGGCGATCTGGGCGTGTCCGTGGCCATTATTCAGAATGTTGTCAGCCGGAAGATGGGGAAAAAGGACATAATCAAGATTGCCGCAGATATCGGTGTGGATTATGATGTAATCGGTTTTGTAGATCCGTCTGTCACAGTGAACGTCATAAAAGACGGCAAAGTGGTGGAAAAAATGACATTGGAGCTTCCAAAGAAGCTGACAAATGTAATCAAATGCAAAAACCCGAGATGCATCACCGTTACCGAACAGGAGCTTCCCCATGTATTCAAGCTGGTTGACAGGGAAAATAAGATTTACAGATGCATTTATTGCGAAACCAAAGGACAGTGATGTTGCCGCAAGATCGGAGACAGCGGTTTTTTCCGTAAAATCAGACGGCAGCTATTTGACAGATGCGTCCGAAAGACGACACAGATTGGAGTATAAATGAAAAAAGTGGGAGTAATCATGGGAAGCGATACCGACCTTCCCGTTGTAAAAAAGGCAACCGACACACTAAAAGAGCTGGGTATACCGTTTGAGGCCCACGTGTATTCTGCACATAGAACCCCCGAAGCGGCAAGGAAATTTGCCGTAAATGCCAGAACGAACGGCTTTGGTGTAATTATCTGCGCAGCGGGAATGGCTGCTCATCTTGCAGGTGCAATTGCAGCCGAAACTACTCTCCCGGTTATCGGAATCCCCTGTGCAGGCGCCAACCTCGGAGGGATGGATGCCCTGCTTTCCACAGTACAGATGCCAAGCGGCATCCCTGTTGCGACGGTGGCGATTGACGGGGCAAAAAACGCAGCTCTCTTAGCCGCCCGGATACTGGCTGTGTCCGACTGGGAACTGGCGGCGGTGCTTGATGAAAGAATGGCGGCAGAGTCGGCGGCAGTCCTTGAAAAAGACGCAGGAATCACGGAGAAATTATAGGAGGAAGGTGTGGGCAACGATTCAAAATCCGACAGTTATGCCGAGGCGGGCGTTGATATTACAGCGGGCTATAAGGCCGTAGAGCTTATGAAAGCTCATATTTCAAGAACAATGACACCCGGGGTCTGCTCAGACGTGGGAGGCTTTGGAGGCCTGTTCGAGCTTGACGTAACCGGCATGGAGCGCCCTGTTTTAGTCAGCGGAACCGACGGCGTCGGAACGAAGCTGAAAATAGCTTTCCTTATGGACAAGCATGATACGGTCGGTATCGATTGTGTGGCAATGTGCGTTAATGATGTTATCTGCACGGGCGCAAAGCCGCTGTTTTTCCTGGATTACATCGCATGCGGCAAGAATATACCTGAGCGTATTGCGGAGATTGTTAAGGGTGTTGCTGAAGGCTGCGTTCGGGCGGGAGTAGCGCTTATAGGCGGCGAAACAGCTGAAATGCCGGGATTTTATGACCCGGCGGAGTATGACCTGGCCGGCTACACAACAGGTGTGGTTGACAAGGCGAAAATCATCGATAACAAGAAAATGAAGGCGGGCGATGTCGTAATTGCGCTTCCTTCCACAGGTATTCATTCAAACGGATTCTCGCTTGTCCGCAAGGTTTTTGACGTGGAAAACGCAGACCTTAAAACTCCTGTTGAGGAACTCGGCGGAGCACCCCTCGGGCAGACACTTCTTACACCGACCGGAATATACGTAAAGCCTGTGCTTGCACTTTTAGAGCAGATTAAAGTTAAGGGCATCAGCCATATCACAGGCGGCGGTCTCTACGAGAACATTCCGAGAAGCATTCCGGACGGGCTATGTGCAAGTATTGATAAATCAAGCATAAGAATCCTTCCGATTTTTAATTATCTGGCAAAGGTTGGAAACATCAATGAGCGTGATATGTTCAACACATTTAATATGGGTGTGGGCATGAGCATAGTTGTGAGTTCCGGGGACGCGGACAAAGCAATAGCAATCCTTAAGGAAAACGGCGAGGATGCTTATGTAATCGGAGAGATTACAAGGTCGGACAGCAAGATTGAGATTATTTGATCGGGAAGTGAAAAAAAGATGAGCAAAAAGGCCAAAATAGCGGTATTGGTATCGGGCGGAGGAACTAATCTGCAGGCAATAATCGATGCGCAAAAGGCCGGGATCATTACATCGGGCAAAGTGGAATTGGTGATTTCAAGCAACGCCGGCGTCTATGCCCTTACAAGGGCAAAGAATGCCGGAATTGATGCGTTGATTGTGTCTAAAAAGGAGTTGAAAAGCCAAGATGTTTTTGAGCAGGCGATTATCAATGCCCTCGATGAAAGAGGCATCGATTTAATTGTGCTTGCCGGATTTATGAGTATACTCAGCAAGGATTTTACCGACCGTTATCCCAAGAGAATACTTAACGTTCATCCTTCACTTATACCGGCATTTTGCGGAGAAGGCTTCTACGGACTGCGTGTTCACGAGGCGGCCCTCGATTACGGCGTAAAGGTAACCGGCGCCACGGTGCATTTCGTAAATGAAATTCCCGACGGCGGAGAGATAATTATGCAAAAGGCGGTGGAGGTTGAAGAGGGCGACACGCCGGAGATTCTCCAAAAAAGAGTAATGCAGCAGGCGGAGCGGGTTCTTTTGCCGCAGGCAATCCAAAAGGTTTGCGCATTGATAGTTAATGAATAATCAATTAATGAATAATCAATTAATGAATAATCAGAAAGAAGGAGTTCCATGGACATTTACAAAATTAATGACATAGGTGAACTGATTGAAGGCAACAGTTATGCAGGGCGCGGCATTGTTTTTGGAAAAAGCGCGGACGGCACCAAGGCGGTTGCTGCTTATTTCATCATGGGAAGAAGCGCAAACAGCAGAAACAGAGTCTTTGCAGAGAAGGACGGTGTGATTTACACAGAGCCGTTCGATGTGTCCAAGGTTGAGGATCCGAGTCTGATTATTTATGCGGCAGTCAGGGAATTTGAAAACAAACTGATTGTAACAAACGGAGATCAGACCGATACAATTTACAACCATTTGAAGCAAGGGTCATGTTTCAGCACCGCGTTGTCAACAAGGCGGTTTGAGCCGGACGCCCCGAATTTTACTCCGAGAATCAGCGGAATGATAGAGTTTGGGGAGGGTGATTTTACCTATACGATGAGCATTTTGAAGAGTGTCGATGCGAAAGGAAGCACTTGCAACAGATATACCTTTGATTTTGAACCGATTGCCGGGCTTGGACATTTCCTTCATACTTATGTATGCGACGGAAATCCTCTGCCGACTTTTCAGGGTGAGCCTGAAAGGGTCGCCATCCCGGACGATATAGACGAGTTTACAAATAAATTGTGGAATGCGCTTGATGCAGACAATAAGATTTCACTTTATGTGAGATACACAGATATTGCTGCCGGAGAGAAAATCAGCAGAATAATTAACAAAAATAATTAACGGGGAGAGGGCAAATGAAAGAATTTGAATTAAAATACGGCTGCAATCCGAATCAGAAGCCTGCAAAGATTTACATGGCGGACGGAGAGAATCTGCCGCTTGAAATATTAAACGGAAAACCGGGATATATTAATTTTCTTGACGCGTTTAACTCATGGCAGCTTGTTAAGGAGCTAAAGGAAGCTACAGGGCTTCCGGCGGCTGCTTCATTTAAGCATGTGAGCCCGACATCCGGCGCCGTGGGCATACCTCTTCCGGACAAGCTTAAAAAAGCATGCTTTGTCGACGACATTACGGGTCTTGACAGCTCTCTTCTTGCATGCGCATATGCAAGGGCAAGGGGAACGGACAGGATGTGCTCATTTGGCGACTGGGCAGCTCTTTCGGATGTGTGTGACGAAACAACCGCGTTAATGATTAAGCGGGAAGTTTCCGACGGAATCATTGCCCCGGGCTATGCTCCTGAAGCCCTTGAGATTCTTAAGAGCAAGAAAAACGGCGGATATAACATAGTCCGGATCGATCCCGATTATGTGCCGAAAGAGAAGGAAACCAAGCAGGTTTTCGGAATCACCTTTGAGCAGGGCAGAAATAATTTTGAGATTAATAAAGGCCTGCTTGGGAATATTGTTACGGATAACAAGGAACTGCCCGAAAGCGCATTGCGTGACCTGATTGTTGCACTTATTACCCTTAAGTACACCCAGTCCAATTCGGTTTGCTTTGCGGTCGACGGACAGGCAATCGGCGTCGGGGCCGGTCAGCAGTCAAGAGTTCATTGTACACGTCTTGCCGGCGACAAGGCCGATACGTGGTTTTTAAGACAAAGTGACAGAGTTCTTAACCTTCCGTTCAGGGAGGACATAGGGCGCCCCGCGAGAGATAATGTTATTGACGGGTATATCAACCAAAATGAAGAGGATGTGTGTGCTGAGGGCATCTGGCAGAATTACTTTACGGAAAGGCCCGAGCCGTTTACCGCGGAGCAGCAAAGGGCATACCTTGACACAATCGACGGCGTGGCACTTGGTTCAGATGCGTTCTTTCCGTTTTCGGACAATATTGAAAGGGCAAGAAAAAGCGGCGTAAAATACATTGCGCAGCCGGGCGGCTCCATCAGAGATCGGGATGTTGTTGACTGTTGCAATAAGTACGATATTGTGATGGCATTTACCGGAATGAGACTGTTCCATCACTAAAGCAGGAGATGAAAATGAAGATACTTGTTGTCGGCGGCGGCGGAAGAGAGCACGCTATTATCAAAAAGATTAAAGAAAATAAAAAAGTAACGGAAATTTTTGCGGCACCCGGAAACGGCGGAATGGCAAAAGATGCGGTCTGCGTGGATATCAAAGCCACGGATATTGAAGGAATTGCGGCATTTGCAAAGGAGCGGGAAATTGACTACGCAGTGGTAGCACCGGACGATCCGCTGGTTCTGGGATGTGTTGATGCTCTTGAAGAGAAGGGGATACCCTGTTTCGGGCCGAGGGCAAATGCGGCAATTATTGAAGGCAGCAAGGTTTTCTCAAAGAATCTTATGAAAAAATACGGTATTCCAACGGCACAGTATGAAGTGTTTGATGATATGAAGGCGGCTTTGGAATATCTTGAGACGGCAAAAATCCCAATCGTTGTAAAGGCGGACGGATTGGCACTCGGGAAGGGCGTAATCATCGCCCGGACAAGGCAGGAAGCCGAGGATGCGGTAATTTCCATGATGCGTGACAAGGCATTCGGCGCAAGCGGAGATCGCATAGTTATTGAGGAATTTCTTGAAGGACCGGAGGTGTCCGTGCTTGCATTTACCGACGGAAGGACTATCGCACCGATGGTGTCGTCCATGGATCACAAGAGGGCGGGAGACGGCGACACCGGCTTAAATACCGGCGGAATGGGAGCGGTTGCGCCAAATCCGTATTATACAGACGAAATTGCTTTAAGATGCATGAAAGAGATATTTATTCCGACGATGGTGGCAATGAACAGGGAAGATAGAACATTTAAGGGTTGTCTGTATTTCGGCCTTATGATTACTAAGGACGGTCCGAAGGTAATAGAGTATAATTGCAGATTCGGCGACCCTGAAGCCCAGGTAGTGCTGCCGCTTCTTGAAAGCGATCTGCTGGAGATTATGCAGGCTGTAACAGAAGGAAGACTTGCTTCATGCGAGGTTAAATTTGCAGCCAAAAGCGTATGCTGCCTGATTATGGCATCAATCGGATATCCCGCCGGCTATAAAAAAGGCGTAGAGATACAAGTCCCCGAGGATGTGCTGAAAGATACGTACATGGCGGGAGTAACCTGTGTTGACGGAAAACTGTTCACAAACGGCGGACGAGTGCTTGGAATCACATCCGTTGCGGACACTCTTGAGGATGCAATAAAGGCCTCATATGAAAAGGCCGCCCGTGTAAAATGCGACAACTTGTTCTACAGAAATGATATCGGCCAAAGGGCTTTGGAAGCAAAGGGAAATTAGCCATGGTATACAGAATATTCGTTGAAAAGAAAAAAGAACTGGCATATGAGGCGCAGGGACTGCTTGGCGAGGCAAGAGAGTTTCTGGGAGTCGACGGCCTGAAAGATGTACGAATCATTAACAGATACGACGTTGAGGGTATTGACAGGGACCTTTTTGATTATGCGGTTAAGACGGTCTTTTCCGAGCCGCAGCTTGATATCACGTCGGATGAGGTGGATGCCGGGGGGGGCTTTGTTTTTGCAGTTGAATATTTGCCGGGTCAATTTGATCAGAGAGCCGATTCAGCCGCACAGTGTATTCAGATAATCTCAAGAAAAGAACGCCCGCTTATCCGCTCCGCAAAGGTTTATATATTAACGGGCGATATTACCACCGAACAGGTTGATGAGATTAAAAGGTATGTTATCAATCCGGTTGAGGCAAGGCAGGCAAGCTTGGAGCTTCCTGAAACATTGAAGACGGAATACGAGATCCCGACAGAGATTGAAACCCTTGTCGGATTTAACAAAAAAAGCAGGGCCGAATTAGAAGAATTTCTTGAGGCGCAAGGCCTTGCAATGGATGTGGATGACATTGTTTTTTGCCGGGATTATTTCAAAAATGAAGAGGGTCGCGAGCCGACCGTCACCGAGATACGCGTGCTTGATACCTATTGGTCGGATCACTGCCGTCATACGACATTCAATACGATTATTGACAGCGTCAAGTTTGAAGATGAGCTTCTTCAGCGCACATATGAAAACTATTTGGCCGTAAGAGAAGAACTCGGAAGAACCGAGCCTGTTTGCCTGATGGATCTTGGTACAATTGTTGCAAGATATTTAAAAAAGTTGGGCAAATTAACCAAGGTTGACGAGTCGGATGAGGTAAATGCCTGCACAGTTAAGGTGGAAATTGAGATGGACGGAAAGCCTCAGCAGTGGCTGCTGTTGTTCAAAAACGAGACTCATAATCATCCCACCGAGATAGAGCCGTTCGGCGGCGCCGCAACCTGCATCGGCGGTGCCATCAGAGATCCGTTGTCGGGAAGAGCATACGTTTACGGCGCAATGCGTGTAACCGGCGCAGCCGATCCTCTCAAGAGTGTCAGCGAGACAATTCCGGGCAAGCTGCCACAGCGAAAAATTGTTACCACAGCGGCAAACGGTTACTCATCGTATGGCAATCAAGTCGGAGTTGCAACCGGCATTGTTGATGAGATTTATCATTCCGGCTATGCCGCAAAACGCATGGAAATCGGTGCCGTGATTGCGGCTGCCCCGGCAAAAAATGTACGCAGGGAAAAGCCGAAAGCCGGGGATGTCGTAATTCTTCTTGGCGGCAGCACCGGACGTGACGGAATCGGAGGAGCAACCGGTTCGTCCAAGTCCCACGACGTTTATTCTGTTGAAACCTGTAGTGCTGAGGTCCAGAAGGGAAATGCCCCGGAAGAGCGCAAGCTGCAAAGACTTTTCAGAAATGCGGACGCTTCCGTATTGATTAAGAAATGCAATGACTTCGGTGCGGGCGGCGTATCAGTCGCCATCGGCGAGCTTGCTGACGGTCTTGATATCAATCTCGACGCGGTACCTAAAAAATATGAGGGTCTTGACGGAACCGAGCTGGCAATAAGCGAATCCCAGGAAAGAATGGCCGTGGTTGTCGATGCCGGGGATGTTGAAGAATTCCTGAAGCTGGCGCAAAGCGAAAACCTTCAGGCCTGCCCTGTTGCGGTTGTCAAGGACGACCCGCGCCTTACAATGACCTGGAACGGCAAGACAATCGTTGATATAAGCAGGGCATTCCTTGATACAAACGGAGTTGCCAAACATGTTAGCGTTGCTCCTGAAGCGCCGCTTCCGTTTGCCAAGAGCGTTGAAGGCGGATTTGCCGATAATTTAAAGGCAATGGCGGCCGACCTTAATATTTGTTCAAAAAGAGGTCTTTCGGAGAGATTTGACTCTACAATCGGGGCGGGAACAGTATTGATGCCGTTTGGCGGAAAGTATCAGCTTACACCGGTTCAGGCAATGGTTCAGAAGTTTTCAACCAAGAAGAATAAAGACACACAGGACTGCTCACTGATGTCATGGGGCTACAATCCGTTTATTTCAGAAAAGAGCCCTTACCACGGAGCATATCTGGCAGTGGTGGAGTCGGTATGCAAGCTGATTGCCGCCGGCGCGAAGTTTGAGGATATATATCTGACTTTTCAGGAATATTTCGGGAAGCCGGGCAAGGACGAGAAGAGATTCGGAAAACCGTTCGCGGCGCTTCTTGGAGCATTTATGGCACAAAAAGAGCTGCAGGTTGCCGCCGTCGGCGGCAAGGATTCAATGAGCGGAACCTTCGAGAATCTGGACGTTCCTCCGACACTTGTTTCTTTTGCGGTAACCAACGAGAAGACAGACAGCATTGTATCGCCGGAATTTAAAAAAGCCGGCAATAAGGTTGTACTTCTTAAGGCAAGAAGAAATGCCGACAATCTTCCGGAGACTAAAGATCTGCTTGCAATATTTGATAAAGTAAGTTCTCTCACAAGAGATAAAGTTGCCTGTGCCGTTTATACCCCGGGAATGGGCGGTATAGCGGAAGGCATAATGAAAATGGCCTTCGGAAACGGATTCGGATTTGAATTTGATGCCGGACTTACAGTGAACGATATGTTTAATTATTGCTACGGCAGCTTTATCTGCGAGTTCAACGGCGATGCTCAGTTTGACGGAGATTACGAGGTTAAGACACTTGGACTGGTAAGCGACGACGGAGCTTTCACATATGCCAATGAGAGCGTATGCGCTGCCGGGCTTCTCGGAATCTATGAGGACAAGCTTGAGAGCATTTTCAGCTGCAATATTCCTTTTGATGAGAAAGAACCTGAAAATTACAGCTTCGAGGCAAAAGACCGGGCTGCGCCTGCAATCAAGGCCGCAAAGCCCAAGGTGCTGATTCCGGTGTTTCCGGGCACCAACTGCGAGTATGACAGCGCAAGGGCAGTTATGGCGGCGGGAGCTGAGGTCGAAACCGTTGTGATTAACAATCTTGATGCCGGCAAAATCCAAAGAAGCATTGAAAAGCTTGCCAAAGCAATTGAAAAAGTCCAGATAATATTTATTCCGGGCGGCTTCTCGGGCGGAGATGAGCCTGACGGGAGCGGCAAATTCATAACGGCATTCTTCAGAAACGAAGCAATCAAAGCGGCGGTTACGGACTTTCTCGATAATAAAGGCGGCCTTATGTGCGGTATCTGTAACGGTTTTCAAGCTTTGGTTAAACTCGGCCTTGTGCCGTATGGCAGGATTATCGATACGGGCGAGACTTGCCTGATACTTGCACCTAATACAATTGCGCGCCACCAGTCCAAAATTGTAAGGACAAGGGTTGTTTCCAACAAGTCGCCGTGGCTGTCACTTGCCGATGTCGGCGATATTTATAACGTTCCGATTTCACATGGCACAGGCAGATTTTTTGCGTCGGAAGAAACCGTCAAGCAGCTTGCGGAAAACGGACAGATTGCGACTCAGTACGTTGACCTTGACGGAAATGCAACCTATGATATCCGCTTCAATCCGAACGGCTCAATGATGGCAATTGAAGGAATCACATCACCGGATGGCAGGGTAATCGGCAAGATGGGACACAGCGAGCGTATCGGCAGTGGCCTTTATAAGAACGTTCCCGGGGAGTACGATATCAGGATGTTTGAAGCCGCCGTAAAATATTTTAAGTAAGATTTGAGCATTTTAAGGGTCTTCGTCAGGGCCGGCGCCGGTTTAGGCGGCGGCCTTTTTTGTTTAGGGATATTTTATATCCGGAACAGAATCAGATTTTGCAGCAACCTGTTTCCTTAAGGCGGTGCGGAAATGTCTGTAATACTGCCAAATCAGGTTCCGGCATGATGAACTGCAGCTTTCAGGGCACGAACAATTCTTCACCGGAATGATAAATATATTATAATAAACTTATCGGCGCCAGGCCTTCAGAGCCTCGCGGCCACATATATCTTAATATTTCGAAGACGGGCTTTCGGCCGGTCACTCCTTGTTTCCAAATCGAAAAAACAATTCGTTATTCAATTATTCGGAAAGGATCAAAAATGAAGAAAAAAGAATTATTTGTACAGGGCCTTTGCGCCGGCATCTGCGGGATGCTCATTTTTTCTTTGCCCGCTGCTACCCGGGCGGACGTTCCGGCTACCTTCGGAAGCGGCAGCGTAACGATAGAAAATTCGGCGGACCAGAGTGAGGGCACAAGTTACAGGGCATTCAAGGTTTTCGACGCAAACGTAAACAGTGACGGCTCGCTGTCCAATTTCAAGTGGCCCTCAACAGCTGTCAGGTCGGCGGTTTTATCGGTTATCAAAAGTTTTGACAGCACATATACATCAACCTCTCCGCAGGATGCTGCCGACTATATTTGCGCGGCCTACAGTACGGACAGCGGAATGAGTACGGACAGTGAAACGATTCTTGACAGTGATGAGCTGCTGAATGTCCTTGCGTCGGCACTGGATGACCTTACAGGACTTGCTTCCGAGGACTACAAGGAATTTGCCGCGGGAGTTTCCGTAAGACTTTCCGAGGGCTATTGGCTTGCTGTTACGGCGTCATCCTCGATTGATACGGATGAGAGCGGAACGTCGCCGGTTTTCCTTATTATCGGTGATGAAGAGGCGGTTACTATAAATGAAAAGACCTCCGTCCCTGCAGTTGACAAGGTGCTCAAAAACGATGCTGACGGTGCGGACTGGACTTACGGTGCCGATGCCCAAATCGGTCAGGGCATACAGCATAAGGTTACGGGCACGCTGCCAAGCAACCTGAAAACCTATGATGCCTATTATTATGAATTTGAAGACGAAATGAGTGTCGGAATCAGCTATGAGACCGACTCGTATGCTGTGACCCTGGACGGAAAGGACGTGTCTTCTTCCTTCACTCAGACACTGACTTCCGGGGCCGGAGGTGTTCAAGTCCTGAGTATCAAATGCGAGGATATATTGGCAATCGGCGGGGTCAGTCCCGATGCCGACAGCGTCTTTGAGTTGACATACAGAGTTTCCCTGAATCCCTCCTGCGTTATCGGCAGCGCAGGCAATCCGAATGATGTACGAATCAGATACTCAAGCAATCCCAATACAAATGAAATTGCCTCCACCCGCAAGGTGCGAGATTACCTTTATACATTCAGACTCCATATGGAGAAAAAAGATAAGGATACCAATATACCGCTTGCAGGGGCTGCGTTTACAATCCTTGCCCTAGCCCCTGATGATACCGGCTCTGCCGGGAAATATGTTCAGGCTGACGGAAGTTTGGGGATATCCGCATTCCGTTTTACTACAGATTCCAACGGAGTGATAGAAGTGGACGGGCTGGATGCGGGAACCTATTGTCTTACGGAGGTTTCAGCGCCTGAGGGGTTTGGAATTAATAGTGAAAATACCATGCTCACCGTTTCAGCAGCCTACAACGATGACGGGAGCATTGCCTCCCTCACTAATACCGTTTCCGGAAATGCCGATGCGGCGGCGGGAATTGATAATATACTTGACACAGATGAGGACGGAAGTGTGAACAATGTAGTTGCCGGAGAAGAGGGAACAGGCGCGATTGCAGCCGACGGAGTCGTGAATGTCACAATCGGAAACACCAAAATGATTCTGCTGCCCCTCTCGGGCAAGTCGGGAATAACCATGCTGATGGCTTCCGGAGCAGGGCTTGCGGGTATTTCATTGTTGCTTGGTGTATTGAGCAGCAAAAAAAGGAAGGTTCCCCGCCGGCGGCGGGCTGTTAAAAAAGGAGGGGAAAATGAGAAATAGAATAATAAAGATTACCAGGCTCATCCTTGCTGTGATTATTATGGCAATGCCGGCGGCTTTTGCTTCGGTCATTACCTTTGCAGGAGATCTGGCGGAGGAGGGAGCGATTACAGCTGCAGCAGAAGAACTTGACTTTTCCTCCGGCAGATTGATGATGGTGGCGGAGGATGAAGAGATAATACGGAGCGAGAGTGAAATCCTTGCCCGCTACAAAGATGCTTTTCTGCTGCAGTTTGACAGCGAGCAGGAGGCAAGAAACGCCTATGCCTATTACAGCTTAAAGCCGGCCATGGTCATGCCGGACGTAAGCTTTTTTATTTGCGAAGGTGAAGATGAGGGCGAAGAACCGGCTATGACAGGGAAAGACAATCCTCTTACCCGGCTTGAGGAAATAATGGAGGAAGAGAAGACCGCCGGTTATGACGTGGCGCTTATCGACACAGGGGCTCCCCGTGGAGACAATGTCTGCGAAGCGGTGACTGTTATCGGAGGGCAGACCGGTGATGATAACGGTCACGGCACAAGGATGGCCGGACATATTTCAAGGCAGAATCCGGAAGTGTCGATTATTTCTATTAAGGCCTTGAATGCCGACGGACGCGGAAGCGTTTCCTCCGTATATGCCGCATTGGAGTACGCAATGTCCCTGGGTGTGAGAATAATTAACATGTCATTCAGTGCCGGATGCGGCACGGGATGCGAAATAATCACATCTCTGATTGATGAGGCGACCGCTCGGCATATAACGGTTGTCGGCGCCGCCGGAAACAATTCAAATAATGCGGCCAATTATATTCCGGGAGGGGTGGAAAGTGCCTTGATTACAGGGGCTGCGGACGGAAACGGGGAACGGATCTTTTCGTCAAACTATGGAAAGAGTGTTGACTATTATGTGGTTGCGGGAAGCACATCCGAAGCGGCGGCTGTTATGAGCGGCTTGCTGTCAGCCGGTTCCCCGGAAGATATTAAAAGCATGCTGAATAAGGGATTGGTTTTTGATTCGGGATATTTCCCCGGGCAGGAAGTCGGCATCGGGCAGATATGTGAACACGGGGATTTTGTGATTTCGGAAACCGCGTCATTAACCGCCAAGGCGGAATATACGGTTTATGATTCCACATGGGATTTTGAGCATAAGACCTGGGTTTTCAACTGGTACGCACTTGACGGAGTCCAGGGCTTTTGTGTGCAGTTCGGGGCAGTGGTCAGCACAGATGAAGATGCGTACTGGATGAATGCCCGGGACACCTCCGATGCCGCGCAAAGCCTTGTTAAGGTCAAGTATTACCTTGACAAATACGGAGAATCGGTTCATGGGCTGGATGCTGTGGAAAGGGCCTGGATTGTCCAGCGTTATTGCTGGGAGTCGGGATATAACATTGCAAGCCCCAGTTATGGCTGGAGACTCAATTATAACAACGGAAATGCCGACAACCTGTATTCCGTTGTTATCGGAAAAGCGCTGGCAACCGCCGCCACCGGATATGTTGATATTTATGTCGCAGGAAGAGGGATTCAGGATATAGCAATCATAAACTATTACGTGGGAAAGTTGAGGTTGTCAAATACGGTTGTCAGGGGAGAGGGGACCATAAAAATAGATAAGACCGTCACCGGAACCGACCCGGGAGACAGTTTCACATTTACTTTAAAAATTACCGACGGTTCGGGGAATGTTCAGAATACAAACTACAACTATGCAGGAAGTAAAAGCGGGACAATAAGCGGGAACAACGGAACATTGACCTTGAAGGGAGGACAGGAAGTTACGGTTTTCGGAATTCCCGGCGGATACAAGTATACTGTTTCGGAAACGGAAAATAATAAATACGTTACCACGTTTTCCGGCGCCGCGGGGACTATCGGAAGACCGTCGTCGGCCCAGGAATTTACCTTTACCGTAACCTTCGGTTGCGGCGGCACTCATTATTACACCGGGTCGAAATCCGGAAGCTTGAAAAGCGGCGGCAAAATAACTTTAAGGAGCGGACAAAGCGTAACGTTTGACATGCTTCCGGCAGGGACGACATATATGGTCGAGGAGGCTGCGGTCACAAGATTTACTACAGTCTCGACCGGTGGGTCGGGGACAATCAAAAACGCTAAAATCTCTAAGGCTGAATTTATAAACACATATAATCCGGCTTTAAAAAAAGCATCGTTTACCAATACGCGGGCAGCGACAGTTGTCCTGACAAAGTCATCCGCCGACACTTCTGCCACTGCGGGTAATTCAAATTATTCCCTGACAGGGGCAAAATACACGCTTTATACAAACTCATCCTGTACATCTGTGGCAACAGACATGTCGGGAAACGGTGCCGTGCTTACCGTTAAATCAAGCGGTAAGACCAATACGCTGACAATGGCACCGGGAACATATTATGTTGCGGAAACAAAGGCTTCGCCGGGGTATAAAATAGACCCGGCCTATAAAAAAGCCGCTCCGAAGAAAATAACTCTTGGCCCGGGACAAAATCTTGCCCTTGAAAGCAAGGAGCCGCCCGTCATTCCGAATGTGGCATTTGCAAAGGTTGACTCTGAAGAAAATCCTGTGGCCGGCGCAATATTACAGATACGTGAAGGCAGCGCCATCCTGCATGAATGGACAAGTTCGGAGGAGGAAAGCATAAAGGTATTCAGCCTGCCTTTGGGAACATATACGCTGCACGAGGTTTCGGCTCCGGGCTATATTCCGGCAGATGATCTTGAATTTACTGTTACAGCCAACTTGAATGATGAAGACAGGGGCATTGTTATAATTCGGGGGGAACCCCATGAGCAGGTCACCATGGTAAATATAAAAATGGTGCAGCTTCCACTGACCGGTGGAAAAGGCATCCTGCGAAATTTGGCAGGGGGATTTGCTATGATTATGATTTGCGTGGCACTGACGGTATCTGATTTCACGGTACGCAAGGCAAGGAACCGCAGGTATCCGCGGCAAGACAGACGGAAGACTGCGGTTAAGGCGATAATCTTTATTTTAATTATATGTCTGAATCCGGTTGCGGCAACAGCGGCGGATGCGGACGGAAACGCAGAGCTTCCGGAAGCAGTCGGCGCGGGCAAGGTTGCCTTTCCCACATTGCGCAAAGAAATAGGAGAGGTCGGCTCGGACGGGAATGTGAATTACGGAAAGGAGGCCGACAGCGGATTCGGAAAGCCCGTACCGTATAGGCTGACAGGAACCTTCCCGTCGGATTATGATGAATGGAAAAGGTATGAATATTATTTTCATGATAATTATGAAGAGGGCTTGAAGATAAATCCGTCCTCGGTCAGAGTGGTCATTGCAAGGCTTGAGTCCGAAGGAGGCGGTGCCGGAGGATCGGAAGAAAGCGGGAGTGAGTATGCAGGATACGGCTTTAATCAAGGAAGAGATGTCTTTGAGGTCATAAGTGACATTACGGAAGATGCGGACATTTTTCACGGTGAGGGTATTCTTACGGTGGGTTTTAAAAACCTTAAGTCTGTATGCCCCGAGTATGATTTTCAAAATCGTATTGCGGTTTTCTATGAGGCTTTTATTACGAAGAAGGCCACGGCAGGAAAGGATTCCAACGATAATTGCGCATTTGTTGAATATTCTATAAATCCGGCCGGAGATGAAACGGCCGGGTCGGTACCCGACCGGTGCCGCCTGTATACCTGGAAGCTGCGGCTGATTAAGAGGGATAAAAACAGCAAAACGCCTCTTGCGGGAGCGGGATTTACCATCAGGGACGAGAACGGGCTTTATCTGAACAAGGATATGACGCTGACAGATAAAAAAACGGATGAATCTGTCTGGATGGTGAACGATGAAGGACAAATTAACGTATTTGCGGTGGATTCGGGAAAGTATACGTTGAAGGAAACGGTGATTCCCGAGGGCTACAGAGGGACAAGGAGGTTTGAGGTGGAGGTTTTGGCGGGCAGAGAGGGGGGCGTAACCGAGATTATCGTTGAAAACAGTCCCTTGCCTGAAACCGGTGACGATACCAATATGCTTGTTTATATTGCTCTGATTATTGTAACGGCAGGCGTCATAACAGGCATTATAAAATCAATATGTAACGGCAAGGATGACGACAGGAAGGTTACGGATATAGGGGATCTTACACGTGAAAAGTATCAAAACAAAAAATCCCGGGAATTTGGAGTAGAGGAGGAGAAAACCGGATATTCCAAAAGGTGGAAATGAAAAGATACAGAACTAAAAACAAAAAAAGAAGAGCATTAAAATGGATGTCGTTGACCGGCGTCATAATCGGCATTCTGATGATGATTTATCCCTTTATATCGGACGGGATAATGAGGCGGAGAAATGAAGGTGCCATTTCTGTCATGGCATCGAGCACCGTAACGTATGATAAGGACGGAAAAACAGGAGAACTTCTTTTGCAGGCGGAAAAATATAATCGCGCCCTTGCAGAGGAAAATGATGCAAAAGAGGGCAGCATTCTTCCTTACCTTGATCAGTTGGCCATGCCCGGGACCGCAGGGATGGCTTATCTTGAAATACCGAAACTGAATATCAGGATGGTAATCTATCACGGAACCACACCGGAAGTACTGTCCGCGGGAGTCGGTCACATCGAGGGGACATCTTTGCCTGTCGGGGGGGAGAATACTCATTGTGCCTTGACTGCTCACTCGGGACTGCGCAGTATGCGGGCATTCGACAACTTGGAAAAAATGGAAGAAGGTGACAGGTTTTATGTGACAACCTTAGGCCTCAGGCTGGCGTATGAAGTCCGGTCCATGGAGATTGTGCTGCCCTACGAGACAGATTCGTTAAGAATAATACCGGGAGAGGATTGGATGACATTGATAACCTGTACGCCCTACGGAGTGAACGACCACCGTCTTCTTGTTCACGGACAGCGGATTCCGGACAGTGAATAACAGCATCTTGTGCCGGTGAAAGGTAAATGGTAAAATCACTTGTGGAATACAATCGCGGAATATACTTGAGGACAGAAAAAGCTTCTGACCGGACTTGAACCGACGACCCCTTCATTACGAGTGAAGTGCTCTACCAACTGAGCTACAGAAGCATGCTCATGTAAATTATCATAATCGAAAAAGGATTTCAATAAAAATCGAGAGAAAATCGGCTTTTTCGAAAAACAGTATCAAGGGAGCAATATGAAAGCAATAGAAATCAATGATATAAAAAAATTCACATCAGCGCTTTTTGTGGGAAAAACCTTCGATACCTTTTGCGTTACGGAGGCATCTTTCAGCACGTTGATTAATATAAGGATAGACGGCCGTGTGAACCGGGAATTTTTGACCGGTGAGAAAGAGCCCGAAGTGGCTGAAGGCGGCAATTACCTTGAGGGAGACGGGGAAAAGAATGAGCCGGTAAAGTGGGAGAACATAAAGAGTCTGTGCTACAATATCATTGCCGGCAAGCGGCTCCCGCTGAAGTTTAAGATTGTCTTTATGGTGCCGCCTGAAAAGATGGGCAATCTAATTGAGAGGGAAGGACTGGACATATCTGCCCGGAGCGTCAATGCCATGTTCCTGAACATCAGGTTCGAAAATAAAAAGCTAACATGCACCACGGGAATTTCCCTGAAGGAATTCACACTTGACAAAAGTCTGGAAAATGCGTGGGACAACAGCATGGAGAAGTTTCTCGAGCGTTTTGTCTGACGGGGAAATGTGGAGTTTCGCGGATAACGGAGCGGTAGATTTTCTTAAATATTTATGAGAAAACGAATATGCGATTTTAACAAATCTTCCCGAAGGTGGAGCCGCAACCTGATTAGCACTCTAAGCGAAGGAGTGCTAATTTGTTGTTGACTTTTTAGTCGTCGGGGCATACAATATATTTTAGCAGCTGCGGTTCGGATTTTCGCGCAGCAGCTGTAAAACGGGCTGAACAGCAAATTGCGGATGCCCGGATTATCTGATTATTATTTGAAGAGGTGATATAAATTGAGTATTGAAAAAGGCAACTTATCAATCAACAGCGAAAACATTTTCCCTATAATCAAGAAATGGCTGTACTCGGATCAGGACATTTTCATCAGAGAGCTTATTTCAAACGGGTGTGACGCTATAACCAAGCTGAGAAAGCTTGAAATCATGGGAGAATATACCTTCCCGAAGGACATAAATCCCGAGATTCAGGTTGTGGCCAACCCCACCAAAAAGACGCTCAAATTCATTGACAACGGAATCGGAATGACTGCCGACGAGGTGAAGGAATACATCAATCAGATTGCTTTTTCGGGAGCAACCGCCTTTCTTGAAAAGTATAAGGACAAGGCCAATGAGGATCAGATTATCGGACATTTCGGATTGGGATTTTATTCCGCATTCATGGTTGCCGACAGGGTCAGCATTGAGACACTGTCCTATAAGGAGGGAACAAAGGCCGTTTACTGGGAGTGCGACGGAAGCACACAGTTTGAGATGGGAGAATCCGACAGGGACGTGGTCGGCACGGAAGTTACCCTCTACCTGAATGAGGACTGTTATGAGTTTTCGAACGAGTACCGGGTGAAGGAGGTGCTGAACAAGTATTGTGCATTCGTGCCCGAAGAAATATATTTTGTAAATACAGATGCATTTGCAAAGGAAGAACCCGGCACGGTGAATGAGGACGGCAGTCCGGCGGATGGGAGCAAAGCACCCGAAGAGCGAAAGCCGATTAATGATACCAACCCCCTGTGGGGCAGACATCCCAATGAATGCACCGAGGAGGATTACAAGGCTTTCTACCGCAAGGTGTTCAATGACTATAAGGATCCGCTGTTCTGGATTCATCTGAACATGGATTATCCCTTTAACATGAAGGGAATCCTTTATTTCCCGTCTCTTAATAACCAGTACGATGTCATAGAAGGCACCATCAAGCTGTATAATAACCAGGTGTTCATTGCGGACAATATAAAAGAAGTTATCCCGGAGTTTCTTTTGCTGCTTAAGGGAGCGATTGACTGTCCGGATTTGCCTCTCAACGTGTCAAGGAGTGCGCTGCAAAATGACGGCTTTGTAACAAAAATCTCCGATTACATCACCAAGAAGGTGGCCGACAAGCTGTCAGGCATGTATAAGACCGACAAAGAGAATTACGAAAAATACTGGGATGATATCAATCCTTTTATAAAATACGGCTGTATCCGGGATGAAAAGTTTGCCGAGAGAATGGACGAGTATGTCCTTTACAAGAGCATCAATGACAAGTATCTTACTCTTGCTGAATGCCTTGAGGAAAATAAGGAGAAGCACGAGAATACCGTTTTCTATGTCAGCGGACGAAATACACAGGGTCAGTACATCAACATGTTTAAAAAAGCCAAAATAAATGCGGTATATCTGGAGCTGGTTATCGATACATCCTATATCGGACATGTCGAGTCAAAAAATGAAGGCGTACGTTTCGTTAGAGTTGATGCGGATCTGGACAAGACATTCACCAAGAGAACATCGAAGGCGGATCAGGCTGTTTTGGATGAGAAGGCGGAAGAGTTATGCAAGAGGCTCAAAACCATAACCGGCAGCGAGAAACTTCAGGTAAGGCTGCAGAACCTTAGGAATCCGAAAACCGCTTCTATGCTGACCGTATCGGAAGAGTCCAAACGTATGGAGGAAATGATGCGCCAGATGGGCATGACTGACGGCATGGAGCAGTTTAAGGACCCGGGAATACTGGTCCTCAATGCCAATAACAGCCTTGTAAAATATGTGATGGACAATCCGGAGGGTAAGAATGCCGACTTGGTGCTTGAGCAGTTATTTGACTTGGCGAAACTGGGAAATGCTCCCCTTTCCACAGAGGAAATGTCGGCCTTCATAGAAAGAAGCAACAAAATCATGCTATTATTAACGGACGTTGAATGACAGCCGTATGCAGATTATTACAATATGATTTAGGAGACACTGATATGTCAGAGGAAACGAATGTACAACAAGACAATATGGAGGGCTGCAACCCGTCAGAATGCGCTTCTTGCGCAAGTGCCGGTTCGTGCTCAAGCCGGATGAAACCTGAGGACTTAATCGAGCCCCAGAACAAGATGAGTAATGTAAAGCACGTTATCGGGGTCGTCAGCGGAAAGGGCGGTGTGGGTAAATCCTTTGTCACCGGAACACTTGCGGTTCAGCTTGCAAAGACAGGTTATAAGGTGGGCATCATGGATGCAGACATCACCGGACCTTCAATTCAGAAAATGTTCGGAGTCAAGGGTGAGGTCAGCGGCAACGAACACGGCATTTTTCCCGGGGCAACGAAGAACGGCATTAAGATTATCAGCATAAACATGCTCCTGGATCGCGAGGACACCCCGGTATTATGGAGGGGTCCCGTGCTGGCGGGAGTTGTAAAGCAGTTCTGGTCGGACGTTGTGTGGGGCGAGCTGGATTATCTTCTGGTGGATATGCCTCCCGGAACCGGTGATGTGCCGATGACGGTTTTCCAATCACTTCCGCTTGACGGCGTAATTGTTGTAACCTCACCCCAGGATCTTGTCACAATGATTGTCAAGAAAGCGTATCACATGGCGGGCACCATGAAGGTTAAGGTTTTGGGCCTTATAGAAAATTACAGCTATCTGGAATGCCCGGACTGCGGAAAGAGAATAAACGTATTTGGTGAAAGCAACATTGAAGAGGTTGCGGAAGAAATAGGCTCTGCGGTTCTTGGGAAAATGCCGCTGGTTCCGGAACTGGCAAGGCTCTCTGATGAGGGAAGGTTTGAGGAAATCGATATCGATATCTTTGCTTATGCAGTTGAAAGAATAACGTCCCTTAAGTCACGTCCCGTAAAATGAAATGTATCCGGGTGGTGCCGGGAATAAGACTTGCGTTATTGCCGTTTTAACGGTTGTTTTCAGGTGTATCCAGGCGGCGCAGGGGATAAGGAGACATTGTAAAAGGAGGCATAGTGAAAAAGTACTATAAAATGACAATCGCAGGCTGCGAAAGAGAGCTTCCCTTATGCAAGGCGTCAGACAGCCTGGCAATTGCTGGATTTGTTATTTTCGGTGATGTGGAGTTGACTTGTGCATGTGCGGCCGAATTGTTGAAAAGGGCACCGGAATTTGATTATATGGTGGCTCCGGAGGCAAAGGCAATTCCTTTGATTCACGAGATGGCAAGGCAGAGCGGCAGAAATGAATACTGCCTGGTGCGCAAGGCTCCGAAGTTGTATATGGACGGAGTATTTGAAACTCAGGTGCAGTCGATTACCACACGGGGAGTGCAGCATCTTTACATGGACGGCAAGGATGCAAGGCTTATTAAGGGCAAGAAAGTATTGATTCTTGACGATGTTATCTCCACAGGAGAATCCTTGGCAGCCGTTGAGAAGCTTGTAAATGAAGCCGGGGGAGAGATTGCGGGCCGTATGGCTATACTTGCCGAGGGGGATGCGGCAAAAAGGAACGACATAATCTTCCTTGAAGCACTGCCGTTGTTCGACGGAGATTTCAATCCTCTGCCGTTTTAATCATCCTTCATAAAGCTTTAATTTTATCGGTGCTCCGTTCGAGAATCTGGTTCCGTTCTTATAATCATATCCGAGGGAGGGCGCCATCATTGTATAAGTTTTCAGGCTTGAGGCTGAATTCCATGTAAGGAAGCCTCCGGTCAGACCTGCATCGTAGAGAGCCTGCGCCTGGCTTCCGAAATATTCGGTATCGCAGTATATACTTACATTCCACCATGGAACCATATAGCAAGTGAGCCACGTCCTGGCAAGTCCCGGGGTTTCGATTTCCTTCTGCCTTGCGGCAGCCTTGGTTGCCCATTCATAGATGGTGGGATAGGGGACTGTCCATGTGTCAACGGATCTGCCGTAGTGATCGGTGTAGGGCATGGCGCTGACTGCATCAACGATATTGGAAATGGCCGGGAAATACTGTCCGTAAGCAGTCACATATGCGCTGGCACATTCTGCAAATACATCTACTGAAAGGTAAACATTTTCCCTGTGAATCTGGTCTGCGGCATAGAAGCAGAAGTTTTGGATGGCTTCCGCCTTTTCCTCTCCGTATTCGTTTTTGAAATCCGTCGTTTCGTCCAGGGACATGCTGAAAGATTCCTCGGGAAAACGAACATAGTCGAATTGAATCTCATTCGGAGAGAACTTTTCAATGACCTCCAGTGCCAATCGGACATTATAATACCAGACGTCCCTGGAAAAGGCCGACGGCCAGGTCTGGACGGCCGACTCGGACTCGATACAACTTTCCGGATGATCGCGCCCATAGAGAATATCGTTAAATACAACAATCCGGCAGATAAGATAAAGACCGGCACTCTTTATTCTGTTTACAGCATTGGTTACTGTTGTCTCATCCCACCAGTAGATGTCCGAGGAGTAGGGGGAAAGCTCGTCCGCAGTTTTCATGGGGCAGGCAAGTATACCGTCCTTGATGTCCAGAACAATGGCATTTGCACCGTTTTCCTTTGCCAGGGCTATATAATCGTCAATTTTCTCAATTGCTTTGATACAAACATACAGGCATCTTGCATCGTCCAACAGCACATTATCCTCAAATTGCGGCTTTTCATAGGGAAACCAGTCAAGGCACTCCGGGGTACCGCCGTACAGCTCGTAAGCAAATTCCCTTCCCTTGTGGATATCGAGAATATCGTCATTGACTTTTTCCGCCTCCCGCCGGCTGTCCACAAGATACTTGGAGAAGACCCAGCCTGTGGTGTCATCAAACTGTACTTGATACATCGGGATACTGCCGTCATCAAGCAACTCGTCATAAGCCAGAATTTTCAGATGGGCACCTTTTTTAACAAAACCCTCTATTTCGCAGCCATGATAATCGGAATAGACTGTGGTTGAGGTCCTGACCCATTTTTCACGCTCAAGAATTATGTCATCAACACTGTCAACCAGAAACTCTTCATTGACATAGTACCTGTTGCGCCCATGCTCCACAATGACATAAGTACGGCCGTTTTCCGTATAGTGCTCATCGGTGACGCTGACTTTTGTCCCCCTGCTGATGCCTGCTTCGGCTCTGAACAGACGGCGCTCGTAGTCATCATAAATATATACTTCGGCGGCGGCGTTGGTGGAAGCAAGATATTTGTAGTTTTTATTTTTTTCCGTCTGGTTAATAATGAGCAGCACACCACCGGCAATGACTGCTAAAGCCGCAATTATAAGCAGCACCAGGAGAGTCCGGCGGATTATCCTGCGTCTTTTGAGTATTTTATTTCTATTGGAAGTTCTGAAAGCCATATATACCGTCCACTATGTATTTCCGGGTACCGGAAAGCGGGAATTATTTTCCTGTCAATAGTAATACATATCGAAAAAATTATCAATTGCCATTTACGGTCCGGCGTTTATGTGACAAAGGTTTTCATGAACTATTTAAAAAACAGTGGCGGTTTTCCTTGAAATATGCTAAAATTTTTCAGTATTTCTTAAAGCATGTATGCCTTACGAAGGAGACAAGATAATGCAAAGAAGAATTGGAACCGTTTCAAGAGGATTGCGGGGGCCGATTGTAAAGGACGGAGACGACCTGCGCAAAATCGTCGTTGATACTTTGATGGACTGTGTAAACGGCGGCGAATTTGAAATCGGCAGAAAAGATGTTCTGGCGATTACCGAATCTATCTTGGCACGCTCCCAAAAGAACTACGCAACTGTTAATCAGCTTGCTGTCGATGTCAGAAATAAATTTGGCGGCGGGACGGTCGGTGTGGTTTTTCCCATCTTTTCCCGCAACAGATTTTCAATCTGCCTGAAGGGAATCGCCACGGGCTGTAAAAAGGTCGTTCTGATGCTCAGCTATCCAAGCGATGAGGTCGGCAACCATCTTATTGATATCGATATGCTGGATGAGCACGGAATCAATCCATATTCGGATGTCCTTACTTTAGAAAAGTTCGAGGAATTATTCGGCAAACCAAGACATATATTTACAGATATAAACTATATCGATTTATTTAAGGAAATTATCGAGGGGGCCGGAGCAGAGGCCGAGATTATTTTCTCCAACCGCCCCAGGACGATACTTGAATATACTGATTGTGTGCTGTGTGCGGATATCCATACGCGCTTCAGGACCAAAAGACTTATTAAGGCCGCAGGCGGCAGAATCGTTCTTGGAATGGATGAGCTGCTGAATGCACCGGTTGACGGCTCCGGCTTTAATCCGGAATACGGAATTCTGGGCTCAAATAAGGCAACGGAGGATTCAATCAAGTTGTTCCCCACCGGCTGCCGGGAATTTGTTGAAGGAGTCCAGGCCGATATCAGGGGACGTACAGGGAAGACCGTCGAGGTAATGTTGTACGGTGACGGCGCCTTCAAGGATCCTGTCGGTAAAATCTGGGAGCTTGCAGATCCGGTTGTTTCCCCGGGATATACATCGGGACTTGCGGGACAACCAAATGAGCTTAAGCTTAAATATCTTGCCGATAACGATTTTAGCGATCTTCGCGGAGATGAACTGAAGGAGGCAATTTTCCGGGCCATTAAGGAGAAGGACGATAACCTTAAAGGCCGGATGGCTGCAGAGGGTACGACTCCGCGCCGGTTGACGGATCTTCTGGGTTCGCTTTCGGATCTGACATCAGGCTCCGGAGACAAGGGAACCCCGTTCGTTTACATACAAGGTTATTTCGATAATTATACGGATTGAAAACGGCCTGTTAAAGCAAGGGTATGATAATTATTTTGACAGGTCACGGAAATTCGAAGGAAGGCAGTTATTGCCGGAAAAACCAAACATTTTCACTTAAAATAAAATAATTATCATCTTGTTTAAGCAGGTTGTGCGTGATACACTATCGTAAGGTAATTATCTTGCTGAAATAATTGAATTGAGAATTAGGAGGTTATTATAATGTTGTACAAAGTTATGAAGGGCGCAGATGCCTGGGAGTATGAAGGAAAAGGTCACTATGACTGCAAGGCAACCAGACTTCATACCAATACTGATTTAGAGGGCGGCAGGCTTACCATGGGACTTACCCATTTCTTCCCGGGTGGCGGCGCATTCGTTCGCAAGTCGGCTTTCGAGATGATTTATTATGTGAAAGAGGGCAACCTTACCATTATTACTGCAGACACTGAGGACGGTGAGCAGACCAGACATGAGCTCGTTACGGGCGACTCTATACGCTTCATGCCCGGCGCATGCAGGGGAATTGATAACGAGTCTGACGAAATTGTTCAGATGCTTGTCGTTATGATTGTTGAGTAATTTTAAATTGCGCATCTGAAATGCCGGAGTTTTTTAAAAGACTCCGGCATTTTGTTAGCCGGAAAATGAAATTGCGATTGACATTTACAAAGTGTTTTATTATAATCACAAAGCACGCTTAAAACGCACGGGGCTTTAGCTCAACTGGGAGAGCACCTGCCTTACAAGCAGGGGGTTGTAGGTTCGAGCCCTATAGGCCCCATTATGGCGAGATAGCTCAGCTGGCTAGAGCACGCGGTTCATACCCGCGCGGTCGAGGGTTCAAATCCCCCTCTCGCTATCGCAGTAGATACGGCAATTGGTACATTTATCGGTTGCCGTATCGCTTTTTATGTTCTTATCTTCTTTACGATTCAAATTTGTAGTATAATTTTCCAAGGACATTCCAAGGACATTCCAAGGATATTAATTGAAAGGAGAAATGATGTATAGGCTCATGAAATACATCATAGAAGAATAAATGATTCATATTTTCGGACACAAAAATCCGGATACCGACTCAATATGTTCGGCAATAGCACTGGCAGAGCTCAAACGCCTGCAAGGCCAAAATGCGACAGCTTACAGACTTGGCCCTCTCAACAAGGAGAGTGTCTTTGTGCTGAAACACTTCGGTGTGGAAGAGCCGCCGCTTCTTGAAGATGTAAAAACACAGATAAAAGATGTACCATACTCAAAATCGGAAGGCGTGGCACCAAGCGAGTCTATAGGGGAAGTATTCAACAAGATGCATTTGAATTCTCAGCGCTCACTTGCGGTAGTTAACGAACAAGGATATCTTGCGGGGCTTGTTACTATGCACGACATAGCCATGACCATGA
Source organism: Lachnospiraceae bacterium (assembly GCA_050944475.1). Classification (GTDB taxonomy): domain Bacteria; phylum Bacillota; class Clostridia; order Lachnospirales; family Lachnospiraceae; genus RGIG5612. The sequence goes on from JBMNRD010000005.1 coordinate 67,948, forward strand.
TTCGCGGAGACATATACCGGCTCGACACATCACTAAAGAATTTGAAGACCTTATTGAAAGGTAAAGAGCTCACTCCCTGTAAGCAGCGCTACGAAGGAAGAATCTCTGTGGCCGCGTACTATCCTGCCAACGAAAAACTTCTGAGCATTCTGACACCTGACAGGATACTCATCGTGGGAGACAGATATGAAGTTATAGAAAATGCAATTGAAAATGATGTCCCGTTAATTCTATTATCCGGCGGTCATGAGCTCCCGGAACACATCTGTGAAAAAGCTGAAAATAAAGGTACGGGTATACTTTCCTGTGCGCTCGACACATATACAATTTCAAAGCTTCTTACACAGTGCAACGAGATTATCTCCATCGCTATTACCGAAAATTTGAAGGTGTTCCGAGAAGATGACCTTCTGGAAGTTGCGGTGGAAGTAATGAAGGACACGAATTATTCAACATATCCCGTGGTCGACAAAGACGGGAAATACCTGGGACTTATAGCCAGAAGGCATGTTCTCCTGTCATCCGGAAAGAAAGTTATCCTGGTAGATCATAACGAATCATCTCAGTCTGCAGCCGGAATCAAACAGGCTAAGATTTTAGAGGTGGTGGATCACCATCGTATCGGAGATCTTCTTACGAACGAACCCATATATTTCAGAAATGAACCTGTAGGGAGTACCTGTACCATAGTAGAAAGACTCTACAGAGAAGCGGGAATAGAACCAGAAAAGCGTGTAAAAGGATTGTTGTTGAGCGGGATTTTATCGGACACACTCAATCTCCTTTCTCCCACGGCAACTTCGCATGACAGCAAAGCTATGGAGAGATTGGAAGGCGCAGTGGAAAACCGGGAAGAATTTGCAAGAAAAATGTTTACCGTCGGCAGCCGCATTGAGGAGAGCGAGTCAATGGAAGAGCTTCTCAAACAAGATTTTAAGCGGTTTGATGTGAGCGGCAGAAGTTTAGGAATCTCGCAACTATACACTATGGACCGGGACAGTATACTCACACGGGAGAAAGAAATCCTGGATACTCTAAAGGCAAACACTCTTAAAAACGAGGAAATTCTGTCTTCAATGCTTGTTGTAACCGATATTCTGTCGCAAGGTTCTTATATTTATGCCTATTCCCAGGAAAAGGGTTTCCTGACCCGTACATTCGGGGACGACTTTGAACAAGGACAGTTTCTTCCCGGCGTACTTTCAAGAAAAAAGCAGATTGTTCCGGTTATAATGCAGAAAAATCCGACCGGAATCTGATTGTTGCCCAAAGAACCCTAATGCCGCCGTTTATGCTGGACAAAAGCCTGAGATATTTGAAGCAATAGATACTTCAGCATTAAAAGCCGGAGGCACCGGACTAATCCGATAAAAAGCGGTCCAGTGCTTCATTTATTTCCTGCTCATGTCCTGCCATCATGTGCCCTCCATCCTCGAAAGCAATAAAAGTGCAGTCCGGAAAACGGGGGACAGCAAGCCTTGTTTTCTCAAAGCTTGCGACAGAATCATCCTTGGCATGGAGGATTAAAGTCGGCATTTTGAGAGATTCGACAGAATATTGATCAAAATGTCTCTCCATATCAGGATTGGTTTGTTCACCATCCAAGATTGCACCGGCTTTCCGTTCACTAACGGGTTGAATATCTTCTACCGTAGACGGAGGCAGTCCCATCAGCGGCTTGAACAAAGGACTGATCAGATACATGGCATAATCCGATATCAGGGCTTTGGGTGGCGCCTGGTATTGCAGGTAGCTTTCCGGTTCTTGGTCAGGCGGCATTGCTGAGCAAAATAGAATTAAACCTTTGACGCGCTCAGGATAATCAAGGGCGAAACGGATTGCCGGTGTGCCGCCTGCCGAGGTTGCGAGGACAAACACACTGTCAATATTTAGGAAATCGAGAAGCTCGGCAAAGGCATCTGCCTGAGCTTTTGGGGAACCGTCATCTTTAGTATCTGAACCGAGATAGCCGAAACGAGAAGGTGCAATGAGACGATTTGCCGACTTTCTTGCTTTTACTGTCTCATATGCCTGGTCGTAGCCCCCGAAAATTCCATGCACCGATAAGATAACTTCACCGTTGCCTTCATCAAGGTAAGTCACATCACCATAGGAAAGCGCCGCTGTTTTTACATCATAGTTTGAAAGGCGTTTATGTGCTTTCGTAAGACCGTTTGATGTGCAAGCACCTTGAACACCTGCATACAGTAAAAAGAGCAGCAGAACTCCTAAGATTATCCAAAGCATAGAAAATCTCCTTCTTTTTTGTTGAATTGTTTTTTTCTTGTTTTCTTGCAAGAGATTCACCTCCGTATCCGGTTATGTATTATTTCAGGGGCAAAAAGCAGGTCGATTATATATTTTAAAAAAGAATGAACACCCTCATCAGTATATAGATTGAAATCAAGCAAATCGTTTGTAACAGTGCGAGTCAAGAATGCTGATTGGATTACGGACAGCAGTATGAAAGCGACGACCTTTCTTTTCTCTTCAGAGAAGTTATCCGGCAGTATATTCAGAATCCCCCGGTAACAAGTGACTGAATTAGTATTCATATGAGGAGAAGAGAGGTCGCTTAGAATAGAAACCTTGGCAATCTCCGGATTTTCTTTAAGAAAGGCGAAGACACTGGTTGCTCCGGAAAGAAGTCGGTCTTTCGGCACGTCATTTACTCCCTGGTTGAACTTGAACGAGTGAATGACCTGTTTAATAATGCGCTCAACACATATTTCAATAAGCCTTTCTTTTGACTTAAAATGGTAGTTAATTAAGCCAATACTTACGTCAGCTTTATGGGCGATATTCCGTATGGTAACACGACTGAGGTCACCGTTAGATTCGCGGATTAGTTCCGTTGTCGCATCGAGGATGTTCTCTTTTACATCCACATCTGTGCTTTGATCAATATTTTGTTTCATATATCCTCCTTTTTGAACAGCGTTCAAGATAATTATACTGAACATTGTTCAAACCGTCAAGCGAAGATTTATAAATTTTTGTTGAAAAGAATTGAAAAATCCAAGAAAAAGAAAAGGTTAGATATATTTAGTAATAAGTATATTAGTAGGACTTTGGCATTTCTTTGTACCGAATTTATTTAATTGGTATGATTACTTACTTATGCAATATGAGAATTTAATTGTCGGAATAGATTATACGAATTTATGCTTCTCGGCATTGCTTTTCGGAAGCAGTCTGCTTTTAATTATCCTTGCAAAAAGCATTTTTAGATTAAATTATGAAACAATAATGTTTTATACATTTTTAACTATAGTATGGGTATTCAGAGCTTGTCTTGCGACTTTTATTGAACCGTGGCCATTAGAACCTGTTCCTGCAGCGACTATCGGGCAATTAAACAGGTGGCTGGACTATTTCCCTTGCTCGGCAAGAAATTCCGCTAATGAAATAAGTGCCGGCTCGCTACTTAAAAGCTCTCCGTGGGAGATGCCGGACAGCTCTGTCATTTTACAGTTTTTAAGCAGCATAGCAAGCTTGTATGAGCTTTCGAAAGGTACACGTTCATCATCCTTGCCGGCAATGACAAGAGAGGGGCAGTCAACCTCGGCAGCATAGTCATAGGTATTCATTTCATAGGATAAGAGCCGTTTGAGAGGTCCGTGAAAAATGTTGACAACGCTGTTATATAGATCCGCGGAACTGTGGTAGGGCGCAATAAGTACGAGGGCATCCGGGTCGCACAGGGAGGCGGCATAGACTGCAGGTCCGGTTCCCATACTGTAGCCCATGACTATAATTTTGTTCTGTCTGCCGGTTGCGGTTTCTTCAGCTCCTTCGGGCAGAGATTCGGCAGGATTGTCACCGGGAGCATTTCCAACAGTGAAGTAATTGACCACATCCGCTGCGGTCAGTCGGAGGCTGTCGTCTGTGGCAGCGCCGTCATTTTCACCGTACCCGGGCCAGTCAACTATTGCGATATCGTAATTGATAAAAAAACCGTCATTTCCGATATCGTTGAAGAGGCAGATGCTTTCGGCAGCCGTATCGTTAATCCCTCCGAAGAAAATGATTAGCCCGTCTTCATCATTCCGGTCCAGCAGCCAGCCGGAAAGCTCTCCGGGATTTGTGCCGATGGGAACGATAACAGGCTGCGCATCGGGAAGGCTGAGAACTTGCTTATGGGCCTCTTTGTCAAAATGAGGATTAACCATGAAAAAAGGCGCTGTAAAAAAGGTGACAATACAAAAAACAATGACAACTCCCGTAACAATTCCCAATGCAACTAAAACACGTCTGAGCCTGCCTGTGGAGCTTTTCGGAGAAATCTTTTTAATCGGAATATTGTTTTGAATTTTTTCTTTATTCATGAATTAATTATAACCCCGGGCGGGCATTTTTCAACTTTTTTCACCGGTTTGCGCCGATAGCTCTGCAAGGGATACTAAAAATGCGGCACACTCTACAGTGTGCCGCATCTTGTAAAAATAATTCTAAAAACAATTTTATGAAATAATCCGCAGGGCGCCTGTCGGACAGGCCTCCGCACATCTCAGGCAGTCCTTGCAGTCTGCAATTGTGGCCGGGTCATTGAATTCCGGCTTAATAACAGTGGTAAAGCCTCTGCCGACAAGTCCCAGGATTCCTTTGCCGGCGTTTTCGTCACAGGTACGTACGCACAGATTGCAAAGGATACATTTGTTTTGGTTTCGTTCAATTACAACAAGTTTTTCCTCGGTAAAACCGAGATGCTGTTCGCCGGCAAAGCGCTCGGGACATATGGCGTCGCAATTTGCACAGGTTATCAGCCGGCACTCCTCGTAATCGTGGCAGCCGCATTCAAGGCAGCGCCTGGCCTCTGTCAGGACATCATCCTCACTAAAGCCCAGATTGACTTCAAGGAAGTTTGTCTTACGAATACTTGGCTCCATCTTGGGCATAACGATTCTCGGCACCTTCTCTTTATCTGCAAGTTCGGTTTTAACTGTATCCAAATCCCTTTCGGAAACAAACGGAGCAGTATAGGGTACCATGTCGCCGGACAGATAAGAATGGATGACTTCGGCGGCCTTGTGTGCCTCGCCGATTGCGGAGATGGCGATGTGGGGCCCCATATTGGTGGCGTCGCCTACCGCAAATACGTCCTCAAGGCTGGTTCTGAAGGTGGACTCATCCGCACAGATGAAACCGCGCTTGTTAACATCCAAGGCCTCAAGTCCTGTATTGTCGGAGTTCTGGCCGATTGCCGCAATTACGCAGTCAACATCGAGAATCTCGAACTGCCCTTCAATCGGAACGGGGGATCTGCGCCCGGAAGCATCGGGCTCGCCCAGCTCCATTACCTGCAGCTTAAGCTGCCTGACTTTGCCTCCCTCGCTGATGATTTCGGCCGGATTGGTAAGGAATTTGAACTGAATGCCTTCTTCAATTGCCTCTTCTATTTCAATGTCATCGGCAGGCATTTCCGCCCGTGTTCTTCGGTAAATGACATATACATTCTCGGCACCCAAGCGGACGCAGGTCCTGCAGGCATCCATGGCGGTATTTCCGCCACCCACAACGGCCACGTTTCTGCCGATGCTTATATCCTCGGTTAACTTTCCGCCCATTCCGTAAACGTCCACTGCAAGTCCTACGCGGTATAGAAAATCAATCCCTCCGACAACGCCTTGCGCGTCATCTCCCGGGCAGCCAACACCCTTGCTTTTCCATGCTCCGATGGCAACCAATACAGCGTCGTAGGTGCTTCGCAATTCTTCAAGAGTAAAATCTCGTCCAAGCTTCATACCGTTTTTCAGCTCGATGCCTAAATTTGCGATCTCGGCTATTTCTCTTTGGAGAATGCGCTTCGGGAGCCGGTATTCGGGAACCCCGTAACGGAGCATGCCTCCCATTTCATCCATCTGCTCGAAAACGGTAACCGAATGCCCGTTGAGTCTAAGGAAAAACGCCGCCGTAAGTCCGGCAGGTCCTCCGCCGATTACAGCAACCTTTTTGCCCGTAAGGGGCTTAACCTCCGGAGCATATGACTTTCCAAAACCAAGGGCAAGGTTCTTGTCCGCGGCAAAATACTTCAAATATGAAATGGAGATTGCCTCCTCGACATATTGTCTGCGGCAGGTCTCCTCGCATGGATGAGGGCAGACGCGGCCGATTGAGGCGGGAAGGGGATTGGTTTCCTTTATGGACTTTACCGCCTCCCTGTAATTGCCCTCGGCAATGTGTTTGATATATGCCTGAGGGTCCGTGCCTGCGGGACAATTCAGCCGGCACGGTCCCTGACAGTCACCGTCGTGATCGCTCATAAGCAGTTCCAAGGCCACTTTTCTTGCCTGTACAACCCTTGGAGTCCGGGTGCTGACTACCCAGCCGTCGGCTGCAACGGTGCTGCATGCCCTCATCAACTTGGGCAGCCCCTCGCCCTCACAAAGGCATACGCCGCAAGCACCGTACTGCTTCACACCCGCATAGTAACACAGAGTAGGGATGAATATGCCGTGTTTTACGGCGATGTCAAGAATGGTATCACCTTTATTACCGATACATTCGATTTCGTTTATTGTAATTCTTATCTGTTCCATGCCTGCCCTCCTATTCCGCCACAATTGCATTCTGGCGGCAGGTCCGGATACACTGTCCGCATTTTATGCATTTGTCCGTATCAATTGAATGAACGCCCTTAAGGGTGCCGGTAATGGCGCCGACCAAACACTTTCTTGCACAGAGGGTACAGCCTATGCACTTGTCCGGGTCAATTCTGTAGCTCAAAAGGGCAGAGCATTCTCCGGCAGGACATTTTTTGTTCTTTATGTGGGCATCGTATTCATTCCTGAAATATCTGATGGTGGTCTGAACCGGATTGGGAGCGGTCTGGCCGAGGCCGCACAAGGCTCCGTCCTTGATGGAAATGCATAATTCCTCAAGCAACTCGACATCTCCGTCCCTGCCTTCTCCTTCGGTAATCCTCGTCAGAATTTCAAGCATGCGCTTAGTGCCTATGCGGCAGTGGACGCATTTTCCACAGGATTCTTTGGAGGTAAAATCCAGAAAGAACTTTGCCATGTTCACCATGCAGGTATTTTCATCCATTACCACCATTCCGCCCGAACCCATGATGGCACCGGTTTCACTCAGGGACTTATAGTCAATGACAGTATCAAGAAGGTTTTCGGGAATGCAACCGCCCGAGGGCCCGCCCATTTGAACGGCCTTGATATTCTTTCCTTCTCTGATGCCGCCGCCTATGTTAAAGATGACATGGCGCAGGGTCTTGCCCATGGGGATTTCCACCAGACCTCCGCGGTTAATCTTGCCGGTCAGGGCAAATACCTTTGTTCCCTTGCTTCCTTCCGTCCCCATTGCGGCAAATGCTTCGCCGCCGTTGTTGATTATCCAGGCAACATTGGCAAAGGTTTCGACATTGTTAATGTTGGACGGCTTATATTTATAGCCTGCTGTGGCCGGGAAGGGGGGCTTAAGACGGGGCATGCCGCGCTTGCCCTCAAGAGATTCAATCAAAGCGGTCTCTTCTCCGCACACGAAGGCGCCTGCACCTGCCATATATCTGAAGGAGCAGCCGAAACCTGTGCCGAGGATATTATCCCCGATGAATCCGGCAGCCCTTGCCTGAGCAATTGCATTATTCAGCCTTGAAATTGCCAGAGGATATTCCGCCCTGACATATACGATAGCCTCCTTCGCTCCGATTGCATAGGCGGCAATCAACATACCCTCAATCAGGTTGTGGGGATTGCTCTCGATTACGGCTCTGTCCATAAATGCGCCGGGGTCGCCTTCATCTGCGTTGCAGATAAGATATTTTTCTTCGCCGGGGGCTTTCCTTGCGGCGTCCCACTTAAACCAGGTGGGAAAGCCTGCACCGCCTCTGCCGGCAAGGCCTGAGGTTTTGATGACATTGATGACATCTTCGCTGCTCATATCGGAAAGCACCTTCCTGAGGGCGCTGTATCCGCCCGAGCTTTCATAAGAGGCGATATCGGTGGGGTCAATGATTCCGCAGCCTGCAAGGGCAACGCGGGTTTGCTGCTTTAAGAAGGATGCGTCTTCCTCGGAAATTATCAGGTCGCTTACTGTATCAAAGTCGCTATGCCTTACTGCGGCTGCGATGCGCTCCCCGTCTTCCGGACGCACCCTGACAAGCCTTGCAAGAAGAGCATTATCCTCATACAAGTCAACTATCGGTTCAAGAAAGCACATTCCGATACATCCCGTTATGCCGAGGGTAAAGGAATCCCCGGGAGTAAAGGCACCGGCAATAGCATTGTAAACCTTGGCGGCACCGGCGGCGATGCCGCAGCTGCCCTGTCCTACGACAATCCTCATGCTTGTACCTCCCTTGCACTGTAATCTTCAAGAATCCCGATAGCCTTCTCAGGGGTGAGAGCTCCGAAAGTTTCTTCATTAATCATCATCACCGGTGACAGGCTGCAGCAGCCCAGACAAGCTACGTTTTTCATTGTGAAAAGACCGTCCGGAGTTGTTTGACCGTCGGTGATTCCAAGATAATTGGTGATTGCGGTTTCAATCTTGTCCGAGCCGTTAACGTGGCATGCGGTGCCCTTGCACAGCATAATGAGATATTTGCCTACGGGCTCCAAGCGAAATTGCGCATAGAAAGTTATAATACCCATTATACGGGCAGGGCCGGTTCCGGTCCGGGCAGCGATGTAGTAGATAACGTCAGCCGGAATATAGCCGTAGATTTCCTGCGTTTCCTGAAGTATGCCGATCATATTTCCGGCATCCCTGTCGTACCTGTCAAGCACTTTATCAAGGGCCGGAATGTCCGCATCCTTGCAGCTGTTACATTGTGTCATTTTTTACCTCCGAAAAAAACAGTTTATGGTAAACTTACAGTCGGTGATTATACCATAGCGCACGGAAAAGCGCCATAGAGATAACAGGGAAATTTTTAAAATTGGGCTGCAAATTCCGAACAATAACCGGAAAGATAAAATAGAAATGTACTATGTTCCGTATCAGAAAACGCAATAAAAAAATAATAGCCGGTTGTATTCAATAATGAATACAGAAAAAATGGGCATACAAAATGACACAATGTATCCCTTGTATGCCCATTTGAGGAATATGCTCCGGCGCATTTTTGCTGAGAACTCAGTCAAGTGAAATAACGGCCGGGAAATCGTATATTGTTTTTAGGTAAAATAAGCATCGCGCAGAACATGCGAGCCGTGAACAGATATAAGCGGAAATTGAGCAACATAAATAATTAGCTAAATTAATTTAATTGTTTTGTGCATTATATACATAAGATTTCCCCTTTGCAAATCTTTTTCGGGAATTTGTTATTATTTATCAATAAAAAAAGAAACAGATTGTGCATAATAATAAGACAAGTTACATAGAAAGAGGTTGAAAAAAACATACATTCGGCGAAAGTTGTGGAATTATCCGGCTGAATGAGGTATCATATTATGATGGAATTTCAGACAAAGGAAGAAGAAGCATGAAAGAAAAAACAATGGAAAAAATAGTTGCGCTTTGCAAGGGCAGGGGCTTTATTTTCCCGGGCTCGGACATCTACGGCGGTCTGGCAAATACCTGGGATTACGGCAATCTCGGCGTTGAGTTGAAAAACAATGTAAAAAAAGCCTGGTGGCAGAAATTTGTTCAGGAAAGCCCGTATAACGTGGGTCTTGACAGTGCAATCCTGATGAATCCCAGAACCTGGGAAGCCTCCGGTCATATCGGAAGTTTTTCGGATCCTTTGATGGACTGCCGTGAGTGCAAGGAAAGGTTCAGGGCCGATAAGGTTATAGAGGATTTTTGCGCAGAAAACGACATTATACTTGACAGCTCCGTGGACGGTTGGGCTGATGAAGCTATGGAGCAATTCATTTCAGAGCATAATATCCCGTGTCCGTCCTGCGGAAAACATGATTTCACTCCAATCAGGCATTTCAACCTGATGTTTAAGACTTTTCAGGGCGTTACCGAGGATGCCAAGAATTTGGTTTATTTAAGACCGGAAACCGCTCAGGGAATTTTCGTAAATTTTAAGAATGTGCAAAGGGCTTCAAGGAAGAAGATACCTTTCGGGATATGCCAGATAGGAAAGTCCTTCAGAAACGAAATTACACCGGGAAACTTTATCTTCAGAACCAGAGAATTCGAGCAAATGGAGCTGGAATTCTTCTGTGAGCCGGGCACCGACCTGCAGTGGTTTGAATACTGGAGGAGTTTTAGTGTTAACTGGCTTAAGAGCCTGGGCATAAAGGATGAAGAAATCCGCCTGCGTGATCATGATCCCGGAGAGCTTTCTTTTTATTCAAAGGCAACCACAGATATTGAGTTTACCTTTCCCTTCGGCTGGGGTGAGCTGTGGGGCATAGCGGACAGAACCGATTATGATCTGAACCAGCACCAGACTTTCTCGGGTGAGTCCATGGATTATTTTGATGATGAGAAGAACGTGAAATATATTCCGTACGTTGTCGAGCCCTCTTTGGGAGTGGACAGGGTGGTGCTTGCCTTCATTTGCAGTGCATATGACGAGGAAGAACTTGAAGGCGGAGATGTACGTACTATAATGCGTTTCCATCCTGCGCTTGCTCCGGTTAAGATTGCCGTAATGCCCCTTTCAAAGAAATTGAATGAAAAGGCTCAGGAGCTCTACACAAGGCTCAGCAGGTATTACAACTGTGATTTCGACGACAGGGGTTCAATCGGCAAGAGATATCGCCGGCAGGACGAAATAGGGACTCCTTATTGCATCACTGTTGACTTTCAGACTGTCGGTGATGAGAATACTCCCGCAGACAATTGCGTAACTATAAGAGAGAGGGATTCGATGGATCAGATACGCATTCCCATTGATGAACTGGAAACGTTTTTCTTTCATAAATTTGAGTTTTAATTCAGTTTAGGTGATTGGAATGAGTTTACTACAGTCAATTATTCTCGGTGTGATTCAGGGCCTTACGGAGTTTCTGCCGATAAGCAGCTCGGGACACCTTGCCATATGCAAGTATATATTCGGACTTGAGGAGACGGGCATTTTTTTTGATATCCTTCTTCATGTGGGTACGCTGATTGCGGTCTTTGCGGTTTATTACAGGGATATATGGGAGCTTATTGTCAATGCCTTCGGAATTATCGGCGCCGTTTTCCATAATTTAGGTGTGTTTTTTAAAAGGTTTGGAAAATCCTTTGAGGAAAAAGAGGAACTTCTGTACAGCCCGGTCTTGTCCACACCCCACAGGCGTTTTGTGCTGTTAATAATTGTATCAAGCATCCCGGTAGGAATTGTGGGCTTCCTTTTTGATGACTTCATCGAGGGTGTGTCAAAGGGGCTTCTTGTTCCCGGGATTTGTTTTCTGATAACGGGAATCCTGTTGCTGCTTGCTGAAATTGTTGATGCGGGACAAAAAGGACTGAAGAATATAACTTTCCCAAATGCGATTGTAATCGGGATAGCTCAGGCCTGTGCCGTATTCCCGGGGATTTCAAGGTCGGGAGCGACCATATCCACATCACTCATGTGCGGTATAAAAAATGAGATTGCGGTTAAGTACTCATTTATCCTTTCAATTCCCGTTATTTTAGGGGCGGCATTGAAATCGTCATTGGACGTAATTCAAGGCGAAGTTGAGATTTCAGGAAGTGTCGGAATATATGCCGCAGGAGCGGTCGTGGCCGCAATTGTCGGGTATGCCGCAATAAGACTGCTGCTGGTGATTGTGAAGAAAAGAAAGTTTAAATATTTTGCATTCTATTGTTTTGCAATCGGATTGGTTTCAATAGTCGGCTCATTTTTTATCTGAATGGGCAGTGCATAGTCGGAGGAAGAATTGCCAACGAACAGGAAAAAAACAACTACAACTACAAAGAAGGCCGTTGAAAAACCGGCCGCAAAACCGACCGAAAAGCCTGCTGAAAACAAAGGGGTTTCAAGGGAGGTTCTGATTGTTGCGGGGATATGCGTCAGCGTACTTCTTGAGCTTGCCAACTTTGATATTTTGGGGATGGTCGGCGGCTGGTTGAAGTATGCCCAATTCGGGTTGTTCGGTTGTATGGGGTATGCCTTCCCCGTCATGTTGTTCATAGGGGTGCTTATTACCGTCTTTCTGAAAGATGCGGGAAGGGACACGCTTATTTACTGTTTTATTTTTTTCCTGGGACTGTGTACTCTTGTACATCTTATCAGCGGTGTTTCATTAAGTGAGCCGCTGACATCATATTTTAAAATGGGAACGGAGTTAGGCATGGCCGGGGGAATTGTCGGCGGTGCAATTGCTGCCGGGTTGAACATAGCGATAAGCAAAACAGGTGCTTATGTGGTTATCGTGATGCTGATGCTCTTTAGCGTATTCATGATTTTCAGGAAAAAGCTTTCAGCCGCATATGCAGCAAGGCAGGCACCGGAACCGGAAAAGCAAATTGCCGAAAATGACGTAAGGAGTGCAGCTGCAGCCAAAAGAAGCAGGGTTAAGGGACAGCCTGTATACGAGACCGAAGAAGACGGTACTATAATAAGAATAGTCAAAACCCCCGCAAAAAGACGAAAGGTGAAGAGAGCACAGCTCAACCGGACAAAGCGTAAGGCGACAAAACTCAGGGACGGCACGGTTAAAAGCATCCGTTCGGTCAATAAGGCCAAAGGAGTGGTGCATAACACCTCGATTATTCCAGGAAATGCCGGAGGTGATGAAATCCACGAGATTACCAATCTGAGGCCCGAGCAGATTTTAGATGCCGAGGTTAAGGCCAAGGAGCCGAAGAAGGCTGTTCTTACAATAACCGATGTTAAAAACGAGGGGACTATTTCAAGACCGGCATACGAAGGCCGCAAAAGGACCTCCGCAAGTGAGAAAGCTGCGAAGGAAAGCGAAGCCCATAAGCAGCCGCTTTCCGGGAAAACGCTTTCGGGGGGCGAGGCCGTGAAAACCTTTACTCCGTCGAAAACGACCGGGGGAGACATGGAGAATTTCAAACTGCCGCCGATAGAGCTGCTTGCAAGGCAAAAAGCAAGAGGCCTCGAGGAAAACGATGCCAATGCACTTGCCCGCAGACTCGAGGTTGTTCTGGAAAACTTCGGTGTCAATGCCAAGGTCATAGACAAGCAGGTGGGGCCGTCGGTTACCAGATTTGAGCTGCAGCCTGAACTGGGAACCAGAGTCAATAAAATCACCTCGCTGACAGATGATCTGAAGCTTAACCTTGCAGCCCCCGAAATACGCATTGAGGCGCCGATTCCCGGAAGAGCGGCCATTGGCATAGAAATTCCAAATAAGACCAAAGTAGTAGTATCCTTAAGGGAGCTCCTTGAGGTGCCGGAGCTGGCAAATCACAAGTCCAAGATAGCATTCGCGGCGGGAAAGGATATCAGCGGAAATGTCATCGTGGCGGATCTGGCCAAGATGCCCCACCTGCTTATCGCCGGGACCACCGGTTCAGGCAAATCCGTTTTCCTGAATACAATTATCATGTGCATACTTTACAGAGCAAAGCCTTCAGAGGTAGGTATGATAATTATTGACCCCAAGCGGGTGGAGTTCGGCAATTACGCAGGCATTCCGCATCTTATGAAGGATGTTGTGACCGATTCTGCCCAGGCGGTCAGCACATTAAGATGGGCGGTGGCTGAAATGACCGGCCGTTATCAAAGGATGCAGCTTTCCGGAGTCAGGGATTTCAAAACATATAATGAAAAATTTGACAGGGGACAAATCAACGTGGAAGAAGAGAATCCCCGACGTATGCAGCAGATAGTCATAGTAATAGACGAGCTTGCCGACCTTATGATGGTGGCGGCAAAGGAAGTTGAGAACCATATCTGCAGGCTTGCCCAGCTTGCAAGGGCGGCGGGAATACATATGGTTGTTGCAACCCAGAGGCCGTCGGTTGATGTTGTGACCGGCCTAATTAAGGCAAATATACCTGCCAGGGCGGCACTGCTTGTAGCTTCGGGAGTCGATTCAAGAACAATCATTGACATGGTCGGAGCGGAAAAGCTGCTGGGCAACGGGGATATGTTGTTTTATCCCACGGGGTATGTAAAGCCTCTCAGGGTTCAAGGCGCGCTGGTTTCAGACAGAGAGATTCGCGATACGGTAAGATATCTTGTCAGAAACAAGACCGGGGATATTTACGAGGAGGATGCACGGATGATTCAGGAGTACATGGATGCCAAGCCGGAAGATTCAAAGCAGGATAAGGATGATACTGCGGACAGGTTTGATGTGTATTTTTACAAGGCCGGGATGGAATGCATCGAGCGGGAAAAGGCCTCCTCGAGCATGATACAAAGGAGATTCAGCATAGGCTTCAACCGTGCCGCAAGGATAATTGATCAGCTTTATGATGCCGGGGTCGTGGGACCTGATAACGGACCAAGGGCACGGGAGGTGCTTATGAATTTGGTTCAATTTAGGGAAACCTGCAGGCAGCTGGGCGTTGAGATAACAGAGGAGTAAAGGAGCGGCATTGTTTGCGGATGTAATTGCGGATATTTCTCATGATAGTGTTGACAGGGCCTTTGAGTATATTATTCCGGAGGAACTTGCGCAGAGAATAAAGAGGGGCAGCCGGGTTAAAGTGCCCTTCGGAAGGTCCGACAAGTTGATAGACGGATTTGTAATAAATATTAAGGAAAAAGCCGCGTGGGATGCTGCGCGGCTTAAATCCATTCACTCAATTGAGGAAGAAAGCATTTTCGTTGAGGACTCATTGATTGAGCTTGCGGATTTTATTAAGACAAATTACGGCGGCACCATGAACAGGGCGCTGAAAACAGTGCTTCCGGTTAAGAAAGCCGCTGCTCCGGTTACCGAAAAATATATATATCTTGCCGCGGAAGAAGCGGAGTCTCTGGCAGCTTTGGAAAGGTTTACGAAGGATAAAAGGAGTGTCGCAAAACTCAGGCTGATGAATGAACTTGTGAGGGAAAGGGTGCTTCCCTGCGAGATCGTCAGCGGCAAATTGAATATTTCTCCATCCACGATAAAATCCCTTGAAAAGGAGGGCTTAATCGGAGTTGATGTCAGGACAAACCTCAGGGATGCTATCAGTCCGGTGACCCGGGAGCCGTATACCATTGTACTGAATGAGGATCAGAGGTCAGTCGCCGACAGCATTTGGAGCAGATATGAGGGAGGAGATATGCGCCCCTCACTGATTCGCGGCGTGACAGGTTCGGGAAAGACGGAGATATACATCAATCTGATTGACAGGATTATAAAACAGGGAAAGCAGGCCATTGTACTGATTCCGGAAATTGCCCTGACATATCAGACGGTAATGAGGTTTTACAAAAAATTCGGGGACAGAATATCGGTCATCAATTCAAAACTCAGCCCGGCTCAAAGACATGACCAGATTGAGAAAGCAAAAAAAGGTCAGGTTGACATTATCATCGGCCCGCGTTCGGCGCTTTTCGCCCCTTTTGCAAACCTGGGAATAATCATAATAGACGAGGAGCATGAGGGAACCTATAAGAATGAAAACGTGCCCCGCTATCACAGCCGTGAGGTGGCGATAAAACGCGCGCAACTTGCAGGCGGAATAGTGGTAATGGGCTCGGCAACACCTTCGGTTGAATCCTATTACAAAGCAAAACAGGGTGAGTATGCCCTGTATACGCTTGAAAGACGTGCGGAGGGAGCGGCTCTTCCGCAGGTTCATATTGTAGATCTCCGAGAGGAGCTGGCCTCGGGAAACCGCTCAATGGTCAGCCGCAAACTTCAGAAGATGATTGCCGGATGCCTTGCGCGGTCGGAGCAGGTCATGCTTTTCATTAACAGAAGAGGATATTCAAGTTTTGTCTCATGCCGCAGTTGCGGGGAGGCGATTAAGTGCCGCCATTGCGACGTATCCCTTAAATATCACAAAAACGGCAAGTTGATGTGTCATTATTGCGGATATGAAATGCCCATGGTGAAGATCTGCCCCTCTTGCGGGTCAACCATGATAGGGACATTCGGTACAGGAACCCAAAAGGTGGAAGAGGAGATAAACAAGCTTTTCCCCGAGGCGGTAATCCTCAGGATGGACTACGATACCACCAGAAAAAAGGACGGCCATGAAAAAATATTAAGCGCCTTTGCAAACCGTCAGGCAGATATACTTATCGGTACCCAGATGATAGTCAAGGGACATGACTTTGAAAATGTCACATTGGTCGGAATAATGGCTGCGGATCTGTCCCTTTATTCCGACAGTTACCAAGCACCTGAACGCACCTTTCAGCTGTTGACTCAGGCGGCAGGCAGGGCGGGACGCGGCAGCAGGGCAGGCAGCGTGGTGATACAGACCTACTCCCCGGACAATTACGCAGTCAGGCTGGGGGCGAAGCAGGACTATAATGAATTCTACGAATTTGAAATGAAATACCGGGAACTTCTGGGTTATCCTCCGGTAAAAAATATGCTGGAAATAATGGTCAGCTGCACGGACGAGAAAAAATTGGATGTCGTATGCGAAATGATTGCCCGCCTGCTTAAGGAAAGCATCGACGGAGACGGGGAGGAAGTGCTGATGACAGGGCCGGCCGTGGCGTCCATCGCAAAGATTAACGACAGACACAGGAAGGTTGTTTATCTCAGAGCGGAAAGCTACAAAAGACTTACGCAGCTGAAGGACCTGATAGAGGACGAACAAAGCCGGGAGCCTGACGGTGACATATTGATAACATTTGATTTTTCAATGATTGGGAGATAAATTATGGCAATCAGGAATATTAGAATTGAAGGGGATCCGATACTCAGAAAGATTTCGAAGTCTGTTAAGGAAATAACTCAAAGGACAGACGAGTTGATTGATGACATGATTGAAAGTCTGGGGCAGCTTAACGGAGTGGGACTGGCCGCTGTTCAGGTGGGCGTGTTGAAAAGGATTTGTATTATCTGCATGGATGCGGATGACTTAAGAGAGAATGAAGATGAAAAAAGTGCCGAAAAAGGGGAATACAGGACCCATACAGACGGTGAAAACCTTATAGTCATCAATCCCGAAGTAATTGAGGCGGAAAACGGGACCCAGACAGGAAACGAGGGCTGTCTGTCCACACCCGGGAAATGGGGTGTGGTTACAAGGCCGATGAGGGTTATATTGAAGGCGCTTGACAGGAATTTGGAGCCGTATGAGCTTAAGGCCGAGGGGCTTCTTGCAAGGGCGATCTGCCATGAGTGCGACCATATGGACGGAAGGCTTTACATCGATCTTGTTGAGGGTGACATTTTTATAGAGAACAAGGACGAGGAAGAAGAGAAAGAATGAAAATAGTTTTTTTCGGAACTCCGAATATAGCCGCAGCAATTCTTAAAAGGCTTATTGAATCAGAGCACGAGGTCATTGCCCTGGTCACCCAGCCTGACAGGGGCTCGGGACGGGGAAAGGCGGTACAATACTCGCCTGCCAAGAAAACCGCCCTGGCTGCGGACATTCCGGTGCTTCAGCCTGAAAGGGTGTCCGATGAGGCATTTTTGGAGGAATTAAGGGCATTAAACGCAGACCTGCATGTTGTGGCGGCATACGCTCAGAAAATTCCGAATGCCATCCTTGAAATGACACCGCTTGGCTGTATAAATGTGCATCCTTCTCTCCTTCCCAGATACAGAGGAGCAACCCCCTTGAATGCGGCAATTCTGAACGGGGATGATGTCAGCGGAGTAACCGTTATGAAAATGGCCGAGGAAATGGATGCGGGCGACATACTGCTTCAGGGAGAAATACGCCTCAGTCCGACGGAAACTGTGAGAACGCTTGAGCAAAAGGCCATTGAACTGGGTGGCGAGCTGCTCCTTGAGACAATAAAAGGACTACGGGAGAACACCATAAGGCCTGTTAAGCAGGATGATACCCTCAGTACATATGTTAAGCAGATAAGAAAGGAAGACGGCAGAATAGACTTTGCGGCTTTGGGGGCGGCAGTCATTGAACGAATGATAAGAGCATATGAGCCCTGGCCCGGGACGTATACCTATCTTGACGGAAAGGTATTTAAGATTCAGGAGGCCACGGTTATGCCGTCGGAATCTGAGGCGCTGCCCGGTCAGGTGGTTTTCGCGGACAAAGAGTGTATCGGAATACAAACCGCGGAGGGGATTCTTGTACCCACAGTCGTCCAGCTTGAGGGGAAGAAGAGTATGGCAATCGGTGAATTCCTCCGTGGAAAGAAAATAGAGCAGGGATATATATTTGGCTGAAAGCGACAGAAATGCAAGAAATACAGTCCTTTGGATGCTTGGGGAAACCCTCGGCAAAGGCAGGCTGAGCCACATGGTGGTGAATGAGACCTTTGAAACGGAGGCATTTAATCCGCGTGACAGGGCCTTTATCAGCCGCCTTTATTTGGGCGTGCTTGAGCGCCTGATTTATCTGGATTACGTAATAAACAGGCACTCCGCCGTCAACACGGCGAATATGAAGCCGGATGTCCTGAATATACTGCGGATGGGCGCATACCAGCTGCTTTTCATGGACGGAGTGCCTGATTTTGCAGCCATAAACGAGTCCGTAGAGCTGGCCTCCAAGTGTCTTCCCGCCCATTTAAAGGCATTTGTTAACGGCGTGTTGCGGAGTATTCAAAGAGGTAGGGATGATGAAATGCCGGACATGCCGCCCAATGTAAGGCTGTCGGTTCCAAAGTGGATATATGAAATGGTCGTTGGAGATTACGGTATGGCGGCGGCAGTCGATTTCTTTGAGGGAGCCTTAGACGAAAATAAAAGAGTAACAATCAGGTTCAACAGAGCCGCAGCCGGCACTGGGGAAATAACAGCCCTGCTTGAGAAAGAAGGCTGCAGCGTCGCTCCTGTTGATGAAGAGGCCGGGGTTTACAGATTGTGGAACTTTGAATCTCTGACCGGCCTGAGAGCTTATAAAGAAGGACTGTTCATTGTGCAGGATTACAGCTCGGTGCGTGCAGCCATGGCATGCGTGTTTGCTCTTAAGCGTGCAGGCATAGACAGTCCGCTTATCTTGGATGTATGTGCCGCACCCGGCGGAAAAACTATGTGCATGGCGGAGCATTTTCCCAATGGAAGAATAATTGCCCGGGACATAAGCGGGGCAAAGACCGCACTGATTAAAGAAAATGCGGAAAGACTCGGGCTGGAGAACATAAGCATTCAGATTCATGATGCGCTTGTGTTTGACGGGACCTTGAAGGAAAAGGTCGATCTGGTTATAGCCGACCTTCCTTGTTCCGGGCTTGGTGTAATCGGAGGCAAGCCGGACATCAAATTCAGAATCAGACCCGATGATATAAATGAGCTATCAAGGCTTCAGAATGATATCCTGGATGTGGTTCAGGGTTATGTCGGAAAGGGCGGATATATTATGTACAGCACCTGCACAATATGTAAGGCTGAAAATGAAGACAACGCTTCGGAATTTGCCGAAAGGCACGGGTACGAGCTTATACGCGAGGAAAAACTCCTGCCGAAGGATGCGGACGGTTTTTATTTTGCTTTAATGAAGAAAAAATAATCAATGGATAACAACGGACAAAAAACTTTATTGACAAACCTGAACAAAACGGATATCAGATCTTTCGAGTATGACGGCTTAAAAGAGTGGGTTTCACGCATGGACCTTCCTTTATATAGAGCAGAACAGATTTTTTCCTGGCTCCATGATAAACGCGTTTCCTCCTTTGATGAAATGACCGATTTGTCAAAGGAGCTTAGGAACACTTTGAAGGAACGGTGCACGTTGAAAAGCCTGACCGTCAGGCAGGTTCTGACCTCAAAAATTGACGGTACAAAAAAATATCTATTCGAGCTTGAGGACGGAAACCTGATTGAAAGCGTGCTTATGAAATACAGGCATGGCAACGTCGTATGCGTTTCCTCCCAGGTGGGCTGTGCCATGGGGTGTACATTTTGCGCATCCGCTATCGGCGGTCTGGTCAGGAATTTGAGCGCATCCGAAATTTTGGGACAGGTTTATGAAATAAGAAAGGATACAAAGGAGAGGATTTCCAACGTTGTAATCATGGGAATAGGGGAGCCTCTTGCCAATTACAACAACGTGATGTCATTCATACGGATACTATCCCACGAAAAATCCTTGCACATAAGCCAAAGAAATATTACAATGTCTACATGCGGGATTGTGCCCGGCATTTATCGGCTGGCGGAAGAGTCCCTGAAAATCACACTTGCTTTATCCCTTCATGCACCCAATGATGCAATAAGGAGGATGATAATGCCTGTGGCTGAAAAGTATTCAATGGAAGAGATTCTGAAGGCCTGCAAACATTATTTTAAAATGACCGGCCGAAGGGTTTCTTTTGAGTACTGCTTGATAGATAAGGTGAATAACCTGCCCGCTCACGCAAGACAGCTGTCGAAAGTTCTGAAAGGGATGAATGCTCATGTGAATCTTATCCCTGTCAATCCTACACCTGAGAGTAATTACGGCCGGGTAAAGGAAGCAGACATTGCGGTCTTCGGGAAGATTCTTGAAGGGGCAGGGATAACCGTTACCGTAAGACGGGAAACGGGGCGTGATATAAGCGGCGCCTGTGGACAGTTAAAATACCGCGCAATATATTAATTCGTTATTATTGCAAAGACCATAATATATATTATGTTATGAAATCGGGAGGATGCTATGAAATCATATGGAATTACTGACATCGGGATGGTTCGAAAATACAATCAGGATTATTCACTTGAATGTGATGAACCAATCGGTAACTTAGACAATCTTTATGTTGTCTGTGACGGTCTGGGCGGACGTAATGCCGGAGAGTACGCATCTTCCACGGCTGCCGAGAACTTTTTCGACCTGGCCGAGAATTCAGAATTGGAGAATCCTCTCGCTATTTTCAAGGATGCCATCATCCAAGTAAATGACCTTATTTTTGAAGAGGGGCAGGACCCGCAATTCCGCGGAATGGCCACAACCCTTGTCGCGGCCACCATTATGGACAATGTATTGTATGTTGTTAATGTCGGTGATTCAAGGGCCTATATCTTCGGAGATGAGATTACCCAGGTGACATGGGACCATTCCTATGTCGGTGAGTTGATGAGGCGCGGGAAAATCACTAAGGACGAGGCTCGTTTTCACAGCAGAAATAATGTCATTACCAGGGCAATCGGTGCCGAGCAGGATGTCGAGCCGGATTATTTCCAGGTAGAGCTTGAGGAGGGTGAGGTAGTCATGCTTTGTACCGACGGCCTTTACAACATGGTCAGCGAGGATACAATTGACGCGGTAATAAATGCAAGGGGATCCTTAAGGGCCAAAGCCGGTAAGCTCGTGGATCTGGCAAATGATGCCGGGGGAAAAGACAACATAGCCGTGGTTCTTATTACGCAGTAGAAAGGTTGATATTATGATCCGTAGCGGGATGATTATAGAAAACAGATACGAAATCCTGGAAAAAATTGGGACAGGCGGAATGAGTGATGTTTATAAGGCAAAATGTCACAAATTGAACAGATTTGTGGCAATTAAGTTCCTGAAACCCGAGTTTTCCGAAGATAAGAATTTTGTTATAAATTTCCGGGTGGAGGCGCAATCGGCGGCGGCGCTGCTGCATCCGAATGTGGTAAGTGTATATGATGTTAACGTGACCGACGGTATTTATTATATCGTTATGGAATATGTCGACGGCATTACACTTAAAAAATACGTGAACATTAACGGCAAGCTTCCCATAAAAGAGGCAACCGGAATAGCAATACAAGTTGTCCAAGGCATGGAGGCGGCCCATAATGCAGGCATTATCCATCGTGATATTAAGCCTCAGAACGTGCTTATTTCCAGAGAAGGTAAAATAAAGGTTACGGACTTCGGAATAGCGCGCAAGACCACTGCAAGCACATTGTCTGCAGATGTGCTCGGGTCAGCCCAGTATATTTCCCCGGAGCAGGCAAGGGGGGATATAGTTGATGAGCGAAGCGACATTTATTCCTTCGGTATTCTCTTTTACGAAATGATAACCGGCAGTTTGCCTTTCGAGGGAGATTCCCCCGTGACTGTTGCCCTTAAGCACATCCAGGACCAGGTGCCGCTGGTAAGCGATAGTGTACCCGGCGTGCCCTCGAGTGTAGTGAAAATTATCGAAAAATGCACGCAGAAACGTGCGGAACGCAGATATCAGAAAACCTCGTCATTGCTTTCAGATTTGAAAACCTCTCTGGTTAATCCGAATGATGATTTTGTAACCCTTGCGCCTGAGACTGATGACAGTGCGACTGTCGTTATGTCCAGAGAGGACGCAAGGCTTCTTATGGAGGAGGGCAGGAAGGCTGAAATGACTGCTCCTCAGAGAAGCGGGCAGCCCAAGAAGAAGTACATTATTGACGACGAATTCGATGATGAAATTGATGATATAAAAGATCACTCCGGCCGGAAATTCGAAAAAATACTGGCCATATGCGGCATTGCCGCCGGTGTGATAATAGTAGTGGCATTGATTATTATCATCATAAGTTGGTTCGGCAAGGGCACATGCGGAGGCAAAAACGGTAAGAACACAACAGAGTCCGAGACGGAGACTCTTGGGCCGGTAGAGGTCCCGAATCTCATTGGACTGACTCTTGCCAAGGCTCAGGACAAGCTGGATGCGTTAGGACTGGATTACGAGGTTAAATCCGAGAAAAGCGATGTGGAGGTAGATGAAGTAATTCGTCAGTCCATAGATGCCGGCGAGGAGGTCAATGCCGGAACGAAGATTACCATCACTGTCAGTGCGGGACGCGACACGGTGGAGCTTGAGAATCTTGCCGGGCAGGAGCAGGCCAAGGCCATTGCAACGCTTAAAGCGGCGGGGCTTAAGTATTCCATTACAACAAGATACGATGATGACGTCGAGACCGGAATTGTCATAGAAACTAATCCGGTCGGCGGCTCGGAAATCGCGAGGAACTCAACCGTTGAGCTTATTGTCAGCCGCGGAAAGGAAAGCAAAAAATCAACGGTTCCGGCTGTCATAGGTTCGGTTGAGGTTGACGCGTGGGAGACCTGTGTGGCTGCGGGCCTGAAGGTTGAAATAAAGTATCAGACAAACAATGAGCAGGCCGGCAAGGTTATCAGCCAGAGTCTGCCGGGCGGCTCCAACGTTGAGGAGGGAACAACAATAACGCTTATTGTGGGTAAGCTTGCCCAGGTAAAGGTCCCCAATGTTGTGGGCATGGACATCGTCAAGGCAAAAGCGGAATGTGAAAGTGCCGGATTGGTGGTTAAGGCGGACAAAAGCAAGGGCAAAGTTATCGAGCAGAGCATAAAGGCAGGCGAAAAAGTTGACCAGGGCACAAAAATTACGCTGACGGTTGTGGAGGAAACAACCAAGCCGCCGGAAACCACAACGGAGGCGACAACAGCGGCCGAAGAACCGGAAACAACAACCGAAGAGACTGCAGAACCTTAAAAAACGGAATCAAAACGGAGCAACTGAATGAACGGCAAGATAGTAAAAGCATTATCAGGATTTTATTACGTAAAAACAGAGACAGGCAATGTATACGAGTGTAGGGCAAGAGGCACATTTAAAAATGAAGATATCACTCCGCTGGTGGGGGATAATGTGGTTTTTAATGTGACGGATGCCCGCCTGAAAACAGGTATTGTAAATGAAATTAATCCCAGAAAAAATTCTCTTGCCCGTCCGGCAGTTGCCAATGTGGATCAGGCGATGGTTGTATTTGCGGTCAGGACTCCAAATCCGAATCTCAGCATACTTGACAGGTTTCTGGTTCTGATGAAAAAACAGGAAATCCCCACGTTGATTGTGTTCAATAAGAGGGACCTTGCAAAAGGCGATGACATAAAGATATTAAAACAAACTTATAAAAACGCAGGCTGCAGGGTGATGTTTATTTCTGCAGGCGGGGAAGGGCGCAAGAGAGGCATTTTGATGCTTAAGCTCGCACTAAGAGGCAAACTCACTGTTATGGCCGGCCCTTCAGGTGTCGGTAAATCTACATTGATTAACGTTTTGGCGGGCAACAAGGATGAAAAGGAAGGCAATGTGGCCACTGTGGGAGCCATCAGTTACAAGGTGGGCCGCGGCAAGCAGACCACGAGACACAACGAGCTGTTTGACCTTGGCAGGTCATATCATATTATTGATACCCCCGGATTTACCTCTCTCCTTGTAAATGAAGAGGATTTTACCAGGGAAAACCTGCAGGATGCCTTTGACGAATTTATTCCTTATAAGGATAAATGCCCCTTCAGGGATTGCAAGCATGTAAAAGAGCGTGACTGCGCCGTCAGGGATGCCGTGGAGAAGGGAAAAATTCCCACGTCACGTTATAACAGCTATAAGGCGATTCTCGGGGAGATTAAAACTGTATATTGATTGCCGGGACCCGTCAGGGTCCCTTTATTTTAAGAGGAAATAAAGGCCCGGTCCGTGCCGGAAAAGGAGATTAAGATGAACATACTGGCGCCATCGATTCTATCCGCGGATTTTGCGAATTTAAGCAAGGATATCTTAGATGTGCAGCGTGGAGGGGCGGAATATCTGCATATTGATGTCATGGACGGGATGTTTGTTCCGAGCATCTCCTTCGGCATGCCGGTTATTGCGTCGATACGCAAGGTGACGGAAATGGTTTTCGATGTGCACCTGATGATAGAGAAGCCGAGCAGATATCTGAAGGACTTTGCGGCAGCGGGCGCCGACATTATTACAATACACTATGAGGCTTGCGAAGATGTGAAAACCACGCTGAAGGAGATACGCGGTCTCGGATTGAAGGCGGGCTTGTCTATCAAGCCGAAAACAGACGTGAATGTGGTAAGTGATTACCTGCCATATGCAGACATGATTCTGCTGATGAGTGTGGAACCCGGCTTCGGAGGACAACTATTCATTGAGGAATCAATAGAGCGGAGCCGGACTCTCCGCCGTATGATAACAGATTCGGGCCTTCCTATCGATCTTGAAATCGACGGAGGCATAAAGCTGGATAATGTCAGGCGGGTACTTGATGCCGGAGTAAATGTAATCGTTGCGGGCAGCGGAGTTTTCAAGGACCCGTATTTTAATACCGTGAAGTTCATGGAGATATTAAAGGGCCATGAGCAGGCCTTTGCCAAATGACTTTTTCTGCATAAGGAGCCGTCGGTTTGCGCCCTCTGTCAATGGATGAGCATTGCATCACCAAAGGAAAAGAAACGATACCTTTCCCTGATTGCCTCTTCATAGGAGGAAAGCATGATGTCTCGGGATGAAAAGGCTGAAACGAGCATCAAAAGCGTTGATTCGGGCAGATGAAAGTTGGTAATCAGACAGTCTGTTGTCTTGAACCTGTAGCCCGGATATATAAAAATGTCAGTCCAACCCGACCCCGCAACTATAGTGCCGTCTTCTGCGGCAACGGATTCAAGGGCGCGGGTAGAGGTGGTGCCGACGCATATAATCCTGCCTCCTTTTGCGCGGGTGTTACTGATAATGTCAGCAGCTTCTTTTGAAACCGAATAAAATTCGGAATGCATGTGATGGTCAAGAACATTGGCCTCCTTGACGGGACGGAAGGTTCCAAGTCCTACATGGAGGGTTATTTTGGCTGTTTCTATGCCCTTTTCCCGGATTGAGGACAGAAGTTCGTTTGTGAAATGAAGGCCGGCCGTGGGGGCTGCCACAGAGCCGTCACGGGCCGCATAAACAGTCTGGTAGCGTTTTTTATCCTGCAGGGCATGAGTGATGTAGGGCGGAAGCGGTATTTGGCCGAGTCGGTCAAGAATTTTCTCAAAGATTCCGTCAAAATCAAATCTTATCAGGCGATTGCCGTCCTCAAGAACGCAAATGATTTCTCCCCTCATAATGCCGGAAAAATCAAAAGAGTGTCCGGGCCTTGCCTTTTTCCCGGGTTTTACAAGGCATTCCCAGATGCTGTTCTCTTTTCTTGTCAGAAGAAAAATTTCAACGGGTGCTCCGGTGTCGGCACGGGTTCCGAACAACCGGGCGGGAATGACGCGGGTGTCGTTCAGCACCAGACAGTCGCCGGCATTAAGATAGTTTGCGATGTTCTTAAAGGCGTCATGGGACACCTTGCCGGTGCGCCTTTCAACCACCATCAGTCTGGAGGCGGAGCGGTCCGCAAGGGGATCCTGAGCAATCAATTCGGCCGGAAGTTCATAATAAAAGTCTTTGAGTAACATAATTAAATCATTTTATCATGTTTTGCGGAAAACAAAAGCAGGGAATTCATAAAAGATTGAATCTCAGGTATTGTTATGATAAAATACTTTGGATTTTTCCGTGGCTAAAGGAATAAATTTTCTGTAGCGATATAAAAATGCGGCAAGCCGCAGGAGGAATAAATGAAAGCAGTTTATAATCACAAGGAAATTGAAAAAAAATGGCGTAAAATATGGGAGGAGCATCCGGTAAATATTGATGACGGCAGAAAAGACAAGTACTACTGTCTGGATATGTTTCCGTATCCGTCAGGCTCCGGCCTGCATGTCGGACATTGGAGGGGCTATGTAATCAGCGATGTGTGGAGCCGCTATAAGCTCATGCAGGGATATTACCTTATTCATCCCATGGGATGGGACGCCTTCGGTCTTCCTGCTGAGAATTATGCGATAAAAATGGGCGTGCACCCGGCCATTTCAACCGCTGAAAATGTGGCAAATATAAAGGAGCAGATTAAACAGATTTCGGCCATATATGACTGGGACAGGGAAGTAGCAACCACTGACCCTGAGTTTTATAAATGGACACAGTGGATTTTTGTGAAGATGTTCAAGGCCGGCCTGGCCTATGAGAAGGAGATGCCTATTAACTGGTGCCCGTCCTGCAAAACGGGACTTGCCAATGAAGAGGTTGTTAACGGTAAATGTGAACGCTGCGGAGCCGAGGTTACAAAGAAAAATCTTAAGCAGTGGATGCTGAAGATTACCGAATATGCGGAAAGACTCTTGAAAGATCTTGATACACTCGACTGGCCGGAAAAAGTTATTAAGATGCAGACGGACTGGATAGGAAAATCCTACGGTGTGGAAATTGATTTTAAGGTTGAGGGGAATAAAAACGAAGACGGCTCGGATAAAACAATCACGGTATATACCACCAGACCGGACACCCTCTACGGTGCAACCTTTATGGTGCTGGCTCCGGAATATGAGGGAGCTGCGGCTTTGGCAACACCGGAGCAAAAGGAAAAGGTTGAACAATATATTTTTGCAACTTCAATGAAATCCTCGGTTGACCGGTTGCAGGATAAAGAAAAGACGGGCGTCTTTACAGGAAGCTATGCAATCAATCCCCTTAACAAGAAGAAAATCCCCGTTTGGCTGGCGGATTATGTACTGGCCGACTACGGAACGGGAGCAATCATGTGTGTTCCGGCTCATGATGACAGGGACTTTGAATTCGCGACCAAATTCGGCCTGCCGATAGTTCAGGTTATTTCTCCGGACGGCGAGGAAACAGTACCTTTTACTCAGGCATATACACAGCCCGGAATTGTCATTAACTCAGGGGATTGGAACGGACGGCGATCGGACGAACTGAAGGATAGTGCCTCTGACAAGATTGAGAGAATGGGGCTTGGCATTAAGAAAGCAAACTTTAAGTTGCGGGATTGGGTGTTTTCGCGGCAGAGGTACTGGGGAGAGCCGATTCCGATTGTGCATTGTCCGCATTGCGGAGCCGTCCCGCTGCCTGAAGAGGACCTTCCGCTTCTGCTTCCCGAGGTCGAAAGTTATCAGCCCACGGGAACCGGCGAGTCGCCCCTGGCAAGTATTGAGGAGTGGGTAAATACCACCTGTCCGCATTGCGGCGCTCCGGCAAAGAGGGAGACCAACACCATGCCCCAGTGGGCAGGCTCTTCATGGTATTTCCTTCGTTATGTGGACAACAAGAACGATAAAGAGCTTGTTTCAAAAGAGAAGGCAAATAAATACCTTCCGGTTGACATGTACATAGGCGGCGTGGAACATGCGGTGCTTCATCTGCTGTATTCAAGGTTCTACACGAAGTTCCTTTATGACATTGGGGCAATCGGTTTTAATGAGCCCTTTAAAAAGCTCTTCAATCAGGGCATGATTACCGGCAGGAACGGCGTAAAAATGAGCAAGTCCAAAGGAAATGCGGTTTCACCCGATGAGCTGGTAAGAGATTACGGGTGCGATTCGCTCAGGCTCTATGAGCTTTTTGTCGGTCCGCCCGAGCTTGACTGTGAATGGGATGAAAGAGGCATCGATGGAGTCTACAGATTTCTCTCGAGATTCTACAATCTTGCAGTGAAAAGCTATGAGGCCGATACCCCTGCAACAGCACGAACAATCAAGCTTCGGAATAAACTTGTTGCAGACATCACAAAAAGGCTCGATAGCTTCAGCTTAAATACGGTAATCAGCGGTTTCATGGAGTACAACAACAAGCTTCAGGATGTGGCCAAGGCTGAGGGCGGAGTCGACAGGGAAACCATGGAGACCTTCATCAGACTGATGGCACCGTTTGCGCCTCATATCGCAGAGGAGTTGTGGCAGGGTTACGGTCACACATGCAGCGTATTCGACGCTGCACACGGCTGGCCTTCATATGATGAGGCGCTGACAAAGGATGACGAGATTGAAATTGCAGTCCAGGTGAACGGCAAGCTGCGCTGCACAATAACAATTCCGGCCGAAGCCGGCAGGGATGAGGTGATAGCAAGTGCGCGCAAGGAGCTGGGAAACAGGCTTACGGGAACAGTTGTCAAGGAAATCTATGTCCCGGGCAGAATAGTGAATATGGTAGTGAAATAATGGCGGGACATATAATAAGAATTGCTGTAATAATGATACTCATCGTATTATCCGCATTTTTCTCATCAATGGAGACGGCATTGACCACAATCAGCCCCCACAGACTGAGGGCAATGGTGGAAGGGGGAGTAAAAAGGGCCGGTGTCCTGAAGCGGGTGCTATCCCGAAAGGACAGGATGCTGAGCACCATTCTCGTGGGCAATAACATAGTGAATATCTCCGCCTCGGCACTTGCATCCGTTTTTGTACAGGATTTGTTCGGCAAGGTTGCGGTATCAATAGGCACCGGCATACTTACCGTGCTGATTCTTATCTTCGGAGAGGTTGCGCCCAAAACAATGGCAACATACAGGGCGGAAAAGATAGCCCTCAGGTACTGCGGCATCATTAACGTTATCATGACGGTGCTGTATCCGCTGGTGGCGGCAATAAGTCTGCTTTCAGGCGGTGTATTAAGGCTGTTGGGCATCAAAAAGGGTGAAAAAAACAGGCAGATAACCGAGCAGGAGCTGAGAACCATTGTGAAGGCAAGCCATGAGGAGGGCCTGCTTGAGGAGGAAGAAAAAGAAATAATTAACAATATCTTTGACTTTGCGGGGACGGTGGTCAGGGAGGTTATGGTCCCCAGAATAAACATTGTTTCAATAAATCTGAATTCAACCTATGAGGATCTCATGCAGGCATTCAAGGATAATTATTATACAAGAATCCCTGTTTTTGATGAGAACAACGAAAAAATAGTGGGTGTCATCAATGTAAAGGATCTGATGTTCAGAAACGAAGAGGAGGAATTCCGGCTTGAAAATGTCATGAGAGATACGGAATATACCTTCGAGAACAAGCATATATCAGAGCTCTTCCTGGAAATGCAGCGCAACCACCTTACAATGATGGTGGTGCTGGACGAGTACGGAGATACAGCCGGAATAGTGACTTTCGAGGATTTGCTGGAGGAAATTGTAGGCGAAATCCGGGACGAGTATGACGAGGACGAAGCGGAGGAAATTGTAAAGATCGGTGAAAATGAATATACGGTCTACGGGCATATCAGCATAGATGACATAAACGACAGGTTGGGAATACGTCTTGAGTCTGAGGATTATGATTCCATCGGGGGTCTCATAATAGAGAAACTGGGGGATCTTCCTTCAGAGGGCGACGTGGTGGTTTCGGACAACATAACAATAACGACTCTGAAAACCGACGGCACAAGGATTGAGCTCGTAAAGATAGAGGTCGGCCCGGAGCAGGAGTAGCGCGTTTTCCATGGCCGTATGGACAAGGTTGTACGAATAAGGCAATAAGAGAATTGAAAAGTTTAACAAAAGCAATGCCGTCTTCACAGTGCTTGATAATAGCTTGATAAGCATGATACAATAATTTATCAAAGATTTTATTCCGAAGAAAAGGGGGACATGGTAATGAAAGGAATCGTTCTGGCCGGCGGGTCGGGAACAAGGCTGTATCCTCTTACAATGGTAACAAGTAAGCAGCTGCTGCCGATATATGATAAGCCCATGATTTATTATCCCCTTTCAGTGCTTATGAACGCAGGGATAAGGGATATACTTATCATTTCCACTCCGGCGGACACACCCAGATTTGAGACGCTGCTGGGGGATGGGATCCAGTTTGGCATCAAGCTGACTTACGCGGTTCAGCCAAGTCCGGACGGACTTGCCCAGGCGTTTATAATCGGTCGGGATTTTATCGGGGATGATTGCGTTTCCATGGTTCTGGGAGACAATATTTTCTCCGGACACGGACTGAAAAAGCGGCTTGTCAAGGCCGTGGAAAATGCCACTCTCGGCAAAGGCGCGACAATTTTCGGTTATTATGTGGATGATCCCGAACGCTTCGGGATCGTCGAATTTGACAGCGAGGGCAGGGCGGTATCCATAGAGGAAAAGCCGCAGGTGCCGAAAAGCAATTACTGCGTGACGGGATTGTATTTTTATGACAACAGGGTTGTGGATTATGCATGCAGACTTAAGCCCAGCGCGAGAGGGGAGCTTGAGATAACGGACCTTAACCGGATTTATCTGGAAAAGGGGGAATTGAACGTTGAGCTTCTGGGGCAGGGCTTTACCTGGCTGGATACGGGAACCCATGAAAGCCTTGCGGAGGCCACCAATTTTGTGCGAACCGTTGAAACCCATCAGCACAGGAAGATTGCCTGCTTGGAGGAAATTGCTTATCTGAACGGATGGATTACAAAGGAGGACGTGCTGAAGGTATACGAGGTTCTGAAAAAAAATCAGTACGGAGACTACCTGAAGGACATTCTTGACGGAAAATACAGGGACGAACTGAATTGAACGGGAGACAGTATATGGGAAAAACAGTAATCGTAACCGGCGGTGCCGGATTCATAGGAAGCAATTTCATTTTCCACATGCTGAAAAAATACCCGGATTACCGTATAGTCTGTCTGGATAAACTGACCTACGCGGGAAATCTGTCGACACTTGCATCCGTCATGGACAAACCCAATTTCAGATTTGTGAAGGGGGATATCTGCGACCGCGGGAGCGTTTTTGAGCTTTTCAGAAAGGAAAGGCCGCATATCGCGGTTAATTTTGCCGCGGAGAGCCATGTTGACAGAAGCATCGAGGAACCGGGGATATTTCTTCAGACCAATATTGCCGGTACGGCGGCCCTTATGGACGCCTGCAGGGAATTTGGCATAGAAAGGTACCATCAAGTTTCAACGGACGAGGTTTACGGGGATCTGCCTCTTGACCGTCCGAATCTTTTATTTACGGAGGAGACTCCGCTTAATACAAGCAGTCCGTACAGTGCCTCAAAGGCTGCCGCAGACCTGCTTGTAATGGCGTATTTCCGGACTTACGGCCTTCCGGTGACTATCAGCCGGTGTTCAAACAATTACGGTCCCTATCATTTTCCTGAGAAACTCATTCCTCTGATGATTGCAAATGCGCTGAACGACAAGCCGCTTCCGGTGTACGGGCAGGGAATCAATGTCCGGGACTGGCTGTATGTTGAAGACCATTGCAAGGCAATAGATCTGATTATTCACGGCGGCAAGCTGGGAGAGGTTTACAATGTGGGCGGCCATAATGAAATGAGGAATATTGATATTGTCAGACTTATATGCAGAAAGCTGGGCAAAAGCGAGAGCCTGATTACCTTTGTTGCGGACCGGAAGGGCCATGACCTGAGATATGCAATCGATCCGTCCAAGATTCACAAGGAGCTCGGATGGCTTCCGGAAACTAAATTTGAGGAAGGAATTGAAAAAACCATATCCTGGTATCTTGATAACAGGGACTGGTGGGAGGAGATTATCTCCGGCGAATACAGGAATTACTACGACAGGATGTATACCCATAGGGAAGAGGCGGTCAAATGAAATTTTTCGTAACGGGTGTGTGCGGCCAGCTCGGGCATGATGTGATGAATGAGCTTATCGGCAGGGGATTTGAGGCGGTCGGCTCGGATATTCACCCGGAGTACGCCGGCGTCATGGACGGCTCGGCGGTTACCCGTGCACACTATGTTTCCCTTGACATAACAAAGGGGGATATTGTGGAGTCGGTTATTAAGGAAATATATCCCGACTTCGTGATACATTGCGCCGCATGGACCGATGTTGACGCGGCCGAGGATGAGGATAAGGCTGAAACGGTGACGGCAATAAATGCGGAGGGAACAAGGCACATTGCCACGGCCTGCAGAGATCTTGACTGCGTTATGACTTATATTTCCACCGACTATGTGTTCAACGGCAGCGGAAGCAGGCCGTGGAGTCCGGATTGCGAAGATTTTGCGCCGCTGAACGTATACGGCAGGACAAAACTTGAGGGTGAGATTGCCGTAAGGCAGTTGCTTGACAAATATTTTATTGTCCGTATCGCCTGGGTATTCGGGCTGAACGGAAAAAATTTTATCCGCACTATGATAAATGTCGGGAAAACCCGCGACAGTGTAAGAGTGGTGAATGATCAAATCGGTACTCCCACCTACACAAAGGATTTGGCAAGGCTTCTGGTCGATATGAACGAGACGGACAGGTACGGTTGCTACCATGTCACCAATGAAGGGGACTACATTTCCTGGTATGATTTTGCCCGGGAGATTTTCCGGCAATACGGTCTGGACACAAAGGTCATACCGGTAACAACTGAAGAATATGGTTTGAGCAAGGCGGCAAGGCCGTTTAACAGCAGGCTGGACAGGGCAAAACTGAAGGAAGCGGGCTTTGAGCCGTTGCCTTCGTGGCAGGACGCACTGGGAAGGTATCTTAAGGAAGCTGGGCTGTAGAAAGAAACAGCATGGGACAAATAAAGGTAATAAAAGCACCTATTCAGGGATTATACATAATTGAGCCCACCGTCCACGGTGATGACAGGGGCTATTTTGTTGAAACATACAATCAGAAGGATTTTAGAGAGGCCGGACTGGACATGGTTTTTGTTCAGGATAACCAGTCAATGTCGGTAAAGGGGGTTCTCAGGGGGCTGCATTTCCAAAAAGAATTTCCCCAGGGAAAGCTTGTAAGGGTCATAGAAGGAGAAGTCTTTGATGTGGCTGTGGACCTGAGGAAGGAATCGGATACCTATGGACAATGGTACGGGGTCCTCCTTTCCGAGGAAAACAACAGGCAATTCTACATAAGTGAAGGCTTTGCCCACGGCTTCCTTGTTCTTTCAGATGTGGCAAGGTTCTGCTACAAGGTAACGGATTTCTATCATCCCGGTGATGAGGGGGGGCTGTCGTGGAATGACCCCGCAATCGGGATAGAATGGCCGGGAGTTGTGGGGCAATATAAAGGCAGCTGCAGTTCGGAAGGATATTCTTTGGCTGACGGTACACCGCTTATTTTAAGTGAAAAAGATCAAAATTGGGGTACAATAGAGAATACTTTCTGTTTTTCCGAAGTAACACCTGAATAAATCGAATTTCATGTACAGCAGGAAGACTACATCAGGATTCAGATATTGGGATTTTGCCTTAATTGACGCGGTGCTGTTTGCGGTGTCCTATTGTCTTGCTTACCTGATAAGGTTCAGCTGGCAAATCAAAACCTACCTTACCGAAACGGCAATCCGCTTCGGTATTATCTGGCTTGTTATCTACATTCTTGTGGCGGTAATCGGCGGAAATTATAAAAACATTCTTCGTCGCGGGAAATGGCCGGAGCTGGCAAGGACTTTTATCCAGATAATGCTTTCTCTGGGTGTTTTTTTGTTGTATCTGTACTTGATTAAACAGTCGGACGTCCTGCCCAGAATGATGTTCGGCTACCTTTCCATAATCGCCTTGATTTTGATTTTCAGCGGAAGATGCGCATACAAGGCAATATTGAGAAAGTACTACAAAAATAACGACAAGCTGCCTCATATGCTGATTGTGGCCGACAAGGCACGTGCTGCCGCAAGCATAGCCTCAATCCGGAGACATAAATACAATGAATTCTTCCTGAGCGGAATAATAATCTTCGGGCAGGACACGGCCGGGGGAGAGATAGACGGAGTCCCGGTTGTCGCAGGCTATGACGGCTTGAAGGAGTATATTCTTTCAAATGTGGTTGACGAGGTCCTTATCAGCATAGAAAGTGTCAGCGAGCAGACAAGGCTGGCAACGACAATGCTTGAGGCGGGAATAGTGGTGCATATCGGAATCGCAGACGAGGCTCTTGTACTGCCCAATGCCCAGACTCACCTGCTTGGAGGGCGGATGGTTCTGACTTCATCCAACAATACGGCCTCACCCCTGCAGTTGACTGTAAAAAGGCTGTTCGACATTCTCGGAGGCCTGGCAGGGATAATGATTACAGGAGTTCTCTATGTATTCATTGCCCCGAGAATAAAGTCAGTTGACCCCGGTCCCGCAATTTTCAAGCAGGTACGAATCGGCAAGAACGGCCGCAGGTTCAGCATCTGCAAGTTCCGCTCCATGTATCTGGACGCGGAGGAACACAAGCAGGAGCTGATGGAGCAAAATAAGATGCAGGGCCTGATGTTCAAAATCGACGACGACCCGAGAATCCTGCCGGGTATCGGACACACCATAAGAAGGTGGTCTCTTGACGAATTTCCTCAATTCTGGAATGTTTTCAAGGGAGATATGAGCCTTGTGGGGACAAGGCCTCCAACTGTCGATGAGTTTGAAAGATACGAAGCCCACCATAAGAGCCGGCTTTCATTTAAGCCGGGTATTACAGGACTGTGGCAGGTAAGCGGCCGCAGCGACATAGTCGATTTCGAAGAAATCGTGAAGCTTGACAATGAATACATAAGGAAGTGGAGCCTCCGGCTGGATTTAAAGATTCTTTTCAAAACCGTAGGCGTCGTATTAAGGCGCAAGGGCTCCGGGTAGGGATAGATGAAACGGGTATCCATAAAGAAAAACTTTATAATGAACGCAATACTTGCGCTTTCCACAATAGTTTTTCCTTTGATAACATTTCCGTACAGTGCAAGGATTCTTACCCCTATCGGCACCGGCAAGGTGTCGTTTGCCACGTCCCTTGTCATGTACTTTTGCATGTTTGCTCAGCTCGGAATCCCCACTTACGGTATAAGAACCTGCGCAAAGGCGAGAGATAACAAGGAAGAGCTCACCAGATGCGCACACGAACTGCTTTTCATTAACCTGATTATGAGCATACTTTCCTACGGGCTGCTGTTGGCGGGCATTTTCTTCGTCCCAAGGCTGAGGGAAGAAAAAACACTGATTTTTGTCATCAGCATTACCATTATCCTGAGTGCCATCGGAATGGAATGGCTGTATAAGGCTCTCGAGCAATACACCTACATCACATTAAGGTCGATAATCTTTAAAGTAATTGCGGTTGTCGCAATGTTCGTCTTTGTCAGGGCAAAGGACGATTACATAATATACGGCGGCATCACAATATTTGCCGCAAGTGCCTCGAATATACTGAACTTGATTAATGTCAGGAAATTCATCAGCTTAAGGCCGGTAGGCAATTACAACATACTGCGGCACCTCAAGCCGGTGATGATTTTCTTCGCGATGTCATGCGCAACCACCGTTTACACAAATCTTGACATGGTAATGTTGGGTTTTATGAAAACGGACGTGGATACCGGCCATTATACAGCGGCGGTCAAGGTAAAAACCGTGCTTGTGGCGTGCATTACCTCCTTAGGGGAGGTGCTCCTTCCCAGGGTGTCATACTATTTGAAAAATAACATGGAGGAGGATTTCCTGCGTGTTTCGAGAAAAGCAATGAATTTTGTGCTGGTAGCATCTATTCCGCTGATGATATATTTCATCCTTTTTGCAAATGAAGCGATAATGCTCCTTTCCGGACCCGCTTACAGGGGTGCGGTCTGGCCGATGCAGCTTATTATGCCTACGATAGTATTTATCGGAGTAACCAACATCCTCGGACTTGAAATACTTGTGCCGCATGGCCGTGAGAGGGCAGTGCTTTTGTCGGTGTCAATAGGGGCGGCAGTTGATTTTGTGTTGAATCTTGTCCTCATCCCGGGTATGGGCGCGGCAGGAGCGGCGCTGGCAACCTTAGTGGCGGAGATAGCGGTATTCATTGTACAAATGATTGTTTTAAGGGCATGTGTCGCCGATGTTTTCTCGGATGTCAGTTATCTGAAGATTCTTCTGAGCGCGGTGGCGGCAGTGATCCTTTGCATCTGGATAAGGCTTATAAAACTTCCGTCATTTGCGTGCCTTGCAATTTCGGCAGTTTTGTTCTTCGTAACATACTTCGGTGTTTTATATCTGACAAAGGAAAAACTTGCGAAGGAACTGGCAGACGGCCTTCGCGGAAAGTTAGGGAAAAAGAATGTTTGAGCTTACTATTGCCATACCGACCTATAATTCCGAGAAATTTCTGGACAAATGTATTGCGTCGTTCATCTATCCCGACGGCACCATCGACAGCCGCCTCCAGCTGATAATTGTGAATGACGGCTCAAAAGACAATACACTTGCCGTGGCAAGCAGGTGGGCAGAAAAATATCCTTTGAACATCAGTGTCATTGATAAGGAAAACGCCGGCCACGGCTCCGGGATAAATGCGGGGGCGGATGCAACCAAGGGAAGGTATTATAAGGTTGTTGACTCTGATGACTGGGTTGTCACGGACAATCTGTGCATGATTTTGGATGCTCTTGAGGAGACAGACGCCGATGTGGCCGTAACCGGATATCACACCGTAAATATGGCTTCGGGGGTAACACTGCCTTACGGAACCGGAAGATTCACTCCGGAATATGAAGGCAGCCTTGAACTTACCCTGGAGGAGTTTATGCAGGTATATGAGGACGTGCCGGCCGCCCAGTCCTTCCACGGATTAATGTATAACACCGGTTTTTACAGGGGAACCGGTATCAGGATGAGCGAAAAAGTATTTTTCGAGGATCAGGAATACGCCATATTGCCGTTTGCCCATGTCGGCACCATGCGGATTATTCCTTACTTTTTTTATGAATACCGCATTGGAAGCGCAGGACAAAGCGTAAACTTTGCCAATCAGGCTGTAAGGGAAGGGGATTTCCTTAAGGTTGTCAGGAAAATGATTGCCTATCACGTAAGCCGGATGCCCCTTGAAAAGCCACAAAATGATTTCATTGTATGGCGGCTGTCAAATGCTGTCGTAAGCTATTATGCGACCGTCCTTGTGAAGGCTAAGGAACGTTCGGAGGAAAAGGCCGCCTTGCTGCGGTCGTTTCTGATTGACTGTGAGCCTGAAATCGCAAAAAGAACAGAGGGCAAGTATAAGCTTTTGAGACGGCTTGGCAGACTCCCCGGACTGGCCGGGATTTACGGGTGGCTCTTTAACTCAAGATTTTTTGCCGCATTTAAGAAAACATGGGTGAAATAATGGCAAAACCTTCCGT
Source organism: Lachnospiraceae bacterium (assembly GCA_050944475.1). Lineage (GTDB taxonomy): Bacteria > Bacillota > Clostridia > Lachnospirales > Lachnospiraceae > RGIG5612. The sequence continues at coordinate 105,465 of JBMNRD010000005.1, forward strand.
ATCGGTAATTATTCCCGCATATAATGCGGAAAAACATATCATACAGACGATTGAATCAGCCCTCTTTCAGGATTACGAAGGATACATAGAGGTAATTGTCATAGATGATTGCTCGGCGGATGATACCTTCGGAGTCACAAGCAGATATGCCAAGGAAAACAAGGCGCCCCGCAAAAGGAGTCTTTCCGTTCTGAAAAACGAAGAGAACATGAGGGTCGCCAGGACCAGAAACAAAGGGGTCGGCCTTGCGAAAGGAGATTATATCTGCTTTCTGGATTCGGACGATTTTTGGGAGCTAAGCAAAGTAAGCCGACAGATGGAAGATCTTCTTGCAAGGGATGAGAAGAAAAATGGAGAGGGCGATAAAATCCCTGTGCTGTCTACCACGGGCAGAGCCTTTGTGAACGAGGCCGGACTGCCCACGGGAAAGATTGTCCGCGTTCCGACACTTATAAGCTTCACAGACAATCTTAAAACCAATCATATTTCCTGCTCGGGGGCAATGGTCAGGAGGGATGTGGCCGTTGAATTTCCAATGAAAAGGGATGACCTGGTGGAGGATTATATCTGCTGGCTTGAGATAATGAAAAAGTACGGGCCGGCTGCCGGACTTGACGAGTCTCTTTTGAATTACAGGATTACAAAGGGAAGCCGCTCATCGAATAAGCTGAAAGCGGCGCGGACACAATACAAGGTCTACAGGTATTTCGGAATCTCAATTCCTATGTCCATATGCTATATGCTGAGCTATATGGTGAACGGGATTAAAAAGCATTTTTAACTGTGAACCTGAATACCTTCAGGGTGATGGTGTGACAATCATTAAGGTATTTTCTTGGGATAAAGCCCTTGATGTGAATTAATTATATATTGTTTCCGTAAACACCAAAGAACAAAGCCTGAGCAGAGGTATAGGAAATAGTATTAACCGGAATCTTGCAGCCGGACAGCACCCAACTTGTCAGAATATTTAACTGTCCGCCTGCAAAGAACCGAATTAAGCTATCGCGAAGCTGGGAATCTACTTTTTTGGAAAAACTGAGAGTTTGTGAAAAATGGTTATATATGGATTGAAACCAGTGTTCGCGGAAGGATATATTTTCAGAACCTTGAAGAAGGATACGATAGAGCTCAGAATTTTCTTTCAAAACAGTCAGATGTTTGTTATAGGCTTCAACATAGCGATTAAAATCACGTCCAACCGTAAATAAAACAATTCCCGACAGATCCTTTTCCATATAATTTATGGCATCTTGGACGCAATCATAATATAGTTCATTAATATCTTCAAAGTAAAAATAAAATGTCGTTCGGGATAGACTGCAGGCATCACAAATCTCCCGAACTGTAATTTGGCTTAAAGGCTTTCTTCGGTATAGCTCAAGGAAAGTCTGTTTCATTAACATCTTAGATGGTTGCGAGGAATTAATTGCAGCAGTCATACTGATTCTATTCCTTTCTATTTTTATAAAATTATACCATGTTTTTAAATAGTCCTACAAGACGAAGTTGCAGATTATCCTTGAAAGCGGTCTGTAATTAGGTACAGAAGGTCAAAAAACATTTTTTCATTCGGAAAAGTATTTACATGCAAGAAATACGAATAACCTTACACATACGCGAAAAGTGTAGGAATATTTTGAACGCTCTAAAACAAGTCGTAAATAGAAGTTAGACGCACTAAACAAAAGTGAAAATGTACAATTATTCGGGTCAAATATATAATTAAAATGTAGAGAATATACAAAATATACAAACACAATGGCTGATTGGTTTTACACAAATTAGCCAAAATCAGAAAGGAGAAAATTATGCCATTTTCAACTCAAGCTACACTGGTTGCCTTTGTTGGCGATCCGGAACGTTATCCTTGCCATTCAATGCTGAAAATTGGGGATAAAGTAACTTTCAACGGCGAAGAACTGAAAGGCAAGATGTGTCCGGATGTTATGCCAAAACTGGCTGAGATGCTGAACATTGTTTACACCGCAGGCCCACGTTATGTAATACCTGCACACTACAGTCAATTCTGGTTTTCCGTGAATAGTGTTTTTGATCCCGATTACAAGAAATATGACGGGAATGGTTGGCGTCCTATCAACGAGATGTATGATGAACCGGAATATCATGTGAGGTGTCTGCAAGATCCTAATGCGTTTCAGTGGCCTATACCTGATGAAAACAAGGTTCTTACCGACATAACCATCATGTGTCCCGACTCACGTACCGGTGCGATATTCAAAATAGAGGCATTTGATTTGGCAACTGCAGGACAGTGTCTGCCCTATACCAGACGTGCGATTACAATGATGGATCGTGTGGCAAAAACTGGAGGTGCGTACCCGCTGGATAAAGTGATTGATCTGTATACAGAGAAAGAGCTATATGACATCTACCCGCCAATGAGCAAAGTGCTGATTGGGATGATGGCTGAGGAAGTATCACTGTTGGATTTTGCGACTGTCAAAGACGGGATGATTACTATTACGGAAAAAGGGAAAGAGCGCGTAGCACGCTACAAAACCGAAATACCTGCCGAAGATGCCGAGGCTCTTGGTTTGTAACCATCAAAAGCACTGGAACCCATATGACATGCTGAAAGCCGGCGACGAATTGTGGGCAACCTTACCGACAGTCAGGGATTTGAAAAAAATGGACTTTTAGTCCTTAAATGATAAAAAAAGGAGGAAACATTTATGGCATTTCAAAAGAAACATGAGGACTTAAGCTATGATGCCAGAAGCAACTTTGGTGTTAAGGGGTGGTGGGTAATCATCTTCTCAGCGTTAAACTGGGCTTTCTATGGCAGCATTGTCAACAGTTCAATGAACGTCGTTGTCCCGCAGTTGGCAGGAAGGCTCCAAGTTGAGCCGGGAACGCTGTTATCGCTTTCCACGCCTGCCGGAATCATTGCATTGTTTTTTTGTTTGCTTGTGGGAAAAGTTGTTGAAAAAATCGGAGCAAAACTGGTAAACGGAATCTTATTGATTCTCGGAGCGATTGCAGTTTTCTTCTGGGCATCAAGCGGAAGCGTAGTTGCTTACACAATTTCATTGATTTGCGTTGTATGCTTAATGAATGGAGTTCAGTTGGTTGCAGGAAATACATTTATTACCAACTGGTTCCCGAGGAAGAAAGGCATTGCTATCGGATGGGCAACCATGGGTCTTAATATTTCATCCGCATTTTTCGTAACCATCCTTGTAAGACTGACTGCATTACTTGGTGATATCAAATACGCTCTCTGGGTTGTTGCGGGATGTCTTATTGTTTTGGCAATCATCAACTTCACAGCATACAAAGATTATCCCGAGCAATGGAAAGCATATCCTGATAACGATCCTAATTCTCCGGTAAGAAGTACTGAAAAGCCTGTTACCGGGTGGACAACCTTGAAAGTTCTTAAGCAGAAAGAAACATGGCTTATGGGTCTGGGAAACGGTTTTTATGGAATGGTAACCATCGGGTTTGTATCAACATTAATCCCGTCAATGATGATGAAGGGTTATACACAGCCGCAGGCACTTTTAATGATGACTGTTACTTCGTTGTTCGGCCTTGTTGGAAGCTACCTTTGCGGCTTTCTGGATCAGAAATTCGGAGCTCAGAAATCATCAGTTATATATGGTATCTGGGTTGTCATCGGAATCTGCTTCTACTTTGTTCCGGGGGATATCGGAACATGGGTTTATCTGATAATGATCGGTTTGTCAATCGGCGGTTCCAACAACTACCCGCCTTCAATGACAGCACAGATTTTCGGCCGCGCAGGTTCGGTTGTTGCCTTCCCAGTTATCTTCTTCATTAAGGGACTCTTGTGTGGTTCACCATATCTTGTTCTTGGCCTTTCTCAGAACATTACAGGTGATTACAGAGCTGCATGGATTATTTTTGCGGTATTGGCAGCAGTTGCAGCAGTCATGTTCTTCTTCACAGACATGAATCCGAAGAAGGACCCTATTGAGGAAGCTCATGCAGCAGAATAAATAAAATAAATATCGGAAGTTGAAGGGCAAGGTGTGCCCGGAAGCTGTGTCGGGATTGGCTGTGACGCGGAAGATTATTTACATCGCAGGTTTATATTATGTGATACTTGCATACAACAGCCAGTCCCGGTTTTTGTAAATACTATACTTTTATTCCTGGTTATAACGAATATGATGGAAATAATCGTTATTTTATCAGTAGTATATAAGATGGACCCGAAAGTCTAGAGTATTCGGGCCTGTAATCCTTGAAAGGAGGGCGAATATGGCCAAGACAGGTGACATATTGATAAAAAAGAAAAAATACGGAGATGAAGAAGTAGACGTAATCTTTAAAAAGCTAAAACCCCGTCCGACAATGCATGAAGAGATAAAAAAGATTCTGGCTGAGGGACGTATGCCGGTTCACCTGAAGGATGGATACGGCAACATGCCGGAGTTGAACCCGCGGACATATCAGGTATGTCCGGGCATTATTTGTCAGCAGGATGTGGAAATAGTATTGCGGGATGGCACAAAGACCTATGGTGATGTGTTCCGGCCGGAAGGAGATGTAAAGGTTCCTGCTATTTTGTCATGGAGCTGGTTTGGAAAGCGCCCATGCGCGGATACACCCGGAGTTGAATTTCAAACTATTGGGGTTCCGGAAGGGAGTTGTTCACCAAATGCTAAATTTGAGGGGCCTGACCCGGAATACTGGTGTCATAAAGGTTACGCTATAGTTAATTATGATCATAGGGGAGTCAACAACTCCGAGGGAGACGTTGAGATGACCCCGCAACAGGAAGGAATAGACGCCTATGATGTCATAGAATTCCTTGCTAAACAGGACTGGTGCACAGGCAAGGTCGCAATGATGGGGAATTCCGGTTTGGCAGTTGCAGCATGGAAAGCCGCATCGATGCAGCCCCCTCACCTTGCCTGTATCGCACCGTGGGAGGGACAAAGTGATATTTATCGTGAAATGATCTGCATGGGTGGTATACCTGAATGCGGATTCAACCCTTATCTTACGGGGATGATTTACGGTCAGGGTTATATGGAAGATCATTATCTTATGGCGCAGAAGCATCCATTAATTAACGGTTACTGGGAAGACAAAATTGCCAAAATGGAGAATATTCAGGTACCGACCTATGTTACTGCCGGATGGAACCACTTTCATCTTCGGGGGGCAATGCGGGGGTTCAGAGAAATCTCATCACAGAAAAAATGGCTGCGTGTACACCGTGAATTTGAATGGCCGGATCAATATAAGCGTGAAAACCTAGCAGATTTGACAGACTTCTTTGATCGTTATCTTAAGGACATTCGAAACGGATGGGAGTCTACACCTACTGTTCGTCTGGACGTAATGGATGCATATGACTATGATTTTATGCTTCAACGTCCGGAGAAAGAGTTCCCTCTTGCAAGAACACAATATAAAAAACTCTGGTTGAATGCTGCTGACGGCACAATGAGCCGGGATAAGCAGGACAGTGAATCAAGTGTTAGATATGAGTCAACCAAAGGACGCACCACCTTCGATATGAGGTTCGATGAGGAAACAGAACTTACCGGGTATATGAAATTGCATCTGTGGGTAGAAGCCGACGGCAGTGACGATATGGATCTGTTTATCGCTATACAGAAACTGGATGCTGAAGGCAACTGGATTCCAACGCATATACTGGGTAAGCCGCATCCGGGAGCTGCAGGAAAACTGAGAGTATCTATGCGCGAACTTGATGAAGAGAAATCGACCGATTTCCAGCCATATCATACTTACAAAAGTTTTCAGAAATTAAGTCCGGGTGAAATAGTCCCGGTAGACATTGAAATTTGGCCGACCAGCCGTATATGGCATGCAGGTGAGCAAATCAGAGTTGAAATAATGGGACATTATGAGCGTATAGACTGGTTTGAACCGTTTAATTATGACACATTAAATAAGGGAGACCATATCATTCATACCGGAGGAAAGTATGACTCATTTCTTCAGATTCCGATTGTTCCGCCAAAGTACACTTCAGGAACATATAAATATTATTAAAATAGAGAAGGAGAAAAAAATGAGTTTTGATTATGAGAACTTTAGTGAACTTGCGCATACTCGCAGGAGTATAAGAAAATTGTTGCCGGACCCTATTCCGGAAGGCAGCATTGAGAAAATATTGGAATGTGGGCGTTGGGCAATGAGTGGCGGAAATTCTCAGCCATGGGAATTCATAGTTATTACCGAGCCGGAGACAAAGCTGAAGATGGCTGAAATCTGGGCAGAGTATATGAAAGAATTTGCAGAGTTTGAGTTGACACGCATACCTGAGATTCGTCACCCTCTTTTTTCACGCCCTGCAGGACTTCCAAACTGGAAAGATGCTCCGGCCATTATCGGTTTGATTGGTGACCGCAGAAAGACACAGATTAATGTTCTACATCCCAACTTTTATGGGGCTGAGGGAGGTGATAGTATCAACGCATCCTATCTTAAGGCCTTGGGCAATGCCGCAATGATGATGCATCTGGCAGCTTGTGCGCTTGGACTGGCATCACAGCACACCAGTCTTGAAAAACCGGTTGAACTGAATTACAAAAGATTGCTCGGCATTCCCGATGAGTTAGAACTCCACAGCCTGGTTATTGTAGGATATCCCGCATTCGACGGAGGCGCAGGTTATCGTCGAGAGCTGAGCGAGATTGTGCATTATGAGAAATACAATCCGGATTTGTTCAGAACAGCCAAGGATTTGCGTGAAGAAATTCTCGCTTCAAGAGCGGCAGTCAGGGCAGAAGAAAGCAAAGCTTACAAATTGAGACCGGTAGAAGAATAATTGCTGAGGTATGACTTATTCCGTCAAGGGAGTGTATAGGGCATAATAGCGATGGTTTCTATGTTCTTGCCATTTTAGCAGTACTGGTTATGAGGCCTCGGCTCCCCAACTTAATTGCTATGGCATTTTTCGGGTACGCAATTACAGTTGTATTCTTCGGACGTCCAAATTCATTTGCCGGTTTTGTTGTTGTAGGTCCGCTCCCACCGTGGATGATTGTAATATTATTGTAATATTGCAGATAGCTTATGTGATATTGGCTTGGTGGTAGTATTACTAATCGACATTATTGCAGGTGTCATTAACAGAAGATGGTTCCGCCCTAAGATGCCACTTCAAAATAAAAAAATGACACTCTATAAATATTAACAACTACAAGATCGGGTGAACTGAAAAATTCCCCCGGTCGTTGCGTTATATCTTTACCCAAGATAAAGTCCAAGTGTTATGCAAATGAATTATGTGGTAAAATACTGTTATCATGGCTCCGGATAATCGGGGAGAACAATCCCATACATACGGAGAGTAATCTCGTACATACAATAAAAGCCGACAGCCTTAGGAAGCTACAGCCAAGAGAGGATAACAGCAAATGATTTCAGAAAAAATAGTATTGAACGAAACCCGAAATGTATTTATGACATCATATATTCAGGAAGTCGGTGTAGCAGGTCTCCGCCCTGCGCTTCTGGTGTTGCCGGGCGGCGGATATCACATATGCTCACCCCGCGAGGGAGAGGCCGTGGCGTTGGCATTCACGCGGTATGGTTACAATGCGTTTGTACTTAATTATTCGGTTGACAACGAGGGCACAATGCCCGGCAATGAGAAATGGCCCAATCCGCTGGATGATTATGAGCAGGCCATGGAATATCTGAGCGTACATGCGGTAAGTTTTGGAATCGATACTGAAAGGATTGCCGTTATAGGATTTTCGGCGGGAGGGCACCTTGCCTGCGCAGCCGCGACAACCGGCCGGCACAGACCCAAGGCAGCAATTATCGGTTATCCGGTTACAGGATTTGACGGAAGATACGGCCCGGACATGTATGATTGTGTTGCAGCTGTAACAAGAAAGACCTGTCCGTGTTTTGTCTTCGCAACGGTAGATGATCCGGTAGTCGACGTCATGAACAGCATCAAATTTATTGAGGCATTATCGGAAAAGAACGTGCCCTTTGAAAGTCATTTCTACAGTCACGGACCACATGCATTTTCCACCTGCGATCCCGGATTTGGAATCACTGACTGCTGCCCGCGAATCAGCGACTGGTTGGACGACAGTGCCCAATGGCTGTCAGAGACAATGTAAAGAGTCTGCGAAAGATTATTTAGGATAATTATATACATGATAATTATATACATTCAGAGAAAAAGGAGGGAAAACCATGGCAATTGAGTACGATAAGGTCGTGAAAACCACGGCCTGGTCACCGGGACCCGGATGCCACGGAGGGTGCGGCGTAGAGCTGTACCTGAAGGACGGAAAGGTCGTCAAGATAGAAGGTGATCCGACACATCCGTGGAACCACGGAAGGGCTTGCTCGAGACTTCTGGCATGCACCCAGTTTATTAACCATCCGGACCGTATCCTGTATCCGCTCAAACGTGTGGGAGAACGCGGCGAAGGCAAATGGGAAAGAATCAGCTGGGACGAAGCCTATGACATGATCGAGGATAAGTGGACGAAATTGAAAGAAGAGTATGGCGCGGAATCGGTCATCTTCATTCAGGGAACAGGCCGCGATATAGGCGGACCGATCTCATTTTTGTGTTATTCTTATGGCAGCCCGAACTGGACCCAGCTCGGACTGGCCGGCCAGAGCTGTTACACACCGAGGTTGTGCGCTCAGGTAGCAACAATGGGCGACTTCGCAGTATCGGACTGCTCACAGTTTTTTGAGAAGCGTTTTGATGATCCGAGATATGAGCTTCCGAAATACATAGTCATTTGGGCACAGAACCCGATGACCGGTTGCCCGGATGCGTTTCAGGGACACTGGATCGTTGATTGCATGAGACGCGGAAGCAAGGTTATTGTGATTGACCCGAGATGGACATTTTTCGCATCAAGAGCGGAGTACTTCCTGCAGATTCGTCCGGGTACTGACGGCGCATTGGCGCTTGGTATGCTGAACCTGATAATCGAGAACAACTGGTACGACCGTGACTTTGTGGAGAAATGGACATACGGCTTCGATAAGCTGGCGGAAGAGGTTAAGCCTTACACGCTTGAGAAGACCTCTAAGATTACCGGCATCGACAAGGAGATTATCTACGAGGCAACCAAGGCATACGCAACCAACCGGCCGTCAACAATCCACTGGGGCCTGCCGATTGACCAGGTGCCGGAGGCCACTGCCGTCAGCAACGCCATCATTTACCTGTGGTGTATCACCGGTAATCTGGACGTGCCCGGTGGCAACGTAATAGCACGCAACGCGTGGGATATCACCCAGTATCCGTATTCAACGCAGCAGCTGAAGGACGTATACGGCGATGATATTCTCGACAGAATAAACGAGAAGCGCATCGGAGCCGCCAGATATAAATACCTTGCGAACATGAGGAGCTGGGGGCAGCCGGATATGGCCGTGCAGCAAATGATAGACGGAACCCCGTATCCCATTAAGTCTGCATGGATTCAGACATCCAACCTCCTTGGGGGCCAGGCTGCCGACATGAGGAAGCATTACAAGGCCCTTATGAATATGGAGTTCAACGTAATAGTGGATTTGTTTCATAATCCGACCACGCAGGCAGTGGGTGACCTGATTCTGCCGGCAGCCACTTTTACGGAGAAAGAGAGCTTCAGAGCATGGTATCAGCCTTTGCAGCTAATCCAACCTGCACAGGAAGTGGGTGAGGCAAAGAGCGACTGGGAGATAAACTTTGAGCTTTCAAAGCGTTTCAATCCTAAACTGCGCGAACTCTATCCGACCTTCAAGGACTTTGTTAATGAGCGTATCAAGCCGTCGGGCTATGACTGGGACAGCCTCGCAGCCGCAGGCGGATGGAAGTATCCGACACAGGAAGAGTGGCCGCAGTCCGTTCCTTACAGGAGATACGAGAGGGGTGATCTAAGACCGGATAAGAAACCCGGTTTCAGGACCCCTACCGGCAAGATTGAACTTTATTCCACACTGCATGAGGAATACGACATCCATCCGTTGCCGTTCTATGTTGAGCCTCCTGAAAGTGAGGTGAGGACGCCTGAGCTGTTCAGGAAGTATCCGCTTATTATGGTATCCGGACGTCGGAGCCCTGTGTTTTTCCATTCAGAGCACAGAAATATCCCGTGGTTAAGGGTATGCGACCCTTATCCGTTGGTAGAGGTGCATCCTGATGTTATGAAGGCTCTCGGTATAGATGATGGCGAATGGATATGGGTAGAGAATGACAGGGGAAGAGTAAAGAGAAAGGTAAAGGAAAACCCGTCGATGAGGCGCGACTGCGTGAGTGTACCGCACGGCTGGTGGATGCCCGAGGCAAAGGGCGAAGGACCTGACTTTTATAACGCATGGGATCTCAACTGCAACGTCCTGATACCCGTCGATACCCAGTCGGAGTCCGGCTATGGCGGCGGTGCTTATAAGACGACGCTTGTACGCCTGAGAAAGATTGATCCGAACGAGGATCAGCATCCGAATGATGAGGACGAATGGAAGGATCGGCGTCCTGAACGCATTGCGAAAGGAGGTGCACAGTAATGGGAAAGAAGGGTTTGCTTTTTGATATGGAATACTGTACCGGGTGTTTTTCCTGTACAGTAGCCTGCAAGCAGGAAAACCAATTCGATGCCGACACATGGGGTATAAAGGTAATAGAGCAGATATATACATATCCCAACGGACATGTGCAGATAGACAACGTGCCGTTCCCTACAAATCTGTGCACGTTGTGTACAGAGCGTATTGCGACGGGAGCGGATGACAAGCCGGCCTGTGTAAAGGCATGCCAGGGTTCAGTCATATATTACGGAGATGTCGAGGAGTTGACCGAAAAGATGAAGGAACTCAAGCGGCCTGTACTTTGGGTTAATAATAAGTAAGGGAGGTAGACGATATGTGGAGGTTGTATGATGATCTGTATATCGGTATACCCTCCGGTATAACGATAGACAGTTGCATAATAGGAGAGAAGTGGGTGACGGTACGCTCAAACGGAAACGTCGGCATCGCCCGTCTGATTGAGCCTGCGACACATGCAGGAGCCGAGTTCACGGGAAAGTACCTGCGTGACACAGGCTGTCACTTGTGGTGGGACAATCTGACAAAGGCTGCGGCAGGTGTTGCGGCTCTTAACGCATGGTACAACACGCCGGAGCGGGCGGAGGGCCTTGCCAGCAGCGCTTACTGCTATGAGGATGTGACCGGAAAAATTGCCGCCGTCGGTGAGTGTCCTCTGCTGTCAAAAAGCGGGAAAAAGGTCGAAGCATTTGAACTTCCGATGTGTCCTGAAGCTGTAACAGAAGAAGCCTACGGTGCACTTAAGAAATACGACTGCGTAGTAATCTCCGGAGATGCAATTACGACCAGGAGTGCGGAAGCCTTAATCGAGCTGATAGGAGAGGAAGGATATGTCATTATGGACGGAGCAAGCGTTCCTATGAGTCCGAGCTTCTTCGCGTTTGACATGCCCGTGAAGCGCATCAACGGCTATTACAGAAGGTTTGACAACACGATGGAAAATGCCGCGAGGCTGGGCATCGCGGACATTGAGCCGGGTACGATTTCGTTCTCGGTAGTGCCTGTCGCACCGGAATATGTACACGAGCGCAAGAATGTAGAGAACTTCAAGAACTCCCCATACAGAGCCAGCAAGTTTAATCAAAGACGTTTCGCAGACTGGCAGGGGAAGGAGTATGATTATACTACTTGGGATGAGCAGTTCAGAGGCTGATGCCGCATGCGACAGTTATTACAATGAAAAAGGGGACCGAAGAGGTCCCCTTTTTATCAGATAGTGCTTACGTCCGAGATTTTTGTCATACTGATTTTATTATTGCTTAATTGATTACTTGAGAAACCCGGGCGTGCGTGATAAAATCAGTAATCGTTGTAATTTATTTTTCAAAAACGAATGCCGGATTACAGATTTAACAGGAGACATATAAAATCATGAAGCTGGGAATCATAGGGCTGCCCAATGTAGGCAAGAGTACGCTTTTTAACGCCCTTACCAAGGCGGGCGCCGAAAGCGCCAATTATCCTTTTTGTACCATACATTCCAATATCGGAGTGGCATTCGTGCCCGATGCCAGATTGAAGGTTTTGGCGGATTTTTATGATGCCGAAAAGGTAACCCCCGCAACGGTTGAATTTGTTGACATTGCGGGCCTTGTCAGGGGCGCATCAAAAGGGGAGGGCCTGGGCAACCAATTTCTTGCAGGCATTCGTGAGGTGGACGCCATTGTCCACGTTGTTAGATGTTTTGAGGACGACAAAATTATTCACGTAGACGGAAGGGTGGATCCCGTAGGCGATATCGAAACCGTCAATCTTGAGCTGATATTTTCGGATTTGGAAATACTTGAGCGACGCATTGCAAAAACCGTAAGGGGAGCAAAAAATGACAAGGCACTGGCAAAGGAGTTGGAGCTTCTCGATAAGGCCAAGGCTCATCTTGAACAAGGGAAAATTGTACGAACCATGGAGCGGAGCGATGAAGAAGACCGGATTATCAGGACCTTCCATCTGCTGACGGATAAGCCGGTAATTTTTGCCGCAAATGTCAATGAAGAGGACCAGGCTGACGACGGGGCGGCCAATCCCCACGTGGCAGCCGTAAGAAAATATGCCGCAGAGAACGGTTTTGAGGTTTTTGTCGTGTGCGCGAGAACTGAAGAGGAGTTGTCCGAGCTTGATGATAAGGAAAAGGCAATGTTTCTTGAAGAACTCGGCCTTTCGAGCCCCTGCCTTGATAAGCTGATAAGAGCAGGCTATTCAATTCTCGGGTTGACAAGCTTCCTTACTGCGGAACATAAGAAGGTCAGGGCCTGGACAATCAATAAGGGCACAAAGGCTCCGAAAGCCGCAGGAAAGATACACACCGACTTTGAAAGGGGATTTATTAAGGCTGAGATTGTCAACTACCACGACTTGATCGGGCTCGGCTCATATGCCGCCGCTCGGGAAAAGGGACTTGTCAGGACGGAAGGCAAGGATTATATTGTACAAGAGGACGACATTATTTTTTTTAAATTTAATGTTTAAGGAGGAAATATCATGTTACTTTCACCTACCATCATTTTCCCGAATCTGGGGATTGAAATCGAAAACCTGCGATCCGGATTCCAAATCGGCAGTTTTAGAATTGCAACGTATGGAATTGTGATAGCGGTGGCCGTTATCTTAGCAGTGCTTCTTTGCATGCTCAGAGCAAAAAGAACCAACCAGCGCACGGATGATTACATAGATATTACGATTATTACAATATTTACGGCGTTGATCGGCGCGAGGATTTATTATGTAATATTCAGCCTTGACCAGTACAAGGATAACTGGCTTGAAGTGTTTAATATAAGAGGAGGAGGCCTTGCAATTTACGGCGGAATCATTGCCGGCGTGCTGACCATCTTTTTCGTGTGCAAATATAAGAAGACATCCTTCTTAAGAGCAATGGATACGATAGTACCGGGTGCGGTACTTGCTCAGGGAATCGGAAGATGGGGGAATTTTTTCAACATGGAAGCCTACGGCGGTTTCACGGGCTCTCTGTTTGCCATGCAGATTAAAAAAAGCGTGGCCGGCGGCGTTATTACCGAGGAACTCCTTGAAAAGATGGTTTATGTGGACGGAGAGGCCTATATCCAGGTGCATCCCACTTTCCTTTATGAATCCGCATGGTGTATTCTGTTATGTATTATCCTTCTTATTTTTACAAGGGTTCAACAGTATAACGGTCAGGTGCTTTTGTGGTATCTTGGCGGCTATGCGATTGAGAGGGCTTTTGTGGAAGGACTGAGGACAGACCAGTTGAGGATAGGGGAAACAATCGCAGCATCCCAGCTTTTATCGGTTGCCCTTCTGGCCGGAGCTTTTGTCATACTTCTTATCAACAGAATCCGAATTTGGTCCGGAAGCTGGAAGCCGGATTTTCGTCTGGTCTTGGAGGACGGGGAACCGGGAACAGTTGAGTTTTATAACCGTCGCAAGGCGGAAAAAAAGAAAAAGGCCGGAAGTGAATGGGAAACTTATACGGTGAGCGGCAAGACAGAAGAGGAGCGTTCTGCAGAAAGCGGCCTTGAAGAGACTGCCGGGAAGGCAGCCGCAGTGACGGCTGAAGAGACTGCCGAAAAAACGGCTGTAGAAACTGCCGAGAAAGCTGCAGAAACTGCTAAAGAATGAGGACACAGGCCTGCCGGATAATAAAAGAGAGATTTCTGGACATCGCATGGGTGTTGTTTGTCGCATCACAATTGATTACAATGACGGCATGGTACGCCATGATCGAGTCAGACTTGAAGGTAATTGTTTATAAAGGTGTAAGCGCCGTCTCCTGCATTCTGTGCCTTGCTGTGATTGCCATCAAGCTTATATGCCGGGAGTATAAGTTAAAGACATTTATTTGTTACGCAATATTCGGACTTGTGTGCCTTGGCAGCTGGTTTTACAGCCGGGACAATATTATTATATGGATGTTTGTCCTGCTTATGGCGGCCTATAATAGTGACAGCCGAAGGATAATCGGCATTTCATCGGTTATTGCGGCAGTTGTGTTGTTTGCGGTTATTATAGCAAGCCGGCTGAATCTTATTGAGAACATGATTTATCAGGCCGGAGGAAGGATTCGCCACGGCATGGGTTTTGTCTGGGTAACTACCGGACCGACTATTTTTTTCTTCCTGATGCTTCAGTATATTTTTCTGAGAAAGAATAAAATGAGGTTGTGCGAATATGCGGCCGGACTGCTGATAAATGTTTATTTATATGTCAAAACCGGTACCAGACTGCCTTTCTTTTTGCTTACGGCAGCAATTTTATTCTTTGCGGCGGTGAGTTTATTTAAGAAAAAATGGCGCATTTCCCGGCGCGCAAAACTGTTTTTCTATCTGATTCCCGTGCTGATTTGCGCGGCCTCAATACTTATATGCGCTTTCTTCAGATGGGAGGATCCTGTCTGGCACAGGATTAACACATTGCTGAATTCAAGACCTCATTACGGCGCCGCCGCTTTTAGAGAATACGGGGTAAATCTGTTTGGAAGACAAATAGAATGGGTAGGCAACTCCATCATCCCTTCGGGCGGAACGTATAATTATGTGGATTGCTCCTATGTCCGCATTCTTCTGAACTTCGGCGCGCTGTTCCTGACGGCGGTGCTTGCGGTTTATTACAGGCTGCTGTACAGGGCAGTCAGGGCAGAGGACTTTTATTTAGTCTGGATTGCGGTATTTACACTGCTTCACGGTTTTACCGAGCCGACGCTGTTCGATATGGGCTTCAATGTATTTCCGATGATAGCATTTGCCTCTGTCGGGACCGAACCGGTGGAATACAAAAAAGGATTTCTAAAGGAATTGTTTTCATGAGTATAAAAGTGTCAATTATCATGCCCTCACTGAACGTGGGAAAATACATCAGGGAATGCATGGACAGTGTTTTGGGGCAGAGCCTTCGGGAGACGGAAATAATCTGTGTGGATGCGGGCTCTACCGACGGAACCAGGCAGATTTTAGGGGAATATGCCCTTTGCGATGACAGGATAAAAATAATTGACTCTCCCGTAAAAAGTTACGGTTATCAGATGAATCTCGGCTTAAATTCGGCGCAGGGAGAATATATAGGAATAATCGAAACGGACGACTATGCCGAGCCGGACATGTTTGAAAAACTTTATGCTGCAGCCACGGAAAAAAAACTCGACGTGGTTAAATCGGATTTTTATTTTTATTACTCTGAAGAAGGAAAAAATATTTTATTCGGAATTCCCCGGGACATAATAAAGAAAGGGGCTTTCAATCCGTTGAAAGATTTCAGCTCTCCGATTAAGCAGTCCGATTTTTTTAATATCAAGCCTTCAATTTGGTCGGCAATATACAGAAAGGATTTCCTTGCGGAGAATCAAATTAAATTCAACGAAACTGCCGGTGCGTCCTATCAGGACTCCGGTTTCAATTTCAAAGTCTGGGCGTGCGCCGAAAGGGTGATGTGCATACGGGATGCTTTCCTGCATTATCGTCAGGACAATGAGCAATCCTCCGTAAACTCACCGTCGAAAGTGTTTTGCGTTTGTGATGAGTACAGGGAAATGGCGGCTTTCATAAAGGAGCGCTTTAGCGGGGATGCACAAAGAACGGGAATGTTGAATGCCCTAATGATTCGCCTGAAGTACGACAGTTATCTGTGGAATTATGACAGACTGGCTCCGCCGCTTAACGAACAGTTTATTAATGAGGTCGTGCCCGAGCTGAAAGACGATCTTGAAAGCGGACGGGCAAACAAGGAGTATTTTCCCGGATATAAGTGGAATAAATTCGTTCTGTGGACTCAGGACGCGCAGGCGTTTAAAGTTGAGCTTGCAAGAATCAGGGGAAGGAGCCTGGCCCGCAGGGTTCTGGATAAGCTTAAGAGGCTGTTTGAAAAATGAAGGATATAAGAATTTCAGTTATCATACCCGTCTATAATATTCAGGAATACCTGCCGATGTGCCTCGACTCCTGCCAAAGGCAGTCATATGATAATGTGGAATTTATTTGTGTCAATGACGGAAGCACGGACTCCTCTCCGAAAATAGCCGGCCGATATGCTGCGCAAAACGGGCGCTTTAAAGTGATTCATAAAGAGAACGGCGGCCTGTCATCCGCAAGGAATGCGGGACTTGAGGCGGCTACGGGAAATTGGGTAATGTTCCTTGACGGGGACGACTGCCTGAAAGACGGAGCTGTTGAAACTCTTGCGAAGGTCATAGAAGACAGCCGCGGAGCGGAGATTATAATTTTTTCCGCGGACACATTTCCGTCATCCATAGATGAGGAAAAATGGTTTAAAAAGACGTTGCAGTTTGAGAGTGTTTTTTATGACAGCTTCAGTCCGAAGGTGTTGTTTGAAGAGAGGGGAGCGATGCCCTTTGTGTGGCGCCATGCGTACTGCGCCGCCCTCCTGGCAAGATCAGGGGTTCGTTTCGACGAGGGTGTGAGGTATGGGGAGGATGTGATATTTCCCATGAGCATTTTCCCGCAGGCGGAAGGCTTTGCGTTTACGGATAAATGTCTTTACAACTATAGACTGAACAGGGAGGGTTCTCTGACCGGGAATATTTTTGCCGATGCGGACAGGGTAGTATGGAATCATATAGAGACGATAAGGCATGTGGCGGATTTCTGGCAAGAGAAGGGCTGGATAAATAAGTATGGAGAGCATTTCCTTTTTTGGACAATGAAGTTTGTCATATTGAAAATTCGAAAGCTTAAGGGCGCGCAAAGAAAGGCGAGGACTAAGGAGTTTTTTGACGATATTATTTTCGGTTATGGACTTGAAAAGTACAGAAGGAAGTTGAACCTTACAGGCATGGCCATGTGGCTGTGCCTTGTAATAATGAAAGGATAAGCCAATATGTATGATTATCTGATTGTGGGGGCCGGACTTTACGGAGCGGTCTGCGCAAGACAGTTGACCGATGCAGGCAAGAGTTGTCTCATAGTTGAAAAAAGAAACCACATCGGGGGAAATGTCTATACTGAGAGAGTTGCCGGGATAAATGTTCATGTATACGGAGCACATATTTTTCACACCAATGATACCCGGGTGTGGGAGTACGTCAACAGGTTTGCCGACTTTAACAGATATACCAACAGTCCGGTGGCCAATTACAAGGGGGAAATATACAACCTGCCCTTCAATATGAATACTTTCAACAGAATGTGGGGTGTTGTCACGCCCGAGCAGGCCGGGGAAAAGATTGCCGCACAGGTTGCGGAGGCCGGAATCATCCGTCCGAAAAACCTTGAGGAGCAGGCAATAAGTTTAGTGGGCCGGGATATCTATGAGAAACTGATAAAGGGTTATACCATGAAACAATGGGGCCGTCCGTGCAGTGAGCTCCCCGCCTTTATAATACAAAGGCTTCCGGTAAGATTTACATATGACAACAACTATTATGATGCACGCTATCAAGGTATTCCGATAGGCGGATATACCGATATGGTCAGGAACATAATAGGAGATGTGGAGGTAAGGACGGGAACGGATTATCTCCAAAATAAAGAAGAGCTTGATAAAACAGCCCGCCGCGTTATATTCACCGGTCCGATTGACGAATATTATGATTACAGGTTCGGTCATTTGCAATACAGGACGGTATCATTCGAGACGGAGTTGCTGAGCGAAGCGAATTTTCAGGGGAATGCCGTTGTGAATTATACGGACGGGGATACTCCGTTTACCAGGATTATTGAGCATAAATGGTTTGAATTCGGCAGGGATTCGGAAGGCAAAGAGCTTCCCTCAACGGTAATCAGCCGGGAGTACAGCACCGAATGGAAGCCCGGGGACGAGCCGTACTATCCGGTAAATGATGAGGTAAATAATGCGCTGTATGAAAAGTACAGCAAGCTGGCCGCTGGGGAGGATAATGTTTTCTTCGGAGGCAGGCTGGGAGAGTATAAATACTATGACATGGACTGTGTGATTGGAAAGGCGTTGACTTTTTGTTCAAATATGATATAATGCTTCCATTAATTTGAACAAGAGGAGACCAATGCTATCAATTACAGAGTTTAACATTCTTAATTATTTAAGGCAGAACACTTACGAAAACCAAAGGAAACTTGCAGATTATCTCGGAGTTTCCCTTGGCAAGTGTAATTATAATCTCAGGGCTCTTATTCAAGAGGGACTTGTTTCAACAGATTACAATTTAACAGAGGCAGGGCAAAAGGCGCTTGCGCCGCACAGGGTGGAAAATGCCGTTATCATGGCGGCCGGCATGTCCCAGAGATTTGCGCCCCTTTCCTATGAGAGGCCGAAAGGGCTGCTTGTTGTGAAGGGAGAGGTGCTTATTGAGCGGCAAATAGAGCAACTTAAGGAAGCCGGAATAAATGACATCACCCTGGTGGTGGGTTATATGAAGGAACAATTCTTCTATTTGCATGAAAAGTATGATGTGGATATTGTGGTAAATGAAGACTATTACCGCTATAACAACACCTCCACGCTGATTCTTGTGACAGAGCGTCTTGGCAACACTTATATTTGCTCCTCTGACAATTATTTTGTTGACAATCCTTTTGAACAGTATGTTTATGATGCATATTATTCGGCCGTATTTTTTCCGGGTGAGGCACAGGACGGCGAGTTCGGTCTGATTACGGATACGAAGGATATAATAACAGGCATATGCCATGAGCCGGTGGACATGTGGTGCATGCTGGGACATGTATATTTTGACAAAGCTTTTTCCGCCGCATTTTCCAAAATCCTTAAGGCGGAGTATGAGGAACCTTCCACAAGGTCTCTGCTGTGGGAATCTGTTTATGAAAAACACTTGGACAAACTGAAGATGCGAATCCGTCGTTACGATAATGACAAGATGTTTGAATTTGATTCCGTAAAAGAACTGAGGCAGTTTGACGAGAGGTATCTTGACAGCAACAGCTCCCGGATTTTCAAAAACATCTGCCGGATACTTGATTGCGAGGAGGATGACATCTGCAATATTGAGGTTTTGAAGAAGGGCCTTACAAATCTTTCCTTTGCCTTTGACGTGTTTGGAAAACGATATGTTTACCGTCATCCCGGCCTCGGAACCGAAAAGATTATAAACCGACAAAGCGAGGCCTTCTCGGAAGAGGTCGCAAGCCGGCTGGGGCTTGACAGTACGCTGATTTACATTGATAAGCATGAGGGTTGGAAAATATCCCACTATATCGAAAATGCCGGAATACTTGACTATCATAACCCCGCTCAGGTTGAGCAGGCCATAGGCCTTATGAGAAAGCTGCATGATGCAAAAGTAAAGTCGGATTTTGACTTTGATTTTTGGCAGGGAACCTTGGACCTCATCGACAAGACAAAGGAATCCCACAAGGATTTCGAGGATTTTGACACTCTCAGGGCGCAGATAGAACTATTGTATGAAAAGACGCAAAAGGACAATGTGCCCTGGGTATTATGTCATTGCGACTGTTACGAGCCAAATTTTCTGATTGACGAGGAAGGGAATATGACCCTGATTGACTGGGAATATTCGGGAAATGACGATCCGTCCAGTGATATGGGCACATTTATATGTTGCTCGGACTATACCTATGAAGAGGCGCTTTGGGTACTGGAACTTTATCATGGCGGAAAGCCCGACAGAAAACAGTTGCGCCATGACCTTGCGTACATAGCCATAGCTTCCTACCACTGGTATATATGGGCGATATATCAGGAATCGCTTGGAAACGCCGTTGGGGAATTTCTCTTTATCTGGTATAAATATGCGAAAGAATATATGAAGCATGCGATGGACATGTATGAAGAGGATGAAATATGAAATCCGATGATATGGGGCAGAAAATAGAGATAGCAGCCGTCCGATTTCTTGATGTGTAGTAGTACTGTTTTCGTGATTGAATAAGGCTAAAGCTTTTGGATAGTTCTTGAAGATTTTTCTTTTTGTTTCACTTTCTTTTATTTTTTTAATTTCTGATTCTTCAAAGATGTCAAAATTGTAAAATCATTTTTGGCTTTTGCGTCTAGTTGGGCAAATTCTTCTTTGAGTTTATTTTTTTCGACTTTGACATCTTTCATTTGGTTGAATTGGAAAAGTCCTATATTGCGTAATTCAGCCTTTTTCAGCATCTCTTGTTTCTTGTTGTCAACTTTAATTTTTGCCTTTTCATAGTTTTCGTTACAGCTTTTGATTCTAATATCTAATTTTTTGTTTTCCTTCTCTATTTTTTTCCATTCGTCAACAACTCTGTATTGTTGTTCTAAATTCTTATCAATTCTTTTTAAAATGTCTTCCGGGTTTTCTGGAGACTTGTTGGATGTCTTCTTATGCATGAAGATAGCTCCCTTTCATTATAATGCTCTGAGGCCCAAAATTGTCTATTTATACAGTTGTGTGTTTCGAAATCAACATATGTCGATTTCCTCTGCATTTTTTGTAAAAACTGAAAAAATTATTTTATAATCAGATTATTAAATTTTATCTTTTGTAAATTTTGACTTGTGGCATATGTATTGCCAGTTTGTTTGAAAATTGAGGCATCTCGGAATATGTAATTATGCTATAATATATTTTAAATCAATACAAATCATCGATAGAAGAACATTACTGTGAAGCGGGATTTAAAAAACAAACTAAGGAACAATTATATGGCTTTTGTTGAGAATAAGATTTTGAATATAGAAGAAGCGCCTATTTACGATGAATTTAATTTTGATAGTAGTAGAGAAAAGCTCAATCAGAAAATTATGATAGGAGATCTTGATGTAGAGATTGTCGCTGTTTCGGCTTATATTTATTGTTGGTATTAGTAGGAGTGTATGTTAAAAACGAAAAGGCGATTAAAGATAATTATAATTTAGAACAAATGAGTTTTGCCGAGGGAAAGAAATTAGTTTATAGTATGAAAATCGAATTAGATAGCATAATTGCAAGACACATAGATGTTGAATTCCTTTCTATCAAAGAACTTTATAGCATTGATATGGAGATATACAAACAGGCTATTCTTTAAGTAAGGGAAATGCCCGAAGCGGGAGATGTGTTAAACAGTGCAGTTCTTGCAGTTGCAAGACTTGTTTTAAAGAAGGAGATTACTTAATGCGAAATTTAATCGAGCATTCCGAAATTGAAAATTCTCAGTTTAAAGCTAAACTCGAGCAACTTTGCAGGAAAGTACTCACAAGGAAAAACATCGGAATAGATTTGATATCCGTTCTTGAAAACAAGACCGATGTCAAGAAAATCCATAAAATAGCAGAATCACAGCTAATGAGAGCCTTGTCTATTGGTGCAAGTGCCCACCATGATATGGATTTGCGAATTATAGTTGTTTCTCTTTCGCTTATCGCTATGCTCGAGTACGACGGAAATTTTTACGACAAAGTACGTTCTACTTATACGGAAGTTTATGGTTCGTATTCGGAGCAAAAGGTTGAGGGAACTTTAAGAGATATTCTGAATAAGTACAAGAAATCGGGAACTTCCGGTAGCAGGACAAGAGTAATAAGTGTTGCTTTAGAAAATGCAATTGTGCCTCAAAAATTTTTGCCTGCATTTTTTGAATTTATATTCGATATTTACAAAATAAATTTCGAATACGATTTGCCTGATGAGCTTTACGAAGATTTTAAATTTGTGTACGAAGGTCTTCGCAAAAATATGCTTTCAGACCAAGATGACATTTCTATCAATGTTACTAAAAAAACATACAAGTTGATAGTCTCTACAAAGCAACTGTTCTTAAGAGAAGACGATCTAAATGCACTCATCGAACTCAGTTCTATCATAGCGGATATAATAGATAGGGATTTCTGGGGTAAGGAAGTAAAAATTTCAAATCCATATTTAAAGACGGGATACGATGATTGGAAAAAGCAACTGAGGGAGACATCATCCCAATCTGCAAGTGAACGTAAAACTGAACCATCAAAATTAAGGTCGCGATGGGAACCCAAATTCTTTATGGAAAATAATTCTATTCACCTTGTACCGCCGATACACAGGGTCAAGGCTGAATACGATTACAGAAATATAGCCGTTGAAGTTCTCAATGACAGCAAAGAGATTTATAGAGAGGATGATTGTTTTATAGAAGAAATTATAGGTGGTTACCGGATACGACCATCTGAAATTGAAATCGAAAAACCCTTAGGGAAATTGGCATATCGTCTTGTTTGTGGTAGTGAAATAATATATGACAGCAAGGAAAGGTTGCATAGAAATTATATTGTTTTTAATGAAGAAGGCTGGGAAATAAATAATAATACAGACTTCGAGGGAACGGCATTTATTTGTCACAATCCCGGAGAAAAAGTAGCAGAAAATATTGCAAGTAAAAAATATTATTGTATTAGCTATAAACTGATAAGAAGCGGTGATACTTTAAGAGTCGGTCAAGATATATTTAATTTTTCCTCAATACTCAAGCCGGGTGTCTTGGGTCTCTCTCACAAAAACTGTTTTTTAGTCAGGCCGGATGAAGAGAAAGTTATAGATGTTTATGAAAAAATAGATATTCTGGCATTTGAAGCCGAGGATGTATCTAACAAGTTTGAAGTTTTAATTAACTCTAAGCCGCATAAACTTTCTGAAATGGCTTATAAAGCAATACCTCGAGAATTTATAACAAGGTATGTAGTTGATCTGGATCTCCAAGATAGCGGAATATACACGGTAGAAGTTAACCAGATAATTTCCGAAGGACGAAGAAATCGAATTTTTAAAGAAACCTTTGCACTGGATTCGGAATTGACTTATAAAAAAGAAACCCTCGACGATGAAAACTACAGAGTTATGATGAGTTCAGGTATTTTACGAGAAGGATTCGATTCGGAAATATCTGCGAGTAATTTCGAGCCTGATTTTATAAGTTTCGATTATTTAGGTGAGTCATATAGCTATTTACTTCCTTTCGATTTCGGATTCTATAAGATCAATGACGGAGATTGGAATAGTTCATCGAGCGAACTATGGATAGATGATGTACCGCTGGAATCTACGATGCTTGTACTTAACTCGAAATATGATGGACTCGTTATATACACCGAAAACGGAATTTTAGCGACAGACGATATCGTCGTTCAGGATAAGGGTTTTTATAAGTCAATTTCTATAGGTTTTCTCAATTCTTATAAAAATGGAAATAGGTATGTCAGTTTAGTGTTTACCGTAGACGGTGTGGCAAAATATGTTATGCGTTGTTATAACAACTGTGTGATAAACAGCGATAGAACTGAGATAATATCGTTGGATAATCCTAAAAGAGTTGTAGTAACTCCGGTTTTTTATGGTAAAAATTCTATCTTTTTCGAAGTGTTTAATAAGGCGGGCGAGAAAATATATAAGAGCGGCATGTTAGAAAGCGGTCAGACTGAAACATTGGGAGATTTTAATTCTTTCGAAGAGTATTCCATAAAATTTTATGAGAAAACAAAAGGTCTTACTCTAACAAAGAATCCTTTAATCTATCAAGTTAGCAGGACTTTCTATGCCAAGGAAGATTATGTTGGTAGGGTATTCAAAATTGATACAATCTACTTTCAGATCTTCATAAAAGATGAGCCTATTGAAAGAACCTTTCATTTCAACAAGGTATATGTTCGAATAATGGAGATGATAAACAATGAAAGTTTCATGGGAGAAATATTTATAGAGGGTCTAAGAAGTCCGAGCCTCTACTGCATAAACCCGGTGGAGATTGAGATATGCAGCGATGTTGTGGATGATACAATGGACGTATCTATCACTAACAATGGAGACGGTCTACTCTTTTATGACGGTAAAATATTAAATACACTTGAACATAAATGGGCAACGGATATTTTCTCATACACATTGAACATGAAGGGAGCAGTTGAATGGTGAAAAA
Source organism: Lachnospiraceae bacterium (assembly GCA_050944475.1). Classification (GTDB taxonomy): domain Bacteria; phylum Bacillota; class Clostridia; order Lachnospirales; family Lachnospiraceae; genus RGIG5612. The sequence goes on from JBMNRD010000005.1 coordinate 129,791, forward strand.
ATTAAATCCTATCGAACGTTCGCAGTATATAGACGAACGATATAAAGGATATTTGAGATCTTCATTTGAATTCGGGGAAAGTGTTCTTCAAAAATTGTTTATTGAGCAGTTGGAAAAAGAAAGACTGTTTAAGGGACCTTATGTTGATATGAATTTTCCTTTTCAGAGAGGACACAACTTGGATTATCTGATAGAGCACGATGTACTCTGCAAGTCGTTTCGTAAATTAGGAGATGTAGATTTTCAAAGACCACTATATTCTCACCAAGAAGAGGCTATCGAGCTTATAAAAAATGGTAGAAGTGCGGTTGTTACAACCGGTACTGGTTCCGGAAAAACAGAATGCTTTTTGTATCCGATTTTAAACGAACTGCTCTACGATGTAGAAAAGGGAAACAACGAAGTAGGTATTCGTGCAATTTTTCTGTACCCAATGAATGCTCTTATCAACGATCAGATCGACCGAATACGAAAGATGCTTAAAAGCTGCCCGGAAATAACATTCGGTTTTTTTACAGGGGACACGCCTGACAAGGCTACAGAGGATTACAGAGCTAAACTGGGCGAAGAAAACGGTATTGAAATAACCGACAACGAACTCGTATCGAGAGAAGAGATTCGCGAAAACCCACCTCATCTTTTATTCACAAACTATTCAATGCTCGAGTATCTTCTTATCAGACCCAACGATTATGCAATTTTTGAACCGGAAAGACTTAAGGCTTGGAAATATGTAGTCCTCGACGAAGCGCATACATACTACGGCTCTAAAGGTATCGAGATTTCTCTTTTATTAAGGAAACTTACCGGTCTTGCACTTAAAAAACCGCAGTTTATTCTTACCAGTGCGACTTTAGGCGAACAGGGAGAATCGGAAGAGGAGATAGTAAGGTTTGCGAGAAGTCTTACATCGACCAACTTTGAAGTTTCGGATATCATTTTCTCAAAGAGAATACCTCTGCAAGAAGATTCGAAGTATAGAATAAAAGGAACAGATTATATTGATATTAAGAAAGCGATGGGGAATTGCGAAAAGGTAAAAGAAATTGCTGCTAAATATTTAAATTCCAATTCAAATGATGTAGGCGAATTGCTATACGATCTTCTTTTGAGAGATGAGAATGTCCATCAATTAAGTTCCATATTAAGCACGGGAAGTAAAGATTTTATATTCATATATGAACAGATGAAAGATTATGTCTCCCGAGAAGAGCTTGTCGCCCTAATCGATTTAGTAAATGCAGCCGAAAAAGAAGGTATCGGATTATTCGATCTCAAGTATCATTCGTTCGTGCGGCCTTTATCGGGTGCCTACATGACATTCGGAAACGATTCTAGGCTTAGCCTTACCAAAACAAGTGAAATTGAGGGTATGAAGGCTTTCGAAATAGGGAACTGCAGATATTGTAATTCTCCGTATATCATAGGAAGAGTTAAGAGAAATAAGCAGGATGGTCTGGACTATCTTCTGCAGAACGAGGAAGTTGATATCTACGAGAATTACGGTGATGAGGGTTTTGCTCAGGTTGATTATTTTCTTCTGGAGGATGCGATAAACGAAGAAGAGGTTGAAAAAAACAGCATTGAGGAGTATGAAATTTGTTCCAAGTGTGGTGAAATCCATGCTAAAGGAAATCTTAATGCGAAAAAGTGTGAATGCGGCAAGAATTACCGTTTTTTAGCATATAAAGTTGTTCAGGGTAAAGAAAAGAGTATCAGTTCAATTTATAACAACATTTCTCAGTGCCCTTGCTGCGGTCACAAGTCTCAGTCAGGTATTGTTAAAGCCTTGAATGTTGGAAAAGATGAAGCTACAGCCCTTATTGCGCAGATACTTTACGAGGCTATAGATGAAGGCGAGGAAGATGTAAAGAGGGTCAACAAGCTCTCGTTAAAACCCTCTGGCGAGTTGCAGAGTTCGGTAAAAAAAGAAAAGGTAAAACAATATTTAACCTTCTCCGACAGCAGGCAGCAGGCGAGTTTTGCGGCCATGTTTTTTGATTCTAATCATGTGCGTATGCTGCGCAAACGTTTAATTTGGGAAATAATAAAAGATAGAAATTATGCTGAAATGAATATTGACGAGTTGACAGCATATCTGGAAGATAGAATAAAGATGGGAGATTTGTTTCAAAACAACATGAGTGCTCACAAGAATGCGTGGGCTGCTGTCTTGGTAGATTTATTAAAAGTAGACGGTGCATACGACGGTGAGGGACTAGGGTTATATTATTTCGATCTAGATGTGAAGAGACTTATCAATGAGCTTGATGAGGAGGAAATCGCAGCATCCTTTCCTGGATGCGCTATGACGAAAGAGAAATTTTACACTTTTATTCAAATTGCTTTAGGCGTATTTAAGGTTACACCTGCTATCAATTATGTACAATCAACTCTTAGTCCGGAAGAAAAGAAAGATATTTTGGAGTATAGACGATTTAATCTCTTTGTTACATTGAAGAACACTAGGAAATCAAGAAAGTCCGATTCGGGGGGAAAAACTTTCAATGAGTTGAGAAGTTTTTTACCCGCATCCGGTAAGACTAATAAGATTGTACGCTATGCTATGAAGGCGTTCGGTATTGATGCCGAGACTGCCAAGAGCGCTTTGGATATATTGTTCGGATTATTTGTACAGACAAGTAGTAGGACGGGAGAAGATAGGTTTTTTATTAAGCACGACAAAAAAGAAGCATATCAAATTGATGTCGGTCGCTATATAATCAAAAATTATAAAAACTCAAAATTTTATCAATGCGATAAGTGTGGAAGACTTACGCCACACAATATCAATGATACCTGTGTTCAGGACAGATGTTCGGGCAAGCTGGTCGAGGTTGATCCGGATGAAGTATTAGCCACAAACTATTATCGTCAGCAGTACAAGAACAAAAAGATCGAAATAATTGTTATTAAGGAACATACCGCTCAACTCGACAGAAAACAGGCAAAACAATATCAGATCGACTTCGTCAACAAGAAAATAAATATTTTGAGTTGTTCTACCACATTTGAAATGGGTATAGATATAGGCTCTCTGGAAACAGTATTCATGAGAAATGTGCCGCCTACTCCAGCAAATTATGTACAAAGAGCAGGTCGTGCAGGACGTAGAAAAGACAGTGCCGCATACATTCTTACATATTGTGAGAATAAGTCTCACGATCATACATATTTTTCAGAACCGGAGAAGTTGATATCCGGTCGTATAAACCCGCCGTATTTTAATGTTCTCAATAAAAAAATCATAGTAAGGCATTTGATGGCTGCAAGTTTGGGGTATTTTTTTAGAAATTATCCAGAATATTTCAGCTCGCTGGATAGTTTTGTTATCAGCGGTGGTGGCATAGACAAATTCAATGAGTATATGAAATCTAAACCGGAAGATCTTAAGAATTATATCGATGAGAAGATATTGCCGGAGTCGGACTATGCTGAATACAGAGATTTTAAGTGGATTGACGAGATGGGCGGAGAAGATGAAAAGCTGTCCAATTTTGTTCAAAAAATATGCGAAATGCTCGAGGAGTTTGAAAGCGCAAAAGAAGAAGCGATATTGAGACAAGCTTCTGGCGATGAGCAGGCGAGTCGCAATGTAACTTATTATATAAATCAGATTTCGAGCCTGAAAAAGAAAAACATACTTGAATCTCTCTCAAAATACTGCGTAATACCCAAGTATGGATTTCCGGTGGATGTAGTAGATTTGCAGATTTATGAAAACGGAGTTCCAGTAACCAAATATGATATGAACCGCGACTTGAAGATTGCCATATCGGAATATGCACCAGACTCGGAAGTGGTAGTCGATGGAAATAAGTATGTCTCAAAGTACATTACTTTTAAGAAGCAGTCGGAATTTCCCAAGAACTGGTTTGTCACCTGTCCCACCTGCGAGAGAATAAATGTTTTTTTAAGTAAAGGGAGTGATAGGAATTGTAAATATTGCGGTCGACCTATATCGACAGAGGTGACGGAATATTATATAGAACCGATTTATGGATTCAAAAGCGGCAAAACTAAAGAAAGTACAAGATTGAAACCGAAGAGATCGTATTCAGGCGAGGTGTCATATGTCGGTAACGGAAAAAAGGACGAAAAATATCTTATATTAGGTAACACTATAGGGGTAGAGACCAGTAGCGACGATGAATTCCTCATAATGAACAAGTCGGGTTTTTATATGTGCCCAATATGCGGGTATAGCGATATTGTGAAAATATGGAGAGGTACACCAAAAATCAAAAAGAAACATAAAAATTTCAGGCAGTTTGATTGCCATTGCGAAGAGCTTGATTATTTGCATTTGGGGCACAGGTTTCGAACAGATATTGCTCGATTTACTATTCCTATCTTAAATTCAAATGATAAGCTTGGTCATCCAAGAGCATTGTCGTTCCTTTATAGTTTTTTAGAAGGTGTCAGCATTGCTTTAGAAATTGCAAGAGAAGATATCGACGGTGTTCTTGAAATGAATTTAGATTGCGAAAGTTACGATATTCTTTTGTATGACAATGTTCCTGGTGGTGCCGGTCATGTTAAAAGATTGTTCAGCAAGGATGCGGTTATCGACTCATTAAGAGCAGGACTCGAAAAGATAAGTCGAGAATGCTGCGACGAGAACACATCTTGTTATAACTGTTTGAGAAATTATTACAATCAATCACATCATAAAAAATTACAACGCAAGTTGGGCATTGATGTTATTCAACAGTTGCTATTGGAACTTGAAAATACAAGTGAAACATATCAGACTGAGCGTTGGTACGGAAGTCAAATAAGAAGATCATCTGATATGATGAGACTTGTGCTCGGCAATGATGGTAGAAATCCGGGTAACGAATCCGCAGAGGAAATATGGGAAGATTTGCTTGATGATTGTTTTTACGATGAAGAAATTTCTCTAGTAGGAGAAATCAAGAAAAATAGTCCAGAGAATATAGCAAAGCCGTATTATAGCAAGACTGTAGAAATTGAAGAAACTGCCGAGAAATTTGTTGCAAATCTAATATGGGATTCCAAGCAAGTAATTTTATTTCTAAATGATGCATACGATGATTATGTGCTTGCCAAGAAAACCGGTTGGGATGTTTTTTGTACCAAAGACGGTTTTGATGTTAAAGAATTCCTAGAGAAAATTGGTGAATAATCCATGGCAAAGATGATACCCGATACACCGAGGGATTTCGACCCAAATAGCAAAGAAGGGCTGATGTTTGAAGAGCTTGCTCAGCTTTCGGATGAGTATTATGTCTTTCATTCTTTTTCAATTGTAACTGCTAGTGATGGTGTAATTAGAGAGAGTGAAACAGATTTTGTTATATTCCACCCCAAGAAAGGCATTCTATGCTTGGAAGCAAAGGCCGGGCAAGTAGATTATGTGGACGGAAATTGGCGATATGGTAGCGGTATCATAATGAAAAAGGGGGGGCCTTATAGTCAAGCCGAATCAAACAAGTGGAAATTTAAGGACTACATGATTGAGAGAGGCATGGAACGAGAATTTAGTCGTTGTAAACTCCTCCATGCAGTTTGGTTTCCGGATGTTCCTTTGAGCAAATTCAGGGGGAAATTCCTTCCGTCGAATGCCGATCTGAATATTACATTGACATCGGATTCTTTCGGCAAAATTGAAGAGGATATTGAAAGAATTTTCACCTTAAAAATACCAGCAGGGGTTGAAACTAAATTATCAGAGGCAGATACAAAGCGCATATTAGAGAGAGTTTTGGCTCCGAACTTCGGGTTGATTTCTATTCAGGAAGCGGAAATTAACCGCAGAAAGAATGTTTTTAAGAAGATGTTAAGGGAGCAGGTTGCCTTGCTAAATTATTTGGAAGAACAAGACAACGCTATCATAAACGGATTTGCCGGCACCGGAAAAACAGTTATGGCTGTTGAAAAAGCTAAGTTGCATGCGGACAAAGGCGAAGATGTATTATTCTTGTGTTATAACTCATTCCTCAAGGATTATCTTAGAGAAGCTTATGAGTATACGAGGGTTAGTTATTATACTATAGATGGGTTTGCCTGTAAGGTCTGCGGTACACGCGAACCCGATTACGGTCTTTTAAAAACTCGTCTTGAAGAAATGTATTTAGAGGAAAATTTTCCTTATCAGCATGTAATAATCGATGAAGGGCAGGATTTCGGCAAAGAAGAGCTTGAAGAAGAAGAAATTATAGAACTGTTAAAGATGAATGCAATAGGAAATGAAAGACGAAACGGAACATTTTATTTGTTCTACGATAGAAACCAGATGGTGCAATCTCGAAAAGTACCAAAATATATCGAGGATGCGGATTGTAAACTTACACTTTACAGAAACTGCAGAAATACAAAGAATATTGCAACGACTTCATTGAGACTGTTGGGGCCGGATATATTCCCAAAATTGTCTAAGGATGCGGTGTTAGGAGATATACCGGAAATGGGATTTGCAGCCGACGAAGAGGAAACAGTGAGCATATTGAATGCAGAAATCGAAAAATATGTTTCCGAGGGTTATGAGAGCATCATCATTCTTACTTGTAAAACCGAGGAGAGTAGCATTATTGCACCTTATTGTGAAGATTCTAAGTACAATTTCGATCGTAAATATGTAAAATTTACTACCTGTAGAAAATTCAAGGGCCTCGAGTCCGATGTCATTATAGTGGTAGATATGGATAAAGGTATTTTTGATGATGACCAGGGTGAACAGCTTATGTATGTGGGAACATCCAGAGCAAGACATAGACTTAGTTGTATAGTAAATATGACTGAAGAAGAGTGTGTAGCATTTATGGCAGAGAGGAATATAAAATACAATCGAAATACTTTCAAATCATTCGCTACGGAGTTTAATGCAAAGGTAATTAGAAAAAAAGAGTGAAAATTTTAAATATAAGTTTGGGCAAAATCAAATGCTGTGGCTGTTGCGGCAAAATGGATAAGTAATTGAAAAAAGAATAGGAGATAAGTGAATGTCTGATGTTAGTAAAGAAAAATGGGGTTTTTTACGTGAGACAAAAGAAATGGCAAATAAAGCTGGAATAGATAAGGATACGGGGTTAAAAAAGACAGACCTTGATTAGTAGAGTGTGTGAAGAAAAGTCTGTAAATTTTAGATTCTCTATGATAATAGGCGGGCGGGCGAGCTGGTAAGGGCTCCCCGCCCTTGCTTTATATTATATATCAGCCTTTTCGGGGTATGTCAAGCAGGACTGGCAGATCCGGCCACTGCCCAATATTCAGTTGGCGACTGTCATTCGGGCATGCGCCCTTCATACATTATGCTCAGTTCACCGTAGACCTGCCCCCAGTTCCTGATCGGCATGGACCATTTCTTTGTGGCTTCAAAAGTGGACAGATAAAGCGCTTTCAGAAGTGCCTGATCACTTGGGAACATGCTCCTCTGGCGGTTCAGCTTACGGCATGTGGCGTTAAGTGATTCTATGGCATTGGAATACTTTTCGTTCCATTTATTTACTACGCTGTCACGAATCTCGGCAGCGCGTTCTTCGTTAGGGGCTTGGTATATCCCTTTTAAGGTCAGCCGCAAAAGGTTTTCTGTCCTTATCAGCGACGTATTTCAGGGTGTTCCTTACCTGATGCACGATGCAGCGCTGGTATTCAGTCTGTGGATATGCTGTGTTAATGGCTTCTTTTATGCCGGTGAGACCGTCTGCGCAGATGATCAGGATATCCTGAACACCTCTATTCTTGAGATTGTTCAGGACTGAGAGCCAGTACTTGGCGCTTTCATTTTGACCAACTTCAATAGTCAGAACCTCCTTTTTGCCCTCAAGGTTTATGCCAAGCATGACATATACTGCAAGCTTACGGATGATTCTGTCATTATGTACGGAATAATGGACGACGTCTATGAATACGACCGGATATATTTCATCCGGTGGCCTGTTTTGCCATTCCCCGATCTGGGCAGGAGCTTATCCGTAACATCGGATATAAAGTCGTCTGATGCCTCAAATCCGTAGATATCTTCAAGTGTTTCTGATATCTGCCTTTCCTGCAGTCATCATTGTCATAACGTTCAGATTTTTCATAACCCGGATGGTCGTCCATCTCCGCCTCCATCATCTCTTTGATGGTGCCGCCGGTCCTTCAGGGCTTCCTGGATGTCCTCTGCAGTCCGAATGTCGTACTCCTGCAGGAGTTGTTGTATGATGGTTCGTTTGCCATCTGTCATTTGTATTCTGTGTACCTGTTTCTTTTCTTTTGCCATGATAAAAGGCTTCCTATGATTTAAGATTTTATCATAGAAGACCTTGGGTTATACATGAGTCACATGATATTTACAGAAAAACTTTCACAGGTTCGATTAGTATCTTGATGTTATTTCACTCTCCCATACTTCCAAAATACCTTATAGTAAATGTTGTCCCTTTTTCACTTGATTCAACGGATATTTTGTCACCGTTTTCTTCTATGATGGATTTAGCTAAAGCAAGACCGATTCCAATGCCATCATCACTTGAATGCTCACCTTTGTAAAACCTCTTAAATATATGCGGCAAATCTTTTTTATCAATACCCTTGCCGGTGTCTGTTATATCCAACTGTATATATATATTATTCGTGCTGATTTTGATTAAAACCTTTGAGCCTTCATATGAATTTTCGACCGAGTTTTTTATTATATTCGATAATGCTTCTACCTGCCATCTGTAATCACCTGCAATTATCGCGCCGTCAACTTTCTCAAATTCGATGCCAACATTATGCAAATCACTTAAAGACTCAATATTTTTGACAGAATCTTCTATAACTTCGTTGAGGTCGACTTTTTCTCTTTTGAATTCAATGGTATTTGAGTCGATTTTAGACAACTTAAGAAGATTTTTAATTAAATAGTTAATATTTATAATATTTCTTCTGATTTCCTTTATAAATTCTTCTCCGGTAGTTGTGTCCAGGTCCCGGTCTTCTATCAAACTGTCCAACATAATTAAAATGCTTGTGAGCGGCGTTTTAATCTGATGAGAAATATCTTCCAAGGATTTTTTCAAGTTGATTTTATCATTAATTGAATTTTCGGCTGCTTCTTTTAAAAATATCGTAGTTTTATATATCTCCGACTTAAGGATGGATAGTTCATCTTCGGAAATATTATCTACATTCAATTCATAATTTTTGTTGTTGATTTTTATTATGGTTTCGGTAATTTCATTTATTGCCTTATCTTTTTCCCTGCTGTAAAGAATAAAAATTACAATTACAGCACTTATTGCGCCGATTATAAAAATAATATTTGCAATAATATATTTATCATTTAATCTGTCGTTTTTTAAAACAACAGATTCTTTGTTTATATCGATGCCATATTTGCTGAATATATCTTTTTCGCCAACCTCATCGCTATTTAAAATTTTTATAATATCCATTTCGCTTAAATCGGGGTAATCCTCCTTGATTAACGAAACAATCGCCTCTATTTTATTATTAAAGTTGACCCTATATTGATTTTGCTGATATCTGTTTAACAGGAAAAAACAAATCACTAAAATAAGTGAAGCAATTAAAGATATTATTAAATATTTTTTTAATATAATCTTGTTTTTCATCAACTCACTCTGTAATGTCCCACAATATCGGTACGATATCCCAATATATCTTCTTCATAATATCTTTGATACGGATTAGCGTTGTGAATGATAAACGGCATTCCTTTATTATTTCTTTTGTCCGATACTATTCCTATATGATTACTGAATATTATTATATCTCCGCCTTGCCATTCTTCGATTCTGCTTATATCGGTTGTTAAAGGTATCGCATGTCTTTTAAAATATATCTTTAGATTTCTTACTCTCCTGAAATCAATTTTTTTATCGATTTTATCAATATTGTATAATTCCCTGTTATTTCTTATATCTTCATCAACCAGTTCCATTAAATCATATCCGGCCCCCCTTAACCCGAAAGCGACCACATCGGTGCATACGCCATATTCATCATCGGGATAGCCCGTAGTGTAATATTTGCTTTTATATTTCGGTTTGGTTTTTATATATTCTCTGACATTTTGCAAAATGTCGGTCTGGTCATCTATTCCGTCATTATCTTTATCTACTTTGCTGATGTAGGTCTTAATACCGAAATCTTTATTCGCATATTTTCTATGCGGTATCAAATTAAAATAATACATCGCACAAAAAATAAGCAACAAAAAAATCATAATCGACAGGCCGCTTAATATCTTCTTTTTCGTAAAAATCTCCTTTTTATTTTTTCTCTTCATCTATTCGATAACCTATTCCTTTAACTGTAGTAATGATATCAGACCCTATTTTATCCCGGATTCTTTTAATATAAACGGAAACGGTATGATCATCTACATAATTACCGGTCCAATCCCATATTTTTTCGACTATTATATCTCTTGAGATGACCCGGTTTAGATTAGTAAACAATAAATTTGTTATCTTCAGCTCAAGAGGGCTTAATTTTATTTCAGTTCCTTCTTTTGTTATATAAAGTTTTTCCTTGTCAAAACTGATATCACCTATTGTGGTTATTTTATTTTTTTCTTTCTTGATGAATGCTTTATTGATTCTCGCAATTAATTCTTTGGTAAAAAAAGGCTTGGTAACATAATCGTCCGCCCCCAGGTTTAATCCTTCAACAATATCATCCTCATCATCTTTCGCCGTTAAAAAAATTGTGGGAATTTCTTTGTCTTTGATTATTTCTTTATACAGGTCAAAACCGTTGCCGTCCGGCAACATAACATCCAATATTATTAAATCCGTTTTATTATTTAAAATATAGTCTTTTGCTTCTCTGTATGTAGTCTTAATCTCCGTATTATATATCTTCTCAAGTGAGTGCTTAAGACCTTTTACAATAGACGGATTGTCTTCAACCAAAAGGATTTTCATACATCAGCTCCCTTATGTTATATATTCTCACTCCTGATTGTTTCTATCATGTTTTGTTTATTTATTTCATTAATTGAATATTTCATTATCGCCATTATTAATATAAACACAGCCATTATAGAAATACAGATTGCCGGAGCCGGAATATTATAGGGAAGATCCGTTCCCTTTTTAATAAAATATTGTATTGTAAGAGAAAGAATTACACCAATCGGAATACCGATTATCAGGGACTTAGCTCCCATAAATAAACTTTCCAACCTGATCATTCTGTTAAATTCTTTGGTTGTCATACCGATTGATTTAAGCGTTGCAAATTCTCTTCTTCTTAATTGCATATTTGTAGTGATGGTATTGAAAATATTTGTCACTCCAATTAAAGTTATTACAGCTATAAACCCGTATAAGAATATCGACACCAGTAAACTGAAGTTATTCATCTCTTTAACCTGCCTGCTTTTGTCAAACAGGTAATATGTTTCGTCTTTTAAGCATTCTTCAATATTTTTTACCAACTCTTCAGGATTATTGCTGTAAATATATAAATCCATAAATCTTGGAGTCGCTATTTCATCGAAATAATCATCATTTACAATAAATACACCTGTTGCCGATTTATCAAGTCCGAAAGGTTTTTCTTCTGCCACTTTCCCGACTGTTATATCAAACTCTTTATCCGTGTCCGCAATGCTTGCTTTGATTATATCATTTTCACTTAAATCAAATAAACGTATATATTCAGTTGCTTCATTACCGTTTGCATCAATGAAATTATATTCCAGGGTATCTATCAGCACAGCTTTATTATAAAAATCCGTTTTTTCCGCTTTAATTGATTGCAAGTATTTTTCAAACTGTTTATCACCTATTGACATAATCGCTGCATAATAGTGTTCAGAATCATACGGACCGAAAGCTTGATGTTCAAGATAATCTTTATACTCATCAGACAAATGCTCGGAAGAAAATTTGATATCATTTACTCTGATTATTGAATAATCCTCAATATGATCAAATCTACTTATTTCCAGCAATTTATTATAAGCTTCTTTGCTTTTTGATTCTAAAGAAATTGAAATATTATAGTCGTTACCCTCAAACACTCGATCCGCTTCACCAAACATCAGACTTGTAAAAGAAGATAATGTGATAAAGATTATGACGGAAACAATAATTGAAATTGTTGTTGTTCTATACTTTCGTTTGCTTCTTTTTAAATTTTTATAAGAAATCGCTCCGCCGACTCCAAACAGTTTACTTATCAAACCCGGTGTTTTTATTCTTTTTGAACTTGTTTTAATTTCAAAGCTGCTTCTGATTGAATCTATCGGACTTACTTTGGAAGCTTTGGCGGCGCCGGTAATTGCCGATAAATATATTGTTATCATTCCAAGCAATATTGAAACAACTATTGCAATTGCCGAAAAAGAAAATTCCAAAATCAAACCGTCCGTGAACATTTCGCCGATAAGATAATTGCTTATAACAATCAATAAAAATGTAGCCAAAAGCCCCGTCAATATTCCGATCGGAATTGCAATTGCTCCTAAAATACTTGCTTCTTTAAATACGGTTGATCTTATTTGTTTTTTTGTCGCGCCGATACTTCTCAGCATCCCGTATTGCCTTGTTTTTTCAGTCACCGATATATCAAAACTGTTTCTTATCACAAATACGGAAGCAAATACTATAATTATCATTACAATTACGGCAGCGCCGGAAAGGCCTTTGATTCCGGAAGCATTTATCGGATTTGTTTCAAGCTCAAATAAAGCATAATTAAAATTAACCTTATATTTTGCTTTGCTCATTTGCTCGGCTAATTTGACGCTGTCTTCCGCGGTCAGTTCCGCAAGATTGTGTGATTTAGCCAAAAGTTCATAATCGACATTGATTAAGTCACCTATTATTTTATATATATCTTTTATTTTTTCTTTTTCAAAACTTACATATAAATCATAATTACCCTGATATTCTTTTTCATCAATTGCGGTAAGGGCCGTGTATCCCGGTGCGGAGTACGGCTCGACAATCCTGACAGGCCTGTCTATGATTCCCACAACTTTATATTCCTTAGTTTCAATTTTTTCTAATTTTTCAAATATTTCACCATCTTCAAAATTGTATGCCGCATCCTGGTTCAGCTCGTTATCTTCAAAATCCAGTCTTTTGCTTAAATCAACAGTTATCCTATCGCCTATCTTATATTCAACTTTCCCGTTTGACTTTAAATGATTAGGTATAACTATTTCATTGCCGTTTTCGGGCAGATTTCCTTCAATCAATTTTACAGATAAGCCGTCAAAAGAATCCTTTTCCAGCGCTTTAACAAAAATATAAGGCTTGTATTCATTTTTTGAATCCACTTTTGCATAGCCTAAATCCTTAGAAACATTTATTTTTTCAACAGAGCGATTATTTTGGAGGGTTGCTATTTCACTATCTTTTACATCCTCGAACATTACATGAAAATCGCCCCTGGTTGCTTTTGTGTATTTTATTAAAGATTTTATCCCGCTCATATACATTGAAGAAACGGCAGTAATCAGGGCAACCGACAAAACTATTCCTATAATGCTGACAATCGTTCTTTTTTTATTGAGTTTTAGATTTTTAATAATTAAATTCCTTAATAACTTCATATTAAATATCCTCTGCAATCTTTCCGTCATCAAGCTTAATAATACGATCCGCTGCTTTTGCCATATCCATATTGTGAGTAATCATTATGATGGTTTGCTTTAACTCTTTGTTCATTTTCTTTAAAAGCGCCACTATCTCGTCGCCTGACTTGGAATCCAGGTTGCCGGTAGGCTCATCCGCAAGCAGAATAGCCGGTCTTGTAATTAACGCTCTGCCGATACTTGTTTTTTGTTGTTGCCCCCCTGAAAGCTCATTGGGCAAATGGCCTCTTCTGTCTTCCATATCCAGAAGTTTTAATAATTCATCCATTTGTTTATCTTCCGCTTTTCTGTTATCAAGGGCCAGAGGCAGAGAAATATTTTCCTCTACATTCAGGATCGGCAACAAATTATAGAATTGATAAATTAATCCGACTTCTCTTCTTCTGAAAATTGCCAGCTTGTCATCATCTAAATCGTAAATGTTTCTGCCGTCGATATAAACAGCCCCTGATGTCGGTCTGTCTACTCCTCCTATTAAATGGAGTAGTGTAGATTTTCCCGAACCGGAAGCTCCTACTATTGCGATAAACTCGCCTTTGTCTACTGAAAAAGACACATTGTCAAGCGCAATTACTTTTGCGTTGCCTTTTCCATAAATTTTGCTCAAATTTTCAACTTTTAATATTTCCATAATTAAATACCTCCCGTTTCCAAACTTGAGTATATACGGACGGTGTTACAGTCAGGTTACAAAAATCAAATACCTCCCGTTTCCAAATCTGAGTATATACGGACGATGTTACAGTCAGGTTACAAAAAGTAATTTTTAAAAAAATTGTTGAAAGATGCCATTTATGCCTATATCAGGGCATATTACAAACGTTTCTGTCTATAAATCAGAGCATTTTCAGGAAAGAAAAAATCAAAAGAGATAAAAAAAGATCGGAAAAATCAAAAAAACCGGAGAAAAACCGGGGAAAAAGCCGAAAAAATCAGAAAAAACGAAAAAAATTGAAAAAAGGGGTTGCAATTACCAAAATTTTATGTTTAAATGGGCCCACAGTGGTAAAAAGTGTCACTTTGTGGAGAAAAGTGGTAAATCTTCCGTTAGATCCGTCGGGTAAATACCCGCAGGCTACGGCAGGAAAGGGCACGGATCTCCTTAAGTGAAGTCTCTTTTTATCCAAAGGAGAAATGTCACATGTTCATGGGTGAATACAATCATTCCATAGACGCCAAGGGCAGAGTGATAGTCCCTTCCAAGTTCAGGGAAACGCTGGGTGAGCGCTTTACCGTTACGAAGGGACTTGACGGCTGTCTTTGGGTATTTTCCCATGAAGAGTGGGAGGCATTTTCCAAGAAGCTGACCGAATTGCCGGTGGCAAGGAAGGACGCGCGTAATTTCAGCAGGTTCTTTCTTGCAGGCGCAACAGAGGCCGAAACCGACAAAATGGGAAGGATACTGATTCCCCAGGTCCTCCGGGATTATGCCGGGCTTGAGTGCGAGGCAGTGCTGATCGGTGCCGGCTCAAGGGTTGAAATATGGAACAAGACTGCTTGGGAGGAGGTTTCCACTTTTGACGATGTAGACGAGTTGGCAGAACAAATGGGAGAGTGGGGCTTTGGAATTTAAGCATGAACCCGTTCTCCTTAATGAGGTGATTGACAGCTTGAACATCAAGCCGGAGGGAATCTACGTAGACGGCACCCTCGGAGGAGCAGGACATTCTCAGGAGATTGCGGCAAGGCTTGATGGCGGAATGCTGATAGGAATAGACCGGGATGAGGATGCGATTTCAGCGGCGTCACAAAGGCTTTCAGGCATCACCGCCAATATAAAAATAGTAAAGGACAATTACATCAACATTCCCCGGATACTTGACAAATTGGGGATACAAAAGGTTGACGGGATACTTCTGGATATAGGCGTTTCATCATATCAGCTTGATAATCCGGAGAGAGGATTTACTTACAGGGAAGATGCGGTCCTGGACATGAGGATGGACAAGGACGCGGTCCTGACCGCAGCCGACATAGTCAACGGTTACCCGAGGGAAGAGCTTGCAAGGATAATCAGGGAATACGGCGAAGATGATTTCGCAAACAATATTGCAAGGCACATTGTAAACGAACGCGAAAAATCCCCCATTACCACTACCATGCAGCTGGCGCGGATTGTGGAGCAGGCCATACCGGCGGCGGTGAAACGGGGAAGGGGAGGACTAGCGAGGAAGACCTTTCAGGCACTCAGGATCGAAGTGAACGCGGAGCTGGATGTGCTGGCAGGGTCCATACAAAACCTGATAGACAGACTGACACCTCAAGGCAGGCTGGCAATAATCACATTTCATTCCTTGGAGGACAGAATTGTGAAACAGGAGTTCAAAAGGGCGGAAAATCCATGTACCTGCCCGCCGCAGTTTCCCGTATGTATATGCGGGGCAGTGCCAAAGGGCAGAATAATTACAAAAAAACCCATAGTTCCTTCAAAAGACGAAGGGGAAAGAAATAAGAGGGCGACCAGTGCGAAACTCAGAGTATTTGAAAAAAAGTAAATATAATACAGCCATGAGTATCTATATCGGAGGAAGTGCGGCTCCGGTAATCCGTCAGGAGCCGGAAAGAAAGCCCGTTGTACGAATCGAGCCTGAGGAAAAAAGACGCAAAAATACTCGGACAGCGGCAAGGGCGGCCGAGCTTGCAAGAAGAAAAAAGGCCCAAAAGCGCAAGGCGATATTTACGGCGGGCGGAATTCTTGCTGCCTTCGGTGTGCTAATCGGAATGGTGTTAATAATGCTGACCGCATCCGTAAGAAACAGCGAGCTGTCAAGGGAAATCAGAAATCTTGAATATGAACTTTCGGAAATCCGCGTCAAAAATGATTCGACAGCCTTTGATATCAGCAAGTCCGTTGACCTGAACACGATAATCAAGTCCGCAAGCGAGGATTTGGGAATGGTGAGAAGCAGTACCGATCAAGTTGTGTTATTTAAGGCGGCTGACTCGGAGTACATAAAGCAGGTAGCTAATCTGTCAATGGATGATTAAAAAAGGGTTTACATTTTACGGACAGCCATTACAATAGTGTGTGCTGTCCGTAATTGGCTTCAGGGGAAAGATGCCGCGTATGGAAGACGGGGCAATCGTACCGGTGTAATGGCAAAAAAACAGAGTACCGAAAATAAAATATATAAGCGTTCAAGGGCGGTTGTAATACTGCTTTTTCTTTCACTAATACTTGTTGCGGTCAGGATGGTTACCATTTTCCTGTTCGACGGTGAGAAGTATGTAAGGGCCGCGCTTTCCCAGTCTGAACAGGAGCTTCAGACCATAACTGCCAAAAGGGGCGATATTATGGACAGGAACGGCGTTGTGCTGGCAACGAGCAATGTCACCTACAACCTGATTCTTGACCCGAAGCTGATACTCACCAATCCCGACAGGTATTTAGAGCCTACATTAAATCTGATAAACGAATGCTTCGGACTTGAAACCGGCCCGCTGAAAGATAAGGTAAATGAAAAATCCGACAGCCATTACGTTGTCCTTTTAAAAAATCTTCCGTATTCAAATGTGGAAGAGTTCATTGCAAAAGAAGAAAAGGATGCCGATGTGGCGGGCGTGTGGCTTGAGGAGAATTATCTGCGAAATTATGCCTACGGTACCCTTGCCTGCTCAACGCTGGGCTTTATGGAAGTGGGCGGGGGAGCATACGGATTGGAATATGAATATGATGATGAACTGACCGGAACGGACGGACGGGAATATTCATATGTAAATAATGAAAATATCCTTGAAACACAACGCATAGAGGCTATAAACGGGAATTCTCTCAAGATCACGATAGATTATAATATCCAGACCATTGTTGAAAGGAATATCGAGGATTTTCTTAAGGATACAGAGGCAAAAACGGTATCAGTGCTGGTTCAGAATCCAAGTACCGGCGAGATTATTGCCATGGCGGACAGCGGCAATTTTGACTGTAACAGTCCCAGAGATTTGTCCGCCCATTATACAGAAGAAGAGCTAAAGGAAATGAGTGATGAAGAAACCACAAATGCCTTAAGCGAAATCTGGAAGAATTTCTGCATTACACAGAGCTTTGAGCCCGGATCCACTGCCAAGCCGTTTACCTTGGCGGCCGGCCTTGAGGAGGACAGTGTAAGGCTTGACGATAAATATACCTGTGAGGGCAGCGTGGAATTTCTTGAGCATACCGTAAAGTGCCATATTAATTCAGGGCACGGGACCCTTAACACAAAGCAGGCAATAGCGGATTCCTGCAATGTGGCCTTGATGGGCATGGCCGAAAAAATAGGTGTTTCCGATTTTGTAAAGTACCAGAAGAAATTCGGATTCGGCCAATATACGGGCATTGACCTTCCGAATGAAATGAATTGCATGCATCTTCTCTATAATGAGGAAAACATGAAGGAAATTGACTTGGCAACAAATTCCTTCGGGCAGAACTTCAATGTAACAATGATTCAGCTCAGCACGGCATTCTGCTCCCTGATTAACGGGGGATATTATTACAAGCCGTATATGATGAAAGGAATATACAATGAAATAGGTGAACTCGTAAAGTCAAATGACAGGATACTGGTTTCCCGCACGGTATCTCCTGAAACCTCTGTTGTCATTAAGGAATGCCTGCGGGCAGTCGTCACCGAGGGAACGGGAACCTCCGCCGCTGTTGACGGGTATGTTATATCCGGAAAGACGGGAACGGCCGAAAAATCGGGAAGGGAAGAGGGTGTATACCTGGTTTCCTTTATTGGATTTGCCCCTTATGACAGACCCGAGGTTGTCTGCTATGTTGTCATTGACGAGCCGGAAACGGGTGACAGAGGCGTAGTGTCAGCCGAACTTTTCAGCTCAATCATGTCAGAGGTGCTGCCGTACCTGAACGTGACTCCGGGGTCAATGGACAAGGACCCGGAGAGGGCCGCTGCGGGCACCGTGGAGAATGAAGCCGGTGATGACGAGGAAGATGCCGGAGAGATTGGTGAGGCCGAAGATAACGGAGAGACCGGCGAGGCGGAAAATGATGATACTGCCAGTGAAGTAACAAATGAGGAGCCGGAAGGACATGATGACGAGTAATATGAGAAGCTGATAAAACATGGAAATTGAGGCGTAAATAGATGGATATTTTTTTATTTTTATCATTGGGCGTGAGCTTTATTATCGGGGTTATTTTCTGCCCGGTAATGATTCCCCTTCTGCACCGGATGAAGTTCGGACAACAGATAAGGCAGGAGGGGCCTAAGGAGCACCTTAAAAAATCGGGAACCCCTACAATGGGCGGTATTGTAATAATGATATCAATGCTGATAGGCACCGCATTATTGTCCGGCAATTATCCGGATGTATACTTCATAATGCTGTTTTCATTGCTTTTCGGACTCATAGGACTGATTGACGACATACTGAAAATAGTCAGGCGGCGGTCTGAAGGGCTAAAAGCCTGGCAAAAAATGGGCCTGCAGGTAATCGTCTGTGCGGCCATGCTGATTTATGCAGGTGTTTTTTCCTCATCTAAAACTACGACCATTGTTCCGTTCATAGGAAGGATTGACATGGGAGGATGGTTTTATCCGCTTGCGGCTTTCGCCGTTCTCGGTACGGTAAACGGGGCCAATTTCACGGACGGCGTGGACGGGCTTGCAAGCAACGTAACTATAATAATTGCAGGCTTTTTTGCCGTTGCGGCTATTATCCTTAAAAACGATGCGGCACCGGCGCAGTTTGCCATGATTGGCTCGCTGATGGCCTTTCTTATTTTTAATACATATCCGGCGAAGGTGTTTATGGGTGACACAGGATCCCTTGGGATAGGAGGCTTTGTTGCAATTACGGCATTGATGACGGAGATGCCCGTCTTTTTACTGCTCACGGCGTTTATTTATCTTATTGAAATTGTTTCCGTCATCTTGCAGGTGGGATATTTTAAGGCGACCCATGGAAAAAGACTCTTTAAAATGGCTCCGATTCATCACCATTTTGAGCTTATGGGCTGGTCGGAAACAAGGGTAGTAGCTGTATTTACGGTAATAACGGCACTTCTGAGCGTGGTGGCCTACATCGGGCTGAGGGTTGCCGTCGGATAGATTGGTAAGCAATATGGATTTATTTACCGGTAAGGAAATAAAGGATTATAAATACCTGATTTACGGCATGGGAGTCAGCGGAAAGGGAGTTGCGATGCTCCTTCATCGCCTTGGAGCCTGCGTCGGGCTTTTTGATTCAAACGAAAAGCTGAACATGGCCGAACTTGCAGCCGAGCTATGTCTTGATGAGGATACGGAGATATTTCAAGGCAGGCTGAATGCCGAGGATGTGAAGGAGTATGACATTATTACCCTCAGTCCGGGGATTTCCGCCTTTCTGCCCGAGCTTCTCAGCCTTAATAAGCCGGTGTTGGGAGAAATAGAGCTGGCATATACGGCAGCTCGCGGGCGGCTTGTCGCCATTACCGGAACTAACGGAAAAACGACAACAACGGCTCTTGTGGGAGAGATTATGAAAGCTGCCTTCGGAGACGTGCAGGTGGTCGGCAATATCGGAACTTCCTACGCATCGATTGCCGACAGCTTAACTGAAGAAAGCATTACTGTTGCGGAAATTTCAAGCTTCCAGTTAGAGAGCATAAGCCGTTTTCATCCTCAGGTCAGTGCAATCTTGAATCTTACCCCGGATCACCTTGACAGGCATGGAACATTCGAAAATTATGCAAGGACAAAGTGCCTTATTGCTTCCAATCAAAGCGGGAAGGATAAGTGCATAATAAATTACGATGATGAATACCTGCGCAGCCTCAGCAGGGGTCTTACGCCCGAGATAATATATTTTTCAAGGCTTGAGAGGCTGGAGAAAGGTGTTTATTTGGATGGCGAAGACATCATGTTTGGCGACGGCAGAGACGCCCTCAAGGTGATGGGCAAAAAAGAAACGAACCTTATGGGAGACCATAATCTTGAGAATGTCATGGCAGCCATCGGAATCTCTTATGCCATGGGAGCGGACCTCGCCCTGATATCCGCTGTAATCGGAGATTTTAAGGCTGTTGAACACAGAATAGAGTATGTTTGCACTAAAAAAGGGGTTGCATACTACAACGACTCAAAGGGCACAAATACGGATGCGGCAGCCAAGGCGGTAGCTTCAATGAATGTGCCGACCATATTGATTGCCGGCGGTTACGACAAGGGGGCCGACTTTACAGAATGGATTAAGGGTTTCGACGGACGGATAAAGGAGATGATTCTCATCGGGCAGACTGCTGTGAAGATAAGGGATGCAGCGCTTGGATGCGGATTTGCCGATATAAAAATGGCGGGAAGTCTTGAGGATGCCGTGAAAACTGCTGCCGCGGACGCAAACGAGGGTGAGGCCGTGCTGCTTTCACCGGCCTGTGCAAGCTGGGGGCAGTTTGACAACTACGAACAGAGGGGACGCTTATTCAAGGAATATGTGCGCGCCCTTGATGATTGAACAACAGGAAGGTGGCAATGGCAAAGGAAGATAGCAGCGAAAAAAGAATATTGTCTGATGAGCCGGCAGTTGCTGAAGGAAAATCCTCAGGAATAGACTGGACACTGTTACTGGCTGTTGTGGCATTGATTGTTTTCGGACTTATTATGCTTTACAGTGCCAGTGCTTATAATGCCCGGTTAAAATTCGGATCCTCAAGCTGGTATGTAAAAAAACAGCTTATCGCCACAGCCATAGGCGCGGCGGGGTTGTTCTTTGCGACAATCATTCCGTATGATGTTTGGAAAAGTAAAATCAGCATTTTTATTTATCTGCTGTCTCTGGGTTTAGTGTTGCTTGTGCTGACGCCCCTCGGGGTAGACAACAACGGCATAACCAGATGGATTGATTTGAAATTTTTTATCCTTCAACCCTCAGAAGTTGTCAAGGTGGCGGTAATTTTGATTACGTCCGCCCTGATTTACAAATACAGAAGCAGCATGGATAAAATCAAAAACTATATCATAATACTTATTATCCTGACGTTAAGCGCGGGGTTGGTTGCCATACTGACCGAAGACCTCGGTACGGCGATAATTATTTTCGGGATAGGATTTGTGATGCTTTTTGTGTCATGTCATAAAAGAGGATATAATCTCATAACTTTGCTCCTGGCAATTATCGTCGGCGTCATATTTGTGGTTTCAAGGCCCCATCGCATGGATCGGATAAGGGCCTGGATTAATGTTGATGCCTATGCGGATAATGAAAGCTTTCAGATTGTGCAGGCACTATACGCGATAGGATCCGGCGGGATTGTCGGCAAAGGATTGGGGAACAGCACTCAGAAGATGTTCGTCCCGGAGGCGCAAAATGACATGATTTTTGCCATTATCTGTGAGGAACTGGGGATAATCGGCGGCATATTGCTTTTGGGGCTGTTTGCGATACTTATCTGGCGCCTATGGAAAATATACAAGGAAAATGATGATTGTTTCGGAAGGCTGATAATAACAGGAGTCATCGCGCATCTGGGCATTCAGATATTCATGAACGTTGCAGTTGTAACCGGTCTGATTCCAAACACGGGAGTGCCGCTTCCTTTTATAAGTTACGGAGGTTCGTCGGTTATCATGACAATGGTGGAAATAGGACTTGTGCAGTCGGTTGCATGCGGAAACACGATAAGGAAAAGGGTGCCGAATACGGTAATGAGGGAAGACAAGGAAAAAGGAATTATTTATTACAGATGAAAAAAACGGTCACAATCATTTCAATAATATGCGTTATCATAATAGCGGCGGCAGTCTTGTTTCTGACAGGAACTATCAGTGTGGAAGCAAGGGGAAAGGAAGAAAATGATTCGCTCCCGCCGCTGGCATATGTTTTATATATGGACGCGTTTGTGGAAATTGACAGGGACGGAGTTGCCCTGTCCATGTCACCGATAAGGCCGGAAGGAATGGCAGAGATATCCGGTATTTCCTTCGGGCATATTGTGGTTGGTAAAAAGCCGGTCGCCGACGACGAAAAGAAGCTTGAGTATGCGTTGAGTGTTGCGGCTGAGCTGAAAAATGTCGGGATTGATGAAATAGGAGAGATATTTGCCACATCGGGCGGCACGATTATAATGTATATGGACAATGTAAAAATAGACCTTGGCGAAAACAGGAAAACAGCTGAAAAAATTGAGGATTTGAAAAGTTTTACCCATGAGCTGAAGGGATTATCCGGAACATTGAATATGCGCGAGGCTGATACCAACGATATGGGTTACACATTCAAGAAATCCAAATAGATAAAGGGATTCAAAAAATATGGTTGAATTTTATCCGGAAAAAATATATCATTATAAGGATAAAAGGGGATAGCGAGGAGACTTAATATGTCAGGATATGAATTCGAGTATGAAAGAGGCGCACGAATCGTTGTCATGGGCGTCGGTGGTGCCGGGAATAACGCCATAAACAGAATGATTGAGAGCGGAGTGCAGCTTGTGGAGTTCATTGCCATCAATACGGACAGGCAGGCTCTTGCTTCATGTAATGCTCCCGTTACCATTCAAATCGGAGAAAAGCTTACAAAGGGCCTGGGCGCCGGAGCACAGCCCGAGATTGGTCAGAAGGCCGCTGAAGAGACTATGGAAAATATAGAGAAGTCAATAGCCGGTGCGGACATGATCTTCTTGACTTGCGGCATGGGAGGAGGAACCGGAACAGGCGCGACTCCCATAATCGCCAAGGCGGCCAGAGATATGGGAATCCTTACGGTTGCCATTGTTACGAAGCCGTTCAGATTTGAGAACAAGACCAGAATGAACAATGCGCTGATGGGTATTGAAAAACTGAAGGAGGTTGTTGATACCCTGATTGTTATTCCAAATGACAAGTTGCTTGAGATTGTTGACAGACGCACATCCATCAAGGATGCATTTAAGA
Source organism: Lachnospiraceae bacterium (assembly GCA_050944475.1). Classification (GTDB taxonomy): domain Bacteria; phylum Bacillota; class Clostridia; order Lachnospirales; family Lachnospiraceae; genus RGIG5612. Next base: position 153,215 of record JBMNRD010000005.1, read on the forward strand.
AGGCTGATGAGGTGCTTGAGCAGTCCGTCAGCGGAATAACCGACCTGATTAATATCCCGTCACTTATTAACCTTGATTTTGCCGACGTACGTGCGGTTATGCTTAACAAGGGCATTGCTCATATCGGAATCGGTTCCGCCAGCGGAGACAATAAGGCAGAGGAAGCAGTCAAGTATGCAGTTACTTCGCCGCTTCTTGAGACCAGCATTAAGGGTGCAACCCATGTCATCATCAATATTACCGGTGATATTTCCCTTATTGAGACAAATGATGCCGCAACCTATGTTCAGGATCTTGCCGGAGATTCTGCAAATATCATCTTCGGCGCCCGCTATGAGGAGGAACCTGCCGACACATGCACCATTACGGTTATTGCCACGGGCATTGCCGACTCGGATGTTAAGATGTCAACTCCCCATGCAAGGGACAGCAGGTTTGTACAGGGGATGGGGCAGCCGAGGAGTCTGGCAGGGGCATTTGCTACCAAGAAACCCGGCACAGCCTTTCCGGGAACCATGCAGACTGAGGATTACGTCCCGATGGGTCAGGGCTTCGATCAGCCCGAAAGAGAGCTTGATACAATCAAACCGAAGCTTGATTTCACGCCTCCCAGGCAGCCAAGGCCGCAGACCGGCACAAAGGATATTACAATTCCCGATTTTCTTAAAAAGAGATAGCGTTTTCAAATACCGGGGCTGTCGCTTGGCGGCAGCCCTGTTTTTGTGTATATGCGGGTAACAAGAAGGATTGAAGAATGAAGGTAAAGGATTTTGACCTGAGGCAGACCCTTGAGTGCGGGCAATGCTTTAATTTCGAAAGAATAGCCGAAAACGATTATATAGTTGTTGCCAAAGGACGTATGCTGCACGTAAGTCAATTCGAAGATGAGCTGAGGTTTGAGGGTGCAGATGAGGATGAGGTGAGCACGGTATGGATTCCTTATTTTGATCTTCAGCGTGATTACGGTGAGATAAAAAGCAGTGTTGCCAAGGCAGATGAAAGGCTTGCACCTGTCGTGGAGAAATACCATGGAATCCGGCTTTTAAATCAGGATTTTCCTGAAACACTGATTTCTTTCATTATTTCCCAGAATAAGAGTATTCCCCAGATAAAGCGGATTGTCAGGAATATATGCAGTAGTTACGGAAACTATGCGGGGTCTTTTTCAGGCAGGGATTATTATTCATTCCCGGATGCGGAAAGCCGGCATCTTTTGACCGAGGATGTATTCAGGGAATTGAAGTGCGGCTTCCGGGCGCCCTATCTGGCAGATGGAATAAGATGGCTCCGGGAAGGGGCGGCAGCCTTCGGAGGTGAGGAAGGTTTTGAAAAAAGACTCAGAGCAATGACCTTCGAACAGGCAAGAAACGAGCTGATGTCAATCAGGGGCGTTGGAGAAAAGGTGGCATCCTGCGTAATGCTTTTTTCGCTTGGCTTCAGGGAGGCATTTCCCGTTGATGTATGGATAAAAAGGATAATGGAGGAGATGTACTTTTCAAGAAAGGCATCGCGTACTGAAATAGAGAATCTTGCTGCCGAAAAATTCGGCGTATTCGGAGGGTATGCCCAGCAGTATCTCTTTATTCACGCCCGTGAAAATGCCGGTATTATGAAAAAAATGTGAAAAAACAAAAAAACACAAATTAATGCTTGCAAAATCAGCAGGAATAATATATTATATTCATAGTTAGCACTCAACCTTGATGAGTGCTGATAGATAAATAAGGAGGCAGAGAGATGAAATTAGTTCCATTGGGAGAAAGAGTAGTTCTTAAACGTGCAGAAGCAGAGGAGACCACGGCTTCAGGTATTGTGTTACCGGGACAATCGCAGGAGAAACCCCAGCAGGCGACCGTGATTGCTGTAGGACCGGGCAAGATTGTTGACGGAAAGAGCAACATGCTTGTGAAGGAAGGCGATGTGGTTATCTTTACTAAATATGCAGGCAGTGAAGTTAAACTTGGCGACGAGGAATACATTGTAGTAAGTCAGAATGATATCCTCGCTGTTATTGAAAATTAGGAGGATATGAAAAATGGCAAAAATTATTAAGTATGGTGCGGAAGCCAGAGAAGCACTGGAAAGAGGTGTCAACAAGCTTACCGATACGGTTAAGGCAACCCTTGGACCTAAAGGCAGAAACGTTGTTCTCGGCAAGCCTTTCGGCGGCCCGTTGATTACAAATGACGGCGTTACAATTGCCAAGGAGATTTCTTTTGAGGATCAGTTTGAGGATATGGGCGCTCAGCTTGTGCGTGAGGCGGCAACTCAGACAAATGATGATGCGGGAGACGGCACGACAACAGCCACCGTTCTTGCGCAGGCTATGATTTCCGAAGGCGGGAAGAATATTGCGGCAGGCGCAAATCCCGTTATCCTGAGGAAGGGTATGGTGGCAGCCTGTGATGCGGCCGTTAAGGCATTTGCCGGCATGAGCAGCAAGGTATCAGGCAAGGTGCAGATTGCTCGTGTTGCCGCAATCTCGGCCGGCGATGATGACGTCGGCGAACTGGTTGCCGATGCAATGGAAAAGGTTACCGCAGACGGCGTAATCACCATTGAAGAATCAAAGACAATGCAGACAGAGCTTGATATGGTTGAAGGAATGCAGTTTGACCGCGGTTATCTTTCAGCTTATATGTGCAATGACCTTGAAAAGATGGAAGCAACACTTTCCGATTGTAAGATTCTCATCACGGACAAGAAGATTTCTTCTATCAACGAACTTCTTCCTATACTTGAAGAGGTTGTTAAGGCCGGTGAAAAGCTTCTTATTATTGCCGAAGACATTGAGGGTGAGGCCCTTACGACTCTTATTATGAATAAGCTTCGCGGTGTATTCAATGTCGTGGCCGTTAAGGCTCCCGGCTTTGGAGACAGAAGAAAAGAAATGCTTAAGGATATCGCTATTCTTACAGGCGGGCAGCTTATCTCCGAGGAGGTAGGCCTTACACTTGCCGAGGCAACCCTTGACCAGCTCGGCGCCGCAAAGTCCGTTAAGGTTGCAAAAGAAAGCACAACCATAGTTGACGGCGCCGGAAGCAAGGAGGCCATCGCTGACAGGTGTGCGTCAATAAAGAGACAGATTGAAACCACTACATCCGATTATGACAGAGAAAAACTTCAGGAAAGACTCGGTAAGCTCACAGGCGGCGTAGCAGTTATTCGTGTTGGCGCTGCGACCGAGACTGAAATGAAGGAGAAAAAACTCCGTATGGAAGATGCTCTTGCAGCCACAAAGGCGGCCGTAGAGGAAGGAATCGTTGCAGGCGGCGGAAGTGCCTATATTCAGGCGCAGAAGTCTGTTGCAGCCGTTGTCGATTCCCTTGACGGCGATGAGAAGACCGGCGCCAGAGTTGTTCTTAAGGCACTTGAGGCTCCTTTGTTCTGTATCGCTGAAAATGCCGGGCTTGAGGGTGCCGTAATTGTTAACAAGGTTAAGGAACTTCCCGCCGGAGAGGGCTTTGATGTACTTCAGGGCGATTACGTGAACATGGTGAAGGCAGGCATTCTTGATCCCGTTAAGGTTACAAGATGTGCGCTTCAGAACGCCACAAGCGTAGCATCAACCTATCTGACAACAGAAGCAGTTGTGGCGGATGCCGTTGATCCCGCGGTTGAAGCAGCCAAGGCCGCGGCCGCACAGCAAAGCATGGGCGGAATGATGTAATTCCCAGGAAAGTGATTAATTGATAACAAAAACGTCCCGATGCATCTCTATCGGGACGTTTTTATGAGTATTACGCCATGCCTTCGGATACCCCGAGGAGCAGTATTCCCGCAATAACAACAATAACACAGGCATACTGGCCTTTGGTCAGTTTTTCCTTGAGGAATATTCTGCTTAAAATGACTGAAACTATGCAATAAGACGCAACCATCGGCGCCGTCAACATCGGCCTTGAGGCCATAGCGTAAACGTAAAACACCTGTCCGAGTTCTTCGCAACAAGCTGCCACACCCTTGGCAAGTTCTTTTTTTGCAAACGGGTTATATGGCTTTTTCCTCTTCATCCAAAGGAAAATCCAGGCGATAATTCCCGCAAACAGAAATGTCAGCCCGTAAAGAATAATCACGTCAATTTCTCCGAGATTGAGACCGGTTTCTTCATCAAGAATGATGCCGTCGGCCGCTGTTCCTATTGTATCGAAAACACAGTAAAGAAGAGGAAAAAGCAGGGCAAGGGCGCCAAAGCGGTACTTGCGGTTTTCAGCAGCGACAGAATCGTCTGCCGCAATGGCACGTTGCTCCTTTTTTTTGAGATGCTGCTCAACAACGGCAAGTGAAACAACACCGATGACAACCAGGAGAGTTCCGGCAATATCAAGGAGTGAAAAAGCCTCGGAAAAACTGTTGATTCGGCCAACAGTCAGAAAAAATATGAGCATGAGAATGGTGGACAGTGCCCCGGATGTATTTTGTATAGGTGATATAATGCTGAGCTCAAGATAGCGAAGGCCCGCATAGCCGATTACCATCGAAGCAATATAGAAAAAGGAAACGGGCAGGTACTTTACTGCATTTGCGATTAATGAGCCGATACTGAAGCCTGTTTCGGCAAACGGCATTAGCAGGAATGCCGACACACCCATAACAAGGCCTACCCATACGGCAATTTTCAGATGGGAATAGCGGTCGTTTTTATCGGTGCCCATCTTGTAAAAAAGGTCGGCACAGCCCCAGCCAAGCAGGCAAATCAGCGAATAAATAAACCAGGACATAAATATTCTCCTCTTAGTCCGTGCTTTATCAAGAAGAGCCGGAACATGAACTGCTTATTTTAACAGACTTTATAACACAGGCCAACGATGTTTTCAATTTTTACATTTGCATAAAAAACATATTTGCTTCATACTGATATGGTAAAATAATAAAAACATACCTCTTAAAAGGCAGCGCAAGTCACAGAAAGGAAAGAAGGAATTTGGCGAAGGACAGAAAATTTATTTTTATTGACATTGACGGAACAATTTATGACTATAAATACGGTCTGGTTGAATCCGCCGTGGAAGCGGTCAGAAAACTGAAGGAAAACGGACATCATCCTATTTTGTGTACAGGAAGGACGAGGGTGATGATTTTCGATGAAATTATTAATATGGATTTTGACGGTATTATCGCAGGTGCCGGCTCCTACATTTCATGGAAGGGAGAGGTTATCAGCTGCCTTGAGCTTCCGCAGGAGGAAGTAATGAGACTGGTAAACATCTTCCAAAGCAACGGCTTTGCCACTTATCCCGAGGGGCACGAGAATTTTTACTATGATCCCAAATATGTGGAAGACGGAGAGGATATGATTTACCGCATTTACCAGATGCACATACCCGATAAACTGAAACCGATTGATTATGTGAACAACATGCATGTATCCAAGGTCAGTGCAATGTACACAAAAGACAGCAACGCTCAGGGAGTAATTGATGCCCTGGGGGACGATTATATATGGGTGGATCACTCCGGATATCTTCTTGAGACTATTCCGAAGCACCTTTCAAAGGGCTGCGGGGTGGAAAAGCTTTTGGAAGTTGCCGGAGGCAGTCTTGAAAACTCATATGGGTTCGGGGACAGTTATAATGACCTTGATATGCTCAAGCTGGTGAAATACGGCGTTGTTATGGGAAACGGAAAGGATTCCTTGAAAAAGCAAGTGCCGTATCAGACGGAACCTTTCAATGAGGACGGGGTCTACAATGCACTTGTCCGTTTCGGTTTGATATAAGTGCAGGTTTTCAGCAGACATAGCGGGGCCGTATTACCGCAAGACATAGAAAAGCATTGATAATATGTACAAAATATAGTATTATCATTTAGACAGTTTTCATATACACATTGGGAGGAAAAGAGCCCATGAAGTGCCCATTTTGCGGATGCCTTGATACCAAGGTTTCAGATTCGAGACCGAACGATAATCATTCTGCCATCAGACGCCGTCGTGAGTGTATCATGTGTAAAAAACGTTTTACTACATATGAGAAAATAGAGACAATTCCTTTGATTGTTATCAAAAAGGACAATAATAGGGAACCGTACGACAGAACCAAGGTACAAAGCGGTGTCCTCAGAGCATGTTACAAAAGGCCCGTTTCCGCAGCGCGGATAGAGCAGCTTGTGGATGATATCGAAAACGATATTTTTTCACTTGGAGTTTCAGAGGTGAAAAGTTCTGTCATCGGAGAGATAGTAATGAACCGCATTAAAGAGGTCGATCAGGTGGCATACGTGCGATTCGCTTCTGTTTACAGGGAATTCAAGGATGTGAGCACATTCATCGATGAGATAAAGAAACTGACCAATTAATATGTTCAAAAAGATACTTCCGAGGATGCATTGCGCATCCGCCTATGAAATCGATTTCCAGAGTTTTTATGATATGGGATACAGAGCGGTATTGTTCGATGTGGACAATACCCTTGTTTTGCATGATGCACCCGCCACGGAGCAGGCGGCGGAGCTGTTTTCCCGACTCAGGGAAACAGGTTTTAAAACCTGCATTGTATCAAACAATTCACAAGAGAGGATAGAACCGTTTGCAAGGCACGTTCAAAGTCCATACGAGTTTCTGGCGGCCAAGCCCGGACCGTCCGGTTATGAAAACGCCATGAGCCGCTTGGGGGTAAGCGCCGAGAAAACCATAATGGTGGGGGACCAGCTCTTCACAGACATAAGGGGCGCCAACAAGCTGGGAATATATTCAATATTCGTAAAGCCCATGGGAGCCGATCCCATTTTCGGAATAAAGCTTAGGCGCATTGCCGAATGGTTCATATTACTTAATTAGAATAAAATATCCAAAAAAGAAAAACGGGGTTCTGATATGGCAAAGTTATTTAAAAGGCTGCGCCCATTAGACATGGTATATATTGCTGTTATTGTAGTCTTTGTTGTTATCTCAGTCTGGCTGACGCTGACCATTCCGGACTACATGACGGAAATAACCACTATCGTCAAGGCGGGAGGTTCATCCGGCGATGTTCTCCGCGCCGGTCTTGCCATGCTTGCCTGTGCGGTGGGAGATGTCATTTGTACCGTTGTGGTGGGCTTTTTTACCTCAAGGGTATCAGCCGGCTTTTCCAAAAGACTCAGACATGACATTTACGCGAAGATAATGGACTTCTCCATGCAGGAGATAAACGGTTTTTCTACGGGCGGCCTTGTTACGAGGACAGGCAATGATGTTTCTCAGATACAGATGTTTATTGCCCTGGGACTGCTGGCATTTTTGCGTGCGCCGGTCATTGCGGTATGGGCTTTCTGTAAGATTATCGGCAAGGGAAATGAATGGCTTCTGGTTACCGGCATTGCCATAGCAATAGTTGTGGTTCATCTCATTATAAACAGGATTCTTGTAACTCCCAAGTTCAGGATTTTTCAAAAACTTACGGACACAATAAACAGACTCACCTCTGAAAACCTGAACGGCGTGCGGGTTGTCAGGGCATATAATGCTGAAGAATACCAAAGGAAAAAATTCGACAAGACCAATGTAGAGGCACTCAAAGCCCACCTGTTTACAGGGAAGGTTATGTCTTTTTTACATCCCGGGATACAGTTTGTCATGAACTGTACTACGCTGACTATATACATTGTCGGTGCATTTGTTATTAATGCGGCCGCAGTTACGGAAAGGATAGGGATATTCGGAAACCTTGTTGTTTTCATGGCATATGTTATGCAGATTCTGATATCCTTTATGATGATTTCCATGGTTTTTATGATTTTCCCGAGAGCAGAAGTGTCGGCTGCCCGTATCAATGAACTGCTTGACAGGGAAGTAAGGATACGGGATGGGAACCTTAAGGAGGTTCCGGGCAACCGGGGAACCATCGAATTCAGGAATGCCACATTCAAATATCCCGACGCCGAGGCCGCCGTACTGGAAAATGTATCTTTTACGGTGGAAAAGGGTGAGACAGCAGCCTTTATCGGCTCCACCGGAAGCGGCAAAAGCACTTTAATAAATCTGATACCCCGTTTTTATGATGTGACCGAAGGAGCGGTTCTTGTGAACGGTGTGGATGTCAGGGAATATAATCTGAAAGATCTCCACGGCAAGATGGGATATGTTCCTCAAAAGGCGGTTCTTTTTAAGGGAACCATCGGCTCAAACATTGACTACGGCAGTAACGGTCGGGGCGGAAGCAGAGAAGAAATTGTTCATGCGCTTGAGGTTGCACAGGGCGGGGATATTCTTAAAGGGGAGGAACTGGGAATAGATGCTCCCGTGGCACAGGGCGGAGTCAATTTTTCAGGAGGGCAAAGGCAGAGGATATCTATTGCCAGAGCAATATACAAAAAGCCTGAATTCTTTATTTTCGACGACTCTTTCTCGGCTCTGGATTATAAGACCGACAGGAAGCTCAGAAAGGAACTGAAAAAAGAAACCGAAGGGGTTACCACTTTGATTGTTGCTCAGCGTATCGGGACTGTCAAGGATGCCGATAAAATTGTGGTTCTTGATGAAGGCAGGGTGGTCGGTCTGGGCACTCACAGGGAACTTTTGAAATCCTGTGAGGTATACAGGCAGATTGCTTATTCACAGCTGTCAAAGGAGGAATTGGAAGATGCGTAGAAGTGCGGAAAAAGCCTCCTTCAGATATCTGATACCGCTAATCAAATATATGAAAAGGCATGCGATATTGCTTGGATTTGCAATACTTTTTGCCACTGTGGGAACCGTATTGACCGTTGTGGGCCCCAACTACATCAGAAAAATTGCGGACATTATCGGAGAGGGCTTGTACGGCGAGCCTGTGGATATCCCGGCTGTGCTTAAAACAGCGTTGTTTCTGATATTTCTCCATATTATTTCCTTTATCATGGACTTCTTCCAGTCATATTTTATGACAGTGACGACTCAGAAAACGGGTTACAGGCTGAGGAGAGAAATTAATCGTAAAATCAACGTGTTGCCGTTGAAATTCTTTGACGATTCCATGGTAGGCGATCTGCTTTCAAGGGTTACCAATGATGTGGACTCAATCTGCTTTACAATGATGCAAAGTGTCGGAGCCTTGTTTCAGGCAGGAACACAATTCATCGGCTCTATTATCATTATGATGATTATCAACTGGACGCTTGCCGTTACAGCAATCGGAGCAGCGGCATTGGGCTTTGTTATCCTGCTGCTCATTACAAAGAATTCCCAGAAATACTTTGTTGCGCAGCAGGCCGAGTTGGGATGTCTGACGGGGCAGGCCGAAGAGGTTTATACAAATCACAGCATAGTTAAGGTTTATAACGGCGAGGAACAGGAAAGAGAAAAATTCAATACTATAAACGACAGGCTTTACAATGCCACATGGAAATCCCAGTTTCTGTCGGGAATTATGATCCCCGTCATGGGCTTTGTGGGAAATCTGGGTTATGTGGCAGTATGTGTTGCGGGAGCGGTCATGGCGGCAAGGGGCACAATAACCTTCGGCGTTGTTGTCGCGTTTATGATATATGTCAGGTTGTTTACCAACCCCCTTCAACAGCTCGGCAGGATATTTACCCAGCTCCAAGGGGCGGCCGCCGCCAGCAAGCGAGTATTCGAATTTCTCGAGGAGGAAGAAATAGAAGATGACTCATATAAGGAAAGACAGTTGAGTCCTGACAGGCTTAGAGGTGAAATAGTATTTGAACACGTTAAATTCGGATATACTCCGGACAAGCTGATTATTAAGGATTTTTGCGCCAAGGCTGAAAAGGGGCAGAAAATTGCCATTGTAGGGCCCACGGGGGCGGGAAAAACCACGCTGGTCAATCTGTTGATGCGTTTTTATGAGATTGAGGAGGGCAGAATCACCATTGACGGAGTTGACATGAAAGAAATGAGCAGGGCGGAGGTGCGCAATCTGTTCGGAATGGTGTTGCAGGATGCTTGGCTGTATGAGGGAACATTCAAAGATAACATCATGTTCAGCAAGAACGCGACGGATGAAGAGGTGATAAACGCCGCAAAAATGGTGGGAATTCATCATTTTATAAAGACAATGCCCCAAGGATATGATACAGTACTGAATGAAGAGGTAAGCGTTTCCCAGGGCCAGAGACAGCTTATAACTATTGCAAGGGCCATGGTTAAGGATGCACCCTTCCTCATTTTTGATGAAGCGACAAGCTCAGTTGATACACGTACTGAGAAAATGATACAGGAGGCCATGGACAGGCTGATGAAGGGAAGAACGTCATTTGTAATTGCCCACAGACTGTCCACCATAAAGAACGCCGATTTGATTTTCGTTATGAACAACGGTGATATCATAGAGCAGGGCAACCATGATGAGCTTATGTCAAAAAATGGTTTTTATGCGGAGCTTTACAATAGTCAGTTTGAAAGCGTGGAGTGATTTTTTCCGCGCCGGCACTCGGGAGGTGAACTGTCATGAGTAGAATCATAAAAGTCAGAAACATATCAATTGGCAAGGGGCGGCCGAAAATCTGCGCACTGGTTATCGGCGAGACTGCCGAAGAAATTCTCAACCTTGTTGATATGTCAAATGATGCGGCCTGTGACATGATTGAATTACGCGCAGACCATTTCGAGGAGGTGCTTGAGCCGGACCGGGTCAAATCTCTTTTGCGCAAGATAAAGAGGGCCGCAAAAAAGCCTGTGATATTCACATTCCGGAGCAAGGACGAGGGCGGGCAAACCGACGCTGCGAAGGAATATTACAGGCAGCTTATCATGATGGTCGCGAAAGAAAAACTTGCGGACATTGTGGATGTTGAGGCATCTTCTCTCGAAGGGGATTCTACTTTCGTAGAGCTGCTTAAGGACGAGGGCGCCATAATAATTATTTCGAAGCATGATTTTATAAAGACACCCTCTGAAGATGAGATTATAAAGGATTATTTGGAAATGGAAAGGCTGGGGGCGGATATTATTAAAGTGGCTTACATGCCGAATTCCAAAAAGGATGTGCTTGCCCTGATGAATGCAACCGAGGAAGTGACAAGCAACCTCTCTTCATGTCCGGTCATTGCCATTTCAATGGGACATCTGGGGATGATAACAAGGATAATGGGAGAATTCCTTGAAAGCGCCATAACATTCGCCGCTATAACCAGAGCTTCGGCTCCCGGACAGATAAACGTTCAGGGAATGAAAAGTATCCTTGATCTTATTCATAACAATTACAAAAAGGTTATCCTTGTAGGTTTCATGGGCGCGGGGAAAACGGCGGTGGCCAGTGCTCTTGCCGCGGATTATGGGTTGAAAAAGATAGACCTTAATTCATACATAGAGATGAAAGAGCAGGCAGCCGTTGCCGACATACGCTCCACCTCGGAGGAACTTTTCCGGGATAAAGAGAGCAAGTATTTAAGGCAGGTGCTGAAGAAAAACTATCAGGTGCTTTCCGCAGGCTACGGGGTGGTGCTCAGACAGGAAAACATAGATTTGATGAAGGAAAACGGGATTATTATCTTTTTGAAGGCGGATGTGGAGACAATAAGCGAAAGACTTAAGAATGACAAGACGCGTTCCCTGCTTGCGGATAATATTGACCTTGATTACATCCGTGAGCTGATAAACAGCAATACTAAGTTATACGAAAGTGTTGCAGACGTGATTATCGATACAAAAAATAAAAATGTTGAGCAGATAAGCAAAGAAATAGTTGAAACTTTGGGATTTACCCTTTAAATTGAAACAGGCTGTATTTTCAGTTATATTATTTTGATTTTTATTTTAGGAGGATTAGTATATGGTATCAGCAGGGGATTTCAGGAACGGCCTCACTGTAGAAATTGAAGGAGAACTTTATCAGATTATTGATTTCCAACACGTCAAGCCGGGCAAGGGCGCAGCCTTTGTAAGAACCAAGATTAAAAACGTTATCTCGGGCGGCGTTGTTGAAAGAACATTCAATCCGACAGACAGATTTGAAAATGGACATATTGACAGAGCAACAATGCAGTATCTTTACAATGACGGTGAGATGTATGTTTTTATGGATACAACCACTTATGAGCAGACCATGATCAACATGGAGGATATTGTCCAGGAGATGAGATTTGTCAAGGAAAACGAAGAGGTCAAGGTATGCTCGTATAAGGGCAAAGTGTTTTCCGTAGAGCCTCCGATTACCGTTGTTCTTGAGGTTACCGAGACAGAGCCGGGATTTAAGGGCAATACTGCAACCGGCGCCAGAAAGCCGGCAATTGTAGAGACCGGGGTCGAGGTTATGGTACCGCTCTTTATTGAGCAGGGAGAAATGATAAAGATCGATACCCGTACCGGAGAGTATTCCGCAAGGGCATAGCTGTATCCGATATTGACTTTATAAAATCTGTAGGGTAAAATTGCCCTACAGATTTTTCATTATCTGCGCATTCTCCGTTCGGGGAATGGTATTTCAATTTTTTATTTTAAGTCTGGCGGGGCTGTGAATCCCTTGGTTTCTTTACGTTGATCGGAGACAATTTGTCCTGTCAGACGGAGAGGAGACAAAATGAACTATGAAGAATTCAAATCGGTATTGGTAGCCGAAATGGAAAAGCTGCTGAAGCCCGGAGAAAGACTTGAGCAGAACCGGGTGCCGAAGCTTAACGGGGAGTTATTTGATGCCGTGACCGTTGTTGATGCCGAGCACGAGGTTTTCCCTACACAGTACCTTAACATCTGGTACGAGGTTTATAAGGAGGGCAATCCGGTGGATAAGATTGCCGGTGCTCTTATGGAGCTTGCATCGATGGATTATCCCGAGCAGCGGATGGGATACGGTTTTATCTCGGATTTTGAAAACGTTTCGGATAAAATCTGCTGTCGTTTGGTCAACACCCGTTATAACAGCAAGCTGCTGCAGCGGATTCCGAGTATTTCCTTTCTTGACCTTTCGGTTGTTTTCTATATCATGATAGAAAGCAAAAAGGGCTGTTCTATATTGACTGTTGATAATAATTTGCTTCAGGAATGGGATAAGAAAACCTCGGATTTGATTCATCTTGCCACAGAGAACACAAAGCGTTTGAACGGCAAATGCGTCAGGACAATCAGTGAAATCATGGAAACAGAGGCGGGATTTGGTAAGCTCGGGTGCCCGAGAGATTTCCCTGAGGTATATGTTGTGGGGAGTAAAACAGGATGCAACGGTGCCATATATATGCTGGATTTGAAGATGATGGAAGAATATGCAAGCAGATTTGAAGACGATGTGTTGATTATCCCCTCGAGTGTCCATGAAATATTGGTTGCGCCCCTTGGAAGCATGAAAAGGGAAAGTGTTGACAGCATGATCAGGGATGTTAACGAGACTGTTTTATCGAAGGAAGAGCACCTTTCAGGACATGCGTATGTGTATTTCAGGTCGGAAGGTAAAATCTGCGCATAAAAAATACATCCGGCGGGAATCGAACCCGCATCTCCGGCTCCGGAGGCCGACGCTCTATCCATTGGGCTACGGATGTATATGCCGGATAAAACCGGCATATACATTCTTCATTTTATCACGGGATTTGTCAAGGGGAAAAATCGGATACGGTCGTTTTCCGCTGTTTTAAGACGTGTTCCGATTATTTATTTCTGATTGTCAAAGGATTTTTATGATATAATACAGGCAGTTCCGTTGTCGGGACATCGTTTTACTAAACAAAAAGGAGGGAGAGATTTATGAAAAAATGTTTTGCGTTTTTGCTGGCAGGAGCAATGATTTTCGGACTTGCAGCCTGCTCGCCTGAGAAGCCCGAAGAAGACACTTCGACCGAAGCAGCGCAGGAGAGCAATGTTCAGGCGGAAAGCAGCATTCAGGCAGGTGCCGGAGCTGCTGAAATCGTATTTGCCAAAGATATGTTTCCTGTTGAGGGATTCAGCGGTGAGGTACACATCAATCCTTATGCAAGAGTATTGTTGATTGAAGATATCGATAAAGCGGCTATTGTTTCACTTGAACTTGTCAATACACCGGGCGACATTATCGAATCAATCAAGGATTATGTTGCAGAAAAGAGCGGTACACCGCGTGACAATGTTTTGGTTCATTCAAACCATAACATCACGACTCCTCATGCTCCCGAAGACAAGACCCAAAGAGACCTGTTCGTCGAGTCGGTCATGACGGCTGCCAAAAAAGCGGTCGATGATGCGATTGCAAGCTTCCAGCCTGCAGTAATGGGAGTCGCTCAAGGTGAATGTGATGCCAATGTTAACCGCGATTGGGAGCTTAATGACGGTTGGTATCTCGGATTTAATGAGGAAAGATATTCGGATAAGACCATGACTGTTATCCGTTTCGACAGTCTTGACGGTAAGCCTATCGGAATCGCTATGGACTATGGCATGAAGCCTACCACTATTGACAATACCGGTATGAAAGACAATATCAGGAAAATCTCTGCCGACCTTACAGGTTTTGCCTGCATCATGATGGAAGACAAGTACGGATGCCCTGCAATGTTCCTTATGCCGGCAACAGGTGATCAGTATTCCAAGGAAACCACTACATTCCATGTCTGGGATGAAGTTGAGAACAAGGCTAAAAAGATTGAACTCAGCGTTGAAGAGGGTATTGCTTTAAGTGAAAAGTACGGTAAAGTCATTGGCGATGATGCTATCGCTTTGTTAGAGGGACTTACTTGTGATATTACAAGCGCTCCCGTGGCTGTATCCAAGACAAGTTTCATGTACGGCAATGCCGCAGGGGACGGAGAAGTGGAAATCGACGTTACTTCAATGGCATTTGGTGATGATATTGCTTTCGTAGGACTTAAAGCGGAGCTTAATGCAATTACAGGTTCGCAGATAATGGAGCAGTCTCCTTATCCCTACACTTTGCTTATGGGATTCTTAGATGGAGATCAAAAATATATGCCGGACGAGGAAGCATACGACCTTCAGACATGGGAGTTTAAGAGAACGGGATTTGCCAGAGGCTGTGCTGAGGAGTTCGTTAAAGTTTCCGTTAAGCTTCTTGAAGACCTCAAGGCCGGTATAGTTCATACTGCGGATGAAGGTAAGGAAGATTCCGATAATGTGGGTAAGACATATGAAACTGTTCAGATTGGTGAACTCACATGGCTGGTTCTTGAAGATAGAGACGGCAAACAGTTTGTCGTTTCTCAGGATATTGTAGGCCAAAAGGCATTCAATTCTGCAGGAGGAGAATCGACATGGGAGACGAGCGAGATCAGGATATTCCTCAACGATGAGTTTTTTGATCAGACCTTCTCAGATGATGAAAAGGCAAGGATTGAAGAAACAAATGTAGTAACAGGAGCCAACTCCAAGTATGGAATCACAGGTGGCAATGATACAACAGATAAAATATTCATCCTCAGTATCGAAGAGGCAGAGCAGTACCTTGTGGGTTCAGATTATATTATCGCCAAGAACACAGACGGGCAGCCTGCATGGTGGCACCTTCGTACTATGGGAGAAGCCAAAGATGTTCAGGCATGCGTAACCGTTGAAGGAGCCGTTGATTATCATGGACCTCACGGTGGAGTTACCAATGAAGAAGGCGGAATCAGACCCGCAATGTGGATCAAAAAATATTGATTTGTTTCCTGTAAAGCCGGAACTATATCGGCAAGGCTGACCGCAAAAAGCCTTATTGTCGTTGTAAAGCTGGAAAAGAAGCTTTTTAATAACGACGGACGTAATGTGGACGGCTGATTTAAAACTGACAGACAGCCCGGGAGCATCGCTCCCGGGTATGTTATATATTGTATTTAAAAAGCACCGGGATATTGCAAATTAATGGTGGAAAGTTATAATCATACGTAGTATAATATTTAGCGGTTTGTATAAATATTTGTACAATAAATTACTCAATTTAATATGATTTGAATCGAAAAAACAGTTCCGCCGCATTACCGGATTTGCGACGGGTCAATAACAATTAGGAGGAATCGGTATGTCAAGAAAAATGAAAACAATGGATGGCAATACCGCTGCAGCTCATGTTTCTTATGCTTATTCAGACGTTGCGGCCATCTATCCAATTACACCATCATCCGTCATGGCTGAGCTGGCTGACAAGTGGGCTGTAGATGGTCTGAAAAATATTTTTGGTCGTGAAGTCGCAGTTGAGCAGATGCAATCTGAAGCAGGAGCCGCCGGAGCTGTACACGGCTCGCTTGCTGCGGGAGCCCTTACCACCACATTTACAGCATCACAGGGATTGCTTCTTATGATTCCGAATATGTACAAGATGGCGGGAGAGCAGTTGCCGGCAGTCATCGATGTATCTGCCAGAGCAATTGCTACCCATGCACTTTCCATTTTCGGGGATCATTCGGACATCTATGCCTGCCGGCAGACGGGCTTTGCCATTTTGGGCGCATGCAGCGTTCAGGAGGTTATGGATTTGACACCGGTTGCCCATTGCAGCGCAATCAAAGGGCGGGTTCCGTTTGTGAATTTCTTTGACGGCTTCAGGACCTCCCACGAGATTCAGAAAATAGAAGTCTGGGATTATGAGGATTTGAAGGAACTGGTTGACATGGATGCCGTCAGGCAATTCAAGGCCGGATCTCTTAATCCTGACAGGGGCTGCCAGATGGGCTCCGCGCAAAATCCCGATATTTTCTTCCAAATCAGGGAAGCAACCAACAGGCATTATGAAGCGCTGCCGGCCGTTGTTGAGGAATATATGGACAAGGTCAATGCCAAAATTGGTACCGACTACGGTTTGTTTAATTATTACGGCGCCCCTGATGCCGAGCATGTGCTCATTGCCATGGGTTCCGTATGCGAGACGGCATGTGAGGTTGTGGATTTCCTGAATGCACAAGGCGGAAAATACGGTGTGATTAAGGTGCGTTTGTATCGGCCTTTCTGCGCAGACAGGCTTGTTGCCGTAATCCCGAATACGGTTAAGCAGATCAGTGTGCTTGACAGGACAAAGGAACCCGGTTCCATAGGTGAGCCCCTTTATCTTGATGTTGTGGCAGCCCTTCGGGAAAGTGCTTTTCATGACACTCCGGTCTTTACCGGCCGTTACGGCCTTGGCAGCAAGGATACCAATTCCGCGCAGCTGATCGCTCTGTTCAAAAATACAGAGAAGAAAGAATTCACAATCGGAATTAATGATGATGTGACAGATCTTTCCCTCGATACATCTTATAATCCGGTAACTGTTCCGCCCTCCATCATCTGCTGTAAATTCTGGGGGCTGGGTGCCGACGGAACCGTAGGAGCCAATCAAAATTCAATTAAGATTATCGGCGACAATACCGACCAATACGCCCAGGCCTATTTTGATTATGATTCGAAGAAGTCCGGCGGTGTGACGGTATCTCACCTGAGATTCGGCAAAGATCCGATCAGGTCTACTTATCTGATTGACCGGGCCGACTTCGTGGCCTGCCACAATGCTTCTTATGTGCGTAAATACAACATGGTACAGGACGTCAAGGAAGGCGGAACATTCCTTCTTAACTGTCCATGGGATATTGATGAACTGTCCCGGAATTTGCCCGGACAGGCAAAAAGATATATTGCAGAACATAATATCAACCTATATACAATCGACGGAATAAAAATCGGAAAGGAAATAGGCCTCGGTGGAAGAATAAATACCGTATTGCAGTCGGCATTCTTTGAGCTGGCGGGCATCATTCCCTCTGAAGATGCAAACCGCCTTATGAAGGAGGCCGCGAAAGAGACCTACGGGCGCAAGGGTGATGACATCGTAAACATGAATTACGCGGCCATTGATGCAGGCGCAAAGCAGATTGTCAAAGTTGAAATTCCTGCCGACTGGAAAGACGCCGAGGATGAGGTTCTCGGTGTGGTGCATTCTCAAGGAAGACCGGAAGCAGTGGAGTTTGTAAATACGATCCAGCGCGCTGTTTCCGCCCAGGAGGGAAACAGAATACCCGTTTCTTCATTCCTGAAGTATCAGGACGGCTATACCCCCTCAGGCACCGCCGCCTACGAGAAGAGAGGTATAGCTGTTGATGTACCCTGTTGGAGTCCGGAAGGCTGCATTCAGTGTAACCAGTGTTCATATGTGTGCCCGCATGCCGCAATACGTCCGGTTATCATGACAAAGGAAGAAGCGGCCGATGCTCCGACGGGAATGAAATCGAAGGACGCCATCGGACTTGATGGATACAAATTCGCCATTGTTATTTCCACTCTTGACTGCACGGGCTGCGGGTCATGCGTAAATATCTGTCCGGGCAATGCCAGGTCGGATGTTTTGAAGATGCAGGATGCCGAGAGCCAAATCGGAGAGCAGGAAATATTCGCATATGCTTCGGATATTCCCGCAAAGAAAGACGTGCTTAAAAAATTCAAGGAAAATACGGTCAAGGGCAGCCAGTTCAGAAAACCCCTTCTTGAGTTTTCAGGGGCATGTGCCGGTTGCGGTGAGACGCCGTACGTGAAGCTGATGACTCAGCTCTTCGGTGAGAGGGCTTACGTTGCAAACGCAACCGGCTGTTCATCCATCTGGGGGAATTCATCACCCTCAACACCGTTTACCGTGAATGAAAAAGGACAGGGACCGGCTTGGTCAAACTCACTTTTCGAGGATGCGGCGGAATTCGGCTACGGCATGGTTCTGGCAAACAATGCAATCCGCGCATCCCTGAAAGCCAGGGTTGAGGCCATTGTGGAAAACGGTAAAGACGATGCTGCAAGAGAAGCAGGCAAAAAATGGCTTGAAACCTTTTCCGACGGCGCTGCCAACGGACCTGCAGCCGAAGAGCTCATTGCCGCCCTGGCAGAGTGCGGCGATGATGGGGCTGCCAAGATACTTGAACAAAAAGAATACCTTTCAAAGAAAAGCCAGTGGGTTATCGGCGGTGACGGCTGGGGTTACGACATCGGATTCGGCGGTCTTGACCATGTTATTGCAAGCGGCAAGGACATTAACATCCTGCTTCTTGATACTGAGGTTTATTCCAACACGGGCGGGCAGTCATCCAAATCAACCCCGACCGGTGCGATGGCACAGTTTGCAGCGGCCGGAAAGGATGTAAAAAAGAAGGATCTTGCCGGAATCGCCATGAGCTACGGATACGTCTATGTTGCTCAGATTGCGATGGGTGCGGACATGAACCAGTGCATCAAGGCATTTGTTGAGGCTGAAAGCTATGAGGGACCGTCATTGATAATCGCTTATGCTCCCTGCATTAACCACGGAATTAAAGGAGGCATGCAAAACGCACAGGCAGAGGAGAAGTACGCCGTTACTTCAGGCTACTGGAATCTCCTCAGGTACGATCCGAGAAGGAAGGAGGAAGGTGCCAACCCGCTCATTCTTGACAGCAAAGAGCCCTCGATGGAGTATATTGATTTCCTTCGGAGAGAAGTTCGCTTCAGCGCGCTTGAAAGACAGAATCCCGAAAGGGCAAAGGAGCTCTTTGCCAGGTCGGAGCAGGAGGCAAAGGACAGGTACAATTATCTAAAGAAACTTGCCGAACTGTAAAAACAGGTTTATAATGATGTGAGATTTAATAAATGCCCGGTCGACCTGCCGGGCATTTATGGGATAAGGAAGAAGCATGAAACCCTGGCTCATCATAGTAATCATTCTTGCCATGCTGGTTGTCGCGGCAATCGCAAGATGTATATACGAGCTTTACAGCCTTGAGGTAAACAGATACGTCATCCATGCTTCCGGACTGCGGGAGAGGTTCAGACTTGTTTTTATCTCCGATTTGCATGGTCGCGTTTATGGCAGGGGAAACGAAAAACTTCTTTCGATGATAATCAAGGAAGAGCCGGATGCCGTTTTCATAGGCGGGGACCTGATAGTCAGCAATCGTCCCGACAAGGACCTTTTTAGGGGTTTCTAGAAACTTAAGAATTTAAAATTACTTCTTAATTTTCTAAAAGTCTTTTTATAGATTGGCGGTTCAAGATAAATTACTTGGAAGCCTAACAAATTTAAAGGAGGATGAAATTTATGAAAAAGATTTTAGGAATTTTATTGGCTGTCCTGTTGACCTTTTCCTTCTTGACAGGATGTTCAGGTCAATCAGCCAAAACAACGTCGAAGCCTGGCGTAGGCCAGACTGAAAGTGAGTCAAGAGAAGAAACAAGAAACGAAGGGGCAGGTGCTGAAGCCAGTACTAAGACTGAGATGCCTCAAGAAAGCTCAGAAGCAACAGAGGTTGTAGTTAAACCGGAAGATCCATATGCTGAATTTGAGGTTACGGATGAGTTTATTGACACTAAAGTAATAGGAAAGTCGAGTGGAATGATTCGGCTGAAAGCAAGTGGTTTCTTTATAAAGAAGGGCGACAAGAAATATTTGGCTTACTTAGACAGCTATCCTGTTCAGAAGGCGAAGGTTCCGATAATGACATGGACTTCTGATGTGAATGATTATCTTTTGAGTGAAGATATACCGGTTATGACGATAGAAAAAGAAGATATGGTGTTTGATAAGGGTATCTTGAGGGACATCATATTAGAGCCGGTTAATATTACTGGCTTTACTATTCCATTAGTGATGGCTGAGTCAAGTTCGCATACTCCGCATAGTGGGTTTTTGCGTTTTTGTAACGAAGAGAGTTTCGAGATAAAGGACGAAAACGGGAATGTTGTTGCTGCAGAGGATCGATTGAATTTAGAGCACGGGAAGACTTATACTGTGACTTACGCGGAAGGGACTGCCTTAAAAGTTCAAGAGTTTGTCGCTGATTTTGTAATTTATAGCGACGATATCAACAAAGAAGAACTTGTAATCAAAGGGGAACCGACTGTGGAAGGACATGCGGTCTATGATTTCTCTAGTGTTGAGCCTGGTTTTTACTTTGTTGCTTTTGGGTATGGCGGAATTATTGAAGTAAAGTAAAGAAGTAATTTTAAAAGCGTCGGTTTTATCGGCGCTTTTTTATGACTTTTTATGGTAAAAAACTTATGGTAATATGGATATATATGGACATGGGTCAAGGCGAGAATTTTAATAGTTTTTAGACGCCGATGGGAGGGATAGGTGGTTTATCTTCTGGGATATTAGATTATGCAGGTAGTGGTGGAAAAATTCAAGGGAAATACAGTAAAAGGCAGCCAGTTCAGGAAACCCCTTCTTGAGTTTTCCGGGGCATGTGCAGGTTGCGGTGAGACGGCACAGTTTGCAGCGGCCGGTAAGGATGTAAAAAAGAAGGATCTTGCCGGAATCGCCATGAGCTACGGATATGTCTATGTTGCTCAGATTGCGATGGTGCGGACATGAACCAGTGCATCAAGGCATTTGTTGAGGCTGAAAGCTCTGAGGGACTGTCATTGATAATTGCCTATGCTCCCTGCATTAACTGCAGAATTAAAGGAGGCATGCAAAATGCGCAGGCAGAGGAGAAGTACGCCGTTACTTCAGGCTACTGGAATCTCCTCAGGTACAATTATCTAAAGAAACTTGCCGAACTGTAAAAACAGGTTTATAATGATGTAAGATTTAATAAATGCCCGGTAGAACTGCCGGGCATTTATGAGATAAGGAAGAAGCATGAAACCCTGGCTCATCATAGTAATCATTCTTGCCATGCTGGTTGTCGCGGCAATCGCAAGATGTATATACGAGCTTTACAGCCTTGAGGT
>JBMNRD010000006.1:0-166313 GCA_050944475.1 Lachnospiraceae bacterium
AAGGAAACGAGGTGTATGATGGACCTGTAGAACGGGGCAGACGTCTGGATGTAGTCATGGGTCCTCCTGCCGCCGGCAAATCATCAGTACTTGTAAACCCATTATCACAACTTCATAACGCACTGGTCCCGGACAGCGACCATGTAAAGGAAAGACACGAGGAATACAAAAACGGCATAGCCGCACAGCAGTATCAAGAGGGATATTACGGTTTTTTGAAAAAGGCCGATTTATTGACCCGGATATCATAAACGACTACGGCAACAAGCCGTCAACAGTCTTCGAGGCGGAAAGGAGCAAATATGACGGATACACGAGATGGAACAACGAAGGGCCGCAAGAACGAGGACCGGAAATCAGAGAATACAGCAGAACCGCGGAGCCTGATGTTCAGAACATACGAGTTTTCAGAGAGACGCGAGGAACAGTGGCTGAAGGAGATGATAGCTCAATTCAAGCGGGAAAACCTGAGGGCGAAAGTGGAAGCGGAACGTCAAGCTTCTCTCTCAAATCAGACACCTTCGGATTCAGCGAAGAAGGAAGAGAGGCAGTAAGCGGTCTTGCGGAGGGGAGTATGTCATAATAATGATAGAGGGGAAAAACGTAGTAAACAAAAGGGTTTTAGAGCTTCTATAAAGTATGAAACTCAAAAATTGGTGTGTTGCTTAGGGTTATTTTAGGATTTTTGACCGGATTTTTATAATATTTTTAAGCAATATATCAATCTTTACCCGCATTTATAAATTATCAAAACACACTTTTTCAAATACTTGAACAAAAACTCACCAAATGCTTGAAAAAAATAACAACAAACACTTGAATAAAAGTTGCACCAATACTTGAAAACGTGTTATAATTTCTTTGCTTAAGAATTGAGGTGACAAACTTATGAAGAAGTATTTACCAAGAATTATAGATAAACTATTGAGTGAAAGATTAGAAGCCAAAGGCGCTGTTTTATTGGAGGGACCTAAATGGTGCGGTAAGACTACCAGTGCCAAAGAAATTGCAGGTAGTTTTATTTCAATGGATCAACCTGAAATGAGTAAGCAGTATCAATCTATGGCAGAGCTTTCTCCGCGAACACTATTGGAAGGCGAGACTCCGAGACTAATAGACGAGTGGCAGATAGCTCCTAATTTATGGAATGCGGTCAGATATGAGGTTGATCTGAGAGATGAATTTGGCCAATTCATTTTAACAGGTTCTGCCGTTCCTGCAGAAATAGATGAGTCTATGCATACCGGAACAGGAAGGATTTCAAGACTTTATATGAGACCTATGAGTTTGTATGAGTCTGAGGATTCGAGCGGCAAAGTAGCAATTCGAGACCTGTTTGCAAATAAGGAAATATCCGCTAAAAGCGATACCGATTTGGAGGGAATAGCATTCTTAATTTGCAGGGGAGGCTGGCCGAAAGCAGTCGACTTAGCTGAGAAACAGGCGCTTTTTCAAGCCATAGACTATTTTGACGCCATTGTCTCAACTGACATAAGCAGAGTCGATTCTGTGAAAAGAGATAAGGAAAAAGCAAAAAGATTCCTAAAATCCTATGCAAGGAATGTCGGAACCAGGGCAACCCTGGAGACTATCAGGCAAGATGTATTGGCTAATCATACCGGTACATTTGATCCTGTTACGCTTTATTCGTATAGGGACGCACTAACTAAAATCTTTGTTCTTGAGGATTCACCGGCTTGGAATCCGAATTTGAGGTCAAAGGCTGCTATTAGAACAACAGATGCGAGGTATTTTGTTGATCCCTCAATTGCTACCGTGGCCTTGCAACTCAGCCCAAAGGATTTGTTGAGCGATTTAAACACCATGGGGCTCATTTTTGAAAATTTGTGTGTCCGTGATTTAAGAATATATGCGGACTACCTGGATGGCAGCATTTATCAGTACAGAGATAGCAACGGATTGGAATGTGATGCCGTTATTCACTTAGGAGACGGTTCTTATGGTCTGATTGAGATAAAACTGGGCGGGGACAGCTTGATTGAAGAAGGCGCAAAAAACTTGAAAGATCTGGCCTCAAAGATAGATACAAACAAAATGAAAGAACCTTCTTTTATGCTTGTTTTGTGCGCCAAAGCGCCCTTTGCGTACCGGAGAAAAGATGGAGTCTACGTGGTTCCTATAACTTGTTTGAAACCATAAATGAGTTTAGAAGAAAATATCACCGGGAGCAAAATCAAAAACGATAAAAGCAGTTGCGCAAGTGCCTCATGCCAAAGCTGGCCTTGGGCAGAACGATCCCGTAGCGGCAAGTAAAATCGTAAACGCGGACGGATACGCAGAAGAAGGTTCCTGAAAGCTGTTGAAAGCGGCGGAACGCTTGACGCAGCTGAAGCGTTCAAAAACATTTCATCAAGGGACGTTTTTGAGGTTATCGGGATGTAGAATATCTCGGAGACGTTATGGATATGGCCCGGCACAGGCGCTTCATGGCGGAAATTGACAATTATAAAAAATCAAAATATCAGAAAGCCGCAGACGGGGATGTTATAATACCAATCGACAATATGCTGGTGTTTACGGATTTCAATAAACATGATCCCGGCATAAGCAAAATCATCAGGTTTAACTTGGATAATTACACAGATATTGATTCGGCCATGCAGATGGTTTTCGACGCAGAGAAAGGGGAAATAACTTATGAGCAAGCGCGGGGAATTATTGAAGAAGTTTTCGGAGAGGAAACTTTCGGGGAATACACGCCTTCTATGTTCAGGGATTTTGAAAGATATGACCGACAGCGAGAAAGAGGACAGCGCCGCTCGGATGCTTGCCATGCTGAAAGAAAGCGACAGCGAAAAGAGTTTCATTTTGAAGATTCAGGAGATGAAAGCTTCTTTCTCAAATCAGACACCTCCGGATTCAGCGAAGAAGGAAGAGAAGCAGTAAACAGGTTGCTACTTTTATAGAAGTATATAATAAAAGAAGAATTTACAAATAATGCAACTATAGAAGTATAGCACTGAAAAGCCTTCCGCGCCCTGATTAAGTGCACAGATGAAATTCCGACAACCCGGCAGCAGGCGTCAATGCGGAGACATTGTCTTTATCTGCAAAATGGTTTAAAATACAAAAAATCGGCAAACCCGGCAGGCAGCGGACGGGCGCACCTGAAAAGTTTCAATTTAAAATGCCTACCGGGAAACGCGGCAGGCGGCGGTTGCATGACCGCACGGATAATCAGGAGACTGAATCATGGCAAAAGACGGTAAGGCCATTACAAAGGATAATCTGGCAAATGTTTATTTGTTCTACGGTCCGGAGGCATTCAAATTAAGAAATTATAAAAACAAACTGCGCGCCCTGATTGCAGGACCCGGCAGCATGAATTACATTGCCTTTGAGGGAAAGGACATAAATCTTTCCGAGGTATATGACAGCGCGGTTACGCTGCCTTTTTTTGCGGACAAGAGACTGGTAATTGTGGAAAACAGCGGACTCTTCACGGCAAAGAAGAAAGATGAAGAGAGCGCAAAGTCAAAGGATGCAAGACCGGAGGACGCGACATCGGAAGACGCGACACCGGAAGACGCAAGGCCGGAGGATGCAGCACCAGGGGATGCCGCCGGGAAAGCAAAGGCCGAAGAAGAGTCGGCAGTTACAGATCTAATGTTGCAGAAAATTCTTGACGATCTCCCGCCCACAACCTGTCTTGCTTTTTTTGAGGCGGAGATAAGCCAAAAAAGAAAGTCATACAAGGCAGTCGCCAAAAGCGGTACGGTTGTGAGGTGTGACGAGGACAACGAGGACCGCGTAATAATGTGGCTGGCAAAGGGTTTTGCGGCGGCAGGAAAGCAGGTGCGCCGCAGCACACTGAAACTGATGGTGACCCGTGTGGGAAGAGATTACGACCTGCTGCGAAATGAATTTGAAAAGGTTCTTGCCCACGCCGGCGAAAGGAGTGAAATCACCGACAGGGACATCCTGTCGGTATGCGCGGAAAATGTGGAAGAGAAGATTTTCGACATGCTGGATGCGATGTGCCGTCATAACTCCGCTCTTGTACTGGAAAAATACCACGGTTTGCTAATCAACCAAAGCCCTCCCCTTTTCGTGCTGGCGATGATCAGAAGCCAGTTCCGGACAATGCTGCAGGTGGGTGAGCTTGCGCAGGAAGGCCTTGACAGACAGGAAATTGCCGCCCGTTTGGGCAAGGGCGATTTCATAATAAGAAAGCACCAAAGACATCTGGATTACTTCAGTCTTCGGCGCATTGAAGAGATAATGGATGAAATTTCCGACACGGATTTGCGCATTAAAACCGGCGGGATTCCCGACCGGCTGGGAGTGGAAATGATGCTGACGGAGTTTTCAAAATAAGTGTAAAGCATGGACAAGGAAAGTATACGTAAAAATATTATTGAAAGAAAAAGGGCCCTTGGCGGGGAGGAGATTGAGGCGGCGTCGGAAAAGCTGATGACGCATTTTTTCGGCCTTTCGGAATATAAAAGCGCAAAGGCTATATATGCATACATGTCATTTAACCAGGAGCCGGACACGGGGCGGATAATTGCCCGGGCCATCGCGGAGGGAAAGAGGGTTGCCGTGCCGCGGACTTTCGAGGGCGGAGGCATGGAATTCGTCTTCCTGGAGACTGCGCCGGAAATTGGTGCCACGGCGGAAATTACCTTTGCGCCGGATAATAAAGCTGCGCCGAAAAAAAACACCGCACCGGAAAATAACGGCGCCCCGTGCCCTGCAGGCTTTACTTTGCGCAGGGGGATTGCAGAGCCCGTCTCCGGTGAGATTGCGGATGTGGACGCTCTTGTTATAGTGCCTGGACTTGCATTTGACAAGACGGGAGCAAGAACAGGATACGGCGGAGGCTATTACGACAGGTATTTTGCCGCACACAGGGACCGCAGTTTCGTGAAGGTGGCCCTGTGTTATGATT
The DNA here is from genome assembly GCA_050944475.1 of Lachnospiraceae bacterium. Taxonomy (GTDB): domain Bacteria; phylum Bacillota; class Clostridia; order Lachnospirales; family Lachnospiraceae; genus RGIG5612. The sequence goes on from JBMNRD010000006.1 coordinate 4,913, forward strand.
TCCAGATTGTGGACAGCCTTGAAAGCGATCCGCATGATGTTGCAGTGGATTATGTAATAAGTCCCGGGGGCGTCGTGAGGATAAAAGGTGCAAAAATCAAATAAGCCTTGATACTCCGGCCTTGATACTTCAAAACATTTTTCTTGACAGTACACATAAATGAGTGCTAATATACTTACGTTGTTTTTAGCCATGACTCAGTGTCCGGAATCTCCGACCGGCTCTTGGTCATAGGCGATTTCAAGAATCAGGAGGATATAACATGATTACAAAAGAGACAAAAGCGCAGCTTATTGCGGAGTATGGCAAGACTCCGCAGGACACAGGCTCACCCGAGGTTCAGATTGCGATTCTTACACACAGAATCAAGGAGCTGGGCGAGCATCTCAAGACCCATGAGAGGGATCACCATTCAAGAAGAGGACTTCTTAAGATGGTAGGTAAGAGAAGAGGACTGCTTGACCACCTCATGAAAAAGGATATCGAAGCATATCGTACTCTCATTGAGAGGCTTGGCATCAGAAAATAATCTTGTTTTTAAAGACTTAGGACTTATGGCCCTAAGTCTTTAATATTGTTTCAGCAAATCAGCAATACTGCAGAATTTTGTCCGCGGGAGAGGACATCACATCAGATTACAAGCAGGAGAAGGCCCGAAGCAACTGATAAGCTCGGGATAAATCACAGGTTTATCAGTGGTTTCGGTCCCTCCGCTTGAAGCAAAGGAGGAAAAATGTACAAAACATTTAATATGAACCTTGCCGGCAAGACTCTAAGCGTCGAGATCGGCAGGGTGGCGGCTCAGGCAAACGGAGCTGCCCTTATGCGTTACGGTGACACAGTCGTACTTTCAACCGCAACCGCAACCGCAAAGCCCCGGGAGGGAATCGATTTTTTCCCGTTGAGCGTTGACTATGAAGAGAAAATGTATTCAGTCGGAAAAATTCCCGGAGGATATCTTAGAAGAGAGGGCCGTGCATCCGAGAACGCAGTCCTGACCTGTCGTGTAATTGACAGGCCGATGCGCCCGCTTTTCCCCGAAGATTACAGAAATGACGTTACACTGAGCAACCTGGTAATGAGCGTTGACTCCGAGTGTTCACCCGAACTGGCAGCTATGCTGGGCAGCTCAATTGCAACCTGCATTTCCGACATTCCCTTTAACGGACCGGTCGGAATGACACAGGTGGGACTTATTGACGGGAAAATGATTTTCAACCCCTCCGAGTCCCAGGCTATAATCAGCGATCTCATGCTCACGGTGGCATCCACGAGAGAAAAGGTTATCATGATTGAGGCCGGTGCAAATGAGGTCCCCGAAGACAAGATGATTGAGGCAATTTATGCCGCACACGAACTTAACGGGGAAATCATCAAATTCATTGACGCCATCGTCGCCGAATGCGGCAGGGAAAAGCATGACTATGAGCGTTATGTTATTCCCGAGGAAGTTACGCGGGCCGTTATGGAAATCGTTCCTCCCGAGAAAATGGAGGAGGCCGTATTTACCGATGACAAGATGGTCAGGGATAAGAACATCGCCGAAATTATAGATCTGTGCAAAGAAAAATTTGAAGCCGAGCACGAGGAATGGCTGAGCTTTGTCGATGAGGCCATTTACGAGTATCAGAAAAAGACTGTCCGCAAGATGATTCTCAAGGATCGCAAAAGACCGGACGGAAGGGCAATCGACCAGATCAGGCCACTTGCCGCCGAGGTGGATTTCCTTCCAAGGGTTCACGGAAGCGCAATGTTCACCCGCGGACAGACACAGATTATGACCGCCACCACGCTGGGACCGATTTCAGATTCCCAAAGGCTCGACGGAATTAACCTGAGCACAACCACCAAGAGGTATATGCATCAGTATAATTTCCCGTCTTATTCAGTCGGAGAAACCAGACCGGCAAGAACCCCGGGACGCCGGGAAATCGGCCACGGAGCACTGGCTGAGAAAGCGCTCCTGCCGGTTCTTCCTACCGAGGAAGAGTTCCCGTATTCAATACGTCTGGTTTCCGAGACTTTTGAGTCAAACGGCTCAACCTCTCAAGCCAGCGTTTGCGCATCCACACTGTCGCTGATGGCAGCGGGCGTTCCGATTAAGAGGCCCGTGGCAGGCATTTCCTGCGGCCTTGTGACCGGAGATACGGACGATGATTATCTGGTGCTTACCGACATCCAGGGTCTCGAGGACTTCTTCGGAGACATGGACTTCAAGGTTGCCGGCACCGATGTGGGCATCACCGCAATCCAGATGGACATCAAGATAAACGGACTTACACGCGCGGTCGTTGAAGAGGCAATCGCCCGCACCAGGGAAGCAAGGATGTATATTCTGAATGAAGTTATGCTTCCCGCAATCTCCGCCCCCAGACCCGAGGTCGGACCATATGCGCCCAAGATTATCAGTATGCAGATCGACCCGTCGCAGATTGGCGATGTCGTTGGCAAGCAGGGCAAGGTCATCAATGAGATTATCGCAAGGACAGATGTCAGAATCGACATCGATGATGACGGACTTGTTTCAATTTGCGGTATTAACAAGAAAAACCTTGAGGAGGCCAGGCGCCTGATTACCATGATCGTTTCCGAGTATGAGGAAGGCAAAATTTACGAGGGAACCGTTGTAAGCATCAAGGATTTCGGCGCATTTGTTGAATTCGCACCGGGCAAGGAGGGCATGGTACACATTTCCAAGATTGCCAAGGAAAGAATTAACCGGGTAGAGGATGTGCTGACCCTCGGTGACGTTGTCAAGGTTAAGTGCATGGGACAGGACAGGATGGGCCGCATGAGCTTCAGCATCAAGGATGCCATGCCTAAGGAAACCGCAGCTAAACAAAATCCGGCAAAGGACGATGGAAGGAAAGCCAAAAAAGAATAATTCCGCTTTCTTGCCGGCGGCCGGAAAACATAAAATACTTGCAGGGAATCCGTACGGGTTCCCTGTTTTGTCATTACAAGGCGTTTTTATAGAATTATTCGCGCGGAGATGATAGAATAAATACAGTTAATATTTATAGTTTTTTATTCACTAAAAGAGAACGATATTTTGTGGAAACCGATTAAAGGCCGGATTCTGCAAAAAATGCAGAGGGTTTATCGAAATGATTATCGGGATTGATATGGGCGGAACAAATATTGACGGTGTCGCGCTTCGCAACGGAACACTCGTGAAATCCGTCAAGCATCCCGTCGATTCAAGCGATTTTTTCCAAAGCGTCTGGCGCTGTCTGGATGCTTTGCTTGATGACCTGGAATATAGTGATATCGAGCGAATTCATTTGAGCACGACGGTATGTACGAATGCAATTGTCGAGGATAAAGTAGCAGCAGTCGGCTTGATTTTGCAAACCGGCCCGGGATTAAAATGGCAGTTTGATCGCGTAGGTTCTTCCTTGGAGTATGTTTCCGGCAGCATTGACCATCGCGGGAAGGTTGTGCAAGATGCGGATGCTGCCCGGCTGCGGGAGATTAAGGAGCGCTTCAGCCGGGAGTCTGTTGAAACTCTGGCTGTTGTCGGCAAGTTTTCGACACGCAACTCGGCCTTCGAACGGCAGGTTAAAGAATATTTTGCCGATAATTATAACAACATCACAATGGGGCACAGTCTTTCCGGGAAGCTTAACTTCCCCAGACGTGTTCAAACGGCTTACCTGAATGCCGCGGTCGGTCCGACATTTCAGCGCTTTATCGAAGCTATCAGTTCCGCACTGGCGCAGAAAAACATTACGGCTCCGGTCTATTTGCTTAAAGCGGACGGCGGCACTATCGATTTGTCCGGAGCAAGGGCCAAACCGGTCGAGACGATTCTTTCAGGTCCCGCTGCCAGCTTTATGGGTATGAAAGCTCTTCTTGCCGATAATCAAACGGACAGTTGTTTTTTGGATGTCGGCGGAACGACAACGGACATTTTCTTTCTGGTTGACGGTGTTCCTGTTTTTGAGCCGTCAGGCATTGAGATTGACGGACGAAAAACCCTGGTGCGGGCGATTTTCAGCACGTCAATCGGTCTGGGCGGAGACAGTCATGTGCGCATTTCGGACGGCATGCTCAGGATAGGCCCCGAGCGTCTCGGTCACGCGGTTGCCTTCGGCGGCGAACATCTTACGGTCACCGATGCTCTTGTCTATTTGGGAGCGATGCGGGGGACGCATACGGATGCAAGCCGAAGCGTTCTTGAGCGGACGGCACGGCAATATTCCGCTTCTCCCGAGGTTTTTGCCCGGGACATTGTCGATCATATGTGCGAAAAGATTCGGCAAAAGATTGAAGAGGTACTTGCAAAACTCAATGCAAGCCCCGTATACACCATTAAAGAATTGCTGCAAGACCGTACAATTAAACCGCAGACTGTTGCTGTAATCGGCGGACCTGCGCGGGCCCTTGCGCCATATCTGGAAAAGAAAATCGGCTTGCCGGTCATCTACCCGAAACACTACGAGATGGCAAACGCCATCGGCGCGGCGCTGGCAAAGCCGACTGTTGAGATTACATTGCATGCCGATACGGAGCGCGGTGTTCTTACGATTCCCGAACTGGAAATTAATGAGCAGATCGGCAAATCATACGATTTAAGACAAGCTGCCGAGCGTGCCCTGGCAGAGGTTATTAGTGCCGGAAAAGCGATGGGTCTTTCTTCCGAACAAGCCGAGGCGGAAATCACCGAAGCAAGCAGCTTTAACATGGTTCGGGGTTATCTGGGCGCCGATAAAAATATTCGTGTGAAAGCGCAGATCAGACCGGGACTTTTTACAGAGGGAGGTGTGATGTGAAAGCAAACAATCAGGTAGGACTTATATTTTTTCCGGCCTTCGACTGGGCGATTTCTCCCACGCATCCCGAACGTGAGGAGCGACTCCTGTATACACAGGATCAGTTGCTGGAAGAAGGCATAGAGGATATCGACGGCATTCATTTCTTTAATCCCGGAATTGCGACAATCCATGATATCCAGCGCGTCCATTTTTGCTATCCGAGCGAGGAGAAGGTATTGACGAAGTCTCACCTTATAGCTGCGGGGGGTGTGATGAGAGCGTTTGATGCGGTGCTTTCCGGGGAAACGGATAAAGCGTTTGCCCTTGTCCGGCCGCCCGGACATCATGCTCAGCGTGTTGTATACGGAGACCGGGGTTTTTGTATTATCAATATCGAAGCGGTCGGGCTGGAATACGCCAGGCAGAAGTACGGTGACAGACGGGTGGCGATTATTGATTCGGATTGCCATCACGGTGACGGCACGCAGGACATATACTGGAACAATCCCGACACGTTATTTATTTCCTTTCATCAGGACGGACGGACACTTTATCCGGGAACGGGTTTTGTCGATGAGTTGGGCGGTCCCGGTGCCTATGGCTACAACATAAATATTCCGCTGCTTCCCGGGACAGGCGACCAAGGCTTCCAATTTGTTCTGGAAAATGCGGTGATGCCTATTCTCGACGAATTCAAACCGGATTTAATAATCAATTCCGCAGGACAGGACAATCACTATACGGATCCCCTGACTAATATGAAAATTTCGGCTCAGGGATATGCGGCATTGAATCAACGGCTCAATCCGGATATTGCCGTTCTTGAGGGAGGTTATTCGATTCAAGGGGCGCTGCCGTATGTGAATACGGGGATTATTCTTGCCATGGCCGGTCTGGACTATTCCGGCATTTGCGAACCGGATTATCACTTGGGAAAATGGAAACAGACGGGTGATGTCACTCGCCGCGTTGAGAAGATTACCCGGGAAGTTTATGAAATCTGGCGGAACCGGCAAAAATTGCGTAATCAGCAATTCGCCGGACAAACGACGGTGAAAAGTCAGAGGAGAGTTTATTATGATACGGCCGGCATTATGGAATCGCAGGTTCAAACATTCAAAATTTGTGCCGATTGCCCCGGCGTCAACCGGGTTGAGTCTCAAAATGACCTTGGAGCCTCGCTGATAGGCATTACTATTCCGCGTCAGGCATGCCCGGCCTGCCAAGAGGAGGGCTATCGACAATTTGAGGAATATTGCTCGCAAAAAAAGGCATGTTTTTTACAAGATCGCTCCCGTGATCTTTATCATATAGGTCCGAGCCGGCCTGAATAATATATACTTTTAATTCGGCCCGAACCGGCCAAAATGACATACGTCTTTAATCTCCGCCGGCTTTGAAATTATAGACCGGCATCAGACGATGTACTATTTCGACCGTTTGATCAAGATACTCTTGGAGACTGTCCAATGATTTATAGGCCATCGGCGCTTCGTCAAGTGTATCTTTTCGCACCGATGTGGAGTATATTCCATCCATGCTGTCCTGAAAATCTTTCATCGACAGCACTCTTTTGGCCTCATTGCGCGACATAATCCGTCCGGCGCCGTGCGGAGCGGAGAAATTCCAGTCCGGATTTCCTTTTCCTGTACAAAGTAAAGAGCCGTCGCGCATATTAAGCGGAATCAGAACCGTCTCGCCGGCATAAGCCGAGATGGCGCCTTTGCGCAGGATCTTTGTTTCGAGATCGATATAATTGTGGATGGTTGTGAACCGTACTCCGGTTTGCCAGTTCATACCGGTAATGATTATTTCGGCTATTGCTTCCCGGTTAAGAACGGCGTATTCTTGCATAATTTTCATATCATGCAGATAGTCTTCAAGCGGCTTGCCCTCGAGATAGGCCAGATCCCGTTCCATTCCGGGCTGCAGTTTGGCCGCCAGCCGCTGGTAGTGCAGCGCAACTTGCAGACCCAGATGCCGTGAACCGGAGTGGATAACAAGATACAGCTTGCCGTCCTGATCTTTGTTTATCTCGATAAAATGATTGCCGCCGCCCAAAGTTCCAATCGAAAGGCGGGCGCGCTCCAACTTCAGATTTTTATCATTGCGCCCGCCATCACGGCAGCGCAGGTCATCGATTCGGGTCTGCTCCGTAAATTCATGCGGCTGACGGCGAATCTGATGTCCGGAGAGGATATTTTTGCGAATCAGCCGATCAAGCCCGGGCAGGTCGAGATTTTTCTCTGTCAGCCCGATCAGCTCGATTGTCAGCATGCCGCAGCCGATATCGACGCCGACCAGATTCGGCACCGCTTTGTCGCTTATTGTCATTGTAGTACCGATCGTACAGCCCGCCCCGGCGTGTACATCCGGCATAATCCGAATCTTGCTTCCCGCCACGAACGGCTGATTTACCAGATTCTGAATCTGGTCTCGCGCCGTTTCCTCCAGATCGCTTGTGAAAACCTTGGCTTCATTATGTCGGCCTTTGATCACTAACAAAATAAAACACCGTCCTTACATATTCTTATTTATTATTATACAAGATGCAAAGGAAGATGCACAAGAGGAGATAAAAACATATATCGATGCATAAAAATCTGCTCAAGCCGAATCAAAGAAAAGAAAAACAAAGAAAAAGACGGCTGATTTGCCAAAGGAAGCGGGCTTTGTGGTATAATAAATATGAGAAAGATAAAAAAGGCCTGCGCCGCAGGATTCGGGGCAGGATAAATGTATATTTCATACGCACAAAAGAAAGGAGACCCAATGAAAAAAACCGGATTAGTTTTTCTTGCAGACGGCTTTGAAGAGGTCGAAGCCATCACCGTTGTAGATTACCTTCGTCGTGCCGGCATAGAAGTCAAAACCTGTTCTATCCACGAGCATGACATTGTCAAAGGCGCTCATAATGTTCCCGTGAAAGCGGATTGTCTGATTAGTGATTTGTCACAGGATGAGCTATTTGACACCGTTATTTTGCCCGGCGGTCTGCCCGGAGCCTACAATCTCAGAGATGATGCGCGCGTCATTAAGTCTATTCAGACTCATTCCGAAAACAATAAACTTGTGGCAGCCATTTGCGCAGCCCCCGTTATCTTGGCCAAGGCGGGCCTGACACAGGGACGCAAAGGCACCTCCTACCCCGGCTTTGGTGATGACCTCGGTTTTGCCGAGTATAGCGAAGAGATTTCCGTGCGCGACGGCAATATCATTACGGCACGCGGTCCCGCCACGGCAGCTTATTTTGCCCTTGACATAATCGATTATCTCTTGGGCGCGGAATCCGCAGCCGAGGTTAAAGACGGTATTCTCCTTCATCTTGTTGAAAAAGCGTCTTGCTAGAAAACGGCGCAAACAGAACTAGTGAAAATGAGTTAAATTAGTGAAAGAAGATGGGGCTCTGTCTTTATGTTGCCCTTGCCAGGCCGTGCTGTGGCAGATCGGCTTCCACTCCGTATCCTTTTTGAAAAGAGCCACGCCCTGCAGCAGCATCCACAGACTGATAAAGAACGGATAGCTCAAAGCAGCCTTGCCATATTCTTTCAGCTTTTTTCCTTCCAAACGTAATAGCAGCAGAACTGCGGCGACAATGAGCAGATAACTGCCCAACAAAGGAACAGCTTTGATCAGAATATCCGGTATATCCTGCTTAAAGAGCGGCAAGAGCAAGAGGCTGTTAAAAAACGAAAAGAGGCTGATAACAGCTAAGACGGGAATTTGCAGGAAAAACCAAAGGCTGTCAATCAGCTTAATTTCCCCTTTTAGGATGCGTTTTATGAGTTTTGGCAGCATCAGACGCATGGTTTGCGCTGTACCGACAGACCAGCGCCAGCGTTGGCGCAGCATTTCTGAACAAGCGGATGTCTGTTCATCGTAAAAGCGCGCCTCACGCACAAAAATCGGTGTTTCACCTTTAAGAATGACCTGCATCGTAAATTCATTGTCTTCAGTCAGTGTATGGGTGTTCCAGCCTTCTTCGCGGATTAAATCAAGCGCAAACATAAAGCCCGTTCCGCTGACAGAGGTAAGAGGCAGACCGAGATTCGTACGCGCCTGATGCATAAAGCGGCTTTGAAAGAGCCAAAAGATGCTGTTTGCCGCAGCAACGCTACTGTCTTCGGGGTTTTTACTGTCACGATAACCGACAGCTACACGTGTTCCCGCTTGATAATGACGGTCCATTACAGTAAGAAAATCAGGCTCTACGATGTTATCCGCGTCAAAAATGACAACGGCATCATGCCGAAAAGCACTTTCCTTAAGATAGCGCTTAAAAAACCACCCCAGCGCATAACCTTTGCTGCACTTGTTTTTATCGAAACGTTCAAAGACCTGAGCACCGTTACTGAGCGCGACAGCAGCGGTTTTATCCGTACAGTTGTCGGCAATAACGAAAATATCAAAAAGCTCGCGGGGATAGGCTTGTTTATTTAGACCGGTCAGCAGTCCGGCAAGCACGGATTCTTCGTTGCGCGCGGCAATCACAATAGCAAAGCGTGTCTTGGCGGACAGACTGCGGTTTTGTGAAATGCGCCTAAGAGTCCGGTTGGGGAAGAGACCGACTATGGCAAGAAAAAACTGATATAAAACGGCCAAGGCAATCAGGATAAAGCTCAGTTTGGCAGCGATATTTGACATAGCGATAAGGCCGGCGGACGGATTCCACATAAAAAAACTCCTTTGTAAAATCTTTTCACAAATATTTATTTTACCTGACTTTGACAGTTTATGCAATCTTTTCCGTATTGACAGTTGTTTTTTTAGAAATCCGTAAAACTGTATGTTATTATATAATTAAGATAAGACAATAAAATCAAGAACCGCTGTAAAAATGCTTTTACGAGGCGGACCTTAACTTATGGAAAGAAAGTGATTCGGTATGGAAACTTCGACGGTAATTTTTGCATTTTCGCTGACTCTGCTTGCCGGGCTTGCAACAGGCATAGGCAGTGCGCTTGCCCTGCTCACAAAAAGTACGAACAAAAAATTTCTGTCCGTTGCCCTCGGTTTTTCAGCAGGTGTCATGATATACATATCTTTTGTGGATATCTTTCCGAAAGCAAGAGAGGCCCTTGTTCCCGCCTTGGGAGAAAAGATGGGAAGCTGGGCGACAGTCGGCGGGTTTTTCTTCGGTATCCTTTTAATAGCTCTTATAGACAAGTTAATACCCGAAACAGAAAATCCTCACGAAGTTCACACTGTTGAAGAGATGGACGGCAAGAGCGAATCGCACAAGGCAAACCTTATGAGAATGGGTTTTGTCACGGCTCTGGCAATAGCCATACACAACTTCCCCGAGGGGATTGCCACATTTACAGCCGCTTTGCACGACCCCAAACTGGGAATACCTATCGCCGTAGCGATAGCAATACACAATATTCCGGAGGGAATAGCCGTTGCCGTACCCATATTTTATGCTACCGGAAGCAGGCGGAAAGCCTTCAGGCTTTCTTTTCTGTCAGGCCTTTCAGAGCCGGCAGGCGCCCTTGTCGGATATCTTCTTCTTCACAGAATTTTTAACGACACGGTATTCGGCCTTGTCTTTGCTTCGGTTGCGGGCATCATGGTGTACATAAGTTTGGACGGATTGCTTCCTGCCGCCAGAGAATACGGAGAGCACCATCTGTCCATATACGGCCTCGTTGCCGGAATGGCGGTAATGGCGGTAAGTATGATTTTGTTGATGTAGGCAGAGTAACAGGTGAAAGAAACTGATAAACTTTACAAAACGTCGAAAGAAAAAGGGCGGCTGTAAAAGATTGATTGCAAAGGGCGGCTGCGAAAGACAGGCTGCGGTTGATAAGGATTTAAGTAATAAAATTAAAAACACAGATTGCGAGGTGATCTATGATGAGCAATAAAAAGGAGTTCGGTATTTTGAAAGCCTATGCCGTACCGCATCCTCCTATTGTCTTGCCTGAAATAGGCAGGGGAGAAGAAAATAAAATTAAAGAAACAAGTCTTGCTTTAAAACAAGTTGCCCGGGAAATAGCCGAGCTGGCCCCCGACACAGTTATACTCTCTTCGCCGCATGCGCCGTATTACCGCGACGGTTTTTTCATGTCATTTTCGGAGGAAGATTCGGGGAATCTGAGAAATTTCGGTTTCCCGCATATCAGAGAAAAGGTGAGCAGCGATTTGGATTTGGCGGAATTAATTTTGCAAAAAGCAACGCGGCAAAATATTACGGTCTTTGCCGATACCAAGGCAGACAGATCGGACCACGGCGCTTTAGTACCGTTGCGCTTTATTCATAAAGAATATACCGACTTCAAATTCGTGCGTATCGGACTGTCCACTCTATCCGGTAAAACTCATTACCGCCTTGGACAAATCATTGCCGAGGCGGCAGAGGAGTTAAAGCGCCGGGCGGTATTTATTGCATCGGGCGATTTGTCCCATGTTTTGAAAGAGGACGGCCCATACGGTTTCAAAGCGGAAGGTCCCGAGTTTGATAAAACGATAACCGACATTCTCGGCAGAGCCGCTTTTGATGAATTGCTGGCCATACCGAAAAAACTGACCGAAGCGGCCGCTCAGTGCGGATTGTGTTCTTTTCAGATTATGGCGGGAGCATTTGACGGGAGAGATGTTGAGGCCGGGCTTTTATCCTATGAAGGAACTTTCGGGGTGGGATATGCAATTTGCCGCTTTGCGCCGCTGGGGGAGAATCCGGAACGCAGGTTTCTTAAATCGCAAAAAACAGTTTCGAGCACGGAAGACCCTTATATCTTGCTGGCCCGGCAGACAATTCAAGAATATATCAGTAAGGGCACTATTCCCGAACTGCCGGATAATTTACCGGCTGAAATGAAGCAAAACCGCGCCGCCGCTTTTGTGTCTTTACACCGAAACGGGCAATTGAGAGGCTGTATCGGCACTTTGGAGCCGTGCCGGGATTCATTGGCTTCGGAAATACAACATAATGCCGTCTCCGCCGCGACGCAGGATCCGAGATTTGCTCCGCTTCAACCTGATGAATTGGAAGATCTTGAAATCAGTGTCGATGTACTTTCGCCCGCGGAAAAAATCCGCGGCATTGAAGAGCTGGATCCGAAAAAATACGGCGTAATCGTCAGCTCAGGCCACAGACGGGGTGTTCTGCTTCCCAATCTGAAAGGCATAGATACTGCGGAAGAGCAAGTTGCTATAGCCGGAAAAAAGGCAGGCATCGCAGCCGGTGAAAAATATCAGTTAGAGCGTTTTGAGGTTGTCAGACATGAGTGAGTCGGTTATCTGTCAGCTATGTCCGCATTATTGTAAGTTAAGTGAGGGTCAGACCGGTTTTTGCGGTGCAAGACAGGCAAAATCCGGCAAAGTCCGGCCCTTAAATTATGGCAAAATCACATCTCTTGCTCTGGATCCGATTGAGAAAAAGCCTTTGGCATATTACTATCCGGGCAGCATGATTTTGTCAGCGGGGAGTTTTGGCTGCAACATGGCTTGTCCGTTCTGTCAGAATTATCATATTGCAGACCGGAAAAGAGAACAGCTTGCAGTTCGGGATATCACTTCGGAAGAATTGATTACCCTTGCAAAATCTGAAAAGAAAAGAGGTAATATAGGCATAGCCTTTACTTATAATGAGCCGCTGATTGCCTTTGAATTTGTCCTGGACACGGCTAAGCTGGCGAAGTCCGAAGATATAAAGACAGTGCTTGTCACGAACGGACAAATCAATGAACCGTACCTGAAACAATTGTTGCCGTATATTTCCGCCTGGAACATTGATTTGAAATGCTTTTCCGAAACAACTTATCGTAAACTGGGGGGCTTCCTAAATACGGTATTGAGAACCATTGAACTGGCACAGGAAAAGGCGCATGTTGAAATCACGACTCTGGTGGTTCCCGGAATTTCCGACAGTGAAGATGAAATGAGGGAAGAAGCAAAATTTCTGGCCGGCCTGAACCCGGATATGCCTTTACATCTGAGCAGATATTTCCCTTGCCATAAATACACTGAGCCGGCTACGGACAGAGCAAAAATGGAAGCATTGAAAGAAATTGCCGGCCAATATCTTAACCGGGTCAGACTGGGAAATGTATAGGATTTTTGAAGGCTATAAATTAATGAGTTATTTTTGTAGCATTATTCACATATAAATGATAAAATAAATGCAGTTTTTCAAAGATGCAAGGGGAGATGCACATCAAACGCAGCAATTAAAACAAACAAATTTATCTAAGGAGGAAAAAACATGAAAAAAATCATTTCTATACTACTTACTATTTTGCTTGTTTTCAGCTTGACGGCTTGTTGCGCAGGAACAAAAACAAAAGATAAAGATTCAGGCAAAAAAGAAACCGGCGCAACAGCCGAAACTGCCGCCGAAGATTTAGAAAATGAGACAAAGCCGGAACCTAATCCCGACTCCGACTTCGAATTCGACAAATCCACAGGCACCATTGTAAAATACAGAGGCAGCGCAAAAGACGTAGTAATACCTGAGGAAATAGACGGAGTCAAAGTTGAAATAATAGGAATCAGTGCATTCTCATTTTACGGCCTTACATCGGTGATAATTCCTGATACCGTTACTGAAATAGGAGCGTCGGCATTTTATGTCAACGACATTACATCGGTGAAAATTCCTGATTCCGTTAAAATTATAGGACATTGGGCATTTTTAGATAACCCCCTTACATCGGTAGAACTTCCCGACTCTGTTATTGAAATAGGAGATCAGGTATTTGGAGATTATACCTTCTGAAAACGGGAAAGAAAATGCTTTCTTCGAGCCGGTTACGGATAAGGCAAAGGCGAAAAAAGTTGAAATAATATCATCACCCAACCGGGGAACGCGGTCGCTGATACATTTTTATGTATTGGCGACTGTTGTCATTGGAGGGCGCAGAATCAAAAGAGCTTGAATTAGTTAAATGATGATATATAATACGCATTAGGCCGCAAAACATCATAAATATACGAAAAACAATGTCGAATTTAAATAAAAAATAAAAACAAGCACAAGACATCTGCGGCAAGCGGTGAAATTTTATTTTTTGAGGATGAGGTTATGAAATACAGCTTATATACGTCAATTTTGTACTATCTCTGCGGTTTCTTTTACATGGGATTCGGTACATATGCAATAGAAACCAACGCAAAAAGCAATGTTAACAGGCTGTTTGTACTCCTGATGAGTTCGATGGGGATTTGGTCATTCACATTCTCCATCTCAATTTCAGCGCCTACTTCGGAAGCAAGTGTATTTTGGGGGTGCCTTTCCGTTTTAGGCTGGGGTGTTTTTTACAGCATCATGCTCCACTTTGTAATTATTCTCACGAAAATTAAAATTCCGTTTAATAAATTAATTTTGCTCGCCATAATTTATTTGCCCGCTGTTATTAACATACTTCTGTTTGCGCCCTTCGGACTTCTTGCGGAGAAACAATTCCAAATGGTTCAAACCGATTTCGGCTGGATAAACGTACTCCCCATCAATATGGGCAACATTTGGTTTATCGCATATTACTCCGTATTTACGATTGTGATTCTTATATTACTTATTCACTGGTGGAAAAAAATTGAGCCTCAAGATCCTCAAAAGCGCCAGGCAACATATTTCTTAATATCCATACTGTTTCCACTTATCCTGGGAGTGGCAACGGAAACTATACCCGACTTCCTCGGGAAAAGTGCTTTCCCGCAATTGACTGTTGTATTCCTGATTGTTCCCGTGACAGTGCTTTCTTCAACATTGAGAAAATCCGGTCTGCTTCTCGAAAGGCCGGCGGAAGTATCTTTGCACTTGAAAAACGACCTGTCCGCAGACGGAGACAGATTGCGCATGTTCCGAACGGTTGCGTCCGTATTTACGATCGGCAGCGCAATATCATTTTTCATAGGATATTTCGGCATGAAAAGAACGTCGCGAGAAGAGATCTTCCTTGCCGCGACCTTATTATTGCTTGGAATTTTAATAAGATACATACCGCGCATAACAAAAAATCATACGATGCAGAATAATTTGTTCCTGGCAGCAGGCATATTCAGTTTGTTCTATCTTATGCTGAGAAACGCCGAAACGGGGGCGCTTACGATATGGTCAATATATATATTGTTCTTTATGTTTACCGTTATCCTCGACAGCAAAATCCATCTCATTATTTATGCCGGACTGGTGATAGTAATTCAAATTGTTTTTTCAATAATCCACCCGGAGGTTCCTGCCGTCATCAATATAAATGAGTACATGACAAGAATTGCTCTCGTTGTACTTACCCTTTTTGCCGTGCTGCGACTGGCGAACGAATATACCCTAAAGCTGGAGGCACATAAAAGACTTATAAAGGAACAACAGGTGCTTGAAGCAATTTCCACCAATTTTATTACGATTAACAGTGAAAACGCCAAAGAAAAAGTTGATGAGATGCTGAAGATGTCCGCCGAGGTTCTTGAATTTGATTATGCATATTTAATCGGATTCGGAGAGGATTATAACGAAGCAAATGTCTTCAGCGCATATACGAAAAATTTTGAGGATGCTTCATTTCCCTATCGCCCCGGAATGAAGGTGAAAATGAACGATTTGCCCATGGCTAAAATTCTGATCGCCCGAGGGACGCCCATGATGTGTGAAGACATCATAAATAATGCCTTTGCGGAATGTGAGGACACGAGAAATTTCCTCATATCAAGGGGGATAGGCTCCTTTTACGCATATCCGCTGCAAATCGAAGGACGACAAATAGAAGGGATGCTTGTCTTTGAATACCACGACTCAAGCAATAAAGGCCTCACCCAAAATCGATTGCATTTTTTAAACATAGCTGTGAATATGCTGGGGGATTCAAGAAAGAAGACTTTATATGAAGAATTGTTATATGATGTCGCTTATTTTGACGAAACCACGAAATTGGCGAACAGAAAGATGCTGATGAAGACGCTCGAGCAAAATATACTGGGCATAAAAGAATCAGGGAAGATAGCAATTTTAAATATTGAACTCGCGAACATGAGAGAGATTAAGGATACCTTCGGTCATGATGTAGTTGAGCAAGTAATGTCGAAATCGGCGACGATGCTCGAAAACATGTTGGAGGACTTTTGTTATATCTCAAGGACAAACGAAGGAGAGTTTGCCGCTCTTTTCCCTGATGTGGAAAGCAGCGGACAGATAGAAGAGTGCGCGAACAGATTGCTCGTCGCTTTTTCCCGGCCCATACCGACCGATATGGGAATAGAAGCATTATTTGTTGTCCCTCATATAGGTGTATCCGTGTATCCGGACGACGGAAGAGACGCGAAGACTCTTTTGAAGAATGCCGATTTGGCAGGATATGAAGCGATAAGGAAAAATGAGGACATTGTTTTCTTTGCGGAGCGGCTGGAAAATCATATCGCGGAAAACACCGTGTTCACGAACAGGCTTTTTAAATCGTTACAAAACAAAGAGTTTTCCCTGGAGTTTCAACCTCAGATCAGCTGTGACACGGGGAAAACCGTCGGGGTTGAAGCTTTGCTCAGATGGACGACCGACGACAACAGAAGAGTACCGCCGGATAGATTTATTCCCATACTCGAACAGACCGGTTTAATTTATGATGTGGGACTTTGGGTCTTGGAGCAGACGCTTCTGGAACATAAAAGACTTGTTGCAAAGGGATTTCCGCCTATTCGCTTTTCTATTAATCTGTCGGTTGTACAATTTGAAGGGGAAGATTTCATTCTTGATTTTGCGAAAATTATTGAGGGAAGTCAGGTGGATCCGCAATACCTTGAGCTGGAGATTACGGAGAGCTTGTTCTCTAAAGACC
Source organism: Lachnospiraceae bacterium (assembly GCA_050944475.1). Classification (GTDB taxonomy): domain Bacteria; phylum Bacillota; class Clostridia; order Lachnospirales; family Lachnospiraceae; genus RGIG5612. The sequence continues at coordinate 21,438 of JBMNRD010000006.1, forward strand.
CTGAGGATGTACTTAAAAAAATATATGAATTGAAAGAATTGGGAGTCCATATTGCCATAGATGATTTCGGCAAAGGTTACTCGTCGTTAAACCGGTTAAAACTGGTGCCGTTTGACAGATTGAAAATAGATAAAGAAATCATAGATTACATTGATTTGGAAGGAAAAGGGGCTCCTATAACGGAAAATATTATTTCATTAGCCCGGGTTTTCGGGGCGAGTGTTACGGCCGAAGGTGTAGAAACAAAAAAACAAGCAGACTTCCTGAAAAGTATAACTTGTGATGAAATACAAGGGTACTATTATTCGAGACCTCTGTCGTCGGAAGCACTTGAAGCATTTCTTAAAAAAGGAATGATATAGGCAATGACCAAACATCAAACCGTTACCCACCCGCTTCGGCCTCTTTTTCAGGCAGATTCAAAAATTTTAATCCTGGGCTCCTTTCCCTCTGTCAAAACCAGAGAATACGGCTTTTTTTACGGACATCCCCGGAATCGTTTCTGGCCCCTGCTTGAGCGGATTTTCGGTGTGAAGCCGGGTACGGATATCGAGGAAAGAAAAGCCTTTCTTTTAGAGCACCGTATTGCCGTCTACGATGTCATTTACCGGTGTGATATCATCGGTTCCGCCGATGCCGGCATTAAAAACGCAATTCCCTCGGATTTAAGCCCTATTTTTGAAGAGGCGGATATAAAGCGGATTTTTTGCAACGGTGGAACCGCTTACCGTTATTATCAAAAATATCAGGAGGGGAAAACGGGCTTTAAGGCCGTTCAACTGCCCTCGACCAGTCCTGCCAACGCAAGATATTCGATGGAGGATTTGTATAATCAATGGAAGATAATAAGAGAGTATTGAGCCTGAAAACCACAATGTCTTGAATTATTGATTGTCTTATGAGAAAATACAACGTATAACAAATGATTTCAGGAGGAGAGTAATTGCAATGTTTAAGAAAATTTTAGTTGTTTTAGTTGCTCTGTCGTTTATTTTCTCTCTTGCCGCCTGTTGCAATGGTGAGAAACAGCCCGATCCATCGCAGCCCGCTTCTCAGTCGGAAAGCGCAGAGCCGGAGCAAAGCGTGCCCGCCCCGGATACGGAACAGGGCGTACCCGCGCCCGACGGCTGGCCTAAAGACATCCCGACACCGGTGAAGGGCGAAATAGTGGCCGGCGGTTGGATTGAAAGTTTTTTCTACACAACCGATATCATCTATGAGCAGGAAGACATCGATGCTTACTGCAAGCGTCTGGAATCCTTCGGTTTCGCTAAACAGGAGGAGCATGAGTACGGTGAAGACTGGCCGGATGCAATTGCTGTCTATTCGAACGGACACTGGGATGTGATTGTAGCGGGAAAAAATGAGGTATTTAACTATTCTTATGTCAATTTCTATCCGCTTTTTAATGCTATAGGAGACGGTTACAACGGGCAGCCGGAGGGCTGGCCGGATGCAGGCGAATTTACCAATTTTTAAGAGGTTCTGAAAAGAACAGTCCTTTTGCCTTCGGGAATTATGGCGGCGTAAATGTCATTTTTGATTACATGCCGCCGTAACCCGACGGCGATGCTTTCAGCCGGGAGAGCAAGAGTGCGATACTCGGCGATGAGCATGTACGACGCCATGGTAACAGTGTCTTTTTTTATGCTTTTATATCAGCCGTTCCGTATGTTTTTGAAAAGGGAAAAAAGAAATATAACGATAATTTATTCGCTTTTTTTAAGAATGTTACGAAGAGTGACGATGATGTTACAGTTCGTTTCTTGCTAAAGCAACCTCTCCGTTTACAATAAACTTAAATTAAAATTTGCGGAGGTAATAAAAATGACATCAGAAGAAAAAGTAAAAGAAGAAGGAAGACAACGGATTCGTCCGAACGGGAAGCGCTATTTTTCCGCCCGCACGATTGTTTATCCGCTCGTCTTTTTAACCATGCATTTTCTGACTCAGGTTTTGGCAACTGTTCTGGCAAGCATCCTGATCCTGAACTCCTATAAGGCCGGCGATTCGCTCTTTTCCTACAAACCCGGCGATTTGCTTTCCTTCTTAGCGGAGAGTGATATAACACTGGAGATGGTTCAACACTTTATCAGAGAGGTCGGCATTAAAGCGTTGTTGTACAGCGCCCCTTTGCAGATTATTATTTGTGTGATTTTTCTCTGGTACCAAAAGCGCAAGAATCGGCAGTATCTGTTGTTGCGCCCTAACCACGCGGCAGCATTTCCCTTGGGTATTGCGGCTGCTTTCGGCAGTTTGGGTATTGCGACTTTGCTGCTTCAGCTATTCAACATGCTGGCAGAAAAAATTCTTTTTTTGGAAAACATAATGATTAATTATCAGCAATCGATGGCGGCTCTTCAAGGTGTCGATCTGCTGTTGACGACGCTGGGTGTTGTCATATTGGGCCCGATTGCCGAAGAGTTATTATTTCGCGGCATCATCACGGAAGAAATCAGGCAGGTGGCTCCGGACTGGCTGGCCATTTTGCTGGGCGGGGTCATTTTTGCTCAGGCGCACGGAAACCCTGTGCAAGTCCTGTATGTCCTGCCGCTGGGCTTGCTTTTAGGCGCATCCTATATTTGGAGCAACTCTATCTGGGTCCCCATATTGATTCATATTGTTTTCAATTTCTTCGGCAGCATATTTGACATGCAGATTGGTGAAAATGAAACCGTACGTACAATCTACATAATTTTCTTATTTGTTATGATTCCGGTTGGCGCCCTCAGTGTTCTTGTTATGAACAGGATGTTTCGAAAAAACAAAAAAGCGGCGACTGAAAAAGCAAGCGGATAATTTTATCGAAAAAAGTGCGGATGGTGGGACTCGAACCCACACATAGTCTCCTACGTCAGATTTTGAGTTTTGCAAGGAGCGAAGTCATGTGGGTCTCCGAGTGGTCTTTGACGGTCGAGTGTGTCAGGCGAAAGTGCCTATAAATCAAGGCATTTGAGCATTTTCACCCGAAAAAGCCCGTCGTTTCAGGAGCTTCAAGAAAAGCTCGTTTGGGGCGATTTTTCAGACATCCGAGGTCAATCGGAGGCACATAGGGCGAATCAGCACACGCAATAGATACTATATCACCCACTTCAAAAAGAGCGCCAAACCTCTCCTGCCATTGACAATATCTTAAAGAGAGGTTTCATCATGAAAAACAGAAGCTATTACGACAACCTGTACGCAGACTATCCAGATGTTGTTACTCTGCCTGAGTTTTGCATAATGTTAGGCGGCATAGCAGACATCACGGCAAGGAAATTAATGCGTGCGAACAGAGTTAAGCACTATTTTATCAGACATACATACCTGATTCCAAAGCCGTGTGTCATTGACTACATACTAAGCCAAGACTACGCCGAATACAAGAACAAATTGAAAGTTCATGTGTAAGGATACATAGCCGTCCACCTTCAAAAGTGGACGGCTATTTTCATTTTCATAAGGAAGGAGGAAAAGCAAATTGGATAACTGCAAAGTAATCGCCATCACAAATCAGAAAGGCGGCGTCGGAAAAACGACCACGACGGTCAATCTCGGCGTGGGGCTTGCGAAAACAGGAAAGCGAGTGCTTCTTATTGACGCAGACCCGCAGGGCAGCTTAACGGTAAGTCTTGGAATCAAAACGCCGGATGAGTTGCCCGTATCCCTTGCGACCGTCATGCAGGACGTAATTGAGGACAAAGACACGCCGGAGGGCAGCGGCATCATTCGCCACGAGGAAGGCGTTGAACTTCTCCCGTCCAACATTGAGTTGTCCGGCTTGGAAGTGAGCCTGTTCAACACGATGAGCCGCGAAAGCATTTTGAAGGGGTATCTCGACGGCATCAAGCAGAAGTATGATTATGTACTCATCGACTGTATGCCCTCTTTAGGAATGATGACCGTCAATGCCCTTGTTGCCGCCGACAGCGTAATCATCCCGTCACAGCCCAACTTCTTATCGACAAAGGGCTTGAATCTGCTTATGCGCTCGATTGCCCGTATCAAAAAGCAGATAAACCCGAAGCTGCGTATCGACGGTATTCTGCTGACAATGGTAGATAACCGAACAAACAACGCGAAAGCAATTATCGCTTCTCTGCGTTCCAGCGTTGGCGAGAGTATCCGCGTGTTTAGCACCGAGATACCGCACTCTGTCCGAGCGGCGGAGAGCAGCCTTGCCGGAAAGAGTATCTTTACCCACGACAAGAACGGTAAGGTGGCGGCGGCGTATGAGGACTTGACGAAGGAGGTGATACAGATTGAGCAGCGTGCAAAAGATAGACTTAGGACTGACGGGGTACGATGAGCTTTTCATGAACGACGCAAGCCGCGCCGAAAACAGGCTCCCGAAAATCTACGATATTCCTCTGTCTGAAATCGACGACTTTCCCGACCATCCGTACAAAGTGCGGCTGGACGAGGATATGGACGCGCTGGTGCAGAGCGTGAAGGAGCGCGGCATCATCACGCCTGTCACCCTCCGTCAAAAGGAGGATGGCCGGTATGAGGTCGTGTCCGGGCATCGCCGCAAAAAGGCTTGTGAGCTTGCGGGACTGGAAACAGTCAAAGCGGAAATCAAGGAGCTGACGCGAGATGAAGCTATCATCTTGATGGTGGAATCCAATTTACAGCGTTCCGTGATACTGCCGAGCGAAAAGGCGTTCAGCTATAAAATGCGGTTGGAGGCTATGAATCGGCAAGGACAACGCACAGATTTAACTTGTTCCCCAGTGGGGAATAAGTTGCAAGGAGTTAAATCTTCTGATGTGATGGCAGAAGCGGTCGGAGAAAGCAAAAATCAAATCTTCCGATATATCCGCCTCACCGAGCTTGTGCCTAACCTGCTGAATATAGTAGACGAGGGCAGAATCGCGTTTCGCCCTGCCGTTGAGCTGTCGTATCTGAAAACGGACGAGCAGGAGTTCCTACTTGAAACCATGTCGTATGCGGACGCAACGCCGTCGCTGGCGCAGGCTATCAAGATGAAGGAGTTTTCCAAGAACGGCAAGCTCTCAGCAGATGTCATCGAATCCATCATGAGCGAGGAAAAGCCCAACCAGAAAGAGAAATACACCTTCAAGGCTGAACGGCTGCGGCAGTTCATCCCATCTTCCGTACCCTACGACAAAACCGAGGATTATGTCCTGCGCGCGCTTGAATATTATCATCGGTATCAGGAACGGCAGAAGGAGCGAAGCAAAGAAAGATAACCGTACTACAAAGGGGTAAGTCTGCCCTTTTTCGGGACTGTTTTTTGTTCCCCCCCTCACACTCCCCCCTTCAAAACCGGCTGTACCAGCTCAAAAGAAGAATAGCTCTGCTGTACAGGTTCGTACCTTTGATGGAGGACGCTGCTGTTCGTATAATGGAAGTGCAAACCACACAAGGAGGTAATCCGTATGGAGAAAAAGGCACTGTTCCTGATTGCGATAATAGCGGCTATTTCCCTTTCAGCCTGTTCAAATACTCCGGCGTCTACGGCGGATAGCGTGGTATCGGAAACAACGGCTTCAACGGTCTCTACCGAAAGCGCCATGCCGGAGGAAACGGACAGCACGGCAGAAAGCACATCTTCTTTTGAGCCGGTAATCGAACTCCCCGATCCTGGGAGCGAAGCGAGTGAATCCACGGAGACCACATCGGAAGCTCCCACCGAGCATCATACCGAGGTATCGCCGCCACCCAAAGCGGAGAGTTCCCCGGAACCGACGACACAGCCACCGCAGCAACCGACAGAACCCGCAGAACCACCCGCAACACCCGACCCTGTTTCCACACCCGAACCGCCCACGACGCCCGAACCTATTCCAACGCCTGAACCGAGCGAACAGCCTGTCACGCCCGAACCGCAACCAAGCGAACCCGCCTTTGATGTCAGCCAGTATGTCGGCTATGCAAAAAGCTACGGTTCCGGCATCGGTTTGACGCTCGACAGCTCGGCGGTATCCTGTTGGGACGACCCGCTTACAGCAAACGCAGGCTGTGTCTATCTGGAGCGTGACATCCGCGATAGGCTCGACTGGTATAGCGCAAGCGGCTTTACCGCGTTTTGGGTATGGTCGGTGGATATAGGCGGAGGCAACTTTCAAATCTTTATTGGGTACGCATAACAAAGTAACGCAAAACTGAAAACGCAGAAAGCGAAGGCTCATCATGACGATGGGTCTTTTCTTTTTGCCCAAAATCAAAGGAGGATACCATTTTGAGAAAAGGAAAACGCCTTTTGTCCCTGCTTCTTGCGCTCATCATGAGCGTCGGAATGCTTTCGGGACTGGCAACCACAGCGTTTGCCGCATCTGAGAGGATGACGCTGTATATGTACGACCTGCCCCGTGGCGGTGTAGGCGACCGGGCGGCGTGGGGTCATCCCGCGCTTTCGCTGATGGGTGGCTGGCATACGCCGACGAGAGCGGATTACTGGTCTGTATTCTGCAAGGACAGTTACTCAGGTCAAATCGTCTACTGCATTGAACCCGGCGTCCATTGCGAAACAGGCGATGTGAACAACGGGTACGGCGAGGGCTTTTGGGACAACTATCCCTCCGGCATGAACCCGACTATCCCTCCCACCGTCATCAAGGCATATATCGGACGTATCATGCAGTACGGCTGGCAGGGCAACGGCGACACCGGCTGGAGCATAGATAACGCCGCAGACGCCGAGGAAATGGCAGCGCAGATCGCCACGCAGCTACTTGTCTGGGAAACCGTTGTGGGCGAGAGAGACAGCCAGTTCAACCATGTGTGGGGTTCTTCTCAGGGCAAGAACAATGTCATTGAGATGATTAAGGACAACCACCCGCTGAGAAGCAGGATTTTCAGCTACTATTCGTCCATTGAAAGCGCGGTTCAGAGGCATACCATGCTGCCGAGCTTTTTCTCCCGCAGCTCGGCTTACGCAGGCTCCTATGAGCTGAAATGGAACGGAACGAATTACTCCGTAACGCTGACCGATACCAACGGTGTTCTCGGCAACTTCCGCTTCACCAGCAATACCGCAGGGATTCAGTTCTCGGTGAGCGGTAACAAGCTCACCATCTCCTGTGATGCAGCCCCCAGCGGCGCGGTAACGGTTAGCGCCGAAAAGACCAACGGAACGCGCAGGGGCGTTGTTGTGTGGGGCGACGGCGTAACAGGCGGAGGAACGCAGGACTTCGCCACCTACGGCGCGACCGTGACCGACCCTGTTTCGGGTTATCTGAGCCTTGAAGTGATGACAGGTTCCATGAAGCTCATCAAAACCTCCGAGGACGGCAAGGTGGGCGGTATCAGCTTCACGATTACCGGCGAGGGTATCAATACCACCAAGACCACCGATTCAAGAGGCGTCATCGACATTTCCGACCTTAACCCCGGCGTTTACACCGTTACCGAGCAGGCTATCGACCGATATGAGCCGCAGGAGACCCGCCGTGTGACGATTGTGAGCGGACAGACAGCGACGGTCAACTTCAACAATGTTCTCAAACGCGGCGATTTGAAAGTCACCAAGACCTCCGAGGACGGGCTTGTGGAGGGTATGACCTTCCATCTGTACGGCACTTCTCTCAGCGGGCTTGCGGTGGATGAGTACGCCGTAACAGGCGCGGATGGCGTCGCCTCTTTCAATGGCGTGCTTATCGGCTCCGGCTATACGCTGGAGGAAATCGACACCCCCATCCGCTATGTCGTTCCCGATAGTCAGAGTGTCGCTGTCAACTGGAACGAAGTCACCAATCAGACGGTCAACAACATCCTCAAAAAGTTCCGCGTCACGCTTACCAAGAGCGATGCTGAAACAGGATTGCCGCAGGGCGACGCTTCGCTTGCGGGCGCAACCTACGGGCTGTATAAGGGCAACACCCTGATTGACAGCTATACCACCGACGCAAACGGTCAGTTCACCACAGGCTACTATGTCTGTGACGATGATTGGAGTATCCGGGAAATCAACCCCTCCGAGGGCTATCTTCTCGATACCGCTTCTTATCCAGTCGGCGCAGAGGCGGAGCTTTACACCGTTGAGCTGAATACCACCGGCAACGATGTGACCGAGCGAATCATCAAGGGCAATATCTCCATCATCAAGCACACGGACAACGGAGATACGCAGATCGAAACGCCGGAGGAAGGCGCGGAGTTTGCGGTCTATTTGAAATCCGCTGGAAGGTATGATGCTGCAAAGGAAACCGAGCGCGATTATTTGACCTGTGACGAGAACGGCTTTGCCCAAACCAAGGATATGCCTTATGGCATTTACACCGTTCATCAGGTGTCCGGCTGGGACGGTCGTGAGCTGATGCCCGACTTTGATGTGTATATCTCGCAGAACGGCGCGACCTACCGCTATCTCATCAACAACGCCAACTTTGAGAGCTATATCAAGGTCGTAAAGGTTGACGCGGAGACCGGCAAGGTCATTCCCTATGCGGGTGCGGCTTTCCGGCTCTATGACCCGGACGGTTCGCTTATCAGCATGAGCTTCACCTATCCCACGCCTACCACCATCGACACCTTCTATTCCAATGCGGACGGATACCTTGTCACTCCCGAAAAGCTGCCGTATGGCGAGGGGTATTCGCTGGTCGAGGTGCAGGCTCCCTATGGCTACACGCTCAATACCGAGCCGGTGTATTTTGACATCACCGAGGATAACTCCACCGAGGAAGCCGGTATCACCGTCATCGTAGTCGAGCGCGCAAACATGGCGCAGAAGGGCGTTATCAACATCAGCAAGACCGGCGAGGTGTTCTCCACCGTGACCGAAAGCGGCAGCGTTTATCTGCCGGTGTATGAGGTCAAGGGACTTGCGGGTGCGGTTTATGAAGTGACTGCGCTGGAGGATGTCTACACGCTGGACGGAACCCTGCGCGCCTCTGCCGGTGAGGTGGTCGATACCGTGGAAACCGGCGCAGACGGTATCGCAGTTACGAAGGAACTCTATCTCGGCAAATATGCCGTGCGTGAAATCACGGCTCCCAACGGCATGGTGCTGAACGGAGAAACCCATGAGGTCGAGCTTGCGTATGCCGGTCAGGAAATCTCCGTCACCGAAACGGCAACGAGCTATTACAACGAGCGCCAGAAGGTCGAAATCGCTTTGAGCAAAGCAATGGAAACCGACAGTATCTTCGGTATCGGGAATAACGGCGAGATCGCCGATGTTACCTTCGGCATTTATGCGGTGTCGGACATTACGGCGCTGGACGGCTCCGTTATCCCTGCGGACGGACTGCTTGAAATCGTGGATGTCGGCGCGGACGGTACGGCGCAGTTCTCCGTTGACCTACCCTTCGGCGCTTACTATGTGAGAGAAGTCGCAACCAACGCGGCATATATCCTCTCGGATGAAAAATACCCCGTTGAGTTTGCCTATGCCGGACAGGATACGGCGGTCGTGACCATCTCCGTCAACGAGGGTAACGCCATCGGCAACGACCTGATTTACGGTTCGGTTCACGGCTTGAAAAAGGATGAGGACGGCAACGCTCTGGGCGGCGCGGTTATCGGACTGTTCAGACAGGATGAAACCGAGTTCACAAAGGACAACGCCATTCTCACCGTAACCTCTGCTGAGGACGGCAGCTTCGGGTTCGCCAATGTTCCTTACGGCAGCTTTATCGTAAAAGAAATCGAGGCTCCCACCGGCTTTGTGCTTTCCGACGCCGCATATCCTGTTGTCATCGGCGAGGACGGAGCGGTGATTGAGGTTGAAATCAGCAACACCCGTATTCGCGGCAATGTAGAGCTGACTAAGGTGGACAAGGATTATCCCGACAACCACCTCTCCGGCGCTGTGTTTGAGGTCTACGAGGACACAAACGGCGACAAGCAGCTTGACGGCGGCGATACACTGCTCGGCACAATGACCGAGCTGACAGGCGGGATTTATCAGATGACCGGCCTTGTGTACGGCGGCTACTTCGTAAAGGAGAAAACCGCGCCGCAGGGCTTCATTCTGGACGAAAACGCCTACTATTTCTCCATTGCGGAGAACGGCAAGACCGCGACCGTTGAAAACGAAGCCGGAAAGGGCTTTGTCAACGCGGCGCAGACCGGCAAAATCCGTATTGAAAAAACCTCTGAGGATAAGGTCGTAAAGGGCTTTACCTTCAGGGTCGAGGGTACGGACATCAGCGGCAACAGCTTCAGCCGCGAATATGTGACCGATGAGAACGGCGAAATTCACATCGAAGGACTGCGCGTCGGCGATTATCTCATCTCCGAAGTATCCAACGAGGCGAACGCCAAGTATGTGCTGCCCGACAATATCACGGTTACGGTGCTGGCGGATAAGACTACGGTAGCGAAGTTCTATAACGAACTGAGACCTATCGTTCCCGACATTCCCAAGACCGGCGACACCACGAATACCGGCTTGTGGGCGGCTGTATGCCTCGCTTCTCTTGCAGGCATCGGCATTACGGCTTTTGTGACCTTCCGCAAAAAGAAAACTGAGGAAAGCGAGGACGAATAAAGATGGAACCCAAAACGATTATCGGAATCGGACTTGTCCTGTTCATCATCGCAGGGCTTGTGTTTATGTATATCCGAAATAAGCGCAAAAAGTGAGTCCGGCTGGGCGGTGTCTTTTGGCATCGCCCCTTTTACATACCACGATGAAGGGAGTGATAAAAGTGAAAATATCAATATTTGAGTACGGAGGCTACCATTTCATACCTGAACGAAAACTCTCGGCCTCAGAAGGCAGCTTCCGCGCGATTTCCAAAAGATTGAGGATAGACCGTGATATGGGTTTATGTCAAAGAAACTATGCCTACGAGAGTAAGTTCAACTACTCACACAAATCATTCTATGCGGCGGCGCCAGATAAGGAATGTGACCTGTTTCGCTGTATTGAAAATGGCAAGATGTATATTCCCTGTCAAAACGACCTTCAGGAGTATCTGGAAAGACCGCCAAAAAGGAGGGACTCGCATGAGCGATGAAAAACGCATGGCTGGAGATTACGAAATCATCCAAGCCATTATGATCGGCGACCGCGAAATCGTCATCGGCGAGAATCAGGCAGACACCAACGGGCAGAAATATATGACCGCCGTTGGAGAGTGGAACGACATTTTTGAGGTGTACCGGGATGTACTCGTCAGCGACGATTACCCGGAGATTGTCGGATACTTCGGTCAGCGAGTGACGGAACAGGCTAAGATAACCCGTGATGAGCTATTCAAGCCGAATTTCCAAGGTGTCGATAACGCCCCGATAACCGCTGATGGCTGCGCCGTTGTTACCCACGACGACGACCTGAACGGAAAAATCATTGTCATTAAGCCGGAGATACTGCGACGCGAATACCGCAGGGCGACCAATCAAATCAAGCTCTGCACAGGCGGCTTCGGCGCGTCGCCCAACAGTCGCGGCAATGCGGTCTATTGTAAGGATATATATTCCGGCAAGGAAGCAAGGTATGAGCGTCGGGATGTGCTGGGAACGCTGGAGCCGGAATCGCTCCCCGAATGGGCGCGGCAGGGTCTTGACAGCATCCGGCAGACCGAACAGCAGAAAAAAGAAACTAACAAGGAGGCGCGATAATGGATATGACTTTCAGACCCATGCTCCCTGCGGAGCGAAATTACACCTACTCACAGAGCCAGCAAATCAGTATGCAGACCGGCTGTATCGGCCATTTGCGCAGCGATATGGATACGGACGGCGAAGGGTTCTTTACGAGCTGGGATGATTTTAGAAAAGACCTAAAAACGCAGGAGTTCAAGGACGAGTTCGACTCGGTAATCAATGCCCTTCGCTTTGATGAGCAGCACGGCGGCGTGCTCAAAACCCGCCGTTCCCTGACTTCTTACTGCAACGACCATCCCGAAAGCGGCTTTAAGGGAAACTATTGCACGGAATACGGTTTTCGCGCAGACACCGAGAAATACGCTTACCTGTTCAGGCTCAATCCCAACAAGGGCGACTATAACCTGTACTGCTACTGCTATGTGCGTGAGTGGCTCGATAAGCATCTCAAACAGGCGGAGCGCGGTATTCGGTTCATTGACCCGCATTATACGGAAAAGTTCCGTATCCCCGATGGCGATACAGTTCGCATTACCACGAGCGACGGCGAGAAGATAGACCGCATCTGCCGGTATATTGACGATTGCCATGTTGAGGTGGGCAGAAACCTCTATCATATCTGCGAGTTCGCCGAGCGCATGGAGCAGGCAGGAAACACCGTTATTCCTATACGTTCTTCTCTGCCGGAAGCCTGCCATTCCGTTCTTCCATCAAGCGGAGAACTGATTGTCATTAAGCGCGGGGAAAACGGCTATTTTCACAGCGAATATTCCACCGGCGATGGAACGCAGAACCGTAGATTTGCAGACGACCGCAACCGCAAGGGCGGTGTGTCCAAGGCGCAGGAAGCCGCCATGCTTGCAGGCTCGATGTTCGGCTGGGCGGTTCCTGCCGCCGACCCCAAGAACTATGACGCGGACGGGCAGCCTGTCCGACCGAAGCAGAAAGACAGAGGTGACGCACGATGAAGGATAGCGACCATCTTATCTGGAGTAATTACAATTTGGATTATGACGATTGGAAGGACGACTTGGAGGCCGAGTATCCCGATTTGACCGATGATGAGCGATATGAGCTGATGCACGAAATAAACGGCGACTATCTGGACGATGAGCGCGTTAATCTGAATATCCAGCTCTCCCGCCCGATTCTTGTCATCGGCGACCTCGGTTTATGGCACGGGCGGCGCATGGGCTACAAAGAGGTGCCATCCGGCAATATCCGTGACTGCCTGTACAGCGACAGGGACATCGACTATTCCACTTGGTATGTGGATAAGTTGGGCGATATGCGCTGCGACGCCGTTCACCATGACGGCACAAACCACTACCTTTATCGCGCATACAAGGACGGCGTAAGTGATGAGCAGATAGACAATCTGAAAGAAAAGCTGTATATGGGAACCGCCACCCGCGCCGATATTACCCGCATTACCCGCCGCCTGGGTGATGAAATCGGCAGGGTCTACGGCTGGGACTTTCCGCAGCGTCAGCCGCAAAAAGAACAAGCGAGGTGAACGAAATGGGAAAATACCCTGTCGACGTTATGGAAGAAGATTTTGAGGATGTAACGGTACTCGGACAGCCGATGCTCTTTACCTGTGCGCGGGTAGACCGCAGCACGGTGCCGAAGGGCTTGTATCTGTACGAGGTACGCCACGATGACGACCAGCGGGGCGACCCGGTACAGCTTGCGCGTTGGATCATGGTCAATCATTGGGGAACTCTCATCTCGAATAAGCCTGTACGGTTGGAGCCGAGTAAGACGGTGAACAACGCCTATCGGGACATTGACCCCGAAAAGGATTGGAATTACGAGGGTACTTCCTCTACCGCCAAGGAATATATCCAGAAACACCCACCGGTCAAGGAAAAGGAACACAAGAGATAAGGAGGAACGCCGTGTCGGAACTGAATATGGAAACTGCGCTGTGCCGGTATCTTCGCACACACCACACAGGCAGAAAAAACGCGGCTTCGAGCAAAACGCTTGAAGCCGTTTTTGATGTTACGGGTGCGGAAATCCGTAAGACGGTCAACGCCCTGCGCTGCGGCGGTTTCCCTGTTTGCAGCGATACGGCGGGTTACTATTATGCTGCTTCGCAGACCGAGGTGAACTCGACCATCGCACAGCTCAACGGAAGGATCACGAAAATCAGCAACGCAAAAAACGGACTGCTTGCGTCGATGGAGATGTTCTCTCCCGCCATGTTCGTGGATGTAAGCGTTTGTATCTCAATGAAGGGAGGGATGCCGGGTGGCAAGTAAATATCAAATCATCACAAGCATGGCGGAGCATACCGCAGACGATATTAGGAAAAGCGCGGAAAAGTGGATGAGCTTTCTCACCACCGCCGCCAACAACTACAAATACCGATTCAAAGACCAGCTACTCATACACGCACAGAAGCCGGACGCGACCGCCTGCGCTGAGATTGAGACATGGAACCGGCTCGGCAGATGGGTCAACAAAGGCACAAAGGGTATTGCGCTTCTTGTAGACCGGGATACCCCGTACAGGCTGCGCCATGTGTTCGATGTGTCGGATACGAACACCCGTGTAGGCGCGCATATAACCCTTTGGCAGATGCAAGACCGTTATGAAGCCTCCGTCATTGAAGCGTTGCAGAACAGCTTCGGTGAAACGGAGAACACTTCAGATTTAGCGTCGGTGTTGCTTGATACGGCAAAGAACGCCGTAGAGGATAATTTCCCCGATTACCTTTCCGACCTTCTTGCGGTCAAGGGTGACAGCTATTTGGAGGAACTGGACGAGCTGAATACCGAGGTTTGGTTTAAGACTGCCCTCACAAACAGCGTCGGGTTTATGCTGCTCTCCCGTTGCGGCTTTGACGCACGGGAATATTTTGAGCGTGAGGATTTCAGCCGCGTTTTTGATTTCTCCACACCTGAAACGGTTGCTATTCTCGGCGGCGCTGCCAGCGATATATCCGAAATGGTACTGAGGGAAATAGGCGCGACGGTCAAGAATCTGCAAATGGAGGAACGGAAACAGATTCGCACCTTTGCAAAGCAGCAGGAAATCACGCAAAATATAGACGGGAACAAAACCACCGAAAGGAGTGCTGAATATGGCGCTGACCTATACAATGCAGGGAGATTATCTGATACCCGACCTGACCGCGCCGGAAGCGCCGAGGATTGGCAAGTATGGAATGCTGCGGCGCAGCTACCTGAGAGACCACAGGGACGGGATTTACACCGGGATGATGCTGTCGGGCAAGCTGAACAGCCATCTGGAGCAAATCGACCGGCAAGCGAACGAGATGATGGAGACCCTGACCTTGCATATGGCGGAGACGCAGGGCGTGACGGAGAGCCTGAAAGCGTCGGATCAGATGAAATGGGTAGGGCTGATGAACAACATTCGCCACTCGGCGGAGGAAATCGTGCTGACGGAGCTGATTTATCGTTAAGCGGTCACGACTTCAATGCCCGCTCCGACATCCCCTACTTCCACGAGGACGAGGAAAAGCAGGAGCTTCTGCGAACAAGTCACGCATTGAAAAACCACAGACAGGAAATCGCCGCGTTCTTTTCCGAGCATTCGGATAACAGAGAACGCGGCGATTTTATTAAGTCCTTCTTCGACAACACCTATACGGAGCTGCTCATACAGGACGGACAGCGCGTGGGATATAAGGCGTATGACGATCTGCTGCACCTCTGGCGCGGCGCGTATCTCAGCCGTGAGAAAGAGGTTTTCATTCGTTGGAGCCATGTGGCAGCAACCATCCACGGTATGCTGCTTCTGGATAAATGGCTCGACCGGGGCGAAAAGCCGCTCCCGACAGAGGGAGAGCAAATCACACTTATCGAACAGGCGGAGGCTGAAAAGTCCTCCGCTTTTGTTTTGCCGCAGGAAGCAGTCGATTACCTTCTGAGCTATGGAAGCTCTGTTTCAGAGGGCAAGTTTCGTATCTATGAGCAGTTTCAGAAACATGAAAGCACAGAGGAAAATGTTCGCTTTCTGAAAAGTGAATACGGCATCGGCGGTCATTCCGACGCTATCCCCGGCAGCGGCTTATGGGAAAACCACGATGGGAAAGGCATTGAGATCACCAAGGGGATGAAAGGAAGCGACGGCTATGTTTCCGTGTTGCTCAAATGGCCTGCCGTCGCAAAGCGGATTGGAGAGCTTATCAGCGCCGACCGCTACCTGAACTCACAGGAGAAGGAACAGTATCCCGCCTACCGTCGAGCAGTTGAAGCGCGTACAGAACGGCGTAAGATCGGCGACGAGTTCAACTCTATCATCCGCGACTACAACGACTATCAGACGCAGCTTGGAAATACCGATGCTTGCCTGAATCAGTATGTTCTCATTGAATGCGGCAATGCGTTCAGCATCGGCAATAAGACCACATGGACGCTCTCGGAAAACAACTATATTCTGCCGCTGATGCGGCAAGCCCTGTCCGGCATTATCTCGGAGGATACGCACCTTTCGGAACGCGCCGAAGCTGTGTTCGAGCAGTTGAGCGGCGACCTTGCCGCGCCGTTGGAACCGACCTATGACGAAATGAACCCGCCCCCGGAGCCGGAAAAGGAATACCGCTTCTCTCTGGGAGATACGGTCTATCTCGGCGCACAGGAGTTTGAAATCCTGTCCTTTGACGATGCCACCGTAAGGCTGTTTGATTCGAGCTTTCCTTTGCTCAATAAGGAGCTGCCCCGTGCGGAGTTTGACGCGAAGCTCAAAGAGAACCCGATGAACGACCATCTGCTGCATGAGGTAGAGGCTTCGGAAACGCAGGAGCAAGCGGAAGAACCGGCTGAAAGGAAAAGCAGTGGGAACGCCCTTTGGGACGAATACCGCAGGGTCAAAGAGGAACACCCCGACAGGATCGTTTTGTTTCAGGTCGGTGACTTTTTCGAGGTTATGGGCGATGACGCCGAGCCTGTCGCAAGGGCTCTCGACATCATGCTTACCCGCCGCAGTATCAACGCAGACGAGCGTGTGCCTATGTGCGGCGTTCCCGGACACAGGCTATCGACCTATGCGGATATGCTGTTTGACCGTGGCTTTGATATTGCCATTTCTGATGTAAGCGGCGGTGAGCGGAGAACCGAGCTGCTGTCCTCCACCCATAAGGACGCGCCGGTGGAATCCTATCCTGTGGGCAGGCTTGAGTTCCTCGGCTCTGACGGAGCTGTCGGCGATACCATTGAGTATATCGACGAAGCGGAGTTTCTCCGCGACATTTTTGAGGAAAATAACTACGGCACGCCAATGGTAATCAAGGTGTACCGTCATGAGGACGGCAGCGCCATTCCCACCGATTTTGTAGAAAACCTCGACCAGCCGCCGCAGGGCTTTGAAATCATTGACGCACCCGTGGCGGAGCAGGTCATTACGGAAGAAGCGCCGGAGAAACCGCAGACGAATGACCGCTTCCATGTGGTGGAACTCGACCGTGGCGCACAGATCGTTTACGGCATTTGGGATGACCGGATTGACGGGCTTTATGCGGATGAGAGCGGTGTTTCTGAGGAGTTTGGCGGCGAGTGGGAAGCAAATGCCTATTTGGAGAAGCTGAACAATCCGGAATCGGCGCAGGAGGAACCCATCGTTCTCGAAGCGCCGAAGCCGAAACGCAAGTCCAGGACGCAGACCTTTGACCTTCATCCCGAAATCCCGCAGGCAGACCGCCACAACTTCCGTATCACAGACGATGCCTTGGGCGTGGGTACGCCGAGCGAGCGCTTTCAGAACAATATCGCCGCTATTCGGCTGCTCAAAACGCTTGAAGCAGAAGAACGCTTCGCTACACCGGCTGAACAGGAAACCCTTTCAAGGTATGTTGGCTGGGGCGGTCTTGCAGACTGCTTCGATGAGAAGCACAGCAGATACGGAGAGTTAAAAGCCCTGCTCTCGGAGGACGAATACGCTTCCGCAAGAGAATCTACCCTGACGGCGTTCTATACCCCTCCCGTCGTTATCCGCAGCATTTATCAGGCGCTCGAAAACATGAATTTCAAAACCGGCAACATCTTGGAGCCGAGCTGCGGTGTTGGCAACTTCATCGGCATGGTGCCGGAGAGTATGGCGGACAGCAAGCTCTATGGTGTGGAGCTGGACGGCATATCGGGCAGAATCGCGCAGCAGCTCTATCAGCAGTCCTCTATCGCCGTGCAGGGCTTTGAACAAACCGATTTACCTGACAGCTTTTTTGACGCTGCCATAGGCAATGTCCCCTTCGGGCAGTTCAAGGTAGCGGATAAGCGGTACGACCGGCACAACTTTCTCATCCACGACTATTTCTTTGCGCGGACGCTGGATAAGGTTCGACCGGGCGGTATAATTGCCTTTATTACCTCGAAGGGTACGCTCGACAAAGAAAACCCCGCCGTGCGGAAGTATATCGCCCAGCGCGCTGATCTACTCGGCGCTATCCGTCTGCCGAACAACACCTTCAAGAGCGCGGCGGGAACGGAAGTCACCTCCGACATCATCTTTCTCCAAAAGCGAGATAGGCTCATCGACATTGAGCCGGATTGGGTGCATCTCGGCAAGGATGGGATTCCCCCGCTGGGGGAAATGTCGTCGCAAGACGACAAAAGGGGTGCCGCCCCTGCTAAGGGGAACGGCGTGACGATGAATCAGTATTTCATCGACAACCCGGATATGGTCATGGGCGAAATGCAGATGGTTTCGGGGCAGTTCGGCCCCGAATCCGCCTGTGTTCCCTACGAAGGGCAAGACCTCGGCGCTATGCTCTCGGACGCCATTCAGAATATTCATGCGGAAATTGCCGAATACGAATTGGACGAGCTGACGGACGAGGAAGATGACCTTTCCATTCCCGCCGACCCGACCGTTCGCAATTTCAGCTACACGCTGGCTGACGGCAAGCTGTACTACCGGGAAAACTCCCGCATGAACCCCGTCGAGGCTTCCGTTACCGCCGAAAACCGCATTAAGGGCATGGTTGCCATCCGCGATTGTGTCCGCACGCTCATCGAGTACCAAACCGACGATTACCCCGACAGCGACATCAAGGAACAACAGGACAAGCTCAACCGCCTGTATGACGATTTTTCAAAGAAGTACGGGCGAATCAACGACCGCGCCAACAATTCAGCCTTCTCCAATGACAGCTCCTACCCTCTGCTTGCCTCCTTGGAGGTGCTGGACGACGAGCGAAACTTTGTCCGTAAAGCGGATATGTTCTCAAAGCGCACCATCAAGCAGAAGGTTGTTATCACCTCTGTTGACACGGCTTCGGAGGCGCTGTCTGTATCACTTGCTGAAAAAGCAAGGGTCGATATGGCGTATATGGAGCAGCTTACCGGCAAATCCGAACAGGAAATCTTTGCGGATTTGCAGGGCGTCATCTTCCTAAACCCCATGCACACCTCCGACGACGACCGACGGGCAAAGTATCTGACGGCGGACGAGTATCTCTCCGGCAATGTCCGTGAAAAGCTGGATTGGGCAAGGCGCAGCGCAGAGCTGTACCCGCAGGACTATACCGCCAATGTACAAGCCTTGGAAGCGGTGCAGCTGGTGAATCTGACCGCAAGTGAAATCTCGGTGCGTCTCGGCGCGACATGGCTGCCGACCGAGGATGTGGAAGCGTTCATGTTCGAGCTGTTTTCCACGCCGAGGTACAGCCGATGGAATATCAAAGTCCACTTTTCGGCGTACACCGGCGAATGGAACATCGAGGGCAAGAGCTACGACCGTGGGAATGTCAAAGCGTTTAACACCTACGGCACGAGCCGCATCAACGGCTATAAGATTATCGAGGAAACCCTAAACCTCCGTGATGTCCGCATTTTTGATTATGTGGAGGACGACGAGGGGCGCAAAAAGCCCGTTCTAAACCGCAAGGAGACCGCCATCGCCCAGGGCAAGCAGGAGCTTATCAAAGCCGCGTTTGCCGACTGGATATGGAAAGACCCTGAAAGACGGCAACGGCTCTGTAAGCTCTACAACGAAAAGTTCAACTCAAACCGTGCGCGGGAGTACGACGGCAGCTTTCTGAATCTTGTCGGAATCAACCCGGAAATCACCCTGCGCACCCATCAGATAAACGCCGTAGCGCGTGGACTGCTGGGCGGCAACGAGCTGCTTGCCCATGTCGTCGGGGCTGGGAAAACCTACACGATGACCGCTATCGCACAGGAGAGCAAGCGGCTGGGCTTATGTCAAAAGAGCCTGTTTGTCGTACCCAACCATTTGACGGAGCAATGGGCGTCGGAATATATGCAACTGTACCCCAGCGCGAATATCCTGGTTGCGTCCAAAAAGGACTTTGAAACAAAGAACCGCAAGAAGTTCTGTGCGCGTATCGCCACCGGCGATTATGACGCAATCATCATCGGTCACAGCCAGTTCGAGAAAATCCCCATGAGCATCGAGCGCCAGCGCGCCATTTTAGAGCAGCAGCTTGAGGAAATCGTGAACGGTATATCCGAGCTGAAACACAACCGGGGCGACAATTTCAGCGTCAAGCAGCTTGAAAAGACCAAGAAAACGGTGAAGCTGAAGCTCGAAAAGCTCAACGACCAAAGCCGCAAGGACGATATTGTGACCTTTGAGGAGCTGGGCGTTGACCGCCTGTTCATTGACGAAGCGCACTACTACAAGAACCTCGCCGCATTTACAAAAATGCGAAATGTAGGCGGTATCAGCCAGACGGAAGCGCAGAAATCCAGCGACCTGTATATGAAATGCCGCTACCTTGATGAACTCACAGGTGGGCGCGGTATCGTATTTGCCACAGGCACACCCATCAGCAATTCGATGGTTGAAATGTATACCATGCAAAAGTATCTGCAATACGACACGCTGCGAAGAAACGGTTTGCTTCACTTCGATTCATGGGCGAGTACCTTCGGGGAAACGGTCACGGCCATTGAGCTTGCACCGGAGGGTACGGGCTACCGGGCAAAGACGCGATTTGCCAAGTTCTACAACCTGCCTGAGCTGATGATGATGTTCCGCGAAGTGGCGGATATTCAGACGGCGGATATGTTACAGCTTCCCGTCCCGAAGGCCAACTACCACAACATCGCGCTAAAACCCTCCGAACAGCAGAAGGAGATGGTAGCGTCCCTTGCCGAGCGTGCAGAGCGCGTCCGCAACAAGATGGTGGATGCAAGCGTAGATAATATGCTGCTCATCACCAACGACGGGCGAAAGCTGGCGCTTGACCAACGGCTCATGAACGAGCTGCTGCCCGACAGCGACACAGGAAAAGCAGTCGCCTGCGCCGAGAATGTCTATGAAATATGGGAGCGCACAAAGGAGGCGCGTTCCACGCAGATGGTGTTCTGCGACTTATCGACACCCCACGGCGATGGGAAGTTCAATGTCTACGACGATATTCGGGATAAGCTCATCGCCAAAGGCGTTCCCGCAGAGGAAATCGCATATATCCACTCCGCAAATACCGAGGTGCAGAAAAAGGAGCTGTTCGGCAAGGTCAGAAGCGGACAAATCCGCATACTGCTCGGCTCCACGCAAAAGATGGGTTCAGGCACCAATGTGCAGAAAAAACTTGTTGCGCTTACGCATATCGACTGTCCGTGGCGACCTTCGGACTTGCAGCAGCGCGAGGGGCGCATCATTCGTCAGGGCAACGAAAACCCGGAGGTGGACATCTATTCCTATGTCACAGAAAACACCTTCGACGCCTATTTGTATCAGCTCGTGGAATCCAAACAGAAGTTCATCGGGCAGATTATGACCTCAAAAAGCCCGGTACGCTCTGCGGAGGACATCGACGAAACGGCTCTTTCCTATGCCGAAATCAAGGCGCTTGCCACAGGCAATCCGTATATCAAGGAAAAGATGGACTTGGATGTTGCGGTGGCGCGGTTGAAGCTGCTGAAAGCCAACCACCTCAGTCAGAAATATTCGTTGGAGGATCAGATCATCAAGAGCTTTCCACAGCAGATACGCTCCTATGAGGAACGCATGAACGGGCTGAATAAGGATATGGCGCACCTTGCAGAGCAAACGCACCCCAACAAAGACGGCTTCTCCCCGATGACCATTCGGAGCGTGACCTATGCGGAAAAGAAGGAAGCCGGTGCTGCGCTCCTTGCAGCCTGCAAAGCTATGACAAACCCCGACGCCATCCCTTTGGGAGAGTATCGGGGCTTTTCTATGGAGCTGTCCTTTGACAGCTTTAGTCGGGAGTTCAAGATAACGCTGAAAAACGAGCTGCGACATTCTGTTTCGCTCGGCACGGACATCTTCGGCAACATCCAGCGTTTGGATAACCAGCTCGAAAGCTTCCCGGCTAAGCTCACAGCCTGCGCGGAGCAACTGGAGAACACCAAAACCCAGCTTGTCAACGCAAAGGTTGAGGTTGAAAAACCGTTTCCCCATGAGGAAGAACTGAAAACCAAAACCGCACGGCTGGATGAACTCAATATCCTGCTCAATATGGATAAGCGGGAAAACGAGCTTGTGGATGGTGAGCCGGACGAGGGCGAGCTGACCGGGCGAAGCGTAAAAGACCGTGAACGGTAAAACCAGGACGGCATCTTCGGGTGCTGCCCTTACATAGCTGATACGCTTTATGGAGCTGTCGGCTATTTCTATTTCAAAGGAGATGATGCAGATGACCAATGAAGAACTGAACACCCGGCTTTACGAGAAGATGTTTGAGGAACAGGGAACCTATCGCGGATGGCTCCTGTCGCAGCCGCCCGAAGAAATCCTCAATCACACTTATGAGTACACCATGCGCGAGGATATTCTGATCTCGATGGAGTGTGACGACCTCTCGGACAAGCAATGCAGGGCGCTCCTCAAATCCCCCTGTCCCCTCGGCGATGTGTACAAGGAATGGGAGAAGCGAGAGACCGGTCACATGGACGACATCCGGGACACGCTTGAGAGCCGCGCCAATGCAGTTATCAGACAGGACTTTCTCAAATCACAGGCGGAAAGGTAGGTGCGTGCCAATGGGCTATGTTCTCCCGGAGGACATCGAACAGGCAAAGCAGATGGATTTGCTGACCTACCTTCAAAACTATGAGCCGCAGGAGCTTGTGCGTGTGTCCGGCAACACCTTTTGTACCCGTGAGCATGATTCCCTCAAAATCAGCAACGGGAAATGGCATTGGTTCTCCCGTGAAGTCGGCGGTAAAACGGCGCTGGATTATCTCATCAAGGTCAAAGGTTACGGCTTTGTGGAGGCGGTGGAAACCATACTGGGACGGGCGGCAGTAAAGCCGCCTGTTTTTTATCGGCAGAAGGTTACTAAGGTGCGGGAGCTGCTTATGCCGCCGCTCAACGACAATACAAACACCGTGGAACGGTATCTGAAAGGACGCGGCATCCATCCCGTCATCATCGACTACTGCCTGAAAAACAAGCTGCTCTTTGAGTCAAGGGATTACCACAACGCCGTTTTCATGGGCTACGACCCCGCAGGAAAAGCGCGGTACGGATGTGTTCGCGACACAGTCGGCATATACAAGGGCGACCTGTCCGGCAGCGACAAGCACTACTCCTTCTCCATCCCCGGCAAAAGCGATACCGTGCATCTCTTTGAGTCGGCAATCGACCTGATGAGCTTCGCAACGCTGGAGCTGTTTGAAGGGCGCGACTGGCACAAAGACCATCTGCTGTCCCTTGCAGGCGTGTATAAGACAAAGAGAAAGGATGTTGTGCCGATTGCGCTGGAACGGTATTTGAAGGATTACCCGCAAATCACGACCCTGCGGCTGCACCTCGACAATGACGAGATCGGGCGCGGCGCGGTGTCGGGTATTGTCGCCGGACTGGACGGGCAGTATCAGGTATTCGACGAGCCGCCGAGGTGCGGTAAGGATGTAAACGACCAGCTCAGAATATGAGTTGGAATCAGCGGAAAGGAGGACTATTCCCGATGATGGATATACGAATCTATCAAATCAACAGCGACCGCGACAAGAACCGTGTGTCATTTATGGAGTATGAGGCTCTGCCGAAGTTTCAAGGCGCACAGGAACCGAACCCCGAAATCTACGACAGGATTTACGAAGGCTCGGTGGACTGCTCCACTCTGGAAGGCGTCTATGAAAAGTTCAATCTCGACCATCCCGCAGAGTTTCGCGGCCATTCTCTTTCTGTGTCGGACATTGTGGAGGTTGTAAAAGCCGAGAGCGTTAAACCGGGCTTCTATTTCTGCGACAGCTTCGGCTTTAAGAAAATCCCTTTTGAGCCGGTAAAGACACAGGAGACCTCCAAGACAATCAAGGTGGTGTTGCTGGAACCGGGCAAGCTCGCCAGAGTTGCCGATATTGATTCCTCTCTGCGCGGGATGCAGCGTGTAGTCGGCGGCGATATTGAGGGCTATTACCCCTTTGAGGAGCAGGTCTGTATCGTCTGCAACGATGAAGGAAAAATCAACGGACTTCCGCTGAACCGCGCCATACGCGAGGAAGATACAGTGACCGAAATGACTTACGGCGAGTTGACAGACGCATTTGAAGCTGCCGAGCGCGACGGCACGGGCAGGCACATGACCGGCTATATCGTATTCACTAAGGACAGCTTTGATAAACCTTATCCCGAAGAAGCCCGCACCTATGTGGTCAGCAGCAACAACAAGGCGTTTCAGCCCAACATGGGCGGCTACTCCATCTACGCTTCCTGCTTGGACGGCTCCGACCCGATGGTACGGCTGGAGGCATATATGGCGGCGGAGCATGGCGGCAAGGATGGTTGGAAGGTAGAACGCTGCTATACCAAGGAGCCGGGAAAAGAGATCATTGAGATTATTGCCGGAACCTGCTTCATCTGCGACTGTCGCGGAGAGAGCTTCGGAAGCCTATCCGACGAGCAGCTCAAACGGTATTCAAAGCAGTTCAAGTATCCCGAACAGTTCATCAGGATAAACGGCGAGATATGCGCCGTTCCGTTCAAGCCCAACGAAAAAAGCCATGAGAGATAAGGAGAAATAACACGATGAAAAACTACGAAGTAACCCTGATGGCGACCTCATATAAGACGGTAACGCTTCCCGCCGAATCCGAAAAGGACGCAGAAAAGCTCGCCGGGTATCTCTATTTCAGCACGGATATGCTCGACTTTGACAATGACGATATTGATGAGGTCGCTATCGAAGCAAACGAGACCGAGGATGCAAACGAGCATCTTTGTGAACTCATTTCCGACCTTCAAACCGCAATCCACGAAGCGCGGCTCTCCGTCGATGATGTTCAAAGGGCGCTCGATGAGGTACTGGAATATGCGCGGGAGAAACAGGTGGCATTGTCTTAACAAGCAACGAATTGGGATATCCCAATTCCGCTTGTCAAGGGCTTTGCGCCCCTGAAACCCCGCCGAGAAAGGATAATGTTTATGTATGAATGCCTGTTCTTCTTTATCGGTCTGCTGATTGGCGGCGTCATCGGCGTTGTCGCCATGTGCCTGTTTCAAATCAACCGACCGCGCGGAAAGGATGATGAATTTGAGAAAACGAAACTGTAATATGCTGCTTCGGTTTACGAAGAACGAAATGGACGCTCTCACCAAGAAAGCGCGGAAAACGAATCTCTCCCGCGAGGGGTATTGCCGCGCAGTTCTCAACGGCTCCGAGGTCAAGGAAGCTCCACCCGCCGATGTTCCCGCGCTGATTCAAGAGGTGCGCCGAGTGGGATACAACATCGACCAGATTCTGAAACTCGCCAATGCCAAAGGACTACTGGATGTGCCGAGACTTCGCAAGGCTCTGGACGATAATCGCGCCGTCGAAAAAATGATTATGGGCGTCTACACCATGCCAGATAGCTGATGGCGGTCACTTCCATCTGGCCTATAAAGGGGCGCGTGGATAAGGTCATCAACTATGCGCGCAACCCTGAAAAGACCACCGAAAGCGGATATGGCGACCAGTCCGCGCTCCACGCAATCGACGGCGTTGTGGAGTATGCGGCGGACGAGATGAAAACAGAGAGCCGTGCGTATGTGACCTGTATACGATGTACAGAGGAAACAGCCGTGGAGCAGTTCATTGAAACTAAGCGGTTTTGGAAAAAGACGGACGGCAGGCTTTGTTATCACGGGTATCAGTCCTTTAAGGCGGACGAGGTCAACGCGCAGACAGCCCATACCATCGGCGTGGCATTGGCGCAGGAGTTATGGGGCGACCGCTTTGAAGTCGTCGTCGCCACCCATTGCAACACGGGGCATTATCACAACCACTTTGTCATCAATTCCGTGTCCTGTGTGGACGGGTATAAGTTCTACAATTCTCATGAGGATTACCGCCGTATGCGCGAGGTGTCCGACCGGCTTTGCCGCGAGGCACGGTTATCGGTCATTGATAATCCGAAAGGGTGCGGAAAGCATTACGCCGAGTGGCAGGCGGAGCAAAACGGCAAGCCGACGATCCCCGGCATGGTGCGCGCCGACATCGACCGCGCCATCCTTGCCAGCACCACGCAAAAGGGCTTCTGGAAGGTCATGCGCGAGATGGGCTATGAGCTGCATCTGTATAATCAAAACGGGGAACTGCGGAAACAGCCGAGCATCCGACCGCCGGGGAGGGACAACAATATCCGTCTGTCGCGTCTGCGCGAAGGGTATTCGCTGGAGGAAATCACACAACGCATTTTGCAGAATGTCCGCAAGCAAAACCCTTTTCCCGAAGCGGAGGAAAAGCCGGTCAAGAGGTACCGCCTTCATGGAGATTTCAAAAAGGCTCCGAAGATGACCGGGCTTCGCGCGCTGTACTTCCGTTACTGCTACGAGCTTCATATCATCGTAAAGCGTCCGGCATCCGTCAAGCGGGTGCCTTTTTCTTTGCGCGAGGATGTGATACGGCTTGACAGGTATATTGCGGAAGCCCGCTTTCTCGGCAAGGAGAAAATCGGCACAATCGGTCAGCTAACCGATTACCGCACAAACGCGCAGGAGAAAATCGCCGTGCTTATCCAAAAGCGGAGCGACCTTCGCAACCAACTGAAACGGACGCTCAGACAGGGCGACGAGAAAGCAGCGACAGCTATCAAGGCGGAGATTGCGGCGGTGTCCGCAGAGCTGAAAGGACTGAGAAAAGAGGTGTCGCTATGTGACGGTATCGAGCAGCGTTCCGGGCAGGTAAAGACCAACCTGGGATTGCTGAAACAGGAAAAAGAAATCGAGCGAAAGGAGAAAACGACAGATGAACACATCAGGCGAAGCGGCGGATCAGGTCGTGCGTATGACCCTAAACGGCGTTGAGGTCGCCGCCAAGTTATCGGGCGCGGCTGCAAAACAGGTTGCGGTTATGCTCTATGCCATCCTGAAAGACCAAAAGCGCACCAAGGGCAAAATGCGCCTTTCTAATATGCTGCGCTCCGGCAAGGAGATGAAGGTCTTTGCGGTAAAGGATACCGACCTTCAGAAGTTCTGCACCGAAGCGAAGAAGTACGGCGTTCTGTACTGCGTGCTGCGCGATAAGGACGCAAGCGACGGATTGACCGACATCATGGTACGCGCAGAGGACGCCAGTAAAATCAACCGCATTTTTGAACGCTTCAAGCTGGCGACGGTCGATATGGCGGCGGTGAAAACCGAAATCGAGCAGACCAAGGCAAAGGGCGCGGACATTCCCACCCCGGAGAGAAATATGCCGGGTAAGGATAAGGATGAGCAGTTCCTTGACGAGCTGATGGCTCCCGCCCCTAACCCAAACAAGGAGGTGCCGCATACGGAAAACCCCACAGAAGGCCGGAATGCGAAGTCCCGTCAGTCCGAGCCTACCTCAAAGCCCAAAGAGAAAGCCGCAAGGGGTACTTCTGATACGCAGGATCGTCCCTCTGTCCGTCAGGAATTGAGGGACATCAGCGCACAGCAGAAAAAGAAGGCGGAGGTCTCGCGGGAAGAACCTGCCAAGGATAAGCCCAGGCAGCAGAAGCCCGCACAGCACAAGGAACCGAAAAAGAAACCCAAAAACAAATCTACAAAGGAGAGGTAACAGATGAACAATTTTGACGATCTTTTTGCGGCAAAACCCGCAGAGAACAATTCCAACAAGGACTTCACCTCTTTTGATAAAGAGGAATGGGCGGCGCGAAAGCAGCAGGAGCGCGCCGACGCCTATGCGCTCATTGACGAGACCGCCGAGCAGATGAGCGGAAACGGCGAGCTGTTTCAAGCCTATCTGGATGTGCAGAGCCGCTTTGACCGCTATTCGGTGGGGAACGCTCTGCTCATCACGGCGCAGATGCCCGAAGCGACCCGCCTCGCCGATTTCAAGACATGGAAGGACAATGACCTATATATCAAGAAAGGCGAGAGCGGCATTACCATTCTGGAACCGGGCGACGAGTACACCCGCGAGGACGGTTCGGTGGGCGTATCCTACAATGCCAAAAAGGTGTTTGACAGCACCCAGACGAACTCGCGCCAGAGAGCGACGCCTGCCGTTTCCCATGACGAGCGGCTGCTGATTAAGGCGCTTATCAACAACGCGCCCTGCAAGATTTCCATCAGTACGGATGTGCCGGACAATGTGGGCGCGGTGTATAAGTCGGAGGAAAAGGTCATCCTTATCCGTCAGGGCATGGGAGCCGCCGACATCTTCCGCTCTCTATCTCAGGAGCTGGCACACGCCCATATGGATAACGGCGCGTATAACCGCGCCGACTGTGCTTTCCCTGCCTATTGCGTGTCATATATGCTCTGCAAGCGCAACGGCGTAGCGGTTGACAACTTCCGTTTTGACCGTCTGCCGGAATCGTTCGGTTCAATGGACGCACAGGAGCTGCGCGGCAAGCTGTCCGAAATCCGCGATGTGGTAAACGATATTTCCGCAGATATGGCGCGTGTGCTGGAGCTGCAAAGGTCAAATAAAAGCCGCGACGACGGTGCGAGATAAGGAGGGTAATTCATGAGCGAGGAAAAACGAGTGATTGAAGTGGACAGCTTCGACCATCGGCTGATGGTGAACGGCCTGACCGATTTCCGCAATGACCTTATCAAAGAGGATAAGCCCACGGAGGATGTGGACGAACTCATCCTGAAGGTCATAGACGCCCCGACAAAAAAGGAAAAGCGAAAGGCAGACCGTGAGGGAAGATAAACTTTCCAAGACCAACCTTATCCTGTATGCCTGCGGTATCATCCCCGTTGTGTGGCTGGCGCTGCTCATCGCACCGGCCTTCGGCGGTGGCTTGCCCGGTCTCATTGAGAATCTCGGAACGGTGTTTAACGACCCGTTTCATATAGAGTGGTGTGAGGACAGCCTGAAAACTGTCCTCATTTTCATTCTTGCCTACGGAATGGGAATCGGGATATACCTGTCTACCGCACGCAATTACAGGCGGCGCGTGGAACACGGCTCGGCAAAATGGGGCGCGCCGGGTACGGTCAACAAGAAATACGCCGATAAAAGGGTTTCACAGAACAAAATCCTCACGCAGAATGTAGCCATCGGTTTGGACGGCAGAAAGCATCGGCGCAATCTAAACGTATTGTGCTGCGGCGGGTCTGGGTCAGGTAAAACACGCTTCTTTGCCAAGCCGAACGCCATGAACGCCAACACGAGCTTTGTGTGCTTAGACCCCAAAGGGGAAAACCTCCGGGACACAGGGTATCTACTTGAATCCAAGGGCTACACCATCAAGGTCATCGACCTTATCAACATGGAGCGTTCTCATTGCTATAACCCGTTTGTGTATCTGCGCGACGATAACGACATCCAGAGGTTGGTGACGAATTTGTTCAAGAATACCACGCCGAAAGGCTCTCAAAGCCAAGACCCGTTTTGGGATCAGGCGGCAACGATGCTGCTGCTGGCGTTGGTGTTCTACCTCCATTATGAGGCTCCCGAAGATGAGCAAAACTTTCCCATGGTTATGGAGATGATACGCGCCGGTGAGGTGCGGGAGGACAACGACGACTTCCAGTCGCCGCTGGACGAGCTGTTTGAACGGCTGGAGATGCGAAACCCGGAGCATATTGCTTTGAAGTATTACAGAGCATACCACTCCGGCAGCGGCAAAACGCTGAAATCCATTCAGATTACCCTTGTCTCCCGTCTGGAGAAGTTCAACTTGACCTCCCTTGCAAGTATCACGCAGACCGACGAGATGGAGCTTTGGAGTATCGGCGAGAAAAAGACCGCCGTATTCGCCGTTATCCCGGACAACGATTCGAGCTTTAACTTCATAATCGGTATGCTGTACACGCAGCTATTCCAACAGCTTTACTATCAGGCTGACATTATCCACGGCGGCAGACTGCCCGTCCATGTGCATTTCATCATGGACGAGTTTGCGAATGTCGCGCTCCCTGATGAGTTTGATAAGCTGCTATCCACCATGCGAAGCCGCGAGATTTCTGTGAGTATCATCATTCAGAACCTTGCCCAGCTTAAAGCATTGTTTGAGAAGCAATGGGAGTCCATCGTGGGCAACTGCGATGAGTTTCTCTATCTCGGCGGGAACGAGCAATCGACTCATGAGTATGTGTCCAAGCTGCTCGGTAAGGAAACAATCGACACCAACACCTACGGTCAATCCCGTGGGCGAAACGGGAGCTACTCTACAAACTGGCAGCTTGCAGGACGCGAGCTGATGACCCCTGATGAGGTGCGTATGCTGGATAACCGGTATGCGCTCCTTTTTATTCGCGGCGAGAGACCTGTGCGGGATGAGAAATATGACATTCTTCGACATCCCAACGTGGCTCTGACCGTGGACGGAAAAGGCAAACCGTACAAGCACGGCGAGGATACCCGCAGTATCGCCTCCATTTCCTTTGACCCGATGCTGCTTGCGGAGGCGGTCGAGTACGAGCTTGACAGCGCCGCCAACTACGAACTTCTTTCCGATGAGGAAATGGAGGAATATTTCAACCAACTTCAAATTACAGGAGGAAATGCGAAATGAGCAAGAACAAGAATACCACCACCAAGAAGCTGCCGATGGGCAAGCGCAGCAAAAGAATGCTGGCGATCTACGCCACGCTTGTGCTGTGCATGACCTGTCTTACCACCACGGCCTTCGCCGCTGGCGACCCGATTACCGTCGTCAACAACCTTTCGGATTTCATTTTCGGCTTGATCCGCGCCATCGGCATGATTTTGCTGGGCTTCGGTATCGTGCAAATCGGTTTGTCGCTGAAAAGCCACGACCCGTCCCAGCGTGCCAACGGTTTTCTCACCCTTGCCGGTGGCGTTATCATTACCTTTGCCAAGGAAATCCTTACCCTTATCGCGGGTTAATCTGACACAGCGGATAACAAACGGGTGCGCGAGGAACGCACCCGTTTGTCTGTCTGCGGAAAGGAGGGAAATTACCCATGTCAGATAACTGGATCGTGCAAAATCTCGAAAATGCCTTAAACACATGGAACGCGAAGCTGTCCGAGATATGGGCGCTCATCACGCAGTCGCCGGAGACCTTCAAAGGCGGCTCCATCTGGGGCGTCGTTGTCAATATCCACGGCGCGTTGCAGGCAATCGCCTATGCGCTGCTCGTGCTGTTTTTTGTGATTGGCGTAATCAAAACTTGCGGCTCGTTCTCGGAAGTGAAAAAGCCTGAACACGCCTTAAAACTCTTTGTCCGCTTCGCCATTGCCAAGGGTGTAATCACCTACGGAATGGAGCTGATGATGGCGCTGCTCAGTATCATACAGGGCGTTATCAGCTCCATTATGAATGCGGCGGGCTTCGGTACGCCGCAGGCTACCATACTGCCGACAGAGATCGTAACGGCAGTGGAAGAATGCGGATTTTTTGAGTCTATACCCCTATGGGCGGTCACGCTTATCGGCGGCCTCTTTATATGGGTGCTGTCGTTTTTGATGATTCTGAGCGTCTACGGGCGCTTTTTCAAAATGTTTATGTATACGGCGATTGCTCCGATACCACTTTCCAGCTTCGCCGGAGAACCAAGTCAAAACATCGGCAAGAGTTTTCTACGGAGTTATGCTGCGGTGTGTCTCGAAGGGGCGATTATCGTACTCGCCTGTATCATCTTTTCGGTATTCGCTTCAAGCCCACCCGTCGTTGACCCAAACGCAGCAGCGGCGTCGATGGTGTGGAGCTATATCGGGGAGCTGATATTCAATATGCTCATACTCGTCGGCTCAGTCAAAATGGCAGACAGGCTGGTGCGCGAGATGATGGGGCTGTAAAGGAGGGACTAATTTGGAAGTTAAAATCAACAGAGAGATTCGGGACTACACCGAGTCGATGTTCTTTGGACTGTCGCTCAGACAGTTCATTTTTTCTGCTCTGGCGCTGGTCATTGCGGTCGGGCTGTATTTCATCCTGAAGCCCTATGTCGGCACCGAGACCGTTTCGTGGATGTGCATCCTCGGCGCAGCTCCCTGTGCGGCGCTGGGGTTTATCACCTACCACGGGATGACAGCCGAACAGTTCCTTTGGGCGTGGCTGCGTTCGGAGTTTCTTGATCCAAAAGAAATTAAGTTCGAGCCGGTAAACATCTACTATGAGGCGCTCAAAGACACTATCGAAACCCATGAAAATGGAGGCCGCGGCGTGCGAAAGCGTAAACCAAAACGCGAACGCCGTCACACGCCGCCTGAGAACGCCGGTGGCGTTCTCCCAAGCAAAGCAAAGGAGGAAACAGCCCATGATTAAGACGCTCAAAACGCTTATCAAACAGGATAAGGAGAAATACTCCGTCCCGAAAAAGGTGCAGGATGTTATCCCCATAAGCTGTATCTGGAACGACGGCATCTTCAAGGTCGGTAACAAGTTTTCTAAGACCTACCGCTTTACTGACATCAACTATCTGGTTGCGTCACGCGAGGATAAGGAGAGTATGTTCTTGACCTACTCTGAATTGTTGAACAGTCTGGACAGCGGAGCTACCACAAAAATAACGATCAATAACCACAGGCTGAACAAAGCGGATTTTGAGGATTCCATCCTCATGCCCCTGCGCGGCGATGAACTGGATAAATACCGCAAGGAATACAATCAAATGCTGCTCGACAAAGCGACCGGGGCGAACGGCATCACGCAGGAGAAGTATATCACCATCTCCGTGGCGAAAAAGGACATCGAGGAAGCGCGGACATACTTTGCCCGTATCGGTGCTGACCTTATCGCCCACTTTTCCGCACTCGGCTCCAAATGCGTGGAGATGACCGCCACCGAGAAGCTCCGTGTGCTTCACGACTTCTACCGTGCCGGTGAGGAAACGGCCTTCACCTTTGACGCACGGGACATGATGAAAAAGGGTCACGATTTCCGCGACTATATCTGCCCTGATTCTATCGAGAAAAACAGCGACTATTTCAAGCTCGGCGAGAAGTACGGGCGCGTTCTGTTCCTGAAAGACTATGCCAGCTATATCAAGGACAGCATGGTTTCCGAGCTGACCGACTTCAACCGCAATATGATGATGTCGATTGATGTTATCCCCATCCCCACCGACGAGGCTGTACGCGAGGTGGAAAACAGGCTCCTGGGCGTCGAGACGAACATCACCAACTGGCAGCGCCGCCAGAACTCAAATAACAACTTCTCGGCTATTGTTCCCTATGACATGGAGCTTCAGCGCAAGGAATCGAAGGAGTTTCTCGACGATCTCACCACCCGCGACCAGCGTATGATGTTCGCGGTGATTACGATGGTTATCACCGCCGACACAAAGGAACAGCTCGACAGCGACACCGACGCCATACTCTCTACGGCGCGTAAGCATATGTGCCAGATGGCGACGCTGAAATACCAGCAGCTCGACGGTCTCAATACTGTGCTGCCCATCGGACTGCGGAAAATCAATGCTTTCCGTACTCTCACGACTGAAAGCCTTGCGGTGTTTATGCCGTTCAAGGTACAGGAGATTATGGACAAGGGCGGCATCTTCTTTGGCGAGAACGCCATATCCCACAACCTAATCATGTGCAACAAGCAGAATCTCATGAACCAGTCGGCGTTTTTGCTGGGCGTTCCCGGCTCAGGCAAGTCTTTCAGCGCGAAAGAGCTGATAACCTTCCTTATCCTGAACACCGACGATGACATTCTCATTTGCGACCCGGAGGGCGAATATGCGCCGCTTATCGAAGCGATGGGAACCGACATTGGCTCGGTGATCCGTGTCGCTGCCGGTGGCAAGGATAAGCTCAACGCCATGTATATGGTTGAAGGCTACGGCGAAAAGAACCCCATTGTCGAGAAGTCTCAGTTCATCATGTCGCTCATCGAGCAGATTGACAAAAACGGCGTCGGGCCGCAGCACAAGTCCATCATCGACCGTTGTACTGCGGCTGTCTACCGCGAAGCGGCGGAGACCGGCACGATTCCCACCCTATGCACCCTGCGCGAAAAGCTGTTGGCGCAGCCGGAAGAAAAGGCAAAGGAAATCGCTCTGTCGCTGGAGCTGTTCACCACCGGCTCTCTGGACATCTTCGGGCATCACAGCACCGTTGACTTGAATAAGCGCGTGGTAGTGTTCAACATCCACGGTCTCGGCGAGCAGCTCAAACCCACCGGGCTGTTGGTTATCACCGACACCATGCTCAACCGCGTCACCCTCAACTGGAATATGGGCAAACGAACCCATGTGTTCATTGACGAATTTCACGTCGTTTTCGAGAATGAGCAGAGCGGGATTTTCTTCACCTCGGCATGGCGTCAATTTCGCAAGCGGAACGCTTATCCAACGGCGATTACCCAGAATGTTGAGTACCTTCTGGATTCCGTGCAGGCTTCTACCATGCTCTCCAACTCGGAGTTTGTTGTCATGCTCAATCAGGCGGCAAGCGACCGCGAAAAGCTGGCAAAGCTCCTGAGCATATCCAAGGAGCAGATGAGCTATATCACCAATGCCGACGCGGGTTGCGGACTCATCAAGTACGGCTCGGCGCTTGTTCCCTTCGTCAACCGTTTCCCCCGCAATACAGAGCTGTATCAGCTCATGACCACCCGCCCCGGCGAGGGCGTATTCACAGGAGGGCAGGCTTAACGGCCTGCCCTCACTCATTTTATGGAGGTTTGAGATGAATAAGAAAAAGATTATCGGCATTGCGGCGATTGTCGTTTTTGCCATTGTATCGGTTTTCTCTGGCATGATGTTTTACTGGCAGACGCAGGATCATAAGCAGAGCGCGGAGGATTTCAATGCTCTTGCCGAGCTAATCACAGAAGAAACGCCCACACCGGAGCAGACACCCATACCCGTTGATGAGCCGGAAGCAGAGCCGGACGAGCGTGAGCTTGCCTATGCGAAATACAAGGTGCTCTATGAGCAGAACAACGATTTTGTGGGCTGGATTTCCATTGATGGCACGAATGTCAACTATCCTGTTATGCAGTCGATTGATACCCCTGATTTCTACCTGAAGCGCAACTTTGAGAAAGCGTACAGCGACTTCGGCGTTCCGTATGTGGACGAAGCCTGCGCGGTGGATCTCAGCACCAACACCGTTATCTATGGCCATCACATGAAAAACGGTACGATGTTCAGCTCTCTCGTGAAATATGTGAGCAAGAGTTATTTTGAGGAACACCCTATCATCCGCTTTGACACCTTCGGCGGGTTTGGGGAGTATCAGGTCATTGCGGCGTTTTCCTTTGACACCAACAACGAGGATTTCCGCTATAACGAGTACACCGATATGACCGAAGCGGAATTTGACGAGTTTATCTCCGAGTGCATGGAGCGCCGCGCCTATGACACAGGCTTTACCGCAGAGTACGGCGACAGGCTGCTGACGCTCTCCACCTGTGAATACACCCATCAGAACGGACGCTTTGTTGTTGTGGCGAAGCTGATAACAGATTAACGCGGCTCTCCACTTCCGGGAAAGGAGGTTGCTTTGAGCAAAATCAAAACACGGGAAACCGTAAAGGATGTAAAGGTATTGGATAAAGCCGCCGTCGCTTCGCAGCGGATGAAGGACGCCTTTGTCCGCACCAAAGACCAGGCGGAAAATCTGATGGACGATGGGCAGATTACACCGAGCGAGTATGCGGAGGACAAAATCCAGTATGCGGCTGAGGATATGGTAAATGAAGCCGGTCACACCGTTTCATCCAGCACAAAGAAAGCGGTCAACAAAGGCAAGGAAGCCTATCGGCAGCACCGCGAGATAAAGAAAGCGGAGCGTGCCGCTGAAAACCCTGCTTCCTCTGCGCGGCAGGCTTCCGCAGAGACACAAAGAGCCGCACAGACACAGAGAACCGCGCAGACGCAGAGAGCCGTACGGACGCACGCACAGCGTAATGTGAGCAATGCCAAACAGGTCAGAAATCAGACGATAAAGACCTCACGGCAGGCGGAGCGCACCATTAAGCAGACCGCTAAATCTACCGGCAGGGCTACTGCGAAAACGGCGAAAGGGACGGTCAAAACCGCGCAGAAAAGCGTGAAAACTGCGGAGAAAACCTCAAAAGCTGCGATAAAGACGGCACAGGCTACCGCCAAAGCCACGCAAAAAGCGGCGCAGGCGTCGGCAAAGGCTGCGAAGGTTGCTGCACAGGCGGCAAGGGCGGCGGCGAAAGCGGCGGTCGTGACCGCCAAAGCTGTTGCAAAGGCAGTCGTGGCGGCGGTCAAAGCGATTATCGCCGGGATTAAGGCGCTCGTGGCGGCAATCGCCGCAGGCGGCTGGGTGGCTGTTGTCGTCATTGTGGTGATATGCCTGATTGCCCTCATCGTAGGCTCCTGCTTCGGCATCTTCTTTTCCAGCGAGGATACGGGCGGTCAGCCGATGACGGAGGTGGTGCGGGAGATCAACACCGAGTATGAAAACAAGCTGGAAGATACCAAAGCTGCCTACACGCATGATGTGCTTGAAATGTCCGGCTCCCGCGCCGTCTGGAAAGAGGTGCTTTCAGTCTATGCCGTGAAAACGACCACTGACCCGGATAACCCGCAGGAGGTGGCTTCGATGGACGATGGCAAGAAGACGCTTCTGAAAGAAATCTTTTGGGCGATGAATCAAATCAGCGCCCGGACGGAAACCAAGACTGAAACGCAGATCGTCGAGAGCGACGATGGGAACGGCAATATCGTCGAGGAAGAAGTCGAGGTCACGCAGGTCTATCTTTATATTACCGTAACCCACAAATCTGCCGATGAAATGGCGGACGCCTACGGCTTCAACGCAGACCAACGGGAGCAGCTTGCCGCGCTTCTCGATGACGAGAACAATTCCATGTGGACGGCGGTACTGTACGGCATTACCGGCACCGATGAGCAAATCGTCGCTGTGGCGCTCTCACAGGTCGGGAATGTGGGCGGTCAGCCCTATTGGAGCTGGTATGGCTTCAACTCCCGCGTGGAATGGTGCGCCTGTTTTGTTTCATGGTGCGCCAATGAGTGCGGGTATATTGAGAACGGTATCATCCCTAAATACGCGGGCTGCGTATGGGGCGTACAGTGGTTCAGGGAACGCGGACAGTGGGCAGACAACAGCATAGAGCCGACGCCCGGTATGATTATCTTCTTTGATTGGGATTCGCCCAACGGCTCGTCAGGCCCGCAGGACGGGCAATCCGACCATACCGGCATTGTTGCAAGAGTTGAGGATGGGCGCGTCTGGACGGTCGAAGGCAACAGTAGAGACAGTTGCCGCGAAAAGAGCTATCCTCTCGGATATTATGAGATTCTCGGCTACGGCATACCGGCGTACTAAAAAAGAGCTGCCATTCGTTTGGCAGCCCTTACATACGGTTGTTTCACTTTTTATATGACGGAAGCGTTGTATTCAGCAGATCGGCTGGGTTGACTTCGAGTGCGTCCGCAATATTGTATAAGACCTCCAGCGAAAACGGTCTGATGATGTTTGGTGCTTCTATGGAGCTTAAATGTGAACGGCTGATTTTCGCTTTTTCAGCCAGCATTTCCTGTGACATTCCTTGCATTTTACGCAGTGATGCGATAGTAAGACCGAGTTCTATAAAACGGTCTCTGTTCTTAAATCCAACTTCTTTACTCATCGGCCTTACCTCCTGTTTTTCTTAACTATAATTATATTCTTCACACCCGCCTTCTGCTGTATACGCTGTTGAGCTATTGACTAATATATTGAGCAAAAGTATAATGAAGTATTAAAATGAGGCTGTTCAAGAGCATCCGTGTGAATTGTTGAGCGATTGGAGCGTGTGGTTGTGAGAAATAAAACCTGCTGCTTTACTGGACACAGAAAAATACCGCCTGAACAATACATAATGATTGCCAAGCGGTTGAAAACCGAGATTATTAGATTAGTTGAAGATGGGTATGTCTATTTTGCTGCCGGAGGCGCGTTAGGGTTTGATACTATGGCCGCAAAAGCGGTGCTGGAACTAAAAGAAACCACCTGCCCCCAAATCCGGCTGATTCTTGTGCTCCCATGCAAAACGCAGACGCGCGGCTGGGATATGGATGACGTTGTGGTCTATGAGGACATAAAAGCGCGATGCGACAAGTTCGTATATACTTCGGAGGAATACACACGAGGGTGTATGTTCAAACGCAACAGGCATTTGGTTGACAATAGCAGCGTTTGTATCTGCTACTTAACAGAGAGCAAAGGCGGCACGGCATACACCGTGAACTATGCAAACGAAAAAGGACTAAGTATAACAAACCTATCAAACAATGAGTGAGGCATCTTCGGTCGAAATGATGCCTCTTTGTCTACTTAACACAATGTCCAATATCGGTCAAAAAGTTATTGATGTCATACATGGCGGTTGTTATACAGTCCATTATGTGCTATAATATCCTTGCAGTTATACATTCTGCCTTGATTATGAAAGTGAGGTTATAGTCACATGGCCGTAAGCTACAAAAAGCTGTGGAAGCTCCTTATTGATAAGGACATGAAGAAGAAAGATTTAGAAGCGGCATCGGGTGTCAGTCACTACACAATCAATAAGCTGAATCGCGGAGATAATGTGACAACAGATGTTCTCGCAAAGATATGTGCGACTCTCGGTTGCGAGATTGGCGACATAATGGAGATCATCCCCGATGAGCAAAATGGTACATCTAAGAAGTGAATAGGTTTTGATACTGATAATTCAGCAAAATCACACTGAGAAAACGTAGGCGGAAGGAGTCTTGGACATGGGGAATAACAGAGTAGTGGGCGCATATCTGCTGATGCGAAATAATTGCATGACCCGTGTAGAAACAAGGGAAAGATACGGGGTGATAATGCATGGACGATCATAAAAAGCCGCTTCCGACAAGTGATTTGTGGGATCAGCTTATCAAAGCCACCTCAATAGGGCAGTTCATCGGACAAAATGAAGGCGAGATTGGCTTGCCTGCATTTTGCAAATATATCAGCGCCCTATGTAAAGAGCGGGGCGAAGTGACAGAGCACATTATAAAGAAAGCGAACATTGAACGCTCCTTCGGTCATGCCATTTTTCGCGGAGACCGAAACCCATCCCGTGATACCGTGCTGCAACTCGCTTTCGGCTTCGAGGCTGATGTGGAGCTGGCTCAATCGCTGCTTTGGCACGCAGGTCACAGTCCTCTTTATCCGCGAGTACCGCGAGATGCCGCTATCAGCTATTGTTTGATTCATCGTACAGGCTTTATCGAAGCACAGCACATACTTATGGAACTTGGCTTACCGTTGATTGGAGGCGGGATAAAATGAGCGAGATACAAAACGCAATTAGAGAACTTTCCACGATTTTGAAGGAAATCACGCTGCCTGCGGGTTTTCTTGAAAGCTACGACCAACTTGAATGTCTGTCCCACTCTCATGGAACAGAAACCTACCTTGTGCAGCACAAAGGCTCGAAAAGCCTCTGCGTGGCAAAATGCTATGACAGAAAAATCTATAAGACGGTCAATGAGAACGGCATACTGAAATCGCTGTGTCACAAGGGACTGCCCACCTTTTTGGACGAGTATCAGGACGATGCCACCGTTTGCATAGTACGGGAATACATCGAGGGAACGTCTCTTAACAAATACGCTGCGGAGTATAGCTTGTCCGAGGCGAAAATCACCCAGCTCTGCATAGAGATTTGCGATATATTGACCTATATTCACGGACAGACGCCGCCCGTCATCCACCGCGACATCAAGCCGCAAAACGTCATCGTCAAAGAGGACGGTCATATCGCGCTTATAGACTTCGACATTGCCCGTACTTTTGACGGCGAAGCTGATACAGACACACAGTTCATCGCTACGAGAACCTACGCACCGCCGGAGCAGTACGGGTTTTCGCAGACCGATTGTCGCGCCGATATTTACTCGCTCGGCGTTTTATTGTGTTTTCTGCTGACAGGAAAAACTGATGTAAAAAGCATTGAGATACCAAACAAGCGCCTTACGGCTGTTGTACGCCGGTGCGCCGCCTTTTCGCCGGAAGAACGCTTCCCCGACGCCGCCGCTGTGAAAAAGGCGCTGCTGAACGCCGATGGGCGCGGGAAAAGAAAGCTCATCCGTATATGCTGCACGGCGGCGCTTGCGCTTGCCTGCTTGTGCGTGGGCTTTGTCGTCGGACGATACACGAGCTTTTTTGTCCCTTACGATGGAGTACAGTTTTCCGAGCCTTTGATTGAACAGGCTGTGCGCGCCCATCTTGGCAAGGACGAAACCGAGCCTATCACGCAAAACGAGCTGCTTGCCGTCAACGAGATATATATATTTGGCAACGAGGTATCCACATCGGATGAGGCGTTCTCCGACGGGCTGGGCGGGCCGCTCGCAAACACGCCGAGAGGAACGCTTGCCAATCTTGATGACTTAAAGCTGTTGCCCAATCTTCAAGTGCTGCATATTAACTACCAAACCCTTACCGACATATCCGCCCTTGCGGAACTGAAATACTTAACTGAAATCAATTTGCGGCACACCTTTGTGGAGGACATATCCGCACTCGTAGGCATGTGGCATTTACGCAGCCTCAACCTGTTCGATACCCGTGTCGCCGACGTTACCGCCCTTGCCTCCTGCCCGGAGTTGAATATGCTGGACGTGGGAGGAACGCTGATTATTTCACTTGACGCTTTGCCGGAGACTTCCACTGTGGAGTCGCTCTCTTTGGCGAAGCTCCCGCTTTCCTCCATTGACGGTATAGAGCGTTTCGGGCAGTTAAAGTCCTTGTCGCTACACAATACGGGATTATCTGATTTATCGCCGCTTCAAGAAGTCACTGGACTTATCATTGTCAGCATTGACGAATCTATGCGCGGCGCGGCAGAGGCGCTGGGCGATACCTCGTTTGAAATACGGGTTGAGTAAGTTCGTATAAGAATAATCGCAAATGTGAACAGCCAGCTCACCTATTCTCTTTTGCGGTTTGTTACAATTTTGAGTGTGAAATGTTCTCTGGAAAAACGACAAGGCAAGATCGGGTGGGACGGATGGAACGCATGAACGGAAAGGGACAAATAACATGAAACATAAGCAAGGCATTTCGGCTGTATACAGAAAACTTATTTTGCCCGGTCTTATCATCGCTTGCGGTATCTTTCTTTTGATAGGCACTTCCGGCTGCGGCAATAACAACCTTGATTCAGACGAAAACAAACAGCTTCTCGAAAGCCATGCACTTTTCTCGATGGAACTGAAAAGCAACAACCTCCCTAAACATATCGAGGGTTCATGGCTTGCCGTGCAGCCTTATTACGATGAAAATAACGACATACACTGGAGCATCATCGGCAGCTCCGAAAGCAGTTTGGACGAGAACGTCCTTTCCGAGATGGATATTTTAGTCGTTATCAACTCGGCGCAATCATCGGCACAGTATAGGAGTACGGCGGGCAAGGTTTCTACGGGAACAAGCGAATACGCCTATTTGTGTTATTATGACGCGCATACCGGGGATTGCTATGGTGAAGAAATGCTCTCTGCGGGTGTTTTGCCGGATAAAACGTCGTCTACCCCGCATTACACCATATCGGACAGAAAGATACGCGAAACCATAGAAAAGCGGATCAGCTCGCACATCGACCCGGATTATGACACGGACGCCTTTGTAATAGATGAAACTGTTCTTCGAGAGATGAACGTGGAACACCAGATTATTGTTGCAATACCGCAGTATGTTACGGAAGTATCTGCTGAAGCGGGCGATGATTTCAAGCGGAAAAAGAATCTGTCGGCAATAGAATTGCCGGAGAGTATCGAAATCATCAACTTGCCGGATATGCATGAAAAGGTGATCCTTGGCATATACGAAGGCTCCTACGCGGAACAGTATGCCATAGAGAACGGCTATTTGTATTATCGCATAGGCACATTAGACGCTTACCTCCCCGAAGGCGTATATGAGTATGACAAGGTACACTATGCCGGTGGACGTTATGGCTATCTCCACATCCCACGCTCCGTTACTTACATAAGGGACGGCGTTTTCTCTACAAACACCGCCGTTTTCGTTGTTTACGAAGGCTCTTATGCGGAGCAGGCGGCAATAGAAAGCAAACACATTTACTGCTATGAAGGGCAGCAAGAACAGATATATGTTCCCGAGGGAGCAAACTTCTTTATACCGCAAGAAGTGGTCGCAGCTACATCGATTATCCATCTGCCGGGTAATGTTTATATCAAAGACCAAATGGATGGTTATCTGACAGACAACGCAGATCATCTTTCGCTGGCTGTACCAAAGGGTTCTTATGCTGAAAGCTATGCACAGGAAAAAGGGATACCCGTTATTTATGAATGAATGCCATCAGAAAGGTGCGTAAACAGCGCGGCGCAATAGGCAGACGGGAAAATGGTATCCACATCACGCAAGATGAGGCGGGACGGATTATTCAGATAAGGAACGAAAAGATGTGCGGATTGCGGCGGAGGCGCTGCTGGAGGTATCAAGATGGGTCTTCTCAAATCGGCATGGGGCAGTGATAATAGCAAAAAGGCATTGAAGGCTGTTGCTAAAGAGGCAGACCAAACAAAACTCATTGAAATAGCAAATTCCGCACCGCTCTATGAAGTGCGTGTAGCCGCAGTAAAGAGAATTGCCAACCAGTCGGCTATTGAGTATTTTGCAAAAAAGACAGATGATTTTTCCGTATGTTGCGCGGCAATAGAAAGGGTTTCAAATCAGACCATGCTTGCCGATATTGCTTCACACGGCAAAGAAGCATTGTTCCGTCAAGCGGCGGTTAATAACATGAATCTTACCGACCAGTCGGTGTTTTCTTGGGTAGCAAAAAACGACGAAGCGAATCAAGTATGCTACGATGCAATACAGCGATTGACAGACATATTTGAACTGGAGGCTGTTGCCGACAGCAGAGAAAGTGCGCGGCATTGGATAGAAAAGCGGCAGGAAGAATTGATTAGCCGCATGACTTCTCAAACTGAGCTTGCAAACATCGCAAAACTTGATGTTGATTCTATGGTGCGCTATGCAGCGATAAGGAAACTGACCGATCAATCTGTTCTCGCAGAGCTTGCCAAGACTGACGGGCGTGACAATGTGAGGAAATTAGCAACTGAAAGAATAACAGACCAATCCGTTCTTACGCAACTTGCAGAAAATGACAGCAGTTATTCCGTGCGCGCAATAGCTGTTGAGAGAATAGCTGATAGAGCCGTCCTTCAACATATCTATGATACCGATGATAGTGAATGGGTATGTGCAACGGCAAAGGAAAGATTAACGGGCGAGTGCAGAGAGCATGACCTTGTTGCGATTGAAACAGAGCGCATTACCTCAATATCCGGTCACACGGCTCAGAAATTCAAATGCAAACGCTGTGGAAAAATCGTAGAGCTTACCGGGCAAAGTGATAATTGGTAATCGTAGTGGTTTCAGGCGCGAAGGTTGGGCTAAACATCCGAAGGACGATATGGGTTTTATCGGCGGGTGGCAGCAGGACGGAGGGCTATTATGTATCTGATATGCAAATTGTTCGGGCATAAGTGGCTTCGCTGTATTTGTCTGCGCTGCCATGAAAAAAGGGACGAGAACCACCAATGGGGCGCTGATAAGGAGTCCTGCATATGCGTATTATGCGGCGCTCGGCGCGAGCATGAGTGGGATCACTGTAAATGCAAAATCTGCGGCAG
The DNA here is from genome assembly GCA_050944475.1 of Lachnospiraceae bacterium. Classification (GTDB taxonomy): domain Bacteria; phylum Bacillota; class Clostridia; order Lachnospirales; family Lachnospiraceae; genus RGIG5612. The sequence continues at coordinate 64,859 of JBMNRD010000006.1, forward strand.
ACTACGCGACGAAGATCACGACTGGGACGGCTGCACCTGCCGCAAATGCGGCGCGGTGCGTGATGAGGAGCATGACTATAATAATTGCCGCTGTGTTAAATGCCGTAAAATGCTCGATAATCCGCGCCATTACTGGAAATCCCATGACAGACATGGCGTTATAACTGTACAGGGCAAGCAAACCGTGTCCTGCGCCAACTGCAATCAAGAGGTTACATTTGATGCCGGCAGCCCCTATGCCACCAAGTATTACTGTCCCCACTGCTTCACCGAGGGGGAATGGGAGTTTATACCGACTGAGGACAGGCTGTTTCTTACCTATCGCTTTACCTGTGCCAAATGCGGCTATCGCACCGGCTACGAGCATAACGACAGCTATTAAGGGCTGATTTGGCAGAAATATTCCAATGTGAACTGCCAGCTCACCTATTCCCCGTTCTAATTTGCTATCATAATAAGTGAGATACACGCTGCAAGGAGGGAGACAGAGCATGAAGAAGCAATTTGCCATTCTATTACTCGTGGTAATGATCCTTATGCTGCTTGCTTTGAGCGGGTGTACGGGCGGGGCAAAACTGGAATTGCCCACATATGCGGATTTACAGAGCATTACAGTTCAGGAAATCGAGAATGGGTAGCCCGTCAGTCGGGAAGTCTCTTTGCACAACGAATTGCAATACTACCAGTCTCATTCCCCGGATGATGTATACTTCCCTACAAAGGATTACCGACAAATCACAAAAGAAAGCCAAATGCCGACGAGCGATAGGAGCCTTGCGTACAGATTTACGGATAATACCGGTAATACACGCTTGCTTAATATATACAGCGACAAAAACTACAACTACATAGAGGAACCCGGAATCGGCGTGTGGCGCGAAAAGCGTTCCAAAGCGCAATGGGCGCAATATGACCTTTCCTATAAAACGTATGAGGATAATTCTTGGGCGCAAGCCTTCCTCGATACTGCGATAGACAAGAGTTTTTCGCTTTTGCCCGAGTATAACGGCGCGGAGAAAGCAATCTTTATAGATATATCGGAGGAAGCGGTCAGTGACTGGGTGGAGCGTTTTATCCCCGAAGCATTTGTGGCAAAAAGAGCCGAGGATGTGCGGTATGTTGTTCTATGTGACATAGCGAGCAAAACATACGAGGGCTATTGGTATGTCCCCGAAACTGGTGAGAGGCTGGACGATTCTTATGACGTTGAGTACAAGGCTACCGTTTATGACCTTGTTACAGGAGACACAACCGTGCTTGTCGAAATGACGGTCAATGGCATGACTGAGATTCCTGATTATATCGACGCTTATTTTGAAGGCATTGGATAATGCATAGGAGGACACCAAGATGGTAAAGAACAAAAAATGGATACTTATCACATGGCTGTTGACGTTGGTGTTTATCATCTGCGCGTTTCTTCCTATGCTCAAGTTCTCATTCAACAGTAGTGCGGTAAACATCTTTGGCGTCTGCGAAGAATTTGCCGCTACATATCAGAAGTACCATCGTGATTTCGCGCCGGTCGGCTATGGCGCATTTGCAGTCATGGTGCTTGCCGCTTTATCGCAGGTCTGGTACTTAATCGCCGCCGTAAAGGACGCGGTAAAGGCGAAGGGGGCTAAAAAGCTGTCCGTCGCAATGACGATTGTTTCTATCGTTGCGCTTGCTGGTTATCTTTTTCTGACATTCAGGCATTGCAGTTACACCTTAACGGTGGTTCCGTTTATCTTTGCCGCAGCCGGAATTGCTTTCATCGCGCTGTCTGGCAAGACGAAGCTGTAATACCATAACGAAGTGGCAAAACGGAGGTATTCAAGGTGGGCATATTCGACTTCCTAAATAAAAAAGCCGCGAAAAAGCCTATGGGCAAGGTGATCCGGCATATCGTCTGCCTTTGCTATGACGCGCCCTATATCAATTCACTCAAAGCGCAGATGCAGGATTTCATCATCAAGGCCGAGCAGGAGCGCGGCAGCATCATCGCTCCGACCTCGCGCATCACCTTTGACAGCTTCTATGACAACAGCGATTTGGAGAAGCCCGAAATGATACGGCAAAAGCTGGAACAAGCCTATTGTCAGGTGTATCGCCAAAACGCCATGTATGAACTGGCCGATAAGACGGTGGCGCGGGAGGTACAGCAAAAGGACGGGCATACGCTGGTCAAGTATTTCGTGCTGTATGCGGAGAACGGAGAAAGTGAACACATCGGCCCGCGCCCGCTTTCCGCTCCCGCGACGATAAAAATCATCCGTGACAGCAGCTTCGTGGCCGCAGCCGCGCCGACGATTATCTCGCTGGATGGCAAACAAGTCGCTACGATTAAGAATGGCGGCGACGCTATCATCCGCGTCACCACGACCCCCATCGTACTGGAAACAAACGCCTATGGTTCAAAGAATGTACGCTATGAACTGAATGTTCCGAGTGGAGGCTATGGCGAAGTCCATGTGAAAGCAAATGCCTTTCAGCCAAAGCTGACGGTTTGGAGATAACCAAATCTGACCCAAAGAAGGAGAAAGAGTATGAAAAAGCTATTAATCATCCTGTTAGCCATGGTAATGGTCTGCGCTCTGGCGGCCTGTTCGCAGCCGCCATCGGAGCCGGATAAAACGGTAGTTTTTGCCGACCCTTTACTGGAGGAAATGGTGCGCGCCGCCATGAATAAGCCGGAGGGCGACATCACGCTTGCCGAAGCGGAGGCGGTGACGGAGCTTCAGCTTGGCATCGACTGGCAGCCGCAGCCTGCGCCGAACACGCAGATAACGGATATTTCGGGGCTGGAGCATTTTATCAATCTGGAGGACTTGAATCTGTCTTTCCACGCGATTACAGACATATCGCCGCTTGCAGGGCTGACGAAACTCACACAGCTATCGCTGGGCGGCAATCCCGTGGCTGACATTTCGCCGCTTGCGGGCTTGACTAATCTTGAATTTCTGCCGCTGTTCAACTGTCAGGCGACGGACTATTCTCCGCTTGCAAACCTTACGAAATTGGGCGGTTTGCTGTTGGATCACTCGACGATAAGTGACGTTAGTGTACTTTCCGGCTTAACGGAACTGTGGTGGTTAGGACTTGCCAACACGCAAGTCAGCGACGTGTCGCCGCTTGCAGGGCTTACTAATTTGCGGCAGTTGCAGTTAGCAGGCTGCCCCATAACGGATTACACGCCGCTTGCCGCCATTTATCCCAACCTTGAAGAAAAGGACTTCTCCTTGGATGGATCGTCCGAACAGCCAGAGGCAGCCGAACAGCCCGTCGCTTCGGAAAACTCGCTTATGGGCTTGGGCTTTGGCTTTGACGACGCCGGGACGTGCGGCGTGTACGAGCAACGTGAGCCGCACTATGCGTCCGTCGCGATCACACGGCCGGAGTGGGGCGAACACCCTGACGGCTGGGACATTGAGCTATCAGACAGCGACGTGAACGGCTACACCCTGATAATGTGGTATTATGCGGACGAGGGTAAATGGATGATTTCGATTGAAGGCGACAATGGCGGGAAATACGACTACTACCCTGCTACGGGCAAGCACGATGTCCATGCAGAAAATGTTCCGCAGGTATTCAACGCGGTTTTCGGCACGCAGGGCGACGGCTTCCGCGATAAACCGCTTGCCCACTTTGAGCAATGGATTATGAAGCTTTTTGGAAAGAGCATAGATGAACTTTACGCGCTGCCGAAGCAGTAAAGAATAGTCCGCGCTGGTGCGAGGGGAAAGAGCATGAAAAGGTTTTTGACGATTCTTATTTTGATCGCGCTGACTGGAACGTTGGTTGCCTGTGCCACACCTGCAAAAGAGCCATCGCCTGCTGTGCATGATGACCCCATTGGCGAATATGAGGCAATGGCAGCAGAATCACGCTTTGCAGAAATTGGCTCTTTGGTGACGGATCTCGTTTCAGTCGGCGATTATATCAACGCAGGAGAGATCATCAGCGCAGAGTACAGAGCTTTGCGTTATCCTGTGGATTTCATCTCGCTCGCGTCTCTGTTTGCAGGACACGAGGATGCTGTTGCCCTTGATGCATGGACAGCCGGTTATCTTGCCTTTTCAAAGGGTCATACGAGCGAATGGGCGCAGGAGATTGAGATGTTATCCTCATATAATGCGGTCATTCGACAGTATTATGAGGATGATTGGCAAGCGTTCAAATACGTTCTGGAAAATGCGGATCGTCGGTTTACCGATATAGACGAAAAACAACTCGCGCAATGCGGCACCGCATCGGACGGGAAAATACTCATCTCGTTCCCTTATGGCAATAATGGTTCGTGGATGCTTGGTGCATCGGCCGCCCTGCCCGCAGAGCGTATCCCAAAATCGCTTGAAGAAGTTGAGTATGTGATTTTCATCGAGGAAACACATACGCCAGTAGGAACCTACACAAGCGGTGCAACGGCAGAACGCCGCGACTACACCATAAGCATGATCCATTGCCCGGACGGTGAAGTGATTTTCAAATCTCAACCCGTATTGGGCGGCGATCCTCCGCGCGCGATCAACGAAAATCAACCGGGGGGCGTAGGTGACGCGCCCGCTCCGGGCAGCGTGGCTACGGAGCTTGTCAGCGCCCTTTTGCGGCTTGATAGAACGCAGACGGACTATGGGCTGTCCGCCGCCGAGCAAGCTCTTGTCGGCGAGTATAAAATCAGTCATATACAGCATGGTGCTCAAGCTGCATCGCCGGAGGAGTTCGGCTTTCGTAGCGGTGTGACCATAGTGCTGAATGAGGACGGCACGGGCAGCCTCGGCAATTCCTCTATTAAGTGGAGCATTGAAACCGAAGGGCATTTGCAAATGACAGATGAAAGCGGTCATGGCTACGGATTGAGATATGATGACGAGTATATCTATCAAACCATCGTCAAGGACGGGGAGAGCTATACCGTGGTGTTTCCGCGTTGAGGAATGGATAGAGAACTGGAGGTGGAATATGAAGAAGGCATTGGCAGTATTCGCAACGGCGTTGCTGTGCATAGCAGTGTTTGCGGCCTGCTCGCCGCCAGTGTCCGAGCTGGAGGGTACGCAATCGCCCACAACACAACAGCCGACGTGGACAGTTGAATTTACCGACCCAACGCTGGAAGCAATGGTGCGCGCCGCGATGTGCAAGCCGGACGGCGACATTACGCTTGCCGATGCCGAGGATGTGACTGTGCTGAGCCTTTCTTATGAATGGCAACGGCTTCTTCCCGACGCTGTGCCGATACGAGAGATCAACGGGCTGGAATACTTCAAAAACCTCGAAAGCCTTGACCTCTCTTTCCATGAGATAACCGACGTTGCGCCGCTTGCTGGATTGTCAAAGCTATCGGTACTGTCGCTGCGCGGTAATCCCGTTGCAGACATTACGCCGCTTGCGGAGCTGACGAATCTGACCGTGCTTGCGCTCGACCGCTGCGAGGTAGATGATTTCGCGCCGCTGGCTGCTTTGACGGGCATAAGACACCTGTCCCTTGCCGAATGTCCATCCTCGGACTATGCGCCGCTTGAGGGCATTTATGCAAACCTTGAAGGCAGGGACTTTGAAATTCTGCCCCCGCCGACCTCGCTCGTTGAGCTTGGCTTCACCTTCAACGACGGCGAGAAGTTAGCGCTGTACGGAACGGAGGAATACGACATACGCCTCAACCACGGCGAATGGGGCGACCCGCCGCAGCCGGACTGGCGTGACTGTATTCGCGTGGTCACGGGATCGGAGAGCGGCTATAAGAATGCCATCGGTTTCTATCCCGTGCATAACGCCTATGTGGTATGGATGTTTGATCCAAACACGCAGGGGTTTTACACCTATATCTATGATGTTGCGGAAAACAGCTTCGGTTGTGAACGCGCCGACATGGAGCCGATCGTGCGTGAGGCGTTCGGCGACGCGGACGGCGAGGACGTATTGCTCACCCCTGTCGCCTTCTTTGACAATACGATAGAGGCGGCGCTGGGTATGAGCATTGAGGAGCTTTACGCATTACCGTTTGAGCCGCTGACGCTCGACAGCATAGGCTTTACCGTGGATGAGAGCATTGTCTCTTATCTCTACGAGCAGCACGAGCCATATTACTTCACCGTTCAAATTCACGACCCCGAATGGGTGAGCTGGGAGGGCGGCGGAGACGTGCGGTTCTTCCTGCCATTGAGTGATGAATACCGCGTCATCGTCACATATCATATTGACGAGCAGCGGTTTTCTGTGGGAGCAGACGACAACGACGGCGGCGGTGCGGCATACGACTACTTTATCGGCTCTGACGAGCATACCGACATTTGGTGCAGTGATGAAAGCATGACGGTGGAGGAATACTTCCGGAGAGCCATAAACGACCCGGCGGTCACGCATCCCTCGGATATATATCAATTTTCGATAAAGCAGATGGTAAGAACCGTGGAGGATACATTCGGCATGAGCATAGACGAGCTTTATGCGCTGTCGATAGAGTAACAACGCAACAGAAGGAGATACGCTATGGATAAAACTGAAAAGGCTCATGTTTGCGAAGATAATCTCGGCGCAAACTGTCGGTGTAAAATATGTGGCAGAATATGCCACGATTATGTGGACGACGATGACGGTACGTTTGCGGCTTCAGGGAAAATAGCTACCGCCCATTGCTCTCGCTGCGGGAATGAGGAACGCTATTACTCTGATACTGGAACAATAGTAGAATAGGAGCGTTGCTGTACGGGCAACTATGAGCCTTATCTATCTTCCGCAGAGCTGATGGAGCGGGTATATACGCGACGCTTTCGGCCTGAGTATAAAGTGAGGTGAGAGTATGCCCAGGGAGGCAAAAAACCGTGTTCTCTATATTCTGAAATACCTATGGGAACACACGGACGAAAACCATACTGCTGCTATAAATGACATCAGCGGTTATCTGAACAGTATCGGCATTACAGCCGGACGAAAGACAATAGCCGATTATATTGAGCAGCTCCAAGAGTGCGGCTATGATGTGGTGTGCAACAAGAGCCGCCAAAATCAGTATTTCATCGGCTCGCGCGAATTGGAGCTGCCGGAGCTGAAAATGCTCGTTGATGCGGTTCAGGCTGCAAAGTTTATCTCGCCCAAGAAAAGCAAGGCGCTTATCAATAAGCTCTCCACGCTGGCAAGCCCTTATCAAGCCGGAGAGCTGAACCGACAGCTTTACATAGACGGTCGCGTTAAGACGACCAATGAGAATGTCTATTATATCGTCGATCTTCTCTATACCGCTATCAACGAGAAAAAGCAGGTCACATTCAAGTATTACGAGTATACACTTGAAAAGACAAAGGTGTTCAAGCATAACGGACAGGTATATGTGTTTTCGCCCTATGACCTTGTTTGGAGCAACGACAGCTATTATGTGTTCGGCTTCTCAGAGAGCCACGGCAAGGTGGTTAAATTCCGTGTTGACCGTATGTACAAGCCTACGCTCGTCGAAACGGCTGCTGCGGCAAAACCCAAAGAGTATAACATAGAGGATTTCTGCAAACAGGTTTTTATGATGTACGATGCCGAAACCTTTACGGTAGAACTGCTTTGCGAAAGCAGTCTGATGAAAGCTATTGTTGACCGTTTCGGCGATAAGGTGGATACCAAAGCGATGGACTGCGCCCATTTCAAGGCGACGGTTGAGGTCTCGGCAAGCCCCACATTCTATGCGTGGGTTTTTACCTATGCGGGTAAAATCAAGATTCTTTCCCCGAAAAGTGTTGTTGAGGCTTACAAAGAACATTTGACGGAAGCGGCGCAAAACGCTTGATATATTAGCATTATCCAATACCCAACTATTCGAGGTGGGCGCTAAAACGCCCACCTTATTACGAAGTTGCCGAAACCCGTTGAATATGAACACACATTCGCTTATAATATACCTACGGTGTTCAGTATGAATTGAACGGCTGTGGGAAGGTGGTTTATGATGAGCAAAAAAGAAACCTTTGGTTTGTTCATTAAAGAAAGACGGCTCTTGCGGCAAATCTCCTTGCGGAAGTTCGCCGAGCAGCTTGATATATCCCCGGTGTACCTCTGCAATATGGAGAAGAATAGAAATCCTGCGCCGAATGACGATATTCTTACTCGCATGGCAGGGTTGCTGTTGTTGACAGAAACGGAGACTGAGCTGCTGTACGATCTGGCAGCTAAATCCAAAAGCACGCCGACTGTCTCCAAGGACTTGCCGGAGTATATCATGGACAGGGATATTGTCCGAATTGCCTTGCGTACTGCAAAGGATGTTGACGCCACCGATGAGGAGTGGCAGGAGTTTATATCCAATCTGGAGGCGCGCCGCCGAAAGGTGCAGGAGGAAATTGAATGAGTGAGTTGAGATATATGCGCCCGCAACTGCTTGAAGCAATCGCCCGGAATACGCTGAAGAAGTATGATTACACGCTGATTCTGGGCAATGAAGCTGTGAGCGTACCCATAGAGGATATTATTGAGTCGCTCGGACTGTCGCTTGAATATCAGTTTATACGCAAAAACGGGCGCATCCTGGGCGAGACGGTGTTTGTGGATGACTACATTCCCCTCTATAACGCCACAACAAAAAAGTACGAACTGGTCTTTATGGAGCGCGGCACGATTATTATCGACGCCAGCTTGCTTCGTAATCGTAAGGACGGGCGGCTGCGCTTTACCTGCGCCCATGAGCTGGCGCATTGGCTGATCCATCAAGAGCTGTATTGCGGCTCCGGCGATACCGCCGCCATGCACAAGAGCATTTCAAAAAGCTCGGACGCGGATAAGCATATCGAACGGCAAGCAGATATGCTCGCAAGTGCGCTCCTTCTTCCGATTTGTCAGGTCAAAAGAGCGTTCTATCGCGTCACCGACTATGACCGCATCGAGCGGCTTGCCGCACAGTTTGGGGTCTCCAATCAGGCAATGGAAATCCGCCTGAAGGAGCATAACCTAATATAAAAGCCGACCCAGCGGCTTTTTTTACCCATAGTGTTCAGTATTTATTGAACACTTGAATCGAGGTGAGATAACGGAATGATTAAGATAAGTAAAATCGAGGATGAGGATAACGCCGAATTTGATTTTGTGAAGTGTCCGAGTTGCGGGAAAGGCAGGCTGTGTGATAAATCCAAGGGCGCACGGGTTCACATCATCCAAATCCACGGCAACGGACTGGATCATGTCATCATCAAATGCCCGAAATGCGGTTCACGCTATCTCATCTCGGCAGACGACCAATGAGGCGCACTCAAATCTAAATATCAAAACTATGTCTCGTACATAGCACCAGCCGCCGGACACGGCGCGAATGCAGCGGATTTCCGCTAAAAGGCAGGCCATATTGAGGCTGCGGCATTCGGCTAAAGCAAGCCGGAAAAGAGCCTGTATCCACCGTTTGCGGTGAGAACGAGGACTTTCGAGTTGGGAGCATGACAGACAGCTTTCAAGCTGTTTCGCCATGCTCTCTTTTTTGTTGCATGAAGCCCTGACCGCTTTGAAAGCGGAAAGGGCTTTTTATGTTATACGGACGCTGGCAATGCCAGACAGCCAAATACCCGTGACCTCCGATTTTTGGTTTCCACATCAAAAATCAGTTTTTCGGAGGTTACACAAATGGCAGGCAATTTCAAAGAATCAAATTACGGCAAGAACCGTTACAGCACGGATATTGTCTATTCCAGCGCCACCGGCGATTATGGGCTGACAAAGGAAGATTTCCTTGCCAGCAACCCGGATTTAACGGAAGCGGACTACGAGTATTGGAAAAGCTGGTCTGATTCCGATTACCGCAAAAGCGACCGAAAGGATACGGTTGAATCCAAACGCACACGAGCAATCGAGCAGTTTGTAGATACGGAGCTTTTATCCGTGGAATCAAGCGAGGAAACGGTGCTTGAAAGCATGGAGCCTACCGTCAATCCCTATACCTATGAAAATGCTCTGAGGATTTATAAGGCAGCACATCTTACTGAAAAGCAGGCAAGCAGATATGAAAAGCACTACATCGACGGAATGTCAGTACGGGCTATTGCCGAAGAAGAAGGCGTGTATCACAAGGCTGTACTGGATTCGATTAATCAGGCAAAAAAAAAGATAAAAAAACTTTTGAGTGATTCGTAATAAAGCACTATCCAAAACGCCCCTTTTCGGACGATAGGTGAAGGGCAATGAAAAGCCGCGCAAGCGACAAGACTTCTCTCCCTTCAAACACAACTGAATAAACCACGCATTTTGAACATTCCTGCCGCTTCGAGCCGGACAAGGCGCTGCGCCAAGACCTCCCGCAAGGGAGCGAGCGAGAAACAGCAAGCCTGAAAACAGCGGGTAGCTCCCGTTGAGGCGATGACGGGCGGCAGGGTCAAAGATACTCATGTCCAGCCACAGGTCGAGCGTTGAAGCGGCATTTGCCGTGAGCCGTCGCAACCAATGGGGGCATCCGGGTGAGAACCACGCCGGGGGTGGAAGTCCCGTGGAGCTGATTCGCCGTCAGCCGCAAAATGCGTCCCTTCAGCGTTGAGGGGTGTCGAGGACAAGTATCAACGCTTTTATGATAGGAGCATCGCAGAAGAAGTACAGGAAGTCTTTGTACTTCCCCATAGCTCAACTTCTGCGATGTCCCTACATACCGAAAATGAAGGGAGTTTACACAATGATAAACAAAACAAAAGGCGCATGGATTCTTGCGCGTACAACAGGAGATTCAGGTTATAGTCTGGCGGAGCGTCAGATTTCAGCATTAACGAGCGAGCTGCATAGCGAGGGCTATTATCTCGCCGGAAGAAGCACACTGCACTTTTCGATAAAAACGGAACACGGGAAAAATGAGATCGCCCGTATGCTCAAAGCCGCCGAAAGCGGAAAAATCTCAGCCGTGTTTGTGTTCAGCATCAAGCACATCTCGCAAAACCTCGATCTTGCCTTTGAGCTGGTAGACAGGCTTAACGAGCTTGGCGTCATCGTCTATGACAACGAGGGCTATCAGTATTCCTATGACTGGTACTGCAAGCAGATCGGTAAACGATTCAAGGGAGGCAAGCAGTAATGCATGAGAACTGCAAACGTGGCAACATTTTCTACGCAGACCTCTCCCCGGTAATCGGCTCCGAGCAGGGAGGCGTTCGGCCTGTCCTTGTCGTGCAGAATGATACGGGCAACCGATTCAGCCCTACGGTCATTGTAGCGGCTATTACGAGCCGACCTAAAAAGGGAGACCTTCCTACCCATGTCTCACTCTCTCGCGCCTATGGGCTTTCTGAGGACTCTATGGTGATGCTGGAACAGATACGCACGATTGACAAACGGCGGCTAAAAAACTTCATTGGGTGTGTTGACGATGAGGTTATGGATTATATAGACGAAGCATTGGGTATCAGCGTTGGTCTGGAGGAAGAACGGCATCCCGATGAGATGGAGCTTTGCCTCTTTCAAACCTGCGCCAATCAGTTCTATAATTCGCCGGATCACATTATAAAGCGTACCGACCCCTTTCAGCAGGTCAAGGATGATTGTACCTACTGCCAAGTCCGGCGAGGCTACGATTACCGCATCTGGAATAAGAAACGGAAAGGCGGTGCCTAATACAATGGAAGAACGCTCGAATTTGTATAAAACCATGTTCTCTGATTACCCCGATGTCGTCACAGTAAAACAAATGTGTAAGATGATTGGCGGTATCGGTGAAAAGACGGCTTACCGTCTGATCCGTTCAGGAGCAGTAAAGCATATCGTAATCGGGCATAGCATTCGTATACCGAAAGTTTTCTTAATCGACTATCTTATGGGCGCAGAGTAATCTGCGTCCATAATTTCTATTTGCACATTTGTGCCACAACAGACCGCGTGCTAAACTTATCGTGTCAATGGCAGATGAATTTGGCCGCTACATATCAAAAGGAGGATTTAATAATGGTAGCAGGACATCTGCGAGAAAGAAGAGGATACTTTCATATCGTTCTCAGCTATGTAGATGAGAACGGCAAGAGGCAAACGCCGTCAAGAAGCACAGGGCTGACGGTCAAGGGTAACAAGAAACGAGCCGAGGCGATGCTCGTTGACGCGAGAAAGGCAAAAGAGGCGGAACTGGAGGAACGAGCCATACAACAGAGCGAACCCCATCCTTCCGCACCGTCTGATATTCTGTTCACTCAGTTTTTGTTGGATTGGCTGGACATGATGCGAAGCAACATTGAAGTGACCACCTACGCCGCTTATGCGATGGGAATCAAAAACAAAATTGTTCCGTATTTCAAAGAGCATCGTCCGGGCTTGCGGCTGTGTCATGTTACACCAAAAGACATCCAGGACTATTACACATTTGAAATGAAGGAAAACGGCGTATCAGCAAACACAGTCATTCATCGTCACGCCAACATCCGTAAGGCGATGCAATATGCGTTCAAGACCGGTTTGATTGACACAAACCCAGCAGACCGTATTGAGAGACCGAAGAAAGAAAAATTCGTTGGGAGCTTTTACAACGAAAAGGAACTTGAAAACCTATTTGAAATCGTGAAGGGCGATCCCATTGAGCTTGGCGTGATACTTGCCGCTTTCTATGGACTGCGCCGAAGCGAGGCTGTGGGGTTGAAGTGGGATGCCATAGACTTCGAGAAAAAGACCATCACAATCAAACATACTGTCACGCAGGTCTGTCTTGAAGGAAAAAGCACCGTTATTGAGAAAGACCGCACGAAAACAAAGTCCAGCTATCGAACCCTGCCTTTGGTTGAACCCTTTGAGCAGCTTCTGTTGCGGTTGAAAGCGGAACAAACACTCAATTGGAAACTGTGTGGGAAAGCGTACTGCAAAAAGGATTCGGCTTATATCTATGTCAATGGCCTTGGAGAGCTTGTAAAGCCGGGCTATATCACACAGCACTTCCCGCTGGTTTTAGAGAAAAACGGTCTGCGGAAGATTCGTTTCCATGATCTCCGCCATAGCTGTGCAAGCCTTTTGTATGCGAATGGAGTCAGCTTGAAGGAAATTCAGGAGTGGTTGGGTCATAGCGATATTTCCACAACCTCAAACATCTACACGCATTTGGATTTCAGTTCAAAGGTGGCTACCGCTTCGGCAATCATCGGCGTTTATCCGGTCGAAAAAGAAAAATGTCCCTCCGAAAACACCCCAAAAACAGGAGGGACATCGAGAAAAGCACCATGTTCTTTGACAAATGAGAGGTCGGCATGAGGGCAAGGGAAAAGCCCGCAAACGCTGATATATCAAGCATTTGCGAGCTTGTTAGATTCTGGTGCCGGAAGCGGGGGTCGAACCCGCACGGTATCGCTACCACTGGATTTTGAGTCCAGCACGTCTGCCAATTCCATCATTCCGGCATTTCTATTTTCAAGTCCGAATCCCGATGTCCTCTCCGAGAAATCGGAGGGACATCGTGGAGGGACATTAAAAATCTCTTACATATTCGATTGTCAAAAGCCCCGTAAAATCAAGGCTTCTCGTCATGCCGACATGAAATGGCGAAGCAGATTTTGAGTCTGATGCGTCTGCCGTTCCGCCACATCCGCACGTAAAATATATTGTCCTTTATTTTGCCGAAAAAGTAAAGAGTTTTTTCGGGGGCTATTCGAAGAAAAAATTTTTTTTAACAATTGCTTAACAAAATTGACATATTTGTTCGTATGGGGTACAATGCCGTTGTATCATTGGAAGCAAATGCATTGTGAGGATTTTTAATGCCGTAATGAACAATTCACAAGCATACAGTTTTCTTGAAAAATTCGCAAAAAAAGCCGGAAAAGCTTTTATTTGCCTGCTCTTTACAGCCATGCTTGCAGGGCTGCAAAGCTTTGCTATGCCTATTATTTCCATGGCGGAAAATACCACGACGACAGGAGAACCCGAAGCGGGGGAGGATGTCAGCTATACCACAACCAATGTTTATTTGAGGAAAAATGCCGGCACCGGTCAAGAAATTATAAAATTGCTTTACTGGGGTACGAAAGTAAATATCATCGGGGAGAAGATTATTTCGGGTAATCAGAAGTGGTACAAGGTAAGCGTAGACGGAGATACGGGGTTTGTGCATAGCAATTATGTGGCTACCTTTAATCAGGCCGCCGACCCGGAGTTTGCCGAGCAAATCAAAGATTTCCCGGAAAGCTATAAGCTGCCTTTGTGGATAATACACGCGGTTTATCCCAATTATGTTTTCAAGCCGGATTTCATCAGGAATTTTGTTGAAACCGACAAAGAGGCGGATTTCAGCAAAATCGTTGACAAGCAAAGCGGCAAGAAAGTAAACCTCTATACCGAGAAAAAATCATGGCGTGCCATGTATAGAAGCAATTATGACTGGGAGGAGGGCACCTGGGTATCTTCGGAGGGCGGCTGGACAAATGCCTCCCGGGAGGTTGTGTCCTATTTTATGGACCCCAGAAGTTTCCTGACTGTGGAGGAAATATATACATTTGCGCAGCAGTCCTATTCCGAAGACCAGACCCTTGAGAGGCTGAGAACGGTTATCGCCGGGACATTCCTTGCCGGAAAATATACCCCGCAGACGGGGGATAACCATAAAGGCGACGCGGCCTGCAAGGGTGACTATGCCCGGGTTATCATGAGGGCTGCAAAGATCTCGAAAGTCAGCCCCTATGTGCTGGCGGCTACAATCCTGCAGGAGCAGGGAAGAGAAGGACAAACCGAATTGATTTCCGGAAACTGCACGAGGGCGGGCGGCATATACGTGGGATACTATAATTTTTTCAATTTCGCGGCCACCGGCAGCAACATAGATGAAGTCATAGTAAACGGCCTTGCGTATGCGAAAGGGAAGGGCTGGGATGATGTTTACAAGTCAATAGTCGGCGGCGCAAAGTTGTATGCCGACGGTTATGTTAATGCCGGCCAAGATACGTATTATTATAAGGATTACAACGTTGTCAACGGATTTGACGAATACTGGCACCAGTATGCCACCTGCGTTTATGACCAGGTAAACTCCGGTATTATTATGGGCAGGGCCTTCGGAGAGATGAAGGACGCCGCAATGGATTTTCGGATTCCGGTTTATGAAAATATGCCGAAGACCCGGGTTAAGCGCCCCCCGGAGAACGACAAGGTGAACAACTATTATTTCATGAATCTGTCGGCGGACGGACTGTATCCCGCCTTCGGAATATATACCAGAAAATACACTCTGACGGTCAACAAGGATACGACCATGGGCTACATTTTGCCGGAGGGCGCCGCCTACACAGGCAAGGAGGAATACGAACTTGCCAAGGGGGAAAACAAGGTCTCTCTGACAGTCAAGAGCCAGACCGGATATTCGCGCAGTTACGTGATTACCGTGCTGGCTGAGAAGAAGTGCAAGTTGAAGCTGGTGGAGGATTTTGTCGCGTTTATGTCCGGCGACGTGAATAATGACGGAAAGATTTCCGCCCTGGACTATGTTGCAATAAAGAATCATATCATGGAGAAAAATGTGATAACCGATAAAAGGGCTATCGAGGCGGCGGATGTAAACGGCGACGGGAAAATTTCCGCCCTGGATTATGTTGCAATTAAGAATATGATTATGGCAAAATAATCATTAAGCGAGGATACGCGATGGGAAAAGCATCAAGATTTGTTATATTTGCGGCAATTGTTTGTCTTTTTACGGGACTGATCGGAGTCCCCGCTTTTGCCGATGGCGGAATATACGCCTACGAATATGAAATATGGATGGGTTACGGAGAGACGCGTTATGTGACCATAGGCGCTACAAATGCGGCGGGCAGGGTGGATATTTCATCGGACGCACCGGCATTCGCGGGCGGCTCCGACTTTCTTGACAACAGTGAAATGACCGTGGAAATATATGCCGGGGATTACGGAACGGGATATGTCTATGTGACGGCGACCGATATGGCGACCTTTGATGATGAGGATATAAGCGGCGCCGGATTTACCATTACCGTGCACGTGCCCGTCCCCGAGCCGGAACCGGACAATTGGAACGACGGCGGCTGGGACGGGGGCGGCGGAGATGGCGGCGAGGAGGCCGACACTGAACCCGCGCCGGAAGAGATTCCCGATAATCTGCGGACCAAGGTTGAAGGCAGGTCTATGGTGGTGGTGCAAAGCTTTGACATCGAAGACCCTAAGGGAGAAAGCATAGAAGGAGAGCGTCCGACTATCAGAAATCCCGTGTTGGAAAGCCTTCCGGAGCTGAAAGGTTTTAAAGAGAGCAAGACGGACTATAACGGAGAGCAGGTCAGCATTTTTGAAAGCGGTGAAGGTTTGCAGGTATTTGTTCTTAAAGATGAAGACGGCAAAGCGGGCTATTACGTGCTGAAAGACGGCCCCGATTCATTTATGCCTCTGATTCAGGAATTTTTTGACAGCAGGACGGTAATCTGCATAGATATGCCTGAGGGCACGCCGGTTCCGGGCGGTTGGGAGCTGAAGAGCATTAAGCTGAAAGGCGGAAATGTCATGGCAATCTGCCCGACGGAAGAGTCCGACTTTGCAATAATTTACTGCGTTGTGGACGGAACAGGAGCCCTTTACAGCTATGACGCGGTTGAGGGAACTATTCAAAGGCTTAACCCGAAACTCGTTGAGGAGAAGAAGTCGCAGGAATCTTCTCCGCCCGAAACGGAAAGTGAAAGCGGCGAGGGCATAGAAATAATTGAGAAAAACAAATGGCAGGCACTGCCCGGACAGACCAAGGGCATGCTTATCGGTCTCGGCGCGGCAATTGTGGCTCTGATTATTTCAATAATTCTGTTAATCAGAAAAAAATAATAAAAGGAAGGTATTTATTATGGCCAGATACTCAATCAGGGTACTCGAAATCGGATTCGGGACAGACGTTCCGGCCGGCTTCTATCTTGGCGATTTTGCCGATCCGGAACTCACATATCCCATTCATCCTTTCAGCATGACCCTTGTGCAGGGGGAGGGAAAGAATATTCTTATTGATACGGGAATTGATATGGACGACCCGGTAAAGCAGGAAATCATTAAGATGGCAGGCATAGGCAACACCCATTCTCCAAAGGAAATTTTAACCACTGTAGGCTTGACACCTGAGGATATTGACGAGGTAATCCTGACCCATGCCCATTTTGACCATGCGGGCGGACTCGACTGCTATCCGAATGCCACTTTCTACATCCAGAAAAAAGAATACCGGGGCTGGACCGAGTATGTTTCCGACCCTAAGTTTTCCGCAGTAGGGCTTTTAGGTTTTGATGCAAATGATCTCAAGCGCCTTCAGAAACTGGAGCAGGAGGGCAGACTGGTGCTGCTTGACGGGGATGTGAAGGATCTTTTCCCGGGCATCTCGGTTATGCAGGCCGCATTCGGCCACACCTACGGACATCAGATGGTGCTGATTGAGTCGGACGGTACTTTGTTTGTTCATGTGGGAGATGTGGCAAACAGGCCCGAGAACCTGAAGGGTACGGAAAAATTCCCCTTCTTTATACCGAATGTTAAGTTTTCCGTCGGGTCACCGTATTATGCGATTATGGATTATGAGCGCCTGATGAAATGGACCGCAGGAAATGTGGAGAAAATTATTATGACCCACGACGGCTCAAGACGTGAGCGTTATCCTGACAGCATCGGGCCGCTGGGACTGGGAATTTTCAGAATCTGCTAAGTTGTTGCAGGAGCCATCGTTTGAAAACAAGTATATAATAAGCGTCAGATAATGAAAGGAGGCGCACTATGATAAAATGTAGTAAATGCGGAACAGAAAATGACAATAACGCAGTATTCTGCCATAAATGCGGCAACAGTCTGGTATCGGAAGATGAGGCCATTGAAGAGGTGACCGAAGAAGCTGTCGAGGTTACGGAGGAAACCGTCGAAGCCGGTCAAAAAGCCGCCGACGAGGCCGCCGAAGTGACCGAAGAGGCCGTCGAGGCTGCTACACTGACCCGCGAAGAGATTGAGGAAACACTTAGTGAAGCTGTTACCGAGGAGATTGAGGATGCGGTTTCAGAGGCCGAAGCTGAACGGGCTGCGGAAGAAACTAAGGAGGATGCCGCTGAGGTTGCGGAGGAAGAGCTTGTCAAGGCTGACGAGCCCATAGTTATGCCCGCACCGGCCGTTCCTGCCGAACCGGCTGCACCGGTTGTTCCGAAGAAAAAGAAGTTTCCAAAGCATGACAAGCCGATTAAGGGACGCGCCTTCGGCATTATCGGTTTTATCCTGGGACTCAGAGCAATCTTTTATTGCTGGCTGCCGTTAAGCAATCTTTACGGACTGGTTTACAGCGCATTGGGCTTGATTTTCAGCGCAATTTCAAGGAGAAATGTGGTGATGAAGCTGAATCGTGTGGGCAAGACGTTTTCACTGATTTCATTTATTTTTTCCATAGTGACCTTGCTGCTATACGGAGCGTTGATTGCACTGGCTGTTTTATACGTTACACCGGAGATGGTGAATGAGTTTCTTGCTTCCATCGGCCTTGAAGGAATAGAAGTCAATTTTTAAGCATCGGCCATTGAGGGCTGCAAGGGCTGCTGCTGTTTTAGCGGCAGCCCTTTCTTATAAAAACACGGATTTTTGCATGCCGCCGCATGAGGAAAATACAATGAAGCTGACCGAGCTGAAAGGCATAGGAGAAAAAACTGAAAAGGCATTTGCGCGAGTAGGGGTTACAAGCGCCGAAGAGCTCCTTGAATACTTCCCCAGAGATTTTGAGGTGTTCAAAAAGCCTGTTGCCGTCGGGGAGATAGGATATAAAACCTTTGCCGCGATAAGAGGCATGTTCGCCGGGCCGCCCTCACAGAGGCGCTCAGGCAAATTGAGGATTACCAATACGGTTTTCCGCGATGAGATAGGACACACAATAAGGGTCACCTGGTTCAATGCGCCGTATATGATGGATAATGTGGAGCAGGACCGCATTTACATATTGAGGGGTAAAATCAATCGTAAGCGGGGGCTGCTGCAGCTTGACCAGCCGAAGATTTTTACCGAAGAGGAATATGAGGAAAAGATGAAGGGCCTTTGGCCTGTTTACCCCCTGACAAAGGGCCTTTCGGGAAACGTGATTACAAAGGCCGTTGCGCAGGCTATGGAAAGCGCTGCCATGGAGGCGTGCCTGCAAAAGAACCCGTTGCCGCGCTCCATAGAGGAGCGGCAGGGGCTGTGCGATTTGAAATACTCCATAAGAAACATGCATTTCCCCGAAAGCCGGGAAGCCTTTGCCCGGGCAAGGAACCGGGCGGCTTTTCAGGAAATATTCCTTTTTTTATATGCGCTTAAGCAAAATGAACCGGATCTGCGCCCCGAAAGCAGTTTCTTGATAAGAAACGCTCCCGAAACCGGCAGATTCTTAGGCAATCTGCCTTATGAACTGACGACGGCCCAGAGGAATGTCATAAGGGAAATAGATGAGGATATGTCGTCCGGCCGGGTAATGAACCGCCTGATTCAGGGGGACGTAGGCTCGGGCAAGACGATAGTTGCCTTAAGCGCCTGCATGAATGCGGCCTTTGCCGGATATCAGGCGGCACTGATGGCGCCGACCGAGGTGCTGGCAACCCAGCATTTTGAAAACATAACCGCTCTTTTCAGGAAATACAAGGTGCCACTTAAGGCCACTCTTCTTACCGGCTCCATGACGCCGCTTGAGAAGAAAGTTGCCAGGGAGGCGATAGAGGACGGCCGGGTACAGATTATTATCGGAACCCACGCGCTGTTTCAGGAAAAGGTAGTTTACAATAACCTGGCTCTTGTTGTTACGGACGAGCAGCATCGGTTCGGGATAAAGCAAAGAAGGCAGCTGACCGAAAAAGGGGAAGGCCCCCACATGCTGGTAATGAGCGCAACTCCCATACCCAGAACGCTCGCGCTGATAGTCTATGGGGATATGGATGTATCGGTGATAGACAGGCTCCCTTCCACGAGAAAACCCGTGAAAAATGCCGTCATTGACGATTCATATAAGAAAAACACCTACAGGCTCATTGAGCGTGAGATTTCAAAGGGAAGACAGGCCTATATAATCTGCCCGCTGGTGGAGTATTCGGAGGGGGTGGATGCTCAGAATGTGGAGTCTTATTCGGAGATGTTAAGGGAGGTGCTCAGGAAGGACATTTCCATCGGAATGCTTCACGGGCAGATGCCTCCGGCAAAAAAGAATGATATTATGGAAAGATTTGCGGCCGGAAAGATAGATGTGCTTGTATCCACCACTGTGGTGGAGGTGGGTGTGGACGTGCCCAATGCCACCATCATGGTCATTGAGGACGCCAATCGCTTCGGACTGGCCTCGCTTCATCAGCTCAGAGGCCGGGTCGGTCGGGGCGGCGAGCAAAGCTATTGCATTTTTGTCTGCAACAATCCAAGTAAAGAGGCCATGGAGCGCTTGGATATTCTCAAACACTCCAACGACGGATTTGAAATAGCCGCCAGGGACTTGGAGCTCAGGGGGCCCGGTGAATTCATGGGAATCAGGCAAAGCGGAGCCATGAATTTTAAGCATTTCGACTTGTACGGGGACGGACAGCTGGCACGGGACGCTCAGGTGGCGGTGAATGATATTTTCTCCGGCCGGTTGGAGCTGACGGATGGCGAGCGTGCAAACCTGCAGGCCAGGTGCAACATTGAGGAAGGCGGCATATTGCTGTAAACGACGCATCCGGCCGACGCGACACAGGCAGCATTTAGAAAAAACAGTGTTGTAATTTGGCCGAAATAACTACACAATAACATATAGAATCATTACGATAACTGTGATAGAATCCACATTATCGATAGTTGTATGCAGAGGTATTTCAATGAAAATAGCAGTTTTATGCGGAGGAACCAGTACTGAAAGAGAGGTCTCCCTAAAGACATCGGAAAAGGTGGCCATGGCACTGAAGTCAAAGGGTCATCAGGTGATTTTGGTTGACGCTTTCCTGGGGACACATGGAAACTCCGGGTTCGATGTGGGGCAGGACATAGCCGATGCCGCACAGCAGTACAGGGCAATGACCTGCCTGATAAACGATGAGATGAGAAAATCAAGGGATTTTTTCGGGCCGGGTGTAATAGAAATCTGCAAAGAGGCCGATATAGTTTTTATAGGGCTTCACGGAGAGAACGGCGAGGATGGAAAAGTTCAGGCGGCCTTTGATCTGATGAACGTTAAATATACCGGCTCAGGGTATCTGGGCAGCGCCGTTGCCATGAGTAAAAAACATACAAAATCCGTGCTTTCAGGAGTCATACCGATGCCGGAGGGAATAGTTCTTGACCGTAAAAATCCCTTCAGGGAAAGGTTTTCCGTTCCTTGCGTAATCAAGCCCAGCAACGGAGGCTCCAGCGTAGGAGTGAGGATAGTAGAAAACGATGCTGACTATGACGAGGCTTTAATGTACGTTTTTAAGTACGACGAAACCGTTCTTGTGGAAGAATACATCAAGGGAAGGGAACTGACCCAGGGCGTACTGGGCGGCAGGGCTCTGCCGCCGGTGGAAATCATCCCGGAGGAGGGCTTTTATGACTATGAAAGGAAATATAACGGAAAAACCTTAGAGGTATGTCCCGCCGATATTACTCGGGAAGTGCTGGAGGAAATGTCCCGCTATTCACTTCTGGCAGGTGAAATCCTCGGACTGTCGGTATATTACAGGATAGATTACATTCTTGATAATAGGGGCAGGCTTTTTGCGCTGGAGGCGAACACCCTGCCCGGCATGACAGATACATCCCTGATTCCTCAGGAGGCGGCGGCGGAAGGAGTGGATTATCCCGAGCTTTGTGAGCTGATTATTGACCTTTCTATGGAAAAATACAGATAAAACCGGTAGGAGCAAAATGAAAAACCTGACATTCAGAAACATAAGGGAAGCAACCCGGGGCAAACTGATAGGCGGACACAAGGCTGATACCGGTGAGATTACCGCGGTGATTTCAGACAGCCGCAAGGTCAGACCGGGCTGCCTGTTTCTTTGCATACCCGGAGAGCATGTCGACGGACATGACTTCGCCGTTCAGGCGGTAGAGGACGGAGCCGCAGGGGTAATGGCGGAGCGCATCATCCCGGAGCTTGACGCTCCGTGTATAATCGTGGACTCAATTCTTGAAGCCACACAAAGGCTTGCGGAGTATTATCGAAAAAGCCTTGAGATAAAGGTGGTGGGCATTACCGGCAGTGTGGGCAAGACCGGCACCAAGGAATTAATCGCCGCCGTTTTGAAAAGACGCTACAAGGTGGTGAAGACTCAAGGCAATCTAAACAACCAGTGGGGGGTGCCCTTTACTATTTTCGAGATAGAAGAAGATGACGAAGCAGCCGTAATTGAGATGGGAATCAGCGGTTTCGGCGAGATGGATGAGCTGAGTTATATGGTAAAGCCGGACATTGTAGTAATAACCAACATCGGCCGGAGCCATCTGGAATTTCTCAAGAATCCGGACGGTATTCTCAAGGCAAAAAGCGAGATCTTCAATCATATGAATCCCGAGGGTCATATTATTCTCAACGGCGACGATGATATGTTAATCGGCTTGAAGCCGCCAAGCGGCAAAAGGCCGGAGTATTTCGGACTGAACAGGGAATGCGATGTCAGTGCGGAGCGCATCGTGGAAAAGGGCCTTGACGGCGTGGAATTTGATGTCGTTATCAGAGACGGCGGAGGGAAAATATCCTTTCATGTGAACCTGCCCATACCCGGAAGGCATATGGTTTACAATGCGCTGGCGGCAGTTCAGGTGGGAATCGATATGGGGGTTCCGCTGATGGATATAAAGGAAGCTCTCAGCCGTGCTCAAGGCGTTGAAGGCAGAAACAGGATTATCCGTATGGACGGTTTGACCTTGATTGATGACTGTTACAATGCCTCGCCGGTCTCAATGATGGCGGCGGTGGATTTGCTGAAAAGCGTGAAAGGCAGAAAAGTGGCCATTTTAGGCGACATGTTCGAGCTGGGGGACGATTCGGACAAGTATCATTTCCAGGTCGGGCGGTATGCAGGCGAAAGCGGAGCCGACCTGATAATCTGTGTCGGTCAAAACAGTGAAAAGATGTTTATGGGGGCAAGGCTTGCCTCCGATAAATCCGTAGAATATTTCAAATCCTTAGAAGATGCGATTGAAATGGTTCCGGCATTTCTGCGAAAGGGCGACACAGTACTCCTGAAGGCCTCAAACGGAATGAATTTCAAACAGCTTCTGGGAGTATTGCAGGAGCGGGCCAATTGAAGGTAATAACCGGAAAGACAGATTTAACGGCGCGGTATGATTTAAGGAACATTTCCCCATTGCGGGAAATGCTCTTTTTCGACATAGAGACTACCGGCCTGAGAAAGGAAACCACTCAGCTTTATCTGATAGGCTGCGGTTTTTTTGATGAGGAGGGAACCTTCACCGTGCGCCAGTGGCTGACGGAAAGTGCCGGGGACGAAAGAGAAATTCTGCAGGAATTCATCGAATTTGCAAAAGACTTCAGCACCCTTGTCCACTTTAACGGTTACGGCTTTGACATTCCCTATATTGCCTACAAGGCAGAGTATTATGGAATGACAATGGACTTCGTTTCATTCAAAAACCTTGATATCTACAAGGAAATCAGGCATCTGAAAAAGTTTCTGGGTCTTCCGAGAATGAACCAGACCACGGTGGAGGATTTTTTGAAGGTCGAAAGAGAAGATACGATGGACGGGGGCAAGCTGATTCCGTATTATTATGAATACGAAAAAAACGGCGATCCTCTATGCGAGCACTTGCTCTTGCTTCATAATTTTGATGACATTAAGGGCATGCTGCAGCTTACATCGGCCCTTGCTTATGCGGATGTTTTTAAGAACGGCTTTGAATATAAGGGGACGGAGGTCGTCAGGACTATTGAAGGCCCCGCCGTTGTGATAATTGAGGGCAGGCTGGAAAATCCGGTTCCGGTTCCCGTAAGCCACGGCAAAAAGTTATACGAAGATGAGGACGATCTGCTTATTTGCATGGAGAATGAATTGCTTCAGATAAACCTGCGTTTGTTTGAAGGGGAGGGACGTCTGCCGCTTAAGGACGTGGAAAACTATTATTACCTGCCCGCGGAGGATAGGGTGATTCATAAGGATGTGGGAGCCTTTGTGGATAAAAGATTCCGCAAAAAGGCAACAGCAAAGAATTGCTTCTTAAAAACGGAGGGTCAGTTTGCACCGTGCTTCTGTACTGATTTTCAAGGTCGAAGAGTCTTTGAAATTCCGTGCGTGCGGGGAAGGCGTACTGTCTCCGTTCCGGCGCTTGAGGCGGATGTCTTTGCGGATCTTACTCCGGAGGAGGGAAGGTATCTTCTGGAAACGATTCTGGCCACGGCAATTCGCTAAAATCGGGAATTCCGGCCTTTGTGGGTATTATTCACAAAAATAACATTATTATTTTGTAAAATTGTGCAAAAAATATGCTTTACACGTTTTCAGTGTTATGAGATAATAATCGCTAAATATTTGTCTTTTTTAACAAATACCCCGGTGCAGTTCGGGAATTTGAGAAAAAGACCGTTTTTTGAATTAACATTGTTTATTTTTTAACAAAGACAGCAGCGTTGTGAGAATATTTCCATAGGAGGTTTAAGAATGGATTTCACATTGAGCAAGGGTCATGAGATGGCCGGAACCCTGTTCAGGGAGTTTTCCGAGACAGAGGTAAAGCCGTTGGCCCAGGAGATTGACGAAACCGGGCGTTTCCCGTTCGAAACGGTGGAAAAGCTTGGGAAATTCGGAATGATGGGTGTACCGGTTCCAAGGGAACTGGGCGGTCAGGGCTGCGACACTTTGACCTATATACTGCTTGTTGAGGAGCTCTCAAGGGTATGTGCCACCACAGGGGTCATTGTTTCCGCTCACACATCACTTTGTGCAGGGCCCATCATGGAGTTCGGCAGCAAGGAACAGCAGGAAAAATATCTTCCCGATCTGGCCTCAGGAAAGAAAATAGGCGCCTTCGGTCTTACCGAACCGGGTGCGGGAACAGATGTCTCCGGACAACAGACAAAGGCCGTTCTTGACGGAGACAATTACATTCTCAACGGCTCGAAGATTTTTATCACCAACGGCGGCGTGGCGGATGTGTTCATTATATTTGCAACGGTTGACAAGACTCTCGGCATCAAGGGGATTTCAGCCTTCATAGTTGAGAAAAACTTTCCGGGCTTTTCAATAGGAACCGTTGAGAACAAAATGGGCATCCGCGCCTCATCTACAACAGAGCTTATTTTTCAGGACTGTGTTGTTCCGAAGGAAAATCTTCTCGGACAGGAGGGCAAGGGGTTCTCAATCGCCATGCAGACTCTCGACGGAGGACGTATAGGCATCGGCGCTCAGGCACTCGGCATTGCCCAGGGCGCGTTTGACGCTACAATTGCCTATGTTAAAGAAAGAAAGCAGTTCGGCAAGCCTATTTCCAAGTTCCAGAATACACAGTTTCAGCTTGCCGACATGTATGCGAAGATTGAGGCGGCAAGGCTTTTGGTTTATAAGGCCGCCATGGCAAAGGATACACAGAAGACATATTCGGTTGAGGCCGCAACTGCCAAGCTTGTTGCTTCCGAGACGGCTATGGAGGTCACCACAAAGGCGGTTCAGCTCCACGGCGGATATGGCTACACCAGGGAGTATGACGTTGAGCGTATGATGCGTGATGCAAAGATAACGGAGATATATGAGGGAACCAGCGAGGTTCAGAGAATGGTTATTTCCGGCAGCATTTTGAAATAAGAAGGGAGCGTGTGGAAAATGAAGATTATAGTTTGTATCAAACAGGTTCCCGACACAAAGGGCGGCGTACAGTTTAATCCGGACGGAACGCTTAACAGGGCGGCAATGATGGCCATTATGAATCCGGACGACAAGTCGGGCCTTGAGGCCGCGCTCAGACTGAAAGACGAGCACGGGGCAGAGGTTACGGTTATCACCATGGGTCTTCCAAAGGCAGCAGATGTGCTGATGGAGGCGCTGGCCATGGGCGCAGATAAGGCTATCCTTATTACCGACAGAGTGCTTGGCGGTGCCGACACCTGGGCAACTTCATCGACCGTTGCAGCGGGCATCAGGAAGCTTGAGTATGACTTGATTATTACCGGCCGCCAGGCTATAGACGGAGATACGGCACAAGTAGGTCCGCAGATTTCGGAACATCTCGGAATCCCGGTGATTTCATATGCTCAGGATATTAAGATTGACGGCGACAGCGTAATTGTTCAAAGGCAGTATGACGACAGATATCATGTGGTAAAGGCGAAAATGCCTTGCCTGATTACCGCCCTTTCCGAGTTGAACAAGCCCCGTTACATGACCCCGGCTGGCATTTTCGATGCCGTGAATGCGGACATTACCGTATGGGGCAGGAATGACTTGAAGGATCTTGACGATGCCGACATCGGACTTGCAGGCTCGCCTACAAAGATTGCGAAGGCCTCAGACAAGGTTCGCAAGGGCCAGGGTGAGAAAGTTGTGCTTGATCCCGAGGAATCCGTTAGCTATATAATGGAAAAACTCGGCGAAAAGCATATCATTTGATGAAGGACAGGTGAATTAAATGAATTTACAGGATTATAAAGGTGTGTGCGTGTTTGCCGAGCAGGTTGATAACAAGCTCTCCGGCATCGCATTTGAACTACTGGGGGAAGCCAATAAATTGGCAGATGCGCTCGGAGTTTCCGTAACTGCGGTTGTATGCGGCAGCAATATTGCACCGCTCGCGGATGAGCTTGCCGCCTATGGAGCAGACAGGGTTATCGTTGTTGACGACCCGGAGCTTAAGGACTACAGAACAGAGCCGTATGCACATGCTTTGGCATCAGCTATCAACGAGTTCAAGCCGGAAATCGTTCTGGTGGGGGCAACGCCGATCGGACGCGATCTGGCTCCCAGAGTATCCGCAAGGGTGGCGACAGGACTTACGGCGGACTGCACAAGCCTTGAAATCGGAGATTACCCGCTTACAGCACAGCCCGACAAGGAGCAGCTTCATAATCAGCTTCTCATGACCCGCCCAGCTTTCGGCGGAAACACCATCGCAACTATCGCCTGCCCGTATAACCGTCCGCAGATGGCAACGGTACGTCCGGGTGTTATGCAGCGCCTTCCGAAGGAAGCAGGCAGAAAGGCGGAGGTTGTTGAATTCAATCCGGGCTTTATTCCCGACAACAAATATGTTGAGATTCTTGAGATTGTCAAGTCGGTAGCCGAAGCCGTGGATATTATGGATGCAAAGATTCTTGTCTCCGGCGGCCGCGGCATGGGAAATGCCGAGAACTTTGAAATTTTGAAGGACCTTGCAAAGGCCCTTGGCGGTGAAATTTCATGTTCGCGCGCAGTTGTTGACGCCGGCTGGATGCCTAAGAGCATGCAGGTCGGCCAGACAGGAAAGACCGTCCGCCCGACACTCTATGTGGCTTGCGGTATCTCCGGAGCTATCCAGCATTTGGCGGGAATGGAGGAGTCCGACATAATCATCGCAATAAATAAGGACGAGACCGCACCTATCTTTGACGTGGCGGATTACGGAATTGTCGGCGATGTGTTCAAGATTGTCCCGGAACTGACTAAGCAGATTTTAGAGGTTAAGGCTGCGAAGAATTGATTAAGGCCGCACAATTATTTGGGCGACAGGGCTTCTATATTGTTTAAAAACGCATTAATTGCTTCATTGAGAACGGGTGTATGCCAGCAAATGGCATTTTGATTTATGGAATCAAGCCCGGCAAGCGGATATATGTCTACTTTTTCATTGAAACAATTTTTTGCGATTGTCAGCGGCATGAGCGTAAATCCCATGTTCGCATTTACCAATGCCATTACGGATTGATATGAGTTGCATTTGATAATACGTTCCGGCTCCAGGCCCTTGTCTTTGCATAACCGCATAACAAAATCTACAAGGAAAGGTCCCGTTCTTTGATATTCCGTTATAAGAGGAAAATCCTTTAAAAAACGGAAGTCATTCAGATTAACCTGAGGAAAGAGAGACTTTTTTATTACAAGTGCAAACCGGTTACTGCTTGTTGTGTATACCTGCATATTCGGCTGGCTTTCCGCATGCGTTTGAAATGTAAAATATAAATCATGCAGTCTGTTGTTCATACTATGCAGCTGCTCAATACCCGTGCCGATATCAACCTCTATTTGAATATCGGGAAACAATTCTTTGAAACCGGAAATATATTCGCACATTTCAGGGATAGAAGAAGGAACGGCAAAGAATTTAAGCCTTCCAATTTTTCCCTCGGAAATATTTCTAAGGACGGTTTTCATTGCCTGAAGAGTATCGATAATCCGGTTCGCGGCATTAAATAAAACCTCTCCGGATTCCGTGAGAATCAGTTTGCCGGATTCCCTTCTCAGCAATTGAGCATTAACTTCGGATTCAAGCTTGGATATCTGCTGACTGATTGCCGGCTGGGTAACGAAGTGTTTTTCTGCGGACTTCGTAAGGCTGCCGGTGTTAACGGTGGAAATATAATACTCAAGTTGTGTCGTATTCATAGACGATTCCTTTGACTATTCGCTGAACGGGAATTCGGAAAACATAATTCAAATAAATTAAATGAAGAAATAAAAAAACTTTTATTGGCGTTATATAAAACGGAGGGCGTGAAGGAGGCTTCCGGATTGTCTAACGGTATTACCTGAATGTTTTCATACAGCTCCCGGTCGACGAAGTATTCAGGAACTATGGATGCGCTCGGCCTTGAGTTTACAGTAATCAGAACACTCTCATAATCACTGTAATGGCAGGTAATTTCATTCTCGAATCCCAAAATACGTCTTAAAGCTTTAACCATGGAGTATATTGCTTCGCCGGAAGTACGATTAATAGATACAAACGGCACCTGCTTGGGATTGCCGGATTTTTTATTGACAATTAAACATAGTTTAGAATCACATAGTGTTGCCAGGCTAAAACCGGGGAGTATGAATGCTTTATCCGGAACAAAGCAAAGGTCATATTCAGCCGGATTTTTCGGATCCAGGAAGGTTATAATATCAACATTTGTGTTTATATCAGGATAAAAGCGGCTTAAATTTGATATGTATATATCCATAAACGGTTTTACGGAAGCAAATGAAGCAATGCTGAATATACTTTGCTTGCCGCTTTCCAAGGCATCTATTCTGTCAAGGGCCTGTTCTTCTATATCCAGAATGGTTTTTGCATATTTCATGCATTCGTAGCCCGCTGAAGTAGGCATCACATGGCGGGTATCCCGGTTCAATAAAGTGACACCGAGTTCGTCTTCCAGAGCGGAAATCTGCCTGCTGATGGTGGATTTTGAAACACCGAAACTATTGGCCGCCGCCGAAAAGTTCTTATAATTTATTACTGCGAGAAAATAACGAAATTGCAACAAATCCATAATATAATGCTCCAAAGCGGAAAGAAATACCTATTGCTGCTCATAATAATAGCATAATTATCGTCAAAAAACAATAGCTGTTTCAATTTGCTTATAACGAGGCCGAGAACTATGATTTTACAACAGAGTTTTTTCTTCCTATATTAGTAGCAGAGTAAGCTAAAAGGGGGAGCTTATTATCTTTAGGTTAAAAATTATAATATAAGGGAGGTATGTCACTTATGAAACTTTTTTCAGCAAAAGATAACCTAAAGCATTATGTTATGGTTATCATAGGCCTTATGATCACTGCCCTTGGATGGATACTTCCACCGTTCGGCATGATGACGGTAGGCGGAATGAAAGCTTTGTTTACTTTCATTGCAGTTATATTCCTTTGGACGGCAGACGAAATCGAATGGTCGTCAATTTTCGGCATCATAATGGTTGCATTTATGGTGGGGGAACTCTATCCTGACTTTAAAGGTCCCGGAGTATGGCACGCAATTTCACTTTCTTTCGGAGCATGGCTGATTACATTTATTGTTGCCTGTCTTATTATGACATATGCCGTAACCGAAACAGGCATGATAAAGCGTATAGCAAGCTGGTTCCTGAGAAGAAAAGTTGCTCAGAAAAGTCCATGGAAATTTACATTTATGCTTCTTCTGTCAGCGCTGGTTATCGGGTGCTTTTTGGATCCTACAGTGACCCTTGTATTTTATCTCGGATTTGAAAAATCCATATGTGAACTGCTTGGATACAAAAAGGGAGACCGTTATCCTGCCATGCTTATTACAGCAACATGCTTTACTATTATGATTGCTTACTGCATGACTCCGATTTCACATGTTTCCATTCTTATGGGTGTAGGATTAATCGGCGACCTTACGGGTGTGTACGTTGACTTCCTTTCCTATATGATTGTCGGCGTTCCTATCGGCATTATATGCTTCCTTATACTTTATTTATTCTTTATGAAGTTCTATAAGGTTGATTTAAGCAACTTTGAAGGCAAGGACCTTTCCGTTGTTGCTGGAGAAAAGACTCCTATTACCAAACGTGAAATCTGGTCGACGGCCATTTTCCTTATTGTTGTTGCGGTATGGCTTCTTGAAGGGTTTGTCAATATTGTTGCTCCGGAATCGGCGCTTAACGCGACCCTGTCGGGAATTACCATGGTTATCCCCGCATTGGTTGCGACCGTAGTTATGATGATTATACGTGTAGAAGGCCGTCCGCTGCTTGATTTCAATACCGCCATGAGAAAAGGCGTGCCGTGGAACGTAATTGCACTTCTTGCCTGTGTATTTGTTATAGGTTCGGTTATCACCGTTGATACGGCAGGCTTTACGGCAACTATAGCATCATGGCTGTTGCCTATTATGGGCAGTGGAATGAACACCTTTGTTATTATGGCAATAATAGGCGTGTTGATGGT
This sequence comes from Lachnospiraceae bacterium, assembly GCA_050944475.1. Taxonomy (GTDB): domain Bacteria; phylum Bacillota; class Clostridia; order Lachnospirales; family Lachnospiraceae; genus RGIG5612. The sequence goes on from JBMNRD010000006.1 coordinate 95,542, forward strand.
TGTTGCAACAAACTTCCTTAACAACATTCCGATTATGATGCTTGCTCTGAATGTACTTATGCCTTTGGCTGTAGGGATGGGACTGAAAGGCGGAGCAGCGGGAATGGCGATTATGATCGCTGTAAATCTTGCTTTTGCAACGCCCGCTTCCTTTGCTAATAATGCAATCGTGTTTGCAGATGACTGGGCAATCAGGAAGGAATGCTATAAGTTCGGCTTTATCGCAATGGGTATATCTATGGTAGTTTGCGGATTAATTTTGTTCCCTTGGGCAAATTTAGTGCTTCCGACTTAAAAAACAGCAAATGTTTAGGGCCACGTACAGTCTTCTGACGCGTGGCCCTGAATAAAAGGGTTCAAATGAAAGGGAGAAAAAGTCATGAAAATCCCATCCGGCCCGTAACAGTTGACAGTCGGGAATCCCCTTGCCGAACTAACAAAAAATGTTACGGAATATTCTTCAGGATGGGGATATTTTAACGGAAAAAATATTTAGACGGAGGTAATGAAAATGTATTCACTGAAATTATATTATGATACTCTTGCTCCGGGAGCGAAAGCTGAGTATATCGAGGCACAGCACAGCGTATGTTATGTTCTGACCGGAAGTGCGGTTATTAACGATCAGAAGGTTGGGGCGGACGAGTGTGTTTATTGCCAGGATTATGTATTGGAAGAAGCCGGTCCTGAAGGATGTGTAATTTGGCGCTGGGAACTGGAAAGAACAGCGGAGAAGAGGCACACAGCAGAGGGTGAAGGCGTGGAGTCCGTTATGAGGATGGCCAGAGAAGTGGGCATGTTCAAACTCGTTCCGACCGGCCAATGGATGTTCCGTCTGGACTGCATATATGACTGCGCAGGAAGTACGGGGCTTCATTCACATCCGGGCTCCGGAATACGGTCAATGGTAGAAGGACATATGAAAGTTGAATCCTCAGTTGGTGAAAACTCCGACAATAACGGATGCGGCGCCGTGTGGTATGAGGAAGGTGCCTATCCGGTAGTTTCCACGGTTGAGCCCGGTACAACATGCCGCTTCATGAGATGCATGGTTATGCCGGCTGAGTATATGGAATGCACTTCAGAGAGCCCGAACTGGATCGAGGGAGCAAAGGCTGTACAGAGCTCATGGAAGGGCTATTTCCAGAAGGTTGTAACATTAAGATAGTAAATAAGGAGCCAAAAGCATTATGAAAGTACTAATGACCGGCAATGAGGCAGTTGCAAGAGGTGTATGGGAAGCGGGCGCTGAATTTGCCGCCTCGTATCCCGGGACACCGAGCACGGAAATTTTAGAGACTCTGGCAACATATGATAAAAGCGAAATAATCGCTGAATGGGCGCCCAATGAAAAGGTTGCATTGGAAAGTGCGTTTGGCGCTTCCATGGCAGGCGTAAGAAGTTTTGCATCGATGAAATGTGTCGGGGTGAATGCTTCCGCCGACCCCTGGATGTGCTTTTCTTACACGGGAGTCGGAGAGGGAATGGTGGTTGCCATCGCTGACGAACCCGGTCAACAGTCAAGCGGTCAATCGGCTCAGGATGACAGAACATTTTTGAAGCACGCCAGACATCCGTTTTTTGCACCGGCAAACAGCCAGGAGGCAAAAGACATGGTGAAGGAAGCATATAAAATCAGCAATCAGATTGACGCATTGGTTGCTATTCATATGACAACCAGGATTTGTCACGCTAAAACGATTGTGGAATTAGGGGAAAGGGAGGCGGTGGAACATAAGCCCTATGTAAAGGACGCTTCAAAATACGTTCCGCTGCCGGCCAATTCTCCGAAGATGGTGAAGCATAGTTTTGAAAAACTGGAGAGTCTGAAGGAATATTCGGAAAAGACTGCATTTAATTTTGAGGACTTGCATTCGCCCGAAATTGGCGTGGTTTGCTCTGGCTGTTCGTATTACTTTGCAAAAGAAGTATTTGGAAATAGTGCGTCGTATTACAAAGTAGGATTCGTAAATCCGCTTCCGATCAATAGTATTAAAGCTTTTGCTTCCAAGGTTAAAAAGCTTTATGTAATTGAAGAAACCGATCCGCTGATTGAAAACGAATTACGCTTAAACGGCATAGAGTGCATCGGGAAAGACCTGCTCCCAATAACAGGGGAACTCCTTCCGGAAGTTTTAAGAGAAAAACTTCTCGGCATAAAGCCTGAGAAAAAAGATGTGGACCGGACGAAGATTATCGGAAGGCCGCCGTCACTTTGCGCCGGATGCCCTCACAGAGGTGTGTTTTATGAGCTTTCCAAAATCAGAAATGTAATGGTATCTTCTGATATCGGATGCTATTCTCTGGGTTCAACCCCTCCATACAATGTCGGCGATACGGGCGTTTGTATGGGATCAAGTATCAGCATTGGACACGGTTTCCAAAAAGCAATGTCAAAAATCAACGGAACCCACAAGGTGGTTTCGATTTTGGGCGATTCAACATTTATTCATACCGGAATCCAATCATTGATAAGTGCGGTCTATAATAATTCCGCTACTGTTAATATTATTCTGGATAACAGAATTACCGGGATGACCGGCCATCAGGAAAACCCGACATCCGGGTTTACGGCGCAAGGAGATCCGGCGCCTGAGGTTGACATTCCGGCTGTTTGTGCGGCAATAGGCGTAAAGCATATAACAACAGTAAATCCGAACAACCTGGAAGAATTTCGAACCGTTTTGAAGGAGTATTTGGAGTATGAGGAGCCAAGCGTAATTATAACAAGGTGGCCGTGTGCTCTTAAGAAATTCAGCCGGCAGGATAAGATGGAATTTCCTGAAATGTTTCAGGATAGATATCATGTAAATGATGAATTATGTATAGGTTGCAAAAGCTGTCTGAAATGCGGTTGCCCGGCGATTATTTTTGACAAGGACAAAAAGAAGGCAGTTATTAGCGAGAATTGCGTAGGCTGCGGAGTTTGTTCCCAGATATGCAATTTCAAAGCAATTGAAAAGGAGTTTCGTTAATATGACAAAGAGCATTCTTTTGGTTGGAGTAGGCGGGCAGGGAACAATTACTGCTGCAAAACTTTTAACGACCGGATTTCTGGAAGCCGGCTTCGATGTTAAAATGAGTGAAATCCATGGAATGAGTCAAAGAGGAGGATCAGTTTCTTCTCATATAAAATATAACGCTGACGGTGAAGTCTATTCGCCGGTTATAGGCGCCGGCGAGGCGGATATCATGGTTTCATTTGAACAGATGGAAGCTCTCAGATGGATCGATTGTGTAAAGCAGGACGGGGCAATTGTAACCAGCACCGAAAAAATAGCAGGCATGCCGATTCTTATCGGCAACAGTGATTATCCGGAGAATATTATCGATGAATTGAAGAAGGTTGTTCGAACAGTAATTCCCGTAGACGTCGTTTCGGAAGCAAAAAAAATAGGCAACAGCAGGGTTGCCAATGTGATTTTGCTTGGAGCAATTGTCAAATATATGAATCTTGAAAATATAGATTGGCAAAAGATTATCAGAGAAAATGTGAAAGAAGCATTCGTTGACTTGAATTTGCAAGCCTTCGAACTTGGGAAAACACTGATTTAAAAAAAAGTGTGGAATTAACCCCTTTATTATATTATGTGCACGAAAACAAGAGTCTGATGTTTGTAGACTCTTGTTTTCATGTGCTTCCTTTGATGTATGCCCGGGAAGGAGGGCGTATGCTTTTCTTAAAATCTCCCATTGATACCCTTGAAATATTGGAGTATAATATCATAGTGTGTTTTATAGTCGCTAATTATGCGCTTATGAGACCCGCCATGAAATTAAGGGGATAAATAACATGAATATTTTGTTCTTTTTGACACCGAAAAGCGACGTGGATTTTATCAATGAGGACGCTTCGCTGTTGAAAACCTTGCAAAAAATGCAGGAGAGAAATTACCAGGCCATTCCCATCGTAGGGAAGACCGGCAGATATATCGGCACAATACATGCCGGCGACATTCTGGGGTGTATAAAGGAAAATTTTAATCTTTCGTTAGCGGATGCGTCGGATTTCCCGCTGAAAAACGTGCGACGGGTCAGAGATAACAAGGCGGTAAATGCTAACTGTCATATTGAAGATATTTTTGAAAAAATAGTCATTCAGAACTTCATACCGGTGGTTGATGACGACGAGAATTTTATCGGAATAATTACGCGAGGTGACGTAATAAAGTTTGTGTACAACTCATATCTGAAGGGAGCGGAAAACAGTCCGTTAGATAAGTACGAATAACATATAATTAAACCGCAAGGAGACAACGGAATGTCACAGAATGCATACGACATTTTAGAGGAAAGAGGCTTTATTGCCCAGTGCACACATCCGGAGGAGTTAAGAGAGCTGCTGGGTAAGGAGCGGGTAAAGTTTTATATAGGATTTGACGCGACGGCGGATTCGCTTACCGCGGGGCATTTTCTGACAATCATGGCCATGATGCACATGCAAAAGGCCGGCCATATTCCTGTTGCGCTGATGGGCGGCGGCACCACCATGGTAGGTGATCCGTCGGGCAAAAGCGACATGCGCAAGATGATGACAAAGGAAATGATTGATTACAACGTGGAGTGCTTCAAGGCCCAGATCGGCAAATTTCTTGATACATCCGAAGGCAGGATGATTTTCAAGAATAATGCCGACTGGCTTCTTTCCCTGAACTATGTTGATTTTTTAAGGGAAGTGGGGGTTTATTTCTCGGTCAACAGGATGCTGGCTGCCGATTGCTACAAGCAGAGACTGGAAAAGGGCCTTACATTCTTCGAGTTCAATTATATGATTATGCAGTCTTATGATTTTCTGAAGCTGAACCAAAGTGACGGTGTATGCCTGCAGATGGGCGGGGATGACCAGTGGTCCAATATTATCGGCGGCGTTGAGTTGATTAGAAGAAAAGAGCAAAAGCCCGCTTACGGTTTGACATTGACTTTGCTTACCAATTCGGAAGGCGAGAAAATGGGCAAGACAGTTAAGGGTGCTCTGTGGCTCGATCCCGCCAAGACAACGCCATATGAGTTCTACCAGTACTGGAGAAATATCGAGGATGTAAAGGTTGAAGAGTGTCTCGGACTTCTTACATTCCTTCCGATGGACGAGGTCAGAAGGCTCGGGACATTGGAAGGCGCGGAGATTAACCGGGCAAAGGAAGTTCTTGCCTATGAAATCACAAAGATTGTCCACGGCGAGGAAGAGGCGCAGAAGGTTCATGATGCGGCCAGGGCGGTATTTTCCGGTGACGGCGTAAGCGATGACATGCCGACTTTTCAGTACACCCGGGAAGCATTTGAATCAGCCGACGTAATCCAGGCCCTTGTGGATACAGGCATGGCTCCGACAAGAAGCGAGGGCAGACGTCTTATTGAAGGAGGCGGCGTAATCATAAACGACGAGAAGGTCATCGACATAAAAAGAGAGCTTCTTGATTCAGATTTAACCGATGAAGGATATTTAATCCTTAAGAGGGGCAAAAAGAAATCCTATAAGATAGTAGTGAAGTAATAATATTTGCTTAGGGGGCAAGTTTTGAGAAAGTCATATACAGCAAATGAATTAAGACAGATGTTCCTTGATTTCTTCGAGAGCAAGGATCATCTTGTGATGAAGAGTTTTTCATTGGTACCGCATAACGACAACAGTCTGCTGCTGATTAACTCGGGTATGGCTCCGTTGAAGCCGTATTTCACCGGCCGGGAGATTCCTCCGAACAAGAGAGTGGCAACTTGTCAGAAATGCATCAGGACAGGTGATATTGAAATCGTCGGAAAGACAGCCCGCCACGGGACTTTTTTTGAGATGCTGGGCAACTTTTCCTTTGGCGACTATTTTAAGACAGAGTCCTTGCAGTGGACCTGGGAGTTTCTTACAGAGCATGTAGGCTTAGAGCCGGACAGGCTTTATCCGTCGGTCTATCTTGACGATGACGAGGCTTTCGAGATCTGGAATAAAGTTATCGGAGTGCCGAAAGAAAAAATATTCAGATTCGGCAAGGAAGATAACTTCTGGGAGCACGGCGCGGGACCTTGCGGACCATGTTCGGAGGTATATTATGACAGGGGCGAGAAATACGGCTGCGGAAAGGAAGGCTGTACGGTAGGCTGTGATTGCGACAGATATATGGAAGTCTGGAACAACGTGTTTACTCAGTTTGACGGAGACGGCGAGGGCGGATATACCGAGCTTGAAACTAAAAACATCGATACCGGCATGGGCCTTGAAAGGCTTGCCGTAATATCTCAGAATGTCGATTCCATTTTCGATGTTGATTCAATCCGTGCTATTCGCGAAAAGGTTTGCGAGGCTGCAAGCATTGAGTATCATACAGACGACAGGAAGGACATTTCCGTGCGTTTGATTACGGACCATATCAGAAGCGCAACATTTATGATTTCCGACGGAATCAATGCTTCAAATGAAGGTCGCGGATATGTTCTTCGCCGCCTTATCAGAAGGGCTGCAAGGCATATCAGGATGCTGGGCATCACCGATCATTTCATGCCGATCCTTTCGGAAACCGTCATTGAGTGCTCAAAGGATGCGTATCCCGAGCTGGCTGAAAAGAAGAGCATGATTCTTAAGACTTTAGCTGATGAGGAGACCAGATTCTATAAGACCCTTGACCAGGGAATGAAGATTCTGACAGATATGGTTGAAAAGACCAAGGCTGAAGGCAAGGCCGTTCTTTCGGGAATTGACGCTTTTAAGCTTTACGATACATTCGGTTTCCCGCTTGATCTGACAAAGGACGTTTTGGAAGACGAGGACATGGGCGTTGATGAGGGGGGCTTCAACAAGGAAATGCAAAAACAGCGTGAAACTGCCCGCAAGGCCCGCAAGACGACCAATTACATGGGCACGGATGCGACTGTTTATGAAGAACTTCCTATGCTTAAGGCTACCGAATTTACCGGCTATGACCTTATCAGGGACATGTCTGTCATCATGGCTCTGACAACCGAGGACAGCGTTTGCCAGACCCTGGCAGAGGGTGATGTCGGCACAATCATTGTTGCCGGGACACCTTTCTATGCTACAAAAGGCGGGCAGGAGGCCGATAGGGGACTTATATACACAGATAATGCCGAATTTATCGTTAAGGATGTTATCGCACTGGCAAACGGCGTTACGGGTCATGTGGGTGTGGTTTCCAAAGGTCAGTTTATTACAGGTGAGAACGTAACCCTGGCAATTGATGAGAAAGTCAGAATGTCCACTGCCGGAAACCATAGTGCGACGCACCTTCTTCAGGCTGCGTTAAGAGAGGTTTTAGGCAGTCATGTTGAGCAGGCAGGTTCATTTGTTAATGATGAAAGATTAAGATTCGACTTTACCCATTTTTCGGCCATGAGCACTGAGGAAATCAAAAAAGTCGAAAAAATTGTAAATGAGAAAATCGAAGCCCGGCTTCCGGTTGTCGCAAAAATAATGGGTATTGAAGAAGCCAAGGAGATTGGCGCAATAGCTTTGTTTGGCGAGAAATACGGCGATGAAGTACGAGCGGTCACCATGGGGGATTATTCCGTCGAACTTTGCGGCGGGACACATGTGGAAAACACCGGAAATATCGGAATGTTCAAGATAGTTTTCGAAGGATCTGTTGCCGGCGGAGTAAGAAGAATTGAAGCCATAACAGGACACGCGGTTCTTGACTATTTCACCGAAATCGAAGAAGCTTACAATGATGCCGCGGCAAAAGCAAAGGTTACACCCGACAGGCTAAGCAGAAAGATTGAAGACATGCAGGCCCGGATTAAGGAGCTTAATGCAGAATTGAATTCATTGAAGTCCAAAGCTGTCAAGGAGTCAATGGGAGAGGTTGACATTCAGGAGGTAAACGGCATGTGCCTAATCACCGAAAGGGTGGATAATGTTGATATAAATGAATTGAGAAACTTGAGCGACCGGCTTAAGGAGCGGATGGGCGAGGGCGTTGTCGCATTAGCATCCGAGACCGGCGGTAAAGTAACACTTGTCGTGACGGCAACAGAGGGGGCAATTGCCAAAGGTGCTCATGCAGGCAATATCATTAAGGCCATTGCGCCAATGGTCGGCGGCGGCGGCGGCGGTCGTCCGAACATGGCCCAGGCCGGCGGAAAAGATGCGTCGGGAATTGATGCTGCCTTGGCGGCGGTCAAGGGACTGTTATAATACCTTTAGGAGAAAACAGAAATGCTTTGTCAAAAATGCGGAACATATGTTGAGCCGGGCGTAACATTCTGCCCCAGATGCAAGGCGGCGGTACATGTTAGTGAAGACTGCGACAATATTCAGGCTGAAATCGGAAGCAAGATAGATTTATTCCTGAATGAAAAACAGGGAAGCCTTTCCGGGATTAATGACGGGGTAGGCATGGAAGGAGGAGCCATGTCCGTAAGTGGCGGAGCCTCCGTTTCCGATACCAGAAAAATCAATCCTCAGGATAATGACACGGTATTTACCTCAACAGGAAGAATCGCGCAAGGAGCACGGGTAAGGCAGCAGGCCGCAAGGGGAATGCAGCAGGCCCGCAGTATGCCGGCGGCAGGGCAGGACCGGCCCTCGTCAGGCGGCAAGGCTCCGGCAGGAAAGACATCTTCTTCCCGGAGCGGGAAAAAGCAAAGCCTTTCCGACATCAACAATCCACGGGCAAGGACATCCAAAAAAACACCAAGGAGAAGATCGCGATTAAACGGCGGAGTTATCGCGGCGATAGCAGCCGGTTTAGTGGTAATCGGGGTAATTGTCATTGTGATTGCAGCATCCTCCAGACAGCGGAAAATCAATGAAGGCATCGATGCCTCCACCGAAACCACTACAAAGGCGGTTGATGTTATTTCCTTCAGCATCGAAGACGGAGAGGAATACACGGCGCCCCTGGAGGTTATTGTGGAATCGAGTCTCGGAAACAGGATTTATTATACAATCGACGGTTCTCAGCCTACCAATTCATCCACCAAGTATTACGATAAAATAAGATTCAAAGAGGAAGACCTTGAGGGCGAATCCATGGAGATAACTCTCAGGATTGTTACATACACGGAGATTTCCATGAAGGCCGGGGAGAAGAGAATAACTTTCACCTTAAAAAAGGCCGACCTTGCCGCGCCGGTTATTTCTCCGGGAAGCGGAGACTACGACGCAGTACAGATTATATCCATTTCAGCGGAAAGAGGCGCGTCGATCTATTATACGTATGACGGCTCGGAGCCTACGGAGGAGTCTGAGCTTTACAGCGGCTCCATAGAAATGAAGCGCGGCAACAATGTACTTTCAGCCATCGCAATCAGCGGTTCGAGACGCAGCGAGGTGGCGTCTGTGGTTTACAATCTGGAGATAGAGGCGCTCTATTCCTATGATAAGGCGTATGAAATGCTGAAGGATTATTTGGAGGATTTGGACTTTGTGGTCGACCCCGATGATTCGATGTTGTCAGAGGCGGAAACCGACGAGGACGGAAACCCTGCGGAGTCCGGGATAGATAAGTATGTTCTGCTCTCCAGCGGGGGAACGGTGCTGATAGATCAGAACCAGTATTACATATTTATTTCCGAAACCTACGATTCGAAGGGTAGCATTACCGACTCCGGCTGCTACGGAGTTGAAGATCAGATAGGAAGCATAGTTACTCTGACCAAGGACGGCTCCGAATATTACGTCGAGGAGAAACATGATTAAAATAATCGCCGTCGGCAAGGTGAGGGAAAAGTTTTTTGAGGATGCAATAGCAGAATACATAAAACGGCTTTCAGCGCACACAAATCTGAGCATTATCCAGGTGGAGGATGAAAAATGCCCGGAAAGCATTTCGGAAAAGCAGGCCGGGCTTATCAGGGAAAAGGAGGGCGGCAGGATTCTGAAAAACATCAGGGACGGAGAATATGTCATCACCCTGGAAATTGAAGGAAAATCAAGATCCTCCGCGGAATTTGCCGCATTGATTGAGCAGCTGGCATTAAACGGTCTTTCGGATATAACCTTTGTTATAGGCGGTTCAATAGGATTGTCACCTCATGTATCCGAAAGGGCGGATTTGAAATTGAGCTTTTCAAAGATGACATTTCCGCACCAGCTCATGCGGGTTATACTCCTTGAACAGATATACAGGGCTTTCAGGATAATCAAGAAGGAACCCTACCACAAGTAGCTCGGTTGACTTTATTACAAAAATACTTATAATTACACATAGATACAACCTATGTTCGGAGGTGTGATGATGGGACAGAATACCATGGTCATTTCAGGAATTGAGGGTCTGGGCGAGGTACATGTAACCGAAGAGGTTATCGCCATAATTGCCGGCCTTGCAGCCACGGAGGTCGAGGGTGTGGACAGTCTCGGCAACAATATTACTCATGATATAATCACAAGGCTCAGTCGCAAGAGGCTTGCAACCGGTGTGAAAATTGCAAGGGGGGATGACTCCGTTGAGGTATTCCTTCGTGCAGTGATTGAGATGGGCTGCATTATTCCCGATGTTTGCAAACAGATTCAGGAAAAGGTTAAATCAGCCATCGAAAGCATCACCGGTGTGACTGTCAGTTCGGTAAATATTGAGATTGCCACCCTTAAAGTTGACAAATAGAGGATGGGACGGATTAACAGAAAAACCGAATTAAGGGAAGTGGCGTTCCTGATATTGTTCAGCCTTGACTTTCAGGGAGAAGAGGATATCAGGAGTCAGATAGACGATTTTCTTGAGGGGGAGGACGAGTTTACTCCCCTTGAACAACTTGAGATCGGAACCAAGGTGCTGAAAGTTGCGGCAAAAGCGAAGGAACTGGACGAAATGATTAATGCCGTAAGCGTGGGATGGAAGACCAAAAGAATGACAAAGGTCGACCTTACCGTACTGAGGCTTGCGGGTTATGAATTATTTTTTGACGAAGCCGTTCCGGAAAAGACCGCAATAAATGAAGCCGTCGAACTGGCAAAGAGCTATGGCACGGAAAACAGCGGTTCATTCGTGAACGGAATTCTTGCAAAGCTTATCAGAAAGGATGCGCCTCAGGCACAATTGTCATGAGCGAAAACAGAAATGTATATACAGTTAAACAGGTCAACTCTTATGTAAAGCGGATGTTCGAAGATGACTTCGTACTCCGCAGTATTTACATAAGGGGAGAATTATCCAACTGCAAATATCACCACTCCGGTCATATTTATTTTTCATTGAAGGATGAGTCCGGGGTTATTCCGGGTGTAATGTTTTCCTCGAACGCTGCAGGACTGAAATTCCGGCTCACCGACGGCATGCAGGTAATTGTTCACGGAAGCATCAGCGTTTATGAGCGCGACGGACGTTATCAGATATATGCAAGGAGCATGGAGCAGGACGGACAGGGTGATTTGTACAGGCAGTTCGAGGAGCTGAAGAAACGCCTCGGGGAGATGGGAATGTTTTCCGAGATGTATAAGAAGCCCATTCCCCGCTACGGAATGAATATCGGCGTGGTGACTGCGAAAACAGGGGCGGTCATCAGAGATATTTACAATGTATCTTCCCGAAGGAACCCGTATTGCAAGCTGACTCTTTACCCGGCGCAGGTGCAAGGTGAAGAGGCGGCCCGGACTATTTGTCGCGGAATAGAGATTCTGGATGAAATGGGCCTTGACTGCATCATAGTCGGGCGCGGAGGCGGTTCAATGGAGGATTTGTGGTGTTTCAATGATGAAAGAGTGGCACGGGCCATTTTTAATGCGAAGACTCCCATCATTTCCGCAGTCGGTCACGAAAGCGACTTTACAATTGCGGATTTTGTGGCGGACCTGAGGGCTCCCACTCCGTCGGCAGCCGCAGAGTTAGCGGTTTTTGATTACAATCGGTTTTTGCAGGACCTTGATAATTACAGAAATACCATGGACATCCTTATGGAGAATAAGCTGAAGGCTTATGGCGACCGGCTTGAATTGTGCCGCCTGAGGCTTGCAAGGCTTTCACCGCAGAATATGCTGACGCTGCGCAGACAGCGTCTGCAGGATGCCGCAGGTATCCTGGATAACATAATGCAGGAGACCTTAAGGAGCCGGAAGGAGCGTCTTATAGTTGCGGCCGAGCGGTTAAGAGGGCTTTCACCCCTAAAACGGCTTGCGGAGGGTTACGCCTTTGTCACCGGTGAAGGAGGACGGGCCGTGAGGACAATATCCAAGGTAAGCAAGGGAGACATTCTGAACATAATGCTTTCAGACGGAAAGATCGAAGCAAGGACCGAGAATATACAGGAGGCTGAGTATGAGTAATGCTGAGATAAAAAACGAAGACAACGGCACATTGGAGGAGATCCTTGACAATCTTGACGGCCTGATTGAAGAAATGCAAAAGGGCGATTTAACTTTAGAGGAAACCTTCGCCGGCTACAAAAAGGGCATTGAGCTGACTTTGAAGGCGGAAAAGAAGATTGAGAAAATCGAGTCCGACATCAAGCTTTTGACTCCCGACGAATGATATGGACAGGAAAGTACTTGCCGCTAAGGCAGCCCGGATTGAGGAAATAATATATCAGGCATTGCCGAAGACGGAGGGCAGCAATGCCCTTCTATGCGAGGCTGTAAATTATTCGGTCAGGGCGGGAGGCAAAAGGCTCAGGCCCATGCTGATCATGGAAACGTACCTTGCACTGGGCGGACAAGAAGGCGGGGAGTCCTGGGAAATGACCAAGCTCTTTATGGGCGCAATGGAATTCATACATACCTATTCCTTGGTGCATGACGACTTGCCCGCCATGGACAATGACGAGCTTCGCAGGGGAGTGCCCACCACTCACGCCAAGTACGGCGAGGCTTTCGGTGTGTTGACAGGGGATGCCCTGCTGGGACTGGCCTTTGAGATCGTACTTCAGGGGATGAACGGACTTCAAGACAAAGAGGTAATAAAAAGGTCGATACGGGCACTTCACTTGCTGGCAGCGAAAGCCGGCATCCACGGCATGGTAGGAGGACAGAGCCGGGACGTTTACGTGGAAAAAAATCCGGGTACGGATAATACCCGGGATGAGATAATATATATTTACAAGAATAAAACGGGGGCCCTTCTTGAGGCTTCCATGATGACAGGGGCAATACTTGCGGGTGCCGGGGATGAGATAGTGTCTCTTGCCGGTGAAATTGCCGCAAATGTGGGCATGGCCTTTCAGATTCGCGATGATATTCTGGATGTCACCTCCACCACGGATGCCATGGGCAAGCCGGCGGGGAGTGATGAGAAGAACAACAAGTCAACCTATATCTCGCTCAGGGGGTTGGAGGTGGCCCAGAGGGATGTGGAAGAATACTCCCGCGTGGCGATGTCTCTGTTGGATAAGCTCCCCGGAAATACAGAGTTTCTGAGGGAACTGACGGAATACCTTATTGAAAGGGAAAACTGAATGCTGCTGGATTTAATTAACAAAGCAAATGACATTAAAAAAATAAAGACAAGCGAATGCGAGGAGCTTGCCAGAGAAATACGAAGGTTCCTGATACGCAATGTTTCCAGAACCGGAGGGCATCTGGCGTCCAATCTCGGGGTGGTTGAGCTTACCATGGCGCTGCACCTTGCATTGGACCTTCCCGGGGACAAGATAATCTGGGATGTGGGGCATCAGTCCTATGTTCATAAGATTTTGACCGGAAGGAAGGATGAATTTACTTCATTAAGGCAACACGGAGGATTAAGCGGCTTTCCCAAGCGAAGGGAAAGCGAGTGCGATACCTTTAACACCGGTCATTCCTCCACCTCCATTTCCGCGGCGATGGGAATGGCGCAGGCCGCGAAACTGAAGGGAGAAGACAGCACCATCGTTGCCGTAATCGGAGACGGGGCGATGACGGGAGGCATGGCCTACGAGGCCCTGAATAATGCCTCAAAGCTGAAAAGAAACCTGATAATAATTCTCAATGACAACAACATGTCCATTTCGGAAAATGTCGGGGGCATATCCACATATCTTACTTCCGTCAGGGCGGGAGGCAAGTACAATGACATTAAACTGGGTGTGGTCAACACTCTTGAACGGATTCCCATCGTCGGAGAAAAAATGATAAGGAACATTAAGAAAACCAAGGATAACCTGAAAAAGCTGGTGATTCCCGGAACATTCTTTGAGGACATGGGCATCACGTACCTTGGCCCCTTGGACGGACACAATGTGCTGACGATGTATCGCATCATTAAGGAGAGCGCCAAGCTTGACCATCCCGTTCTTATCCACGTTTGCACAAAGAAGGGAAAAGGTTATGTCCATGCGGAGAGGAATCCTTCAAAATTCCATGGAATTGATGCTTTCAACCCGCATACCGGCGAGCTGCTTGCACCTACGGGCGGACCTACGTATTCAAGCATATTTGCCGAAGCACTTATTGAAGAGGCCCGGAAGAACAAAAGCATCACGGCCATTACTGCGGCCATGGGAGAGGGGACGGGACTGTCCGCCTTCGAAAAGGAATTTCCGGAACGGTTTTCCGATGTGGGAATAGCCGAGGAGCACGCGGTGACCTTTGCGGCCGGGCAGGCTGCAGCGGGGCTGAAGCCTTTCGTTGCAATTTATTCTTCCTTCCTGCAAAGGGCGTATGACCAGATTATAGGTGATGTATGCATACAGAATCTGCCGGTGACCTTTGCCGTGGACAGGGCCGGACTTGTCGGAGAGGACGGGGAAACCCATCAGGGTCTTTTTGACTTGTCATACATGATGACGATTCCCAACATGAATATTTTCGCTCCGTCCGACGGAAAGGAGCTGAAGGCGGCGGTAAAATTTGCCGCGGACTTCAACGGACCTCTGGCAATCCGCTATCCGAGAGGAGAAGCTCATGAGAGCTGCGAGGATTCATATGAGCCGATTGTTTACGGAAAGAGCAGGGTGCTGCACCTTGAGAAAGACATTGCAATCTTGGCCGTCGGGTCAATGGTCAAAGTTGCCGGTTTGGTCAGAGAGCGCTTGAAGGAGTTTGGCAGGAACGTAACCCTCGTGGATGTCCGATTTGTAAAACCGATTGACGAAGAACTGTTGAATGAGATTCTTGAAAATCATAATACCGTTATCACCATGGAGGAAAATGTTCTAGCCGGGGGCTTCGGCTCCATGATGCTCAAGCTGATAAATGATAAAAAGCCAAGCGCCCGGGTATTGAATTTTGCCGTTGCAAATTCCTTTGTGGAGCAGGGGTCATACGAAATACAGATGAAAGAGTGTCGCCTTGATGCGGATTCCATAACGGAAAGACTTAAAGAAGAGCTTGCCTTATGAAAAAAAGGCTCGATATCCTGATTTGCGAACAAAACGAGGAAATATCCAGGCAAAGAGCCCGGACCCTGATTATGAGCGGGGTTGTTTACGTAAATAATCAGAAGGAACTGAAGGCAGGCACCATGTTTCCGGAGGATGCGGCAATTGAGATCAGGGGCGATACCCTGAAATATGTCAGTCGTGGCGGTCTGAAGCTTGAAAAGGCCTTGTCCGTCTTCCGCCTTGACCTTGATGGGAAAATCTGTATGGATATCGGCTCTTCCACGGGGGGATTTACCGACTGTATGCTTCAAAACGGTGCAAAACGTGTTTATGCCGTGGATGTGGGCAAGGGGCAGCTGCATTACAAACTCAGGAACGATGAGCGCGTTGTTGTAATGGAAAAAACAAACATCCGCAATGTGACGCCGGAAATGATTGCAGATAAGATAAATTTCGTGTCCGTGGATGTCTCCTTTATTTCCCTGACCCTCGCCATTCCCGTGGCACTCACTCTTCTGGATGATAATAAAGAGATGGTGATGCTCATTAAGCCGCAGTTTGAAGCCGGCCGTGAAAAGGTCGGCAAAAAGGGAGTCGTCCGCGACCCGCAGGTCCACGAAGAGATTATCGGAAGGATTGCAGATTTCGTGCTTGACACGGGGCTTTCGGTTGCAGGACTGACTTATTCCCCGGTCAAGGGTCCCGAGGGAAACATAGAATATTTGATTTACGTAAAGCAAGGCGGGCCGGGCCTTGACCTTGCAACAATAGAGCAGGTTGTGGAAAAAGCACATAAGGAGCTTGACAAATGAAGAACTTTCTTCTGATTACAAATCCCCTGAAGGAAAAAAGCAAGGAAAATGCGGAACTGATCGTGGAGATTCTGCGGCGTAACGGCTGCAACTGCACGGCCGCCCTTTTTCCCCGGGAAAATCCGAATGGCGGAAATTATCTTTATACCAATCCGGACAAGGTGCCGCAGGATACCGAAGCGGTTATTACCCTTGGAGGTGACGGAACCTTCATACATGCATTGAAGGACCTCATCAGCCTGAATCTGCCGGTATTCGGCGTAAACTTCGGAACTTTGGGCTATCTGACCGAGGTGGAGGTGAGCGGTTTCGAAGGTGCGCTGCAGGCTGTTTGCAGGGGCGAATACGAAATAGAAAACCGTATGATGATGAGTTACAGGATATACCATGAGAGCATCATGTCTCACGAGGGACTGGTCCTGAATGACATTGCAATCAACCGTTCCCTGGATACCGGAATAGCGGAGCTGTATGTTGCCGTTGACGGTCATTTTTTGAATTCATACTCAGCCGACGGCATTATACTTTCCACCCCGACCGGCTCTACGGGATATAACTTGTCGGCAGGAGGACCGCTGGTGCTTCCCACGGCGCAGGTTATTCTTGTCACGCCCATCTGTGCCCATACGCTGAATTCGAGAAGCATAGTGCTGCCCGCGGATGTTGAAGTTGAAATCATCAGCCGGGCAAGAAGCAGGGAAAGGGCTCGTCTGGATTTCGTTACAATTGACGGAGAAAAGGGAATCCGCTTGGCCAGCGGCGACGTTGTAAAGGCCTGCAAGGCAGAAGTTACATCCAAGATTATCAGAGTAAATAAGGCCGGCTTTATTAAGAATCTGAGACGAGAGATGAGATAGAAGGAAATATAGATGAAACAACACATACTACTTATTCTGGACGGCTTCGGAGTGTCCCGTAATTCCGAAGGAAATGCCGTCGCGGCGGCCCAAACCCCCGTGATTGACAAGTTAATGAAGGAATACCCTTTTGTACTTGGAAATGCATCCGGACTTGCGGTGGGGCTTCCCGAGGGACAGATGGGCAATTCCGAAGTGGGACATCTGAATATGGGTGCCGGCAGAATTGTTTATCAGGACATTACAAGAATAACAAAATCCATTGAGGACGGAGATTTTTTCGAAAAAAAAGAGCTCCTTGATGCTATCGACGGCTGCAAAAAGAACGGGAGAGATCTTCACATATGCGGACTTCTCTCGGACGGAGGAGTGCACAGCATGAATACCCACCTGTATGCACTGCTCAGGCTGGCAAAGCAAAGAGGGCTTGAACGGGTTTATATTCATGCCTTCATGGACGGACGCGATACCCCGCCTACTGCAGGGATAGATTACATCCGTGAGCTTGAGGATAAGTGCAGGAAATATACCGGAAAGATAGCAACCGTCTGCGGTCGATATTGGGCAATGGACAGGGATAACAGATGGGACCGGGTGGAAAGGGCGTACAGGGCCCTGACAGAGGGCGAGGGCGTAGCGGAAATCGACCCTGTCAAAGTAATGGAACGCAGCTATAGCGCCGGCGTTACAGATGAATTTATCGAGCCTTCCGTCATTACTTATGACGGGCGACCAACAGCCGTGATAAAGGATGGAGATTCGGTTATATTCTTCAATTTCAGACCGGACAGGGCAAGGGAGATTACCCGGGCCTTTTGCTGTAATGACTTTGATGGCTTCCCGCGGGGAGAAAGAATAAAAACCGATTATGTGTGTTTTACTGAGTATGATGTGACCATACCCAATAAACGGATTGTGTTTGAGGAAGAGAAACTTAAGGATACCTTCGGTGAATATCTGTCAAGACAGGGCCTTAGACAGGCAAGAATTGCCGAAACCGAAAAATACGCCCACGTGACATTTTTCTTTAACGGGGGAGTCGAGGCGCCGTATCCCGGCGAGGACCGCTTTCTGATTCCGTCGCCGAAGGTTGCAACCTATGACCTTCAGCCGGAGATGAGTGCCCCGGCGGTTTGCGACAAAATCGTTGAAGTTATCGAGGCGGGGGAGCATGATGTTGTAATTGCCAATTTTGCCAATGCCGACATGGTGGGACATACCGGCGTGATGGAGGCTGCGGTTTCGGCACTCGAAGCCGTGGATTTTTCCGTCGGAAAGGTTGTGGAGGCCGTGAAGAAATCAGGGGCGGTGATGTTCCTGTGTGCAGACCACGGAAATGCGGAGGAGATGATTCATTTCGGAACAAATCAGCCCCGGACAGCCCATACCTGCAATCCCGTTCCCTTTATATTGATAAATGCAGACGAAGGTTTCGGACTGCGCGAGGGCGGCAGGCTGTGCGACATAGTACCGACAATAATTGACAGCATGGGTCTGGAAAAGCCTCCGGCGATGACAGGAGAGAGCCTGCTTATCAGGAATGCATAAGAACATTTTCACGGAGGCCGCAAAGTTTTTCTTGCATTGGACGGGGGCCTGTGATAACATACATGAGGTTATTTTCAGTTATATTATGCAAAGGGGGTTAGTTCCTTGGTATTTTATCTTATAGCGACTATTGTCATGGTTATCATGAGTGTTGTGCTTGTGGTGGCGGTTGTGCTTCAGGAAAGCCAGTCAAGCGGATTGTCCGGCTCAATCAGCGGAGGCTCAAGTAATTATTGGAGCGGAAGCAGGAGCAAGGAAGGGCGTCTGGCGAAGATTACCACCATCGCGGGAATTATATTCATTGTGGCGGCGATTCTGCTGAATGTGGGATTGTTCACAAAGATGTAAGACAAAAAGCAAACACTCCCTGAGGGGAGTGTTTTTAACATAATTAAGATTTATTATGAGTAAGGATGCAATCAAACTGATTACCAACAATAAAAAGGCTTACCACGATTATTTCGTGGAGGAAAAATATGAGGCAGGCATTGAACTTATCGGGACCGAAGTCAAGTCTTTGCGCATGGGCAAATGCAGCATTAAGGAGGCTTTTGTTCGCATTAAGGACGGAGAGGTCTTTGTTTACGGAATGAATATTCCCCCGTACGAAAAGGGAAATATTTTCAATCGTGATCCGCTGAGAGTCAGAAAGCTGCTCATGCACCGTCGGGAAATAAGCAAGCTGACGGGGAAGGTTGCCCGGCAGGGCTATACTCTTGTACCGCTGCAGGTGTATTTCAAGGGAAGCTTTGTGAAGGTGGAAGTAGGTCTTTGCAAGGGCAAGAAGCTCTATGACAAGAGAGAGGATATAGCCGAAAAGGACAGGCGCAGGGAAGCCGAAAGGGATTTCAAAGTGCGTGTCCAAAGATAGGCATTTATTCAGCTAAAAAACAGAAAGGGCCGGTGCATTCCCGCACCGGTTCACTGGAAAAATATAATGAAGAAAAATCTGAATATGATTACGGGGAGCCCCTTCAGGTCGCTGCTGGCTTTTGCCCTGCCCATGGTGCTTGGCAATCTTTTCCAGCAGCTGTATCAGATTGTGGATTCAATTATTGTCGGCAAGGTACTGGGACAGAAGGCCCTGTCCGCGGTGGGGAGCACATTCTCAATCTGCCATCTTTATGTAGGAATTGCCCTTGGACTGGGCACAGGCTGCATGATTGTATTTTCGCAACTTCTCGGGGCAAGGCGTTTTGTACGCATGAAGACCGCTTTCTATACTGCAATCATCACATTTGCATTACTCAGCATTGCTGCCCTTGTTATCGGATTGGTGTCTACCGAAGGAATTTTGCAACTTACGAACATACCCGAGGAAATTTATCCCGATGCAAGAATTTACTACCGCTTATATGTTTTGGGTTTCCCGGCACTGTTTGTTTATAATATTGCCAGCTCCGTGTTCAATTCACTGGGGAAAAGCAAAATTACACTTTTTTTGCTGATGGGCACATCACTGTTGAATGTTGCACTTGACCTTTGGTTTGTAATCGGTCTTGGCCAGGGCGTGGCCGGCGCCGCCATCGCTACCGATATTTCCCTGTATGTGGCGGCGATTGTTGCAATTATTCTGGTACTGGTCCATGTAAAGAAAAACTACAAGACTGAGGAGCGGGCGGATATCTTCGAGTTCAGGATTCTCGGCAATATGCTTAAGGTTGCCATTCCCACAATGATTGTCCAGATTGTGGTGTCGGTCGGGTATGTGGCGCTTCAGTCACTGGTAAACACTTTCGGCATCGATATCATTTCCGGTTACGTAGCAGGCTATAAGATTGATGCCTTGTGCGCCATTCCCATGGTTCAAATCGGCAATGCTATGGCAACCTACACCGGGCAGAACGTGGGCGCAAATCAGTATGACAGGGTTTATAAGGGCTTGAAGGTGGCATCTGCCACGGTTGCTGTGATATTTGCGGTTTTCGCGTCAATTATCTGGCTGTTCGGAAGGCAGATGATAGGTTTGTTTATGGATGCAAATGCCGGCGCTGCGGCCTATGACGCAGGCGTGGGTTACATGAGGGTAATGTGCTCCACGTATATTCTGCTCGGCCTGATGTATATTTTTGCGGCTACCCTGCGCGGCGCCGGTGATGCAATAATGTCCGTGCTCGCGGTAATATTGAATTTCGGCACCAGGGTAGCCTTTGCCTATATCATGGTTCACATTACCGGCTCGGAACTGGCAATTTGGTGGTCCAACCCCATAGGCTGGATGGTCGCGCTTGTTATTTGCGGACTGCGTTTCAAGAGCGGTGCCTGGAAAACAAAACGGCTGGCAGACAGGGTATAGCAAGACGGCCGGCAAAGGACGCGAAAAAAACACTTTATTTTCTGAATAATAGTGGTATAATATATTTGCCGGCAGATGACCGGTAACCTTTACGGGGCTGTAAAGGTTTCGACGGGGTTTTAGAAGCACCGCAAGCCACTGGTGGCGGTCAACCACCATAAAATGGCCAATTTAAATCAAACGCTAAGAATAACAAATTAGCACTGGCAGCTTAACAGCCGCCCGCGGGCTCGGGAGCCCATCGCCCGGTTCACCCGCGTCATTCAGGTGGGACACTCCACGGCCTAAGCTTTGCAGCCGCGGAAAACTTATGAAGCTACCTTGCAGAAAAGTCTGTCTTTGGGGATTTTTGCCGGGGAAATAACGTTTCAAAGACTGTAGTGGGAGAAAGCGCTGTGAAAGAGATTTCGGACGCGGGTTCAATTCCCGCCAGCTCCATCGGAAAAGGCCGCAGATTTTGATAGAAAGTCAGCTGCCTTTTACTTTTGTTAAAGCATATTGAGTTAAAACTTGCATAGCGCTTGCCATCGCATTTATAATCATTTCGGTCCGTAATAAACGCAAAGAATGTTTATTTCATAGAACTAAATTGGTGCAGTTGTAAAACTTTCCGACAAAAATATGGGAGTTGATTAAAAGTGAAAATCAGAAGGAATAAAGGTTTTACCCTAATGGAATTACTTATCGTGGTAGCAATCATCTGCGTCCTCGTAGCTATAGCTATTCCTGTTTATAACGGTTTGTTGGAGAAGGCCAGGGTCGCGGCGGATGCCGCAATCCTTAGGAGCGCCAAAACCGCATTTGCAGTTCAAGAGATGACAACGGGCAAAAAACCCGGGCATAGAGCAGTTTACGATAATGTAAGCGGTACATTCATTGAAAGAAAGCAATATGTAGATGACGGAATGTATGCAAAGTATAAGTATTACGGTCAGTCCTATAATTCGAACGGCGGAAAGAGTCAGCAAGGTGAGCCCAGCGTAGGTACAAATGCCCATATATATGTTGATCATCTTGCCGAAGAGGGCTACGGTCCCGATGCTTTGGTCTGGTGGGCCGAGGACAAAAAATTAAACCCCAAACGGTGGGGTAATTGAGAGTTTGTACCCAGTTGCTGAAATTCTATCAGTATATGATTTCTTTTCCGGATAAGGCAGCAGATTTTGATAGAAAATCTGCCGCTTTTTTTGTTTGCTGAACCCGCTTGAAATAAAGAGAGTGGCACAGGCATTTTATTTCAAGTTTAATTGACAAGTTGAAATAAGGTGTCTATAATATGATTGTTATTTCAATTAGAATGGAGATGTGGATATGAATAATCGAGCAGGATCGTACAGAACGAACCTTTCCGGAGAGACGGAGTACAAATCCTTTATACCAAATCTCCTGCCGCCAAAGCCGGAGGTGGAAATGAATAATGACATGGTCTCTTGGCTTGTAAGGGCGAACAGGGCGATTTCAACCCTTGAGAGCATATCCTCAAGGATTCCCGATATGGCCTTGTTTGTTTCCATGTATGTCAGAAAAGAAGCTCTGATGTCATCGCAGATTGAAGGAACGCAGGCAACGCTTGAAGACATCTTCGATCCGATGATTGAGAAGAATACCAATAGAAATGTGGCGGATGTCGTCAATTATATCAAAGCGACAGAATATGCGGTAAAACGATTGAATACGCTGCCACTTTGCAACAGATTGATTAAAGAAACACACGCGGTATTAATGGAAGGTGTACGCGGACAGGAAAAAACTCCCGGAGAGTTTAGACGTTCTCAAAACTGGATTGGCGGTCAGGACAGCACATTGAAAAATGCCGGATATATTCCTCCAAATCCTGAAGATATGAATTCGGCTATGTCTGACCTCGAAAAATATATGAATAGCGAGAACGGTTTGGACTTTCTTATCAGGGCAGCGCTGATTCATTATCAATTTGAGACAATTCACCCGTTCCTGGACGGAAACGGAAGAGTCGGACGTTTGCTGATTACCCTGTTTCTGATGGAGAAAAAAGTTCTGACAACCCCGGTGCTTTATATTTCCTATTTCCTGAAAAAGAACCGCGTGGAATACTATGATCGGATGACCGAGGTAAGGCTCAAGGGAAATTATGAACAGTGGATCAGGTTCTTCCTTATGGCAATTGACGAGTCCGCACAGGATGCTATCGCATCAGTTGATGAAATAACAGCCTTGCAAGCCGAAAACCGTGAAAAAGTAAGCGCAATGGGCAGGGCATCGAAAAACGCATTGTTGGTGTTTGAATATTTAGCGTCCAATCCGATTATTAATATAGGAAAGACGGCTGAAGCGTTGGATGTTTCCTATAACACGGTTTCTGCTGCGGTAAAACGGCTTATGGATGCGGATATTCTTGTTCAAGCTGAAAATGCAAACAGAAACCGTACCTTTGCCTACAGAGACTATCTGGACATTCTGCGTAGAGGAACTTAAGCGTTGATTTCAATGGGTTCACAAGTTTTAAAACGTATAGAAACAGCGCTTTATCCACGACTTATTCTCAGGTGAGGATGTCATAATAATGCTAATTTAATCAAACACTTAAATAATCCAAAGTGACAGAAATGTCACTTTGTGACAAAATGATGTCACTTTGAATGGAACAGAGAAATGACGACAATCTAATCACAAATTACTCCGACAAAATATCGCAAATCATTCCGGCGAAATGCCTCAAATTACTCCAGAATTTTCTTGACAGAAGCCATATTACTGTATTAGAATTGGCATAGAAATATGTTTCTAAATGATATCGGGAAGTGTGGTATGAAATACAAAAAACGAATTATAGATGGATTGCTGGATATAAATATGCAGGCTTTCGGTGCGACATGGATTAAAGGTCCAAAAGGATGCGGCAAGACGACATCAGCCAAGCAAAAGGCAAAAACCGTTGTTGAGTTCCAGGATGAGGAATATCGTGATAATTTATTAATGATTGGAGAAACCTCACCCAAAAAATTATTGCTGGGTGAAAAACCGATACTCTTTGATGAATGGCAAGATGTACCGAAACTTTGGGGTGCTGTTCGTAAGGATGTTGATGATACCGGTAAAAAGGGCCAATACATTTTAACCGGCTCTTCTTCAAAAAATATAGATACCCCCCATACAGGCACACTGCGCATTAGTCAGTTAAAGATGCATCCTATGAGTCTTTGGGAAAGTGAAGGGTCTAATGGTAGTGTTTCTTTAAAAAAATTATTTGAGCGGCCGGATTTTTTTGATGGTTGTAAATCGAATCTATCTATAGACGATATTATTTATTCCATTTGCCGAGGAGGATGGCCCGGAATTTTTTCTATAAAAAATAACGGGACAAAATTGCAAGTGGCGCGGGAGTTGTTTAAGCAAACATATTCTGTGGATATTTCTAATATTGACGGAGTAAAAAGAAATGAAAGATGGGCTCAAGGTATATTGCAATCTTACGCACGAAATATTTGTACAACGGCTGCAACAAAAACGATTTATGGTGATGTGAAAGCAAATCATAATATTGGAGAAAGTACTTTTTTTGAATATATTAATGCGTTAGAAAAACTTTTTATAATTGATGACATAGATGCCTGGTCTCCGGCTATTCGATCGAAAACTGCAATTCGATCATCCCCTAAAAGAAATTTTATTGATCCGTCAATTGCTGTCGCGGCAATGGGACTTTCACCTGATTATTTTAATAGAGATTTTCAGACTTTGGGCTTTTTATTTGAATCGTTGTGTATCAGAGATTTAAAGATTTATTCATCCGCATTTGATGGAAGAATGTCTTATTATCGTGACCGTTACGGTTTGGAGGCCGATGGGGTTTTACATTTAAGTGACGGACGTTATGCACTCATAGAGTTTAAGTTGGGAGAATCCGGAATTGAAGAAGGAGCAAAGCATCTTTGTGAAATCGAAAGTTTGGTTAGAGAGTATAATAAAAAGGAAAAACAAAATCATCTCCGCATGCCGGACTTGAAATTGGTAATTACCGCAACTCAATTTGGTTATCGGAGAGATGACGGTGTATTGGTTATTCCTATTGGCTGCTTAAAAGATTAATGCCGGAATTAAAACTTTTTTAGATTATGTTAATTATTCTGATATATATGCAAATGTTAATTAATGTTGCTTGTATCAGAAGCAGTCGGTTTGTATCATAATAATGTGCGAGTCAAACAGAAAGGGTACAGGATTATGATTAATGAGAATATAAAGTATTTTCGAAAATCTAAAGGAATCACTCAAGAAGAAATGGCGGTAAAATTAAATGTTGTACGGCAAACCGTCTCAAAGTGGGAAAATGCCGATTGTCTGGTATTATCCTCCTGAAATTGGATTAAATGGAATGGTTTTTATAACTCGTAATATGTAGGATGGAACAGGCGAATATGACCTAAGATTCGGTAAAGCATTTTATGACTTTTCTTGGTTTCAGGGACTTGATCAAAGGGAGATGCTGAGCGAAATTAAATGTCCGACATTGATTCTTCATGTTGCTCCATCAAAGGAGACTGCACCGGGTTATTATGATAAAAATGGAATTCTGCTTTCGGCAATGGATGAAAAGGACGCGGAAGAAGTAAAGGCATTGATTAAGGGGAGTACGCTTAAATCCGGATATAAATCAAGTCACGACATCCATGCCGACTTGCCTAAACAGTTTATTGAGGCTGTTATGGAGTTAAGCTTGCAAGCAGAATAAAAACATTTGGCGAGTTATTAATAATAAGATAAACCTAGAATATTAAATATTAAATAAGGGGCGAACTTATTGGATAGATAGAACCTAATGAAGAATATATCATCAGTTATGCTGAGGCAGGTGAAGAGAATGTTTTACACAGGTTTGATGCAGCACGGTTTTTTAAATTTTTAATTTCTCAGATTAAGATTATATGCGCTTTCCGGAAGACCGGTAGTTTCTTTTACCTTATTCCACTCTGCCTGTGTTCCATAAAAGTCTATGGTTATTTTTTTATCCGGAGAAGCACTTCCGGTAAAAAGATATTTTGCAGATTTATAGCTTGATGCCGGATTATAGTGCCAGGTAACTTTATTTAAATCACTTAAATCCGAAAAAACATTCGAACCCATATCATTTATATTATTTGTAATTGTGACCTCTGTAAGACCGGAACCTTGGAATGCTCCTGAGCTCAGAACCCTCATAGTATCCGGAAAATACACCTGCTTTAATCCTGTTTGATTATTAAATACCTCTTGCGCTATATCAGTAAGCCCTTCCTTAATGTAAAGGCTTCCGCTTATTGTCTTACCGGCCCTTATTCCTATTACCGCCCATGTTCCGTGATTTTTATTATTTAAGATTAGCGAACCGCTTGGCCCTGTTAAATCTTCCCAAGTAGTCGTAGTGCCGTCATTATCAAGTCCGCCGCTTGCTGTAGTGAGCGGCGGAGTGCTGCCGCTGCCAGAGCCTCCCTCCCACCAAAGCTTTACATCACCGTTTGCATAAACGATTACCTTGACATATCCGTCCTTTGGAACATCAGAATCCGCCTCGGATAACGAGCCCACGGGTCTTACAGCAGATTTGCCGTAGCCCTTTGCAGGCGCGTTGTCACTTACACGTCCTGTTGATGTATCAAAATAATAGGTTTTCGCTGTACTTTCCTCTGAAAATAGATAGTCAACAACCGCCGCGCCCTTTGCGCTGCGTTCGTTTGCCAAATCAACACTTGCCTTTGCTTTGTTAAGCTGCGCGTTAATAACAGGTATAGCTATCGCAACAAGAACACCTATGATAGCAACGACTATCAAAAGTTCCATAAGTGTAAAGCCGTTTCTTTGCTCTGCGCTATATGATTTTATACACAAATTCTTTTTTATTTCTTTAAGTCTGCTCATTTGTGCTGTAAAAAATTAGCGGTAGCGCTGCAATCCTGCAGTCAATAATAGCCGCATGCATTATAATCTACTTACTTTATACCACATATATAAATTTTCACGCAAGTACTTAAAAAGCCTGCCGCCTTTTTCGTTTGCTGAACCTGCTTGATTTCAAGGGGTTGAGCCCGTTGCTCTATTAATTGACCCGTTCGGGGTCATTTCCGGGGCGGCATTTCGCCCCCTTTGTCGGGATAGCAATTTTTCTTTGTTATATTCGGATTTATATAAAATTCACATAAATTATACATGCTTTTTACACGCTCAAGTTATTTATATTTTATAATATAAAATATATACTTAATGAGATGGAGGGGAGTTTATGTCTAAAAAAGCTTCTATATCAATATTGCTTATTTTTTTAATTCTGCTTTCTGCTTGTGGCGGAATCAAAAAAAACAACAATCAAAATTCCGGCTCTAAGCAAAGTGTTTTCGGAACCGGCGGTACAGTAATCCGAATAGTATCGGGTTCGGAAAATAAAGAGCTTGAACCGTTAATAGAACAATATTGCAAAAAAAATAAAGTAACTATAGAAATGACCTACATGGGTTCAGTCGATATTATGAGACAACTTCAAGCCGACGCCGCAAACTACGATGCCGTTTGGCCGGCTTCTTCCATATGGATTTCCATGGGAGACAGAGATTTTAAAGTTAAGCATACGGAGTCTATAAGCCTCAGTCCCGTAGTTTTCGGTATAAAAAAGTCCTTAGCCGAGAGTCTTGGCTTTGTCGGCAAAGAAGTATCTATAAACGATATTATGTCAAAAATAAGCTCGGGAGAATTGAAGTTTTGCATGACATCAGCCACGCAATCCAATTCAGGCGCGGGTGCATATTTAGGCTTTTTATCCGGTCTGTCCGGCAATCCCGAGGTGCTCACCGAAGAAGACTTGCAAAAGCCGCAGCTAAAGGAAGATATTACAAATTTACTGAGCGGAGTTGACAGGTCTTCGGGCAGTTCTGAATGGTTAAAAACCTTATTTTTAAACGGTGACTACGATTCCATGGTAAACTATGAATCCTTGATTATTACTACAAATCAAGAATTAATTGCGAGAGGTGAGGAGCCGCTTTACCTGGTTTATCCGTATGACGGACTTTCTATTTCCGATTCACCGCTTGGGTATATAGACCGGGGCGACAAGAATAAAGAAGAAGCTTTTTTAGACTTTCAAAAATATCTCTTGAGTGAAGAAATTCAGAGCGAATTGCAAAAATTAGGCAGGCGTACAGGTTATGAAGGCGTATTTGATGAAAATGAGGGAGTATTTAAAAAAGAGTGGGGCATAGATACCGATAAAATCCTTTCTCCGATCAAGCTTCCGACCGCAGATGTTATTATGGAAGCCTTGAATCTTTATCAAGGGGAATTCAGAAAGCCTTCTCTCTCCATATATTGTCTCGATTTTTCAGGTTCCATGACAGGCAAGGGAGAAAGGGAAGTAAAGGAAGCAATGGACTTAATCCTTGACCAGAAAAAGGCAAAAGACCTGCTATTGCAGGCAAACCCGGCGGAAGTAAATCAAGTTATTTTTTTTAACAGTAATGTGATAGAAAGCGTTATAATCGATCCGAGTACGGAAGAAGCTTTAAATGAATTAAATAAAAGAATTAAAAATCAGTCAGCCGGCGGAGGCACTGATATGTACAGGGCGATGATTGAAGGATTAATCACCCTGGGAACTTATGATTTAAATAAATACAATCCTGCCATAATACTGCTTACCGACGGAGAAAGCGGAGGCAGCTTTAATGACTTCAAAGCCGCTTACAAAGAGCTCGGTCAAGATATACCGGTGTTTTCGATTATGTTCGGAGATGCAAATCCTAAACAATTGAAAGAAATAGCGGAATACACGGGAGCAAGAGTATTTGACGGCAGAGAAAACCTTGCGGGGGCCTTTAGAAACGTAAAGGGATATAATTAAAAGGATATCTATGAAAAGCAGAGAAATATTTCGTATAATAATAAGCCTGTTAGGGGGTTTGGCGGCTTTTGCCTTGACCATGTTTTTTCGCATGCCGCTCCCGATGATTATCTTAATTCCCGTAGCAGTCTATGCGGGGGTTTATTTGGTGTCAAAACCCGTGATAAAGATAGGTTCCCTAAAGCTAAGCGATGTCAAGGGAGAAGAGATGAAATCCCTTATGAAAGATGCCTATGAAGACCTGGATATTCTGGACAAAACCGGCAAAAAAATTCAAGACCCTACTGTCAGAAAACTGGCTTTGGAATTATATCAATCCGGAATATCCATATTTGAGCACTTGCAAGAAAATCCCGACAAAATAGGCCTTGCAAGAAGATTTATAAATTATTATTTAGACACGGCGGCGGGTCTCTTGGAAAAATATCAAAAATTAATCTCTTCGAGAGTTAGAGGAGAATCTGTTGAAAAGGCGAAAGCCGATATTGTAAGCGGTCTTACGGTGCTCACAAGGGCATTTGATCAGCAATACGAGAGATTGATGCAGGGCGAGATTATGGATATTACAACAGATGTTAAAGTTCTGGAACAGACTTTAAGATCGGAGGAATAAATGAAATCAAAGTGGATAGGATTAATTATACTCATTGTTGCGATGGCGGCGGTAGCAGGGTATTTTATATTGGCTCCTAAACCAGTGGATAAAATAAACGGCTATCTTGGAGGAGAAAAAATCGGTCTCTTTGAGGATGAGAATTTTAAAAAAGAAATGGCAAAAAAATATTCCTTAGAGCTCAACTACAGAAAGGCAGGTTCTTTGGATATGGTAAGAGCCGACAAAAAAGGCATGAGCTATCTTTTTCCGGCTTCGCAAACAGCGCTTGAATTATATAAGGCGGAAATAGGTTCCCCCATGAGGTCTGAAATAATATTAAATACGCCGTTGGTTATTTATACTCATTCATTAGTCAGAGACAGCTTGCAAGAGGCCGGTATAGTTTCCGAGTCAAACGGCTCCTACTTTATGGACATGGACAAATTCGTAGCAGCGGTCAAGGAAGGTAAAACTTGGGCTGATATAGGGTTGCCGCAGCTTTACGGCTCGATATTGGTAAAGACTACGGATCCGACCAAATCAAATTCGGGGAATATGTTTGCAGGGCTTTTAGCTAATGCCATGAACGGCGGCAGAGTTGTTGATTCTACATCCGTCTACAAAGTCTTGCCTGATTTAAAAGATTTTTTTAAGAGAATGGGGTATATGGATACTTCGTCAGCGGATTTGTTTGATCAGTTCTTAAAAATGGGTGTAGGCTCCTATCCTATGATAGCTGCCTATGAAAATCAGATTTTGGAATTTGCGGTTACTAATCCCGATATCTGGGAAAAAGTCGGAAACGACTTATGTATAATCTATCCTACGCCTACGGTATATTCTTCCCATGTGATGATTGCCCTGGATGACAAAGGGGATTATGCTATAGACGCGCTTATGGACCCCGTGATTCAGGATATAGCATGGAAAGACCACGGCTTCAGGACAGGAATTTCCGGAAACCAGGAAGAGACGGATATTTTCGGAGTGAACGGAGTTTCATCGCAGGTAACAGGCGTTATGCCTATGCCTGATTTTAAAACTATGGATATAATTGTAAGAGAACTTTCAGATTAGAGGAGGAAAATATGACAGGTATAACTTTGGATGATTTGCAAAAAAACTCAGGCAAGAATTTGCAAGCGACTCAAGATACGAACAATTTAACAGAGGAAGTTAAAAACGAGCTTACAGTAATCGACAAAGGAGAATTGAATCCCGAACAAAGACAAAGAGTTAACGAGATAAAAAATGAACTTGATTTACTTGACTCCAATCAGACCGTAACATTCGGAGTCGGCGCGCAGAGGAAACTTTCAGACTTCTCCGACAACATACTGAATAAGATAAAAAATAAGGATACAGGAGAAGTGGGTGTTCTTTTGTCGGATTTGCTTGCAAATGTTAAGGAGCTGGAGATTGATGAATTGGGAGAGTCTAAGGGTTTTCTGTCAAACATACCTTTTATCTCCTCCATAAGTAAAAAGATTGAAAGATTTAAAAATAAATACGAAAATGTGGAAGTTCAAATAGACAGAATAGAAGGACAGCTCGATAAAGCAAGAATTCAAATGCTTAAGGACATCACGATGTTTGATGAGCTTTATGCCAAAAATTTAGAATACTTCTATGATTTACAATTATATATAAAAGCCGGCGAAGAAATTATAGACGAAACAAGAAATACAACCATTCCTAAACTCAGACAGGAAGCCGCGGATTCCGATGATCATATGTCGGCGCAGCTCGTATCGGATTTTGAAGATACCGTAAACCGATTTGAGAAAAAAGTACACGATCTTAAACTCTCCAAAACCATGAGTATTCAAACCGCGCCGCAGATAAAGCTTATACAGAATAACGATAAATTGCTTGTAGATAAGATTCAGACAGCGATACTGAATACTATACCTTTATGGAAGAGCCAGATAGTTATCGCACTCGGACTTGCGCGTCAGGAAACCGCCCTTAAACTTCAAAAAGAAGTAAGCGATACCACTAACGAACTGCTTCTGAAAAACTCAGCAAAATTAAAACAAAATACTGTAGAAGTAGCAAAAGAATCAGAGAGAGGCATAATAGAAATAGAAACACTGAAACAAGTTAATAAAGACTTGATAGATACTATAAACGAAACTATAAAGATACAGCAGGAAGGCCGAACAAGACGTGAAAAGGTCGAAGAAGAACTTTTGGCGATTGAAGGAGAATTGAAAAATTCTTTACTTGCCGCCAGACAAAGATAGCTTTTTAACGGTAAACAGTTTGCCTTGCACCCGCTACTCCCTGCTTTGCACTCATGGGTATAGATTTGCACCCACGATCGTCATTTTGCATCCACAGGCTGGAATTCTATCAATTAGTCATTAGGCTTGTAAAGCCATCGTGCGGATTTTTTTTATCATGTCCCGGTAAAGCAGAAATAATTACATGATAATCCTTTTCCAAAAGCGGAATAACATATTCTCGCTTCTATATAAAATCAATTCTGTTTATCGCCATCTTCATCATTTTATCGCCTATTCTTGCAAGCAGACGATGCAAAAAACGAATATTAGGACTTTTCATATCATAATAACCCAACATATAGCCTTTTGAAGTAAGTTTATTATTATCAGACCAGTTTAGCTCTTTCTTCGGATTATTAACATAAAACAAGCCCTCTACATTACTGATTCCCATATTCTTTAATGTTTTTGACATCATCAGCTTCAAACCAAGCTTGCCTACGCTGTCAAATACTAAACATCCTCCTGAATATCTTTTGGAAAGTTCCAAGACCAAGGTTTTCACTTCATCTTTCTTGAAATAATGGAATACTCCGGCAGCAAAGAAAATAACTCCGCTTGAACCGTCAACTTCGTCCATCCACGAATAATCTCTTAAATCGCAAGCAATATTCTTTTCTCTTTTTTGTTCCGGAATTAATTTCTTACGAACTGATATAACATCGGGAAAATCAATATTAATAATATGGCAAAGTCCGTTATCACAAGCTTTTCCCGTTTCATCCAAGCCGCAGCCGAGATTGACAATCGTCGCTTTAGGGTGCTTTTTCAGATATTCTTTGATTTCCCACATCATATCAAGCTGTCTCATTGCAGCTTCAAGGGATCCAAACTCATATAAAAACGAGGTGCTCTTTTTCTCCAGCTCCGAAAAATCATAATTAAGACTTTCGCATAATCTTTTTGCAAAAAGATCATTATAAAGTTCGGGAAATTTTTCGGAACACATTTTTCTTCCGTATAAAGGAACAATCAACGTTTCCTGAACGGTATTCTTTTCTATTTTAATTTTTTTCATATCGATATACACTTTCTCTGCTTTTTGATAGTTTTCACAATCAATCGGATGGCGATTTATTCAGGTTTTCTTTTGCCTTGCCAAGCATTAACAAGGCTCCGCTTAACATCCATATATTGCCCAGAGTCAAAGCGCCCATAACTATGGCATTTACAATTGAATAGTTGCCGAAAAGGCCGACGAGGCTGAAAAGCAAGCCCCCCACCGGTATAGAAAACACCCACCCCCAACGGGGAAAAGGGCTGAATCCCCCGGAGACGGCTTTTATATAGGCATAAACGTCTATAACCCAGAATATAAAAAAAGGTATATAGAGGGGTAACGAGAAATAACATGCAAACTTTATTGAAGAAGCCAAAGCAGTCGCAGGAGCAGCCGCTGTCATATACTTATAAAAAAAGGCTGAGGCCAAGGAAGACATGTGGACACCGGGACCGCCCAAAATTAAACAAACAAGCATTCCCGCACCGAACAAATTGGCATATTTTCGAGAATACGGCTTAAGGAGTTTATATATGCCGAAATGACCCAAGACGGAAACCGGTGCACCTATCAATCCCAAAATAGCCGCCCAAAACATTTTCCTGTCGGACATTGTAATATATTGATAAATCAGTCCTTCTATCCCGTTGAGACTCGTATTTCTAACACCCCAACCTGCAAGCATGTCCCCGGCAAGGTTTATAAAAGCACCTAAAATACTTATTTTTAATAATAGAGATATCCTATCCCAATCTATGTCTTTCTTTAATTTATTTTCACCTTCCATGCTTTTCCCTCTTTAAATTTTTAACAAAAGACCGCATATCGTCATACTTCCTTATAAAAAAATATCATTAATCGAAAAAGCACCACTTTTCTTTAAAAGACAAAGAGTTTCTTATAGAAACTCTTGCCTGTCAATCTTAGCGGTCCACACCGATGATTTTAGTTGTCGGATTCTTTTTCGCCACTGCAATAGTTAAAGCACCGCTTCCACAACCTATATCTAAAGCCAAAACCTTTCTCCATCAGAAGCTTTAGATATATTTATGAGTTAGACACTGCTAACCAAGAAAATATTATCACTAATTCGTTGCTCTGTCAATATTTAAGCGGGATTTTATATTTTCTAAACTCGTAAATAAACGTATTTCGCAAAATTTTTTATTCCTTCATCTTGCTGATAACGCTTTCCCTTGTCAGTCTTACCGGTTCTCGTATTTTAAGGTAACCCTCAACATCAAACAAATTTTTCTTATCATAATCCTCACATGGACAGGAAGCCTGCCGCCATATAATATCATCTGCCTTATCGCATAAGAGGTTAAGTAGCCGGGGACCTCGTTATAATATCAGATGAGATGGTAAGATAGGTATGATTGAAAAAGAGATCCCGTTATTGATGAGGGCGATGAAAAACGGTACAATAAGTAACACCGCTGTTACGGTAAAAGCATTGCATTTACGGTATCGTTTGGATATGGTGAAATCAAAAAAGGAGGCCACCATTATGACTATGACTTTTGGAAAAAAACTACAGGATTCAAGAAAGAGAGCAGGGTTGTCACAGGAACAGCTCGCGGAGAAATTGTCGGTATCTCGCAGCGCAGTGGCAAAATGGGAAAACGACAAAGGTATGCCGGATATCGATAATTTAAAGGCAATGGCGCAGCTGTTAGATGTGAGCATTGATTATATGCTGGACGATGGAAGCACGCTGGAGTTTGAGGTGATGCGCGAGCCCATTGATATCAGCTTATTTGAAAAATCAAAAAAACGCAAATTCCGCTATGATACGGTTATATTGTCCAAGTTCCCGGACGCTGATTCTATTATCCCATTGTGGCGCGAAAAAAAGTGCAGTAAATGGGAAATTGCCATCGAGTGGTTAGTGTCGCCCGTCTTTGGTCTGTTTGATTTTATGGATAAGGTTGACAATCATAGTTACTATTACCTAGTGGAGCAGAAAGACCGGCAGTATTTGGTTAATGTGAGCAAGGAGTTTGTCACGTCATCCAAGTTGGTCAGACGGATAAGTGAAAAGAATTTTATCATCGGAAAACATAAGTTTAAGCGACTGGATTCACAAGAGCTGGTGGAAAAGACGTAAGAATTGCCGGCTTTTTTAATGTTGTTGATGAAGACAGTGACGGTATAATAAAATAAAAGGCAATGAATTCATAATTGATTCTTGGACGTGTCTATGTTTAATCTAAAAATCCGCTTTCATTTTTTACTTTGTATTAGACTACCCGATATTGTCTAATTCCTCAATAAATGATCCTAATTCATCGTAGCTTCCGTGGGGATAAATAGATATATCAGCATTATCCTTGTTAATTAAGCAGTCCGTGAGTAGAAAGACTTTCATGCCGAGTTGTTGAGCCGCCATATCATCAATCACATCATTTCCGACCATCAAACATTCTTCCGGCGTAAGCTGTAGCTTTTCAAGAAGTTCTTTATAATAATTGAGGTTCGGCTTGCAATAGTGAGTGTGCTCAAATGTGGTATAGAGCTCAAAGTCGCTTGGTTCAAGTCCGGCCCAACGAATCCGACTTTCGGTTGCAACTTTCGGAAATAGCGGGTTAGTTGCCAGTACAACACGGTATCCTTTCGCTTTGATTCGTTTTAACAGTTCTTTTGCTTTGGGTTCATAACCACAAACGGATTGAATTTTTTGAAAATCGGTTTGATAAAACTCATCAAAGATATGCGTATCATGTTTTGCCTTGCCACCATAAACGCTTGCAAAGGTATCCCAAAATACTTCTTCATTCGTTTTGTTGCCGTCATTTTTGACCATAGCATAAGTTCCTGCAATAACAGCTTTGGAAAAAGCTTTTGGTTCGTACCCAAAAAACATTGCGGCCATTGCCAAGCCTTTAATATAGGCGCCGGCAAAAACATCTTGATCCATCGGCAGAAGCGTACCATCTAAATCAAATAAAATCGTAGTAATATTCATTATGTAGATTCCTTTCGATATAATCGGCATGTTAGCGTTATCTCTTCATGCGATTACCGAGTTTTTTTCGGAATAGAGACAATCTCCGGAAAATATTTTTTAAGCGAAATCGACTTTATAATTGGAAAACCAATTTCGGATAGAAGATTTATTCCGGCCTCTTCCATAAACCGAATATAGAGCAAAGCACATATTACCTTATTATTATACTGTGTTTCATAGTCCTTATCAATAACCCTAAAAAAGAAGAGTCCGCCACCTTTTTTCATATTAAAGTCCCTCAATTTCAAGAGGTAATGCTTTTTTGATCTTGTCGAGAAAATTTTGGAACATTCCCCGCTTTTTCACAAAATTGTTGCCTTAAGTTGTTTATGAGTATAAAATGATGCATAAGTATATTAAATTGCCGGGGGAACGGGTGTTGGCGGGCAGGAAAAAGGAAAAGAAATGGATTAAATTCCGGCATAAGCTTATTCGGATTATTGTCTGGCTTCCTTTTTATGTATGTCTCAGGATTATGTACAGGGTTGACATACGTTTTTTTAAGGAACAGGAAAAAAGGCCCTATCTCATTTTATATAATCATCAGACTGTGGCAGACCAGTTTTTTGTGGGCCTGGCGGTTAAGGGCGGCACCTATTATGTAGCCTCAGAGGATATTTTCTCAAACGGCTTTATTTCAAAACTGTTAAAGTTTGCAATAGAGCCTATTCCCATCAAAAAACAGACAACGGACATTCGGGCGGTGAAAACCTGCTATCGTGTCGCAAAAGAGGGCGGCTCGATTTGCATTGCTCCCGAGGGAAACCGAACCTTCAGCGGAAGAACGGAGTATATGAACCCGGCAATCGGCTCCATGGCCAAGGTACTCTCTTTGCCCATAGCTATTTTTAAGATTCAGGGGGGATACGGCACCCAGCCAAGATGGAGCGACGGCACCAGAAAAGGTAAAATGACCGCAGGAGTCACAAGAGTCATAAAGCCTGAGGAATATAAGGATCTGTCTGCTGACGAGCTGTATCAGATAATCAGAGACGAGCTTTATGTTAACGAGGCTGTGGCTGACGGAGAGTTTCGCAGCGGAAAGAGGGCGCAATATCTGGAACGCGCCATGTATGTGTGCCCGTACTGCGGGTTGTCGGTGTTTGAAAGCAATGGGAATATAATCCGTTGCATTACCTGCGGAAGGGAAATGATATACGGCGCGACCAAGGAAATAAAGGGCGTCGGCTTCGATTTCCCGTTTAAATTTGTTGCTGAATGGTATGATTACCAGCAGGATTTCGTCAACAGGCTTGACCCGGATTGCTATCTGGAGATTCCGATGTTTACGGACAAAATGTCGCTGATTGGTGTTATCCTCTATAAAAACAAAAAGGTCCTCCGGAAATCCTGCACCTCTGCATTGTATGGTGACAGAATCGTTTTTGATGAGGACAGAGATGAGGAGTTGACATTATCCTTCGATGACATTGCCGCTCTTTCGGTATTGGGAAGAAACAAGGCCAATATTTATCACGGAGAACAGGTATACCAGCTTAAAGGCGATAAGCATTTTAATGCCTTGAAATATGTAAATATTTATTACAGATACAGGAATGCAAGAAAGGGGCAATCGGATGGAAAATTTTTGGGATTATGACGTATGGGCCAAGCTTCTCGTTATAGGTTCGCTGCTTTTGGCTCTCTTGGTAGCAAACATTTTGAAAAGGTCCTTTAAGTTCCTCAGAATGTCGTTGATTCCCACATCGGTTCTGGCGGGAATCATTATCGCAATAGTCGCTTCGATTTACAAGACGATTACAGGGGATATTATGTACGACACCGCTATTTTCGGCGGAAACGGAACCATAACACTCGAGTATATCACCTATCATACCCTTGCACTGGGATTTATTGCTTCCACTTTCAGGAAAGCAAAGGGAAAAATCAGCAAAAAGCGTGCGGTTGAGATTTTCAATACCGGTGTGACCACAGTATCAACCTATCTGATTCAGGCAATACTCGGCCTGACGATTTCACTGATTGCTGCTCTGTTTATCAGCGGATTTTTCAAGGCTGCAGGTTTGCTGCTCCCCTTCGGATACGGGCAAGGCACCGGACAGGCTCTAAACTACGGCGCCATTTATGAATTCCAGTTCGGATTTGAAGGCGGAAAAAGCTTCGGTCTGACCATTGCCGCCTTGGGCTTCATCAGTGCCGCGGTCGGAGGCGTAATTCATCTGAATATACTTAAAAAGCGTGGTCGTGTCATTGTGAAAAGCGAGGAGGAGCGCGGCCTGCGCTCGGAGGAAGTTCAGTCTGCAAATGAAATTCCCATGCAGGAGAGCATCGACAAGCTGACCGTGCAGGTTGCCCTGATTGCCCTTGCCTATGCCCTTGCTTATGGATTTATGTATCTGTTGGGGATGCTTCTTCCAAGCATGAAATCCGTTGTATACGGCTTTAACTTCCTGATTGGCGTATTGATGGCAACCCTTGTCAAGGCGGCGCTGAATTTTCTTAGTAAAAAGAATATTGTCAAGAAGGAGCACACAAATGATTTCCTGATGACCAGGACCAGCAATCTCTTCTTTGACATCATGGTGGTTGCGGGAATTGCTGCCATCCGCTTGAGTACACTCGAAAATTACTGGGGAGTTATTCTCATCATGGGTGTCCTGGGTCTGATAATTACATATTATTATAACAGAATTGTCGCTAAAACACTTTTCAAGGAGTACCAGGAAGAGCAGTTTCTTGTAATGTACGGAATGCTGACGGGAACCGCCAGTACAGGCATCATACTGCTCAGGGAAATCGACGGGGACTTCAAGACTCCGGCAGCGGACAATCTGGTTTACCAGAACTTCCCGGCCATTGTCTTCGGATTTCCGATGATGCTGCTGGCGACCTTTGCGCCGGTTAAACCGGTCCTGACCCTTATTATCCTGATTGTGTTTTTTATAGTAATGAATATAATACTTTTCAGGGCGCAGATATTCCGGAGGAAGAAAAAAACCGCGAAAAACGAATAAAAACCGCTTGCTTTCCATTTCCGTCTGTGATAACATGATTCACGCTGTGAATCAGATGGTCCGCTGTTACGAGGTGGTATGGCCGCCGAAGAAGTATTAAGAACATCGAATATTTTGAGGAGGTCACGCAAATGAACGACATCATTAGAAAAATAGAAGCGGATCAGCTGAAAGAGAATGTTGATAACTTTAAAGTGGGTGATACAGTTAAAGTATCAGCTTTAATCAAAGAGGGCAGCAGGGAGAGGATTCAGGTCTTTGAGGGTACTGTCATCAAGAGACAGGGCGGCGGCGTGCGCGAGACATTTACTGTAAGGAAAATTTCCGGCGGCATCGGCGTAGAGAGGACATGGCCGCTTCATTCACCCACAGTTTCTTCCATTGAGGTGGTCAGAAAAGGTAAAGTCAGAAGAGCCAAATTGTTCTACCTAAGAGACAGAGTAGGTAAGAGGGCTAAGGTAAAAGAAGCCGTAAGATAATTACCGAAAACGTTCCACAGGGCAATCGCAAGATTGCCCTTGTTTTTTTCTTATGGTAAAATGACTTGGACATTTATAGAATGTCGGTTTAGTAAGGACAGGCAAAATGAATTTTCAATGGTATCCCGGCCACATGACCAAGGCCAAAAGAATGATGCAGGAGGACATCAAGCTGATCAATCTTGTTATTGAGCTGCTTGATGCCAGAGCGCCGCTTTCCAGCCGCAATCCGGATATAGACGAGCTGGCAGAGGGCAAAGCCCGTCTTGTACTTCTTAACAAAACCGACCTGGCGGATGAGCGGCTAACGCAGAGATGGTTTGATTACTTTATAAGACAGGGACTCCATGTCTGCAAGGTGAATTGTAAAAACAGTGCCGATATGAAGCAGATAAATGCAGTTGTTCGAAAGGCCTGTGCAGACAAAATTGAAAGAGACAGGAAAAGGGGAATTCGCAATCGTCCGGTCAGGGCAATGGTGGTTGGAATTCCCAATGTGGGCAAGTCCACATTTATAAATACATATGTTAGAAGGGCTGCGGCCAAAACAGGAAACAGGCCCGGAGTTACAAAGGGAAAGCAGTGGATCAGGCTCGGAAACTCCATTGAGCTGCTGGATACACCCGGTATACTCTGGCCGAAATTCGAAGATCAGAGCGTGGGCCTTAAGCTGGCTATGATCGGCTCCATCAGGGATGAGATAATGGATACCGAAAAACTGGCTCTTGAGCTGATAAGGCTGCTGAATGAGAGATATCCCGATGCCCTGAATGACTATTACAAGCCGGAAAATGCGGATATCAGCGCTTTTTTGGAGCAGAGTCGGACAATCGGCGCCACACCCGGTGAAGATGTAATTATGCTGGCGAAAATCTCCGGAGTGAGGGGTTGTCTTAAGGCGGGCGGCGAGCTTGACCTTTTAAGGGGGGCAAACCTGCTGCTGGAAAATTTCAGGAACGGACGTATCGGCCGGTTCACCCTTGAAGAGCCGGAGAAATAGACAGGAGATAATATGGCAAAAGGATTTTTTTCCAATTTTTTCGGGAATTTATTTAAGGCAATCGACGAGGATTTCTACGATGAACTGGAGGAGCAGCTCATCATGGGAGGCATAGGTATTTCCACCGCAATGAAGCTGGTGGAAAATTTGAGAAGTGCGGTAAAATCCGACAGAGAAATAAAAACCTCCGAGGATGCGAAGGTTTTTTTGATTAAAGACCTGAAACGGATAATGACCGTACCGGAGGATGCATACGCATTTGAAAAGGGCCCCGCCGTGGTGATGCTCATCGGAGTAAACGGCGTGGGCAAGACCACCTGTGCGGGCAAGCTGGCAAAAAGATACATGTCGGAGGGCAAGAAAGTTATCATGGCCGGAGCGGATACCTTTCGCGCAGCGGCAACGGACCAGCTGAAAATATGGGCAGAGCGCACCGGCTGCCAGATTGTTTCGGGAAATGAAGGAGCAGACCCGGGTTCGGTGGTATTTGACGCGGCAAAATCCGCTAAAGCAAGGGGAGCCGACATTCTCCTTTGCGATACGGCCGGCCGCCTTCATAACAAGAAAAACCTGATGAACGAGCTTGCAAAGCTTGACAAGATATTATCGGGAGAGCTGAGCGAATTCAGCAGGGAAAATCTGCTGATACTCGATGCAACCACCGGGCAGAACGCCCTGCAGCAGGCAAAGGAATTCAAGGACATAATGAATGTTGACGGAATAATCCTCACCAAGCTTGACGGAACGGCGAAGGGCGGCATTGCCGTGGCAATCACGGGCGAGCTGAATATTCCGGTGAAGTATATAGGCACCGGAGAGGGTATAGACGATCTTGAGCGCTTCGATGCCGGACAATATGTCGAGTCTTTGTTTGAATAATATCCCGGTATAAAGGAATGTATTATGGCAGTTAATTTAAAGCAGTACGAAAAAGTATATGAAACTGTGTTTGAAAAGGAAGTTGCGGAGATCGGCTCGCAGGCCGTTCTCGTGAGGCACAGGAAAACCGGAGCAAGGGTGCTTGTCCTTTCCAATGAGGACGATAACAAAGTTTTTTACATAGGTTTCAGAACGCCTCCGAAAGACAGCACAGGCCTTCCCCACATAATGGAGCACTCTGTGCTGTGCGGCTCGGAGAAGTTCCCGCTTAAGGACCCCTTTGTCGAGCTTGCAAAGGGTTCCTTAAACACCTACCTGAACGCAATGACATTCCCCGACAAGACGGTTTATCCGGTGGCAAGCCGGAATGACAAGGATTTCGCCAATCTCATGGATGTATATCTTGACGCCGTGCTTCATCCCAATATATATAAGTACCCAGAGATACTGAAGCAGGAGGGTTGGAGTTATAAGATTGAATCCCCGGAGGAGCCGATTACCTATAACGGGGTCGTGTATAATGAAATGAAGGGAGTATTCTCCTCGCCGGAGGACGTGCTGGGTCGTGAAATATTCAACTCCCTTTTCCCGGATACGCCTTACGGAAAAGAATCCGGAGGGGATCCGGAGTTCATCCCGGACCTGACTTACGAAGACTTTATTGAATTTCACAAAACATATTATCATCCGTCCAACAGTTTTATTTATCTTTACGGGGACATGGACGTTGAGGAGCGTCTTGCCTGGCTTGACAGGGAATATCTTTCGGCCTATGACGAGCGCCCGATTGATTCGGAAATAGAAAAACAAAAAGAGTTCGGCAACCGGCCCGTGATTCAAAAGTTTTATCCTGTTACGGATGAGGAGGAAGAGGAAGACAATACCTATCTTTCTTACAATATCGTCTGCGGAGATATTATGGATGTGAAGGAAATGATTGCCTTGCAGATGATAATGTATGTCCTTGTTGAGAATCAGGGCGCCTCTATCAGGCAAAGGCTTCTTGATGAGGGTATAGCCAAGGACGTGCTTTCCGTGTTTTGTGATGAAATCCTGCAGCCGTATATGTCCATCGCGGCGAAGAATTCCAATTATGACAGGCTGGAGGATTTTATCAGGCTGATAAACGAGGAGACGGAAAAGGCAGCGAAGGAGGGTCTGGAGAAAAGGTCGCTTACGGCATGCCTGAATTCAATGAAATTCCGCCACAGGGAGGCGGATTTCGGAACTTGTCCGAAAGGACTTGCCTATGGCTTGAGTGCGCTGAGTGCATGGCTTTACGATGACGAAAAGCCTCTTTGCCACCTTGAGTTGAATGAGACCTTTGACGAGCTCGAGAAGGAAATCGAAACGGATTATTTTGAGAAACTTGTCCGTAAATACTTCATAGGCAGCAGGCATTCCACAATTGTAATCCTAAGGCCTCAAAGGGGTCTGGCACAGCAAATGGAGCAGGCCTGCGCGCAGAAGCTTGCAAGCTTCAAGGAATCTCTTTCACCGGAGGAGATAGACCGTCTGATCGAGGAAACCCGCGCCCTGTCGGCATATCAGGAAGCCGAGTCCACAAAAGAAGAGCTGGAGACCATTCCCCTGCTGGAGCGGTCGGACATCAAAAGGGAGGCTGAACCCTTTAATAACATTGAAGACGAGGTCGGAAAAATACCCTTTATCCGCCACGAATACAATACAAATGAAATCGCCTACGTCAGCATCATATTTGATGCAAACATGATAAACAAAGAGCAGCTGCCATACATCGGTCTGCTGAAATCCGTAGTGGGTTTTGTCGACACGGGCAATTATACTTATCAGGAGTTGAATGACGAGATAAATACCTACACCGGAGGTCTGTCTTTTGAGGCAGGCGCGGGAGACCGCCGCCATAATCCAAAGGGCGCCCTGATTACCGCCGGCCTTTCAACAAGGATGCTGTATGAGAATATTGACAAGACCTTTGATTTGGTGAGGGAGATTCTTTTAGCTGCGGATTATTCCGATACGAAGAGACTTAAGGAAATCATTTCTGAGCAGAGAAGCCAAATGCAAATGGACATCGTATCCTCCGGACATGCGGCGGCAACACTTCGTGCGGCATCGTATCATTGCACCGTTTCCGCATTAAAGGAGCAGATAGGCGGGATTGAATTCTATAAATTCATTGAAGGCCTTGAGGCGGATTTCGACGAGAAAAAGGACGAGATAGTCGGGAACATCCAATCGGTCCTTGCACAGATCCTCAAGCCCAGAGGCATGATTGTCGGTTGCACTGCGGATGAAAGGGGTGCGCAGACCGTAAAGAAAAGTCTGGAGCGCTTTGTCGAAGCGCTTGAGGAATATGCAGGTGAGGATGCGGAAGCAGGCAGCGGACAGCACTTCAGGGACAGAAGTTACGATTTTGAAAAGGAGGGTTTTTCGCTGAAAGCCTTAAACGAAGCATTTAAAACTTCCGGCTCCGTCAATTACGTGGCCCGTTCCGGCAGATACATCGATGATGAAAGCGAGTACCCGGGCTACATGCAGATTTATCATACCATCATGCGTTTCGATTACCTTTGGTTTAATATCCGGGTGCAGGGCGGCGCATACGGCTGCATGTGCAACAGCGCCATCAGCGGAAGGACATATTGCGCTACCTTTCGTGACCCTCATATTAAGAGGAGCAATGAGGTGTTTGAGAAAATACCTGATTTTCTTGAAGAATTTGACTGTGACGAAAGGGAAATGACAAAATACGTAATAGGAACAATGAGTGTCCTTGATGCTCCAAAAACCGTTTACGCAAAGGGACAAAGGGACATGATGGCATATCTTCAGGGACTGGATTATCAGGAAGTAATGAAAATACGCTCCGAGGTAATAGACTGCACACCTGAAGACGTCCGCAGCATCGCTCCGCTTATCAGAAAGGCTCTGAATGGAGGATATATCTGCTGTATCGGCAGCAGCACAAAGATAGAGGAAGACAATGAGCTGTTCGACAGCATCAGGACGCTGATAGAATGAGGCGGCGCAGGGAGTGAGCAGAATGAATAACGCACAACTCAAATCGGGATATGTGGCAATCATCGGACGGCCGAACGTGGGCAAATCCACGCTTATGAACCGTATAATAGGGCAGAAGGTTGCGATTACGTCAAACAAACCCCAGACCACGCGAAACAGGATTCAGACCGTTTATACGGATGAGCGGGGGCAGATTGTTTTTCTGGATACCCCCGGAATAAACAAAGCAAGAAACAAGCTAGGCGATTATATGCTCAGCGCCGGACTCAGCTCCATACGGGATGCCGATCTGGTGATGTGGCTTGTCGAACCCTCGGATTATATCGGCAAGGGAGAGCAGTTCATTATTGAGGAACTTTCCAAGGCAGGTCTTCCCGTCATCCTTGTAATGAACAAGGTGGATATGGTT
This sequence comes from Lachnospiraceae bacterium, assembly GCA_050944475.1. GTDB lineage: Bacteria > Bacillota > Clostridia > Lachnospirales > Lachnospiraceae > RGIG5612. The sequence goes on from JBMNRD010000006.1 coordinate 139,713, forward strand.
TCTAAGGAAGATGTATTCAGCTACATAGATGCGTACCGGAAGGTTTATGATTTCACCGAGATAGTTCCGGTCAGTGCCAGAGAGGGGAACAATGTTGACGTGCTCATGGAGCAGGCTTTTAAGTATCTGCCATACGGGCCCATGTTTTTTGATGAGGATACGCTGACAGATCAGCCGATTAAGCAGATTGCGGCGGAGATCATAAGGGAGAAGGCGCTGCATTGTCTGAAGGACGAGGTGCCCCATGGAATTGCTGTTGTTATTGACAGCTTTAAGGAGAGAATAAGAGCGGACGGCACCGCGATTACGGACATTGAGGCCACAATTATCTGTGAGAAGAATTCGCATAAGGGAATCATTATCGGCAAGGGCGGTGAAATGCTGAAAAGAATCGGCTCCATCGCCAGATACGACATTGAAAGGCTGATAGACGGCCGGGTCAACCTGAAGCTATGGGTAAAGATGCGCAAAGAGTGGAGGGATTCGGATTCCATGCTCAGAAATTTCGGCTATGACGCGAGAAAAATAAAATTATAGAAGGCCGACGTGCAGACATGGGCAATGTAAGCGTGACGGGAATGGTTGTTTCCCAGATGCAAATGGGTGAATATGACAGACGGATAGAGCTGCTGACAAAGGAGCTCGGCAGGATATCCGCGTTTGCCCGGGGAGCGAGAAAACCTTCTTCGGACCTGATTGCTTCAAGCTGCGTTTTCGCTTTCGGCCAGTTCGAATTGTTTCAGGGAAAAAACTCATATACTCTTAAATCCGCCCGAATATCAAATTATTTTACGGAGCTTGCCGGCGATATCGAGTTAAGCTACTATGGTTTTTATTTTCTCGAGATATGCAGGTATTTTTCACGGGAAAATGTGGAAGCCGGCGACATGCTTGCCCTGGCCTATTTTTCATTGAGAGCTCTTTTGACCGAATCCCTTGACAGGCGGCTGGTCAGGTCGGTTTTTGAAATACGCATGTTGAATCTGAACGGTCTGTGCCCTGCCGCCGAGGACATCATTTCACCGGAGAGCAGATATTCACCGGGCTTTGCTATAGATGAATCGACTGCACATGCCATAAGACATGTCCTTTTGTCACCCCTGAACAAACTCTACACCTTTAAGCTGTCCGAGGAAGTCCTGTCTTGCTTCACGGATGTGGCGGGATACTTGATGAACAGGTTTGTGGACAGAAAGTTCAAGTCACTTGAATTTATCCGATAGAGACGGGCTTTCTTGACAATTTCGTATTATTTGTTACACTACGATTTAGAAATTTTATGACGGAAGAGAAAGACAAATGGGATTTTTACAGTACTTTAAAGAAGCAGCCGAAGTAATAATGGAAAGGGATCCGGCAATCAGGGACAAAAGGGAAGTTCTGCTGTATCCCAGCTTCTGGGCGGTTTACAAATACCGCAAGGCTCACGCTTTATATGAGAAGGGCAAGTATTACCGTGCCAGAAAGATTTCCCAAAGAGCCGCAAGGAAAACGGGAATAGAAATTCATCCCGGCGCGAAAATCGGCAAGGGATTCTTTATCGACCACGGCCACGGTGTTGTTATCGGTGAGACCACAGTCATAGGAGAGAACGTGACATTATATCAGGGAGTTACCCTCGGAGGCACGGGAAAGGAAAAGGGCAAACGACATCCCACCCTCGGGGATAACGTAATGGTCAGCGTAGGCGCAAAGATTCTGGGCTCTTTTACCATTGGTGAGGGTTCCAAAATAGGCGCCGGTTCGGTTGTGCTTCAGGAGGTTCCGCCTTATTCAACGGTGGTGGGAATCCCCGGAAGGGTGGTGAAAAGCGCCAGTGTGGAGGTTCCGCAAAAGGAACTTGACCAGGTGCATCTGCCCGACCCGGTTATGGGATGCATAGAGCAGCTTCAGACAGATTATGAGGAACTTTGCAAGAGAATAGAGGAAATAGCAAAAAAATGCAGGTAGAGCATGCTGCAGACAGCTGCCGGACAGGGGAAATGAATTGAAGATATATAATACATTAACTGCAAAGAAGGAGGAGCTCATCCCTATTGAGGAAGGCAAAATCCGGATGTATGTATGCGGGCCGACCGTGTACGATTTGATTCATGTCGGAAATGCCCGTCCCATGATTGTTTTCGATACATTCAGGAGATATCTCGAATACAAAGGCTACGAGGTGAATTACGTATCCAATTTTACCGATGTGGATGACAAGATTATAGCGAGGGCCGCCGAGGAGGGCACTACCTCGGAGGTGATTTCCGCAAGATATATTGAGGAATGTCTTAAGGACATGGCCGCAATGAATGTCAAGCCTCCCACCCATGCGCCGCTGGCAACCGACGAGATTCCCGGCATGCTGAACATGATCGCGGCGTTGATTGACAAGGGATATGCCTATGAGAAGAACGGCACCGTGTATTTCCGCACCAGGAAATTTAGCGGCTACGGAAAGCTTTCAAAGAAAAATCTGGATGATCTGCGCGCCGGGCACAGGGATATCAAGGTAACCGGCGAGGAGGAAAAGGAAGACCCGCTGGATTTTGTTTTATGGAAGCCGAAAAAAGAAGGTGAGCCTTTCTGGGAAAGCGCCTACTCCGACGGCAGGCCCGGCTGGCATATTGAGTGCTCGGCCATGGCAAGGAAATATTTAGGAGATGAAATAGACATTCACGCCGGGGGAGAGGACCTTGTGTTCCCCCATCATGAAAATGAAATTGCCCAGTCCGAGGCGGCAAACGGCGCTCGGTTTGCAAGGTATTGGATGCACAACGCATTCCTTAATATTGACGGCTCCAAGATGAGCAAATCGGCCGGCAACTTTTTCACAGTAAGGGATATCAGCAAGAAATATGACCTGCAGGTGCTGAGGTTTTTTATGCTGAGCGCCCATTACAGAAGTCCGCTGAATTTTTCGGACGAACTTATGGAGACAGCAAAGGCGGGCCTTGACAGAATAGTGAACGCCGCGGGAAATTTGGATTTTATTCTGAAAAATCCTCAAGGAAGGCCGGAAATCTTTATTGCGGGAGAAAATGCCGACTTCGGGACAGAATTCGTCAGGAAATTCGAGGACGCCATGGATGACGACTGCAACAGCGCCGACGCAATAGCGGCGGTGTTTGAGCTTGTCAGGGCGATTAACATCAACTTAAATGAAGATTCGTCGGCAGCATTTGTCAAGCGGGCACGGAGCGTGCTCGGCAGTCTGTGCGATGTGCTGGGGATCATTTTGGAAAAGGAAGAAGATGATTTGAGCGGCGAAGTCGAGGCATTGATTGCCGAAAGGGGCGAGGCCAGAAAAGCAAAGGACTTTGCAAAGGCGGACGCCATAAGAGACAGGCTGCTTGCCATGGGTATCGTCTTGGAGGATACCAGAGAGGGAGTTAAGTGGCACAGGAAATAAACAGATTGCAGAACACCGCCTCTGAAAGCTTCCGCAATTCAAAGGAGAGCGCTGCCGGAATCGGCGCAAAGAACTTTACCAGACCTGTCGCGGCGGAGACCTCCACGCTGACGCTTGCGTATATAGGTGATTCCTTTTACGAATTGATTGTGAGGACATTCGCCCTGAAGCAATTTAACGGAAGCGCAGGGGAAGTCAGCAAAAATGCAAAGAAGTATTCCAACGCGGCAGCTCAGGCAGAGATTGCCCGGCTGATAATTGAAGAATTGAGCGAAGAGGAGCTGAGAGTCTTCAAAAGAGGGCGTAACGCCAAGTCAATTTCCGCTCCGCACACTTGCACCATAAGCGAGTACAGAATTGCCACGGGACTGGAGGCGCTGTGCGGATATCTTTTTCTGGAGGAGCGCGAAGAGCGGGCAATTGAATTAGTGCACAAGGGAATTGAATTATATGAGCGAGCTGATGGTTGAAGGACGCAATCCGGTTTTGGAAGCGCTGAAGACAAATGAAAACATTGACAAGCTATATGTGCGGGAAGGACTGAAGGACGGTCCCGTTAACACTATTGTCAGTCTGGCAAAAAAGCTCGGGGTGATGACAGTTTATGTTCCGAAGGAAAAGCTGGACGCCATGAGTGAAAACGGACGGCACCAGGGAGTCATACTGAATTTGTCGGCTGTGGTTTATGCCGAGGTCGATGACATACTGGCCAAGGCTGAGCAAATGGAAGAGCCGCCCTTTATATTTATCCTTGACGGAATAGAGGATCCTCATAATCTCGGCGCAATCATTCGGTCGGCCAATCTGGCCGGAGCTCATGGAATCATTATCCCGAAGCATCGCAGTGCAACGGTAAATGCCACCGTTGCCAAGTGCTCCGCGGGGGCGGTTTACCACACATTGATAGCCAAGGTGACAAATATCGCCCGTACCATGGATTATCTGAAGGAAAAAGGGCTTTGGTTCGTATGCGCCGACATGGACGGCGAAGTTATGTATAATCTGAACCTGGCCGGTGCCATAGGCCTTGTTATCGGAAATGAGGGAAGCGGAGTCAGTCGCCTGCTTAAGGACAAATGTGACTTTACGGCCGCTATTCCGATGAGAGGAAACATAGATTCTCTGAATGCCTCCGTGGCGGCAGGCATTCTGGCCTGGGAGGTAGTGAGACAGAATATGAAGGAATAGAACTTTTCGGAATTTCCCGGAGCTGAATTCCTGAAACCGAACGATTATTTATTGAAGTTAGATTATAAAAAACCATTATAAAAAGCTACTGACCGGAGTCGAACCGGTGACCTCGTCATTACCAATGACGCGCTCTACCTACTGAGCTACAGCAGCTTAATCCCCGAAAGGCACCTGTACAAAGGTATCACAAATAAATAATAAAATCAATGATTTTTTCGGAAAACAGACATATGAAGAGGCAAAGACAAAAAAAGACAATAAAAAGCGGATTTTTCCGGCGTCTCGTTACATCGGCGACGTTGACGATATTATGCATTTGCCTTGCAGGATGCGCCGAAATCCGTTTGGCGGCTCCCATGCGGCCGGACGTGCTCCTGAGTGTAAACGGCAAGGAATGTCCGGTATCAGAGGCGGTTTTTCGTATGATGGAGGTCCGTGAATACTACAGGGGCGACGAGGACGAGTTGTTCTGGGAGCGCAACATAGGCGATATCACCCTTGACAGATATGTGAAAGACAGCGTGAAGGAGGAAATGATACGGATTACCTCCAGCGTGCTGATGTCGGATGAGATGGCTCTTTACATGTCGGATGCGGACAGAAACCTGATAAAGGAAAAGGCAGAGGCTTCCTTTAACGAAATCAATCTGCTGTATGATTTGCATTCTTACGGAATTACCCCGAATACCGTCATCAGCCTTTACACCAAGCAGGCCATGTATGACAAGGTGTTTAACAAGCTGGCGGAAAAGGTCAACGAGGATATCAGCAAAGCCGATACAAAGGTAATTGAGGTCAACTATGTGGAACTTCCCCTGAGCATGTCCATAAATCAGGCGGAGAAGCTGAGAAGCGAAATAAAAAGCGGCACCAGCTTCGAAACCGCCTGCAAAACCTGGGGATATGAGCCTGTGCTGAACAGAGTAATCATGAAGGGAAACATGGATAAGACATTTGAGAAGGTTGCCTATAATCTGATTGACGGCGATTTGAGCGAAATAGTGGAAACGGCGGAATGCCTTTATATAATCGAATGCGTGGAAGATTACATGATCAGCGAGTCGGTCGCCAATAAAAACAAGGTCATTTCCGCCGCAAGGAAGGCCGCTTTTGACGAGAAATTCGTGGAGTTTTCCAAGGGGAGCATTCTTCGTTTCAATGAAGAAGCCTGGGAGCGGATCAATGTTCAGACACTGAGGACAATCGACTGATGGAGAAAAAAACGGTGAAATTAATTGATATCATAGTTCCTGCCTACAATGAAGAAGAGAGCCTGCCTCTTTTTTACGAGGCAATCAAGGCAGTAGAGAGCGGGCTTCCCGGATACGGATTCCGTTATATTTTTGTTGATGACGGCAGTATCGACGGCTCCCTTGAGATAATGAAGGATATGGCAGCCAAAGATCCGGAGGTCAAATATATTTCATTCTCCCGAAATTTCGGCAAGGAGGCGGCAATTTATGCAGGCCTCAGAAACAGCAGCGGCGACATGGTCGTCCTCATTGATGCAGACCTCCAGCATCCGACGCAGCTGATCCCCGATATGATAAATGCCGTGGAAAACGAGGGCTACGGCGCGGCCGGAGCCAAGAGAAAGGCCGGTTTTTTCTCACGCAGTTTTACGGCTCTCAACAACAGCATTTCAAAAACAAAACTCGAAAAGGGCGCCACCGATTTTATGTGCATGAGCAGGGCATTCGTGGATGCGGTGCTGCAGCTTTCCGAAACGAGAAGGTTTACCAAGGGGCTGTTTGCCTGGGTGGGCTTTAAGATAAAGTGGCTGGACTTTGTTCAAAGCAAACGCGCTGCCGGCAAGAGCAAGTGGACATTTAAGAAACTGTTTTCCTATGCCACCGACGGACTGACAGCATTCAGCACTATTCCCTTGAGGCTTGTTACAATTGTAGGAGCACTGGTTTTCATACTGGCCGTCATTTACATCATAATCACGCTGATTCAGACGATTATCTGGGGAATTGATGTGCCGGGGTATGTGACCACGCTTGTTGTGTTGCTGTTCATGGGCGGAGTAATAATGCTGGCTATCGGCATTTTAGGAGAATACATCAGCAGCATTTACATGGAGACCAAAAACCGCCCCATTTATATAATGGAACAGACCAATATAGGCAAAACCGTCAGCAATGAGGATAAACAAATCTGCACAGGGAGAACAGAACCTGCGCGGGAAGAGGATAAATAAATCAGGGAGATTAACATGAGCAAGGTTTACAACAGCAAGAACTTTTTTGTACGCAATCTGCCGGTGCTTCTGGCATTTTTGACGCCGGTGGTTGTTCTGGGAGTTATGTTTGCTTTCAGGGAAATATTTCCTTTCGGCGACAGGATGTATCTAAGGAGCGACATGTACCACCAGTATGTGACCTTTCTGAAGGAGTTCCAGAGCATCTTAAAGAACGGCGACAGTCTTTTGTTTACGTGGAATATCGGACTGGGGGCGGACCTCCCCGCAATTTATGCTTATTACCTTGCAACCCCGTTTTACTGGCTGACGGTCTTCCTGCCGTCCAACTACATTCCGGAAATAATGTCCTGCCTTATTATTCTTAAGGCGGGACTGATGTCGGCTGCGTTTGCGCATTATGTGCAATGCCGTACCGGGCAGAGAAACTTTGCTTCGGCAGTGTTTGGAGCTTTTTATGCCATGTCTTCATACATGGCCGCATACAGCTGGAACTTGATGTGGCTGGACTGTCTGGTGCTCCTGCCTCTTATCACTCTGGGACTTGAGCGTCTGGTAAAGGAAAAAAAGGTTGTTCTTTACAGCATAACCCTGGCTGTGGCCATCCTGTCGAATTACTACATTGCAATTATGATATGCATTTATCTGGTGCTGTATTTTATTTACCTGATTATCTGCGAGCCCGGAAAGGGAGGCTTTGCGGGAGCGCTGCGCAGCATCGGACGGTTTGCCGTTTATTCTGTCCTTGCAGGTCTTATGGCGGCCATTACCGTAATTCCCGCCTTTGTCAACCTTTCTTCCACGGCCTCGGGCAATTTTTCCTTCCCGACCAAGCTCAGATTCTATTACAACATTCTGGAAATGCTTTCCCGGTCAATAATGAATGTGGAGCCCACCGTACTTTCCGGCTACATTCCCAACGTATATTGTACAATCGGAGTGTTCATGCTGATTCCTCTTTTCTTTATATGCGGTAAAATACGTCTGCGGGTAAAAATAGGCAAGGTTATTCTTATAGGTATTTTCCTTGCAAGCTTTGCAATGAACATTCCCACGTATATCTGGCATGGCTTTCATTACCCGAACAGCCTGTCCAGTCGCCAGTCATTCATATACATTTTCCTGATTCTGGCGATGGCCTATGAGGTGGTAATACAGGTAGAAAGTTTCAAATATCGTGAGATTATCTGGTGCCTGACGGCAGGGATAGGAGCCATCTTCGCTCTTCAGGTCCTCTATGATTCTGAAGAGTATACGATAAACCTTGTTTTGATAAGTGTGTGCTTCCTTGCTCTGTACGGAATATGGATGATCCTGAAAAAAAGCGGACGTATACCGCAAGCGTTAATGATAATTATATTGCTCGCGATAGCGGTGAGCGAGGCGGCTATAAATACGAATGCCACAGGTTATTCCACTACGGGCAGAAGCGCTTATATGGATGACAATGAGCCGATTTCCCGGCTCTTGGAAGGCATCGGAGATGACGGTTTCTACAGGGTTGAGAAGATTAAGCGCCGTACCAAGAATGACGGCGCGTGGCTGAATTACAGGTCGGCCTCGGAATTTTCATCCACAACTATTGAAGGAATATCCGATTTCTATGATTATTTCGGAATGCAGTCCTCGACCAACTCATTTTCCTATTACGGGCACACACCCTTCAGCGCGGCACTTCTCGGTATAAAGTACGAAATAGCCGCCGAAGAGCAAGATGACCCGCTGATGACCCTCGTTGGCCGGGAAGGGGACTACTATCTTTATGAAAACAAATACAGTCTTCCGTTGGGCTTTATGACGGACGTCTCGGTTTCAGCAGAAACCAACATGCATGAGAGCAGTCCGTTTCTGGTGCAGAACAGTTTCATAAACGCTGCCTGTGGCGGCGGCAAGCTTTTTTCATCGGAGAAGACACTTTCCGGAACGGAAATCAAGTGGAACGCCAAGGATGACGGAAGACAACTGGTGTACATAACCGACAAAATCAGCGATGCCCGAGCGAAGATTGAGCGCGGCGGCGAGGTCATTCTGGACAAGGAATTTTCGGGACTTGAGAACCCTCAGATTATTGACCTGGGTGATGTGGAAAACGGCGACAAAATCACTATCGAGTCCGCAGACGAGGACAAGAGCCACATCAAACTTTTTCATTCCATAATGAAATACGAGCGCCTCGAAGAGGTTATGGAGACAATGGGAAGGTATGGCTATCAGATTTCCGAATTTTCCGACACATACATTAAGGGAAAGATAATCGCAATTGAAGAGGGGATAATGTTCACCACTATTCCATACTACAAGGGCTGGGAGGCATATGTCGACGGGGAAAAAGTCGAAACAAGGTCTTTCTATAAAGCCTTTGTCATCGTGCCCCTCAAGGCGGGTGAACACGTTGTGGAGTTTAAGTACCGCTCGACGGGACTTGAGCTTGCGGCCCTGATAAGTGCGGTTACAATACTTATTTTCCTGTTTTCAAGGCTGATTCATGCTTCAAGATATCCGAAAACAAGAAAAAGTTCTGAAAAAGCTGAAAAAATAAAAAACAACACTTGAAAAGATGCGGCTGTTCATATAAAATATTTGCCGGCGCTATAAAACACGTGTATCCATTCAAAGGGAGGTGCCCCTTACGCTTTGGGGTCCCGATGAAGAAAGATATGCGGAAGATTACTAACCACGGAGGTACAATTTAATGAGCGTAATTTCAATGAAGCAGTTGCTTGAAGCAGGTGTTCATTTCGGACACCAGACCAGACGCTGGAACCCCAAGATGGCTCCATACATCTATACCGAGAGAAACGGTATCTACATCATCGATCTTCAGAAGACAGTCGGACTAATTGACGATGCATTTGATGCAATCTCCGACATCGCCGCTCAGGGCGGCACCATTCTTTTTGTCGGCACAAAGAAGCAGGCGCAGGAGGCTATCAAAACGGAAGCCGAGCGCTGCGGCATGTTCTATGTAAATGAAAGATGGCTCGGAGGTATGCTGACCAACTTCAAGACTATCCAGAACAGTGTTAAGAGGCTTAAAGAAATTGAGAAGATGGAAGAGGACGGAATCTTTGACGTTCTTCCTAAAAAAGAAGTTATCAACATCAGGAAAGAATGGGAGAAGCTGGAGAAGCACCTTGGCGGAATCAAGGATATGAGAAAGATTCCGGATGCAATCTTCGTTGTTGATCCCAAGAAGGAAAAAATCTGCGTATCCGAAGCCCATAAGCTTGGTGTTCCGCTTATCGGCATATGCGATATCAACTGCGACCCTGACGAGCTCGATTATGTAATCCCGGGCAATGACGATGCTATCCGTGCGGTTAAGCTTATCGTTGCCAAGATGGCTGATGCTGTCATCGAGGCAAACCAGGGCGTTGCTTACGAAGTTGAGGAGGGCGCGGAGACTGATATTGAAGCTGTCGAGGAATTTGCTGAAGCAGTCGGGGGATTCGTTAAAATCGGAGAAGATGACGATGCCGAGGAAGATACTGAAGTTGCCGAGGCCGCCGGAAAAGTTGCTGAAACTGAGGCAGCCGTTGAAGCGGTCACAGAGGAAGTTGCTGAAATTGTCGAAGAAGCGGCAGAGGCTGCAGAAGAAGCAACTGAGGTCGCAGAAGAAGCAACCGGGGTCGCAGAAGAAGTTGTTGAGGCTGCAGAAGATGTTGCCGAAACAGCCGAGGAAGCAGCTGAAGAAGAAAAATAATAATACCTTCCCCGCGGGGGCAGGTTTACCATTATAGGAGGATAGTGTAACATGGCAGAGATTACCACAGCTATGGTAAAACAGCTCAGGGAACTTACCGGCGCAGGCGTACTGGCCTGTAAGAATGCCCTTGTTGAGAATGATGGCGATATTGATAAAGCAGTTGATTCCCTTAGGGAAAGAGGCGAGGCCCAGGCAGTAAAGAAGGCCGGCAGGATCGCAGCCGAAGGCATTGTTGAAGCGGTAGTTAAGGACAACAAGGCGGTTATCGTTGAGGTCAACTCCGAGACTGACTTTGTTGCAAAAAATGAGAAATTCCGGGTTTTCGTTGACGAGGTCGTACAACAGATATTTGTTACCGCCGCAGCTGACGTTGAGGAGCTTCTTGAGGACAAGTGGCTCGCCGACGAAAGCAAGACCGTAAGGGAGGCAGTTGTAAGCATGGTTGCCACTATCGGTGAGAATATTTCAATCAGAAGATTTGAAAAAATTGAGACTGAGGGAATGATTGTTTCGTATGTCCATGGTGGCGGACGCATCGGTGTTCTTGTTGAAGCGGCGTCAGTTGTTGACGGTGCCGAGGAAGCCCTTAAAAACGTGGCAATGCAGATTGCAGCCCTTTCACCGCGCTACATTTCAGAAGCGGATGTAGATCCGGAATTTCTTGCCCATGAAAAAGAGATTCTTACCGCCCAGGCCAAGAACGACCCTGCAAATGCGAAAAAGCCGGAGAATATCATCGAGAAGATGGTTATCGGACGTATCAATAAAGGAATGAAGGAAATCTGCCTTATGGAGCAGCCATACGTTAAGGACGACAGCATGAGTGTTGGCCGGTATCTTAAGTCTGCAGGCGATATCGTTGTAAAGCGCTTCATCCGTTTCGAGACCGGTGAAGGCATCGAAAAGAAACGGGAGAACTTCGCGGAAGAAGTAGCCAAGCAGATTGGCTGATTATTCAGCAAGTCAAGGCACTGTCTGCGGCGCAAAGAATTATATTTCATACAAAACCTCGCAAGGTATAAGCCTTCGCGAGGTTTTTTGTTTTTAATCGGACACGTAAGCTTGTTCTTTTCGGCAATTATCAAAGGCAGCGCCACACACGGGCCTCATATGGGCCGAGTTTTCCGAGGGCGGCGGCGTTAGCGGCAGTATCGCCGGAAATATTTGCGGCGGCAGCTGCGGCAGTATTCGCACCACTTGCGGCGGTGTTCGCATCATCACGGTTCGCACGTCCGGAAATCATCAGCTCACTGCCCAGAGCTGTTTTCCATTCGGGGCAGGGCATTGCCGACAAATTGCAGTCGATAATGTACTTTTCGCTGCCGTAACTGCGTGAAAAGGTAAAGCGCGTACCGGCCTTGTCAAGCACCTTAAAATCGCCGTAAATCAATGCTTGCGCACTTTTCCTTAGAGCAATTATTTTTTTGAAAAATGCAGTGATGCTTTCGTTTATTTCCTGTGTCAATCCCTTGTGGTACGAAGGAATTGTTTTGTTCCACGGAAGCAGCACCCGGGCATGCTCACGTGTTCCGAGGCAGATTTTCTTGAAAGCTTCAGAAGGCGTCATGCCTTTTGCAAGCAGTGCCCGATACAAGCCTTTAGCCTCGACATCGGTAATCTGGTCCATGGAGCTGAACTCATAATTGGCAAGCCCCATTTCATCACCCTGGAAAATAAAAGGGGTGCCGTTTAAGGTCATTTGCAGCACGCAAAGCAGCTTCATGACATGGGGCCACATGGATTTATCCTTGCTGACCTTGCCGACCATGCGCGGGTTGTCATGATTGTTGAAGAAAAGCGACATGCGACAGTTGTTGCCGTAGCCGTTCATCCATTTTATCATCAGGTCGCGGTAGAAGGTCAAATCATATTCATAATCATCGTAGCGGACATGTCCCGGAGTTTCCAGATGATCGAAAGAAAAAGCCATATCCAGCTCGCCGCGCTCCTGCGCGGTCAGCAGATTGCACTGATTCATGCCGAGCCCGGGAGTTTCACCGACGGAGAAGGCGTTGTGCGGTGCGAAAGCTTTTTCATTGATTTCACGCATATATTTGTGAAGGTTGGGACCGTAGTAATACTGTTCAATGCCGGTAAATCCCATTAAGTCACCTACAAGGGGGTTCCCGTCCGGCAAGCCGTCGACCTTGGATACATAGTTTATTACATCCATTCTGAAGCCGTCCACGCCCTTGTTCAGCCACCAATTAATCATTTCGATAAGGTCGGCGCGAAGAGCGGGGTTATCCCAGTTAAGGTCCATTTGTTTTTTTGAAAAAAGGTGCAGCGCCCAGACTCCCTGCTCGGGATAATAATTCCACGCAGGGCCGGAGAAAAACGATGTCCAGTTGTTCGGCGGGGTGCAGGGAGAACCTTCCCGAATAAAGTAGTACTGCCTGTAGGGCGAGTCCGGATTATTTAATGCCTCCTGAAACCAGATATGCTCATCGGAGGTATGATTTATAACCAGATCCATGATGAGGCGCATGCCCCGGTTATGAATCTCTTTAAGCAGTTCGTCAAAATCCTCCATAGTTCCGAACTCGGACATGATTTTGCGGTAATCGCGGATATCATAGCCGTTATCGTCATTCGGCGAGTCGTAAATCGGGGAAAGCCACAAAGCATCGATACCCAGATCTTTAAGGTAGTCCAATTTTGAAGTAATGCCCCGCAAGTCGCCGATACCGTCGCCGTTGCTGTCGTAAAAGGTGCGCGGATAAATCTGGTAAAACACGGCCTCCTTCCACCAGGCAGGTGTAATCTCCTCCTTAGAAAAGAAAGGAGTGTCAGTCTCACTGTTTACAAGTGTCAGCAGGGTGTCGAAGAAACTTTCATCCACCTTTCCTTTGGCAAGCTTCGCTGCGTTTTTAAGCTTCATATTGCGAACAAAAGGATTGGTGACAAGGCTTTCACTCATGCCAAGCTGCATCAGGACTTTGTCTATGACATCCCTGCCGACCGGCGTGTCGTAAAGCCGGCCGATTTTGCTGTTCATGTCAATCATTTATGGCCTCCTTGCGGCGGTTCAAATCGCTTATAATCTGCGCGTAAGTTTCCTCGTCTATTTTATATTTGCGGATATAAATAACAAAGCTCGCCAGAATGCATAAAAGCGGCAGTATCATCATAGCGACTTTCAGAATCATCAGTCCGGAGGGTGTCATGTCGACGGCGCTTTCGGCCTCCTTCATACCGGAGATAATTACAGTAACGCCGGTGATGCCGCTCGCGACGGCGCCGCCCATTTTATTGATGAAGGGCTGCAGTGAAAAAGTCACGGAATCATTTCTCTTGCCGAATTTCCACTCGCCGTAGTCCACGCTGTCCGTCAGGAACATCAACGTCATAATCTGAATGAAGGCCTGGCCGACAAAAAGTATCACACCCGCAATTCCTATGAAGATAAAGGTATTTGTCGGGGCAAAGAAGAAAATAACGTATCCGACCACAACCATGATGGTGGCGACAAGATAAAGCCTCTTGCGCGGAAAACGCTTCCCGAGTATAGGAAAGACAATGAGCGCGGCAATCTGGGAAACTCCCAGGATTACTGCGAAAACGGAATACATTCCTTCGTTGTCAAAAACATATTTGAAGTAATAAAGGCCGAAGCTTGTGGTAGTGAAGTAGCCGATAGTGAAAAGAGCCATGGCAATGGCCGTAACAAGCAGCTGATCGTTTTTGAAAATGACGCGGAGCATTTCCCTGACGGATGTATGCTGCTTGGGTCTGTTAAAGCTCTCAGGCGGCTCTTTAACCCCGAAGACAGTGATGCTTTGAAAAATCAGCATTATTCCAACGAGGATAATTGACAGGACAAAATAGCCCTTTTGAAGGCTTCCGAAAGCATTGCCCAGAATCCCCGTAATCGGAACAATCAGTGCAACTACAAGAAACAGACCGAGGTTTGCGCAGACTCTGGCAATCGAGCCGATTTCCTCGCGCTCGCGTTGATCCTGGGTTAACGAGGGAAGCATGGACCAGTAGGAAATGTCGTTCATGGTGTAGAAAATACCCCAAGCAAGATACAGCAGGCCGAAGACCAAAATAAAACCGGTTTCCGAAAGGCCGCTCATGTCATAAAAAAGGCAGATGGCAACAGCTCCGGCCAGCACCGCTCCGACGCAAATCCAGGGCTTGAATCTGCCATAGCGGGTCTTGGTATTGTCCACAATCATTCCCATGAAAGGGTCATTCAAAGCGTCAAAAATCCTGCAGCACAGAATAATTGTCGTAATCCACCAAAGGGTATTGGTGGACAGCGAAAGAACATCGGTCAGATAGAACATAAGATACATGCTTATCAGGGTATAAACCATATCTCTGCCGAATGTTCCCAGACCGAATGTAAACCTGTTGGGGGTTTTTACCTTCTTCATAAGAAACCTCCTTTAGTTCGTATTATTCAGTATATTTTTTGATAAATCCGAGAATTTTGTCCCAGTATTCCTCGCCGCCCAGCCAGGGGCCTGCAGCGTGAGAAGCTCCTTGAATAACCACCTTTTCCTTGGGACCGGGATGGGCATCATAATTTGCATCCAGCATCCAGAAGGGCACAAATCTGTCTTCGGTACCGTGCGCGAAAAGCATAGGAATTTTTGCTTCCGCCAGCTGTTTTGTGGAATAACCGTCCTTCAGAAGATTGATTTTCAGTTTCCGCAAAAACATCGGACGGGCAAAAAACATGATCGGAGCTGCCGGCAGCTTCAACATGTTCTGCAGGCAATGGACATATTCCTCGTAAATGGAGCTGTAACCGCAGTCTTCGATGGCGCACTTGACGTTTGCCGGAAGATCTTCGCCGGCGGTCATCATGACTGTGGCGGCGCCCATTGATACGCCGTAAAGAATTATCTGCGGATTGTTATAACGTCGGTTGAGATATTTAATCCAGTCCTGAATGTCAATTCTCTCATGCCAGCCCATGCCGATATAATCTCCCTCGGAAATGTCATGACCTCTTGCGGCAGGAGCTAAAATCCCAAAACCAAGAGGATATAGTTTTTCACCGAAAAATCCGGATTCGTTTGCATGTCCGGTGTAGCCGTGGCATAAAATAGCGAATTTTGCGTTGCCTGAGGAAGGATTTTCCACTAAAAGGGCGCACAGCTTAAGACCGTCGAAGGAGGTAATCGATACTTTCTCCGAGGACATTTCGTCAAACCATTCCACACGGACATCGTAAGGGTAGGTAACAGGAGGTTTATCCGGATTTTTTTCGTTGGTTATTGCACTGACTCTGGATTTTTTGTAGTGTCTTGACACTGCAAAGGCGTAGAAATACTCTCCGATGATAAAGCCGACGACAATCACCGACAACACAAGTACTGCTAAAATAATTAGAATGATAAATAACGGTTTCATATATTATCCTATCCGAAGAATCAATACTGCCAGACCGAAGTAAATCAAAAGGGTCAAGGCATCAACTATGGTTGTAATAAAGGGGCTGCTCATTACAGCCGGGTCAAAACCTATTTTTTCAGCAATCATCGGAAGCAGGCTTCCGATGATTTTGGAGATGACAACCGCACAGAAAAGGGCGATTGACACGGTAAGCATAATCAGGATGCTGCCTTGTCCGAGAATCAGCATTTTTATGAAATTAACTGCGGCAAGCGAAAAACCGCAGATAATTCCCACACGGAATTCTTTCCATAAAATTTTAAAGATATTTTTGAATTCAACGTCACCGAGGGAGAGCGAACGGATAATTGTAACAGATGTTTGTCCGCCGCAGTTTCCGCCGGTATCCATCAGCATGGGGATGCATGCGGAAAGGACAATGGAGGTTGACAGCGCATTCTCGAACTTTGTGATAATCAATGAGGTGAATGTTGCCGAAATCATAAGAAGCATCAGCCACGGTATACGCTGCTTGAATGTTTCCCATACGCTGGTTTGTGTGTAAGGCTTGTCACCGGGACGGATAGCGGCCATTTTTTCAATGTCCTCCGTAGCCTCTTCTTCCATTACGTCCATGGCGTCGTCGACGGTTACAATGCCCACAAGCCTTCCCTCATCGTCCACGACGGGAATAACAAAGAAATCGTACTTGCTGAACATCTGGGCAACCTCTTCCTTGTCAGTGTGGGTATGGGCACTGATTATATTGGTTTCCATGATGTCGGCAATCATGTCGTCCGCCTCTGAAAGCAGGAGGGCTTTGGTGGAAACAACTCCGAGCAGGTTGCGGTTATAGTCCGTAACGTAACAGGTGTAAATGGTTTCCTTGTCGGTACCGGTGCGCCTGATTCTCGTCAGGGCCTCCTCAACGGTCATTTGCTTTCGCAGGCTGACATACTCAACTGTCATAATGCTGCCGGCGGAATCCTCGGGATATTGCAGAATTTTATTGATCATCGCCCGGGTGTCCGCATCGGTATTGGCCAGGATTCTTTTCACCACATTGGCAGGCATTTCCTCAACAATGTCAACCGCATCGTCAAGAAAAATTTCGTCCAGCACGTCTCTCAACTCGCTGTCGGAGAAGCCGGTAATAAGGTGGGTTTGAACATCGGAGTCCATTTCTACGAAGGTTTCGGCCGCCAACTCCTTGGGGAGCAGCCTGAAAAGAACCGGCAATTCATTTAGCGGGAAGTCGTTCAGTATCTCGGCTATGTCGGCGGGATTCATTTCGGAAAAAATATTTCTGACGGCGGCGTATTTTTTGGATTGGACAAGTTCGGTGATTTGTTCAAAAAGTTCTTCTTCACCGGATTCAAAAATGCTATCCATATTATCCACCTCCGTCATAAATATTTATCTATGATAATATAGCCTATTGCACTTGAAAATACAAGAAAAAAAAGGTATCATAAGAAAACCTTAATGGTGAAACAACCGTTCTGAAAGGAGAAAAATATGGGATTACTTAAAGCAGCATTAGGAGCAGCAGGCGGAGCATTAGCAGACACATGGAAAGAGTTTTTCTATTGCGACGCCCTTGATAAGGATGTTTTGGTCGTAAGAGGTCAAAAGCAGATTACATCCCGTTCCTCTAATGTAAAGGGGAATGACAACATTATTTCAAACGGCTCGGGAATTGCGGTTGCAGACGGACAGTGCATGATTATTGTTGATCAGGGCAAGGTAGTTGAAGTCTGCGCTGAGCCGGGCGAGTTTACTTACGACGCGTCAACGGAGCCCAGCCTTTTTACCGGTAATTTGGGCACAAGCATTCTCGAGACCTTCAAGACCATGGGCAAGCGTATTGCCTACGGCGGAGATACCGGCAAGGATCAGAGGGTGTACTATTTCAACACGAAAGAGATTATTGACAACAAGTTCGGAACACCGAATCCCATTCCTTTCCGCGTAGTGGATAGAAACATCAATTTGGACATAGATGTTTCCCTTCGTTGTTCGGGAATCTATTCATTCAAGATTGCCGACCCGATTCTTTTTTATACAAATGTTTGCGGAAATGTAACAGAGGAATACAAGAAGGAAGAGATTACAGACCAGCTTAAGACCGAGTTCGTAAGCGCTCTTCAGCCGGCATTTGCAAAGCTTTCCGATCTTGAAATCCGTCCGAACCAGATAATTGCTCATAATAAGGAGCTTGAGGCAGCCATGAACCAGGAGCTGACGGCCCAGTGGGGTCAGCTTCGCGGACTTGAGGTTGTTAATATCGCTCTCGGCAGCGTGACCCTTCCCGAGGAAGACCAGCAGCTCATTAAGGACACCCAGAGGGCAGGCGCTCTCAGGGACGCTTCTCTTGCCGCAGGTACTATTGCAGGTGCACAGGCAGATGCAATGAAGGCGGCAGCAGCCAATGAAGGCGGCGCTATGGGCGGCTTCGTCGGCATGGGAATGGCAATGAATGTCGGCGGCATGAATGCTTCCAACCTTTACGCTGCGGGAGCGCAGCAGCAGGCAGCAGCACAGCAGAGCGCACCGGCAGCAGGCGGATGGACCTGCGCATGCGGAGCTACAGGGCAGACGGGGAATTTCTGCGCACAGTGCGGAGCAAAGAAGCCCGAGCAGACGGCATCGCCATTCTGCCCGAATTGCGGCGCTAAACTGGAAAAACCGGGCAAGTTCTGTCCGGAGTGCGGTCATTCGTTGCAGTAACAGCTTGCTAATGCGTTTCATCCCGAACTCATGATACGCAAAGCAAAAACACAGCAAGCAGCTTGAAAACTGTTTGACTTTTTATAGGAGATATTTATGGCTGATATACAAGAATATAAATGTCCGAGTTGCGGAGGAGCTATCGCTTTTGATAGCTCCTTGCAGAAAATGAAATGCCCGTTCTGCGACACGGAATTTGAAATGGAAACGCTGAAAGCCTTCGACAAGGATCTTTCACAGACCTCTCGGGCTGATCAGATGAGATGGGAGACTCCGGGGAAGGTCTGGCACGAAGGTGACGAAGAGGGCATGCGTGTTTACGTATGCAAGTCATGCGGCGGCCAGATTATCGGCGATGAAAATATGGGAGCTACATCCTGTCCGTATTGTGATAATCCTGTTGTCCTTATGGGACAGTTTACAGGCGACATCAAGCCGGACTATATCATTCCATTCAAGCTTGATAAGGCTGCGGCAAAAAAGGCGTTGAAGAAGCATTATAACAAGCCCTTTACACCGGCCGCGTTCACAAGGGAAAATCACATCGACGAAATAAAGGGGATCTACGTGCCTTTCTGGATTTTCGATACTGATGCCAGCGGAAGCGTAAGATACAAGGCAACTCAGGTCAGGACCTGGAGTGATACAAGGTTTATCTATACCGAAACAAGTTATTTCTCCCTGCTGCGTGAGGGAACGGTTCAGTTCATGAAGATTCCTGCCGACGGTTCATCCAAAATGGACGACACTCTTATGGAATCCTTGGAACCCTTTAATTTTAACGAGGCTGTGGATTTCCAGACCGCATATATGGCCGGGTATCTTGCAGACAGATATGATGTGACCATCGAGGATAACATGGAGCGTATCAACAACAGGGTAAAGACAAGCACGGAATCCGTACTTGCCGGCACCGCCCTGGGTTATACCACCGTTGTTCCGGAAAGCAGCACAATTTCCACGAAAAACGGTCAGATAAAATACGCCATGTACCCGGTGTGGCTGCTGAATACCACCTGGAACGGCAAGAGATATACATTCGCAATGAACGGCCAGACCGGAAAAATGGTAGGCGACATACCCGTTGACAAGGGCAAGGTTGCCGCAAGGTTCGCATTGATTGGCGGCATTGCCGCCGCAGTGGCATTGGCAGTACAGATTGTACTGTATCTGTTATAGGAGGGAGCAAAATGAAAAAGATTGTTACATTAATTGCCGTAATGCTTTTCAACCTGTTTCTTTTCTGTCATGCGGCAGCCGCAGGAGAGCTTCTGGTCGACGGGGCGGATTTGTTTACCCCGGAAGAAGAAAGCCGGATTTTAGCCGGTCTGGAGGCCCTGAAAAGCGAACACAGCATGGATTTTGTGGTTGTAACCACCAATGATACGGGCGGCAAGAGCAACACCGCGTTTGCCGATGACTATTATGACTATAACGGCTATAGTAGCGACGGAGTGCTGCTGCTCATCAACATGGACAGCGCCCAAAGGGAATACCGCCTGTCCACCACGGGGGCGGGTATTACCGCGTTTACCGACTACGGAATTGAATATGTCCTGGATGAAATGTATCCGGACATGGCTTCGGGAGATTATGCCGGGGCAGTTGATGAATTTATTGAGGCGGCGGACTGGCTTGTCGACCAATATGAGGCGGGAACACCGTATGATGTTCCGCCGGAACCGGAAAGACCCGCCGGCTTGAAAGGCTTTGACTGGATTAAGGGAGTTTTAATTGCTCTTGCTGTCGGAGCAGGCGCGGGTATTGCCGTAACCCAGGGGCTGAAGGCACAGCACAAAACAGTCAGAAAACAGGTGGCGGCAGCCAGCTACATGGTGCCGGGCAGCCTTAATCTGACCAACAGCTCAGATACATTCCTTTACAGGAATGTGACCCATGTGCCCATTCCGAAGAAAGATCCGCCGAGTGGCGGAGGCGGCGGTTCCAGCATCCATATCGGCAGCAGCGGGGTTTCCCACGGCGGCGGCGGAAGACGTTTTTAGTTGTTTATTTGAGAGGATTTAATGAGTTTTATTGAAGCATTAAACGACAAGCAAAGAGAAGCGGTTCTTCATACAGACGGGCCGCTTCTTATATTGGCAGGGGCAGGGTCGGGCAAGACCAGAGTTATCACCAATCGCATCGGTTACCTTATTAAGGAAAAAAATGTCAGCCCCCGTGAGATTTTGGCAATTACATTCACCAATAAGGCAGCGGATGAGATGCGGGAGCGCGTTGAGAGTCAGCTCGGAATGGATGCGGGAGGCGCGTGGATTTGCACCTTCCATTCCGCCTGCGTAAGAATACTCAGGCTGTACGGACATCTGATCGGCTACGAGAACAATTTTACCATTTATGATGCAGACGACCAGAAGACGGTTGTAAAGAACATATGTAAAGCGGGAAACATCGATACAAAAAGATTTAAAGAAAAATGGTTTCTCAGCAAAATTTCCTCGGCAAAGGACGAGCTGATAAGTCCGGAGCAGTTTGAGAAGGATGCTGCGGGAGATTATTTTGATGCCAAGGCTGCCGAGGTTTACATCGCTTATCAGAAGGAACTGAAAAAGAACAACGCTCTTGATTTTGACGATCTGATTGTCAAGACGGTGGAGCTTTTCCGGAAGGAGCCGGAGATTCTTGAAAGATTCCGGGACAGATTTCGTTATATCAGTGTGGATGAATATCAGGATACAAATACGGCCCAGTTCGTGTTTGTCGGCATGCTGGCAAATAAATATAAAAACATCTGCGTTGTAGGTGATGATGACCAGTCCATCTATAAGTTTCGCGGCGCCAATATAAGGAATATATTGGAATTTGAAAAAACATTTCCCGGGGCGAAGGTCATCCGTCTTGAACAAAATTACCGTTCCACCGCCACAATCCTTGATGCGGCAAATGCGGTGATAAGGAATAACCGCCGGCGAAAGGAGAAGAAGCTGTGGACAAAGAATGAGGAAGGCGGCAAAATAGAACTTCATTTCGTGGACAATCCATATGTGGAATCCGAAAGGGTTATCCGCAGGGTTCGAAAATTTTTCAGTGAAGGCTGCAGCCTGAACGACTGTGCCTGTCTTTACAGGACCAATGCCCAGTCCAGAGCTTTGGAGGAGGCGTTCATAAGAGCGAATATTCCGTATAAAATCGTCGGCGGAGTAAACTTTTACCAGCGCAAGGAAATAAAAGACATCCTTGCATATCTGAAAACCATTGACAACGGAAGGGACGATGTTGCGGTAAGGCGAATCATCAATGTGCCCAGACGCGGCATAGGTAATACCACCATTGCCGCCGTGCAGGATTTTGCCGATGAAAGGGGAATCGGATTTCTCGCGGCACTGGATACCGGCATTGAGGAAGGTGTGTTCGGAAGGGCGGAAGAAAGGCTGAAGGTCTTTCGCGACCTGATTGAAACATTGAAGCTTCAAAGCCTTACTATGACCCTCAGGGAGCTGATGGACACTTTGCTGGACAGAACCGGATATGTCAGGGAATTGACGGCGGAGGATACAGTGGAGTCGCAGACAAGAATAGAGAATATCGACGAGTTGATAAATAAGCTGGTTCAGTATCAGGACAGCAATGACGACCCGACATTAAGCGGCTTTCTTGAGGAGGTGTCTTTGATTGCCGATATTGATTCCTGGGATGCGGCGGCCGACTATGTGTCACTGATTACTCTTCACTCTGCCAAGGGTCTGGAATTTCCCGTAGTATTCATGTGCGGAATGGAAGACGGCCTTTTTCCGATGAATGCGGCAATATGCTCAGAGGATGAAGACGATCTTGAGGAGGAGAGAAGGCTGGCATACGTAGGCATTACCCGCGCGAAAAAACATTTGATTCTGACTGCTGCAAGGAGCAGAATGGTAAGGGGTGAAACCATGGTTTCCTCACTTTCGCGGTTTGTGAAAGAGATACCTCCGCTGCTGATTGAAGAGGACCGGGATAATGTCTATATTCCCAAAAGCCGTGACGAGAACCTGCGTGTCAGCGATGAAAGCAAGGAAATGTTCAGGGCAAAGCCCTATGGCGGCTATACCAAAGGTGCAGGAGGTGCCGGCGGCTTCCTCGGGAAGAAGCCCTTTGCCGCGTCTGCAAAGAAACAGTTCGAGGTGAAGAAGGGAGGCCTTGATTATCAGGTCGGTGACACCGTCAGCCATATAAAATTCGGCGAGGGCGTGGTGGTTTCAATCGATCAGGGAGGAAAAGACTACGAGGTGACTGTGAATTTCAAGGATTTCGGAACCAAGAAAATGTTTGCCTCATTTGCCAGGTTGAAAAAAATATAATCGTGTTCACAAATATTTCAAGAGGAATATCCTTTGACATCTTGAAAAAAGTTTCGTCATGAAATATAATCTAACCAGGATGATACCTTAACACGTAAATGATTTAGGATAACAAGGAGGAGCGACATGTCCGAGATAAAGGTTAATGAATTATTGCAATTGTCCAAAATCGGTTCCGCACTTAGGAAGAGGTGGGACGACGAGGAAACAAGAAGAGTTATTATAACAGTGCTCATCTGCATTGGCGCAGCGCTGGTGCTGGGTATCGCTGCCTATATCATCTACAGGGTTGTTACCCGCTATGATGATGACTTTGATTTGTATGATGACCTCGATTACTACTATGAGGATCCGGAAGAGGAACCCGGAGTAGCGGATGAGGAGGATTTCGCAGAATAAAGCCGTTACATGGGCATGATTATTAAAGCGGCAGCCGCCTTTGGCGGTTGCCGCTGTTTGCAATAGAAAGAAAATGAGCAGAAGGAAAAAGAGAGAAAAAGAGGAACTGAAATTTCCCGGCAGCGGGGAACCGATTCCGCAAATCCGCCCGGATTGCCGGCATTTCGGCGATTGCGGCGGTTGCACATACCATAACATTTCATATGAAAACCAGCTGATTCTCAAAGCCGGCCGGGTGAAGAAACTGATAGACGAAGTTTATGATGATTATGATTTTGAAGGGATTTTGCCAAGCCCGGTGACTGAAGGCTACCGCAACAAGATGGAGTTTACCTTCGGCGATGAAACTAAGGGCGGACCGTTTGCCCTGGGCCTTCACAGGAAAGGAAGCTTTTTTGACATAGTAAATATAAACGACTGTCTTATCTGCCGGCCGGACATCAATACCGTGCGAAATGCGGCAAGGGATTATTTTGATGAATGCTACAAGGCCGGCCGGGTGGACTTTTACAACCGGAAGAGCCATTGCGGATATCTGAGACATTTGCTGGTGAGATGCGCAGTAAAAACCGGAGAGATATTGGTTGCACTGGTGACTGCCTCACCTGAATCTTCAACAGTTGAGAACGAAAAAAATGAAGCGATCCTGATTCAAGGTTTTGCGGAAATGATTGAAAATCTTCATGTGGATGGGACAATTGCCAGCGCATTGCATATTACCAACGATTCCCTGTCGGACGCGGTGAAAGCCGACAAGGTGCGGCAGCTTTTCGGTCGCAATTATATAAATGAGGAAGTTTTGGGACTTCGGTTCAGAATTTCAGTCTTCTCTTTTTTTCAGACAAATACCTTGGGCAGCGAGGTGTTGTACTCCAAGGTTCGCGAATATGCGGCGAAAGCTTGCGGCACACTTTTTGATTTATACAGCGGCACCGGTACCGTCGCCCAGTTGATGGCTCCGGCAGTTGATAAGGTCGTCGGCGTGGAAATAGTTTCCGAGGCGGTAAAGGCCGCCGAAGAAAGCGCCAAGTTAAACGGCGTGAAAAATGTTTCATTTATTGCGGCGGACGTTCTTAAGGCGCTGGATACCTTGCCGGCACCGGACTCGCTGATTTTAGATCCGCCCCGTGAGGGCGTCCATCCCAAGGCTTTGGGCAAAATTTTGCGATACGGTGTGGAAAACATAGTTTATATCAGCTGCAAGCCGACCTCTCTTGTCAGAGATTTGGCCGCATTCAAGGTGGCAGGTTATGAGCTTATGAAGGTCGTGTGCGTAGATATGTTTCCTGCGACGGAGCATGTGGAGACGGTAGTATTGATGTCAAAGGTCAAAGGGAGATAGCCGTGAAAGCCCTTGATTTCAGGCACTTTTCGGCTTTAGGTAGCTTCGAACAGGTGGAGACGGTAATCGCTCTGCGGTAACTTATCCAAGGGCAATCCGGCTCAAAAAGTGTGAGAGTTGAGTTGCCACGATAGATGTCACTATGTTGAGTTGCCGAGTTAGATGTCGGGTAGTTGTGGCTGTGAGATAGATGTCAGAGGAGGTTTTGTATTTGTTTAGTACTTATGATATACGATCTTCTGCAAATGCCTGCAAAACATTAGTAGGACTAAGCGGAGTAGACATTTCAACTTGGGAACAATTCGTAGGGCATGAAAACGAATACAGATATACAGATAATTTAGTGGAAGATGTAATAAAAAGATTCGGACATCTTCCGAGAACATATCTTGATTTTAATTTTGTGTATTTTCACGTGACGACGAGTGCAAACGAGTGTGAAGCCATAAAGAAATATGGAATCTTAGATTTACAGCAAGCATATCTTTGTGACGAATCAGAATTGAGAGTTTTTTTAGACCGGCATGGGATAATAATAAATATAGAGGACGCTCTATTGACATATAATGGGAAAGTCTTTGATATTTCTTATAACGCTGGCAATTGTCCCAGAACAGGTACACAGGAATATTTATGCTGGTCGATTGGAAGAAAGTTCTATTATGATTTTGCGACTTGCGGGTTTTTATCGGTATGGGAAAGAAGTCCTTACGGGGGTCAGGTTCATTGTCGCCCGGAAATACTATGGGATATTGACAACCTATTAAGATTAAATTTATCTGAGGAATGGGAGCAGTCGCATTTCCCATATGAAATAGTAGCTCAAGTAAACGGTTCCGATATTGTTTTTGACGGGGACGATGATCAGAGCGATAAGGACAAAGTATTGATGTATTTAACGATGGCTTACGATACCGCTTTTGGAGAGCCATTTGAACATATCCTCCTGATGAAAAACGGTATTCAGATTTCTCCAGATCGAATAATTGAAATAAAACCTTTAACATGTTGGAGGTAAAGCAAACAAGCATCTCAGATAATAAGTCTGCGATGCTTGCTCTTTTTATGCTTCTATATCGATTGTAATGCCGGACTTGAATTCCACGGTGAAGTGGTCGGCAAAGACGGTGATTTTCTCGATGAGCTTTCTGACCAGAGCCTCATCAAACTCTGTGATGTCGGTTTCCTGCCCGGCGATAAAGTCCTGCAGCTCCTTGATGCGGTTCATAACTTCTTCCCGGTGGTGGCTGTCAAGCTCGGATTGTTCCTTCTGGTCGCGGAGCCGGAAAATCTCATCGGCGATGGCGTCATAGTCTTGCTTGTTGTTTGCCTTCTTGATGAGCTCTTTTTGAAGTTCCTCCAGCCTTGCCTGAATGCCGTCCGGCGAGAGGGTGTCAGCGTTGACCACGGCCTTGGCGATATTGGCCTGCAATTGTTTTAGGAAGGTACCGCGCTCTGTCAGAATCTGATTGATGGCATTGACCGTGACTTCCTGCAACAGGAGCTCGTTAACCGTCCGGTTGGTGCAGTTCTTTTCAGCCGAGGTCGGTTCCAAGCGGCTGATGCAGCGCCAGACGATGGACTTGCAGCCGTGGTTGTTCCAGTGAACGCGCCGGTAAAGCTCGCCGCAGTCTCCGCAGAAAACCATCTGTGCAAAACAGTGATTGCAGGAGAAGCTGCGTTTCTTGCCGGTCGGGCTGACGTGGACTACCCGGCGACGGACAAGCTCC
Source organism: Lachnospiraceae bacterium (assembly GCA_050944475.1). Lineage (GTDB taxonomy): Bacteria > Bacillota > Clostridia > Lachnospirales > Lachnospiraceae > RGIG5612. Next base: position 166,052 of record JBMNRD010000006.1, read on the forward strand.
GCCTGCACCTGCATGAAGAGCTCTTTCGGAATGATCGCTTCATGGTCGCCCTCGACGTAGTATTGAGGAACGGTGCCGTTGTTCTTGATGCGCTTCTTTGTCAGGAAGTCTGTGGTGTAGGTCTTTTGCAGGAGTGCGTCACCCATGTATTTCTCGTTGCGGAGAATCTTGTTGATGGTGCTGGTGTGCCATTTTGTCTTGCCAGCGCCGGTAAGGATGCCATCAGCCATAAGCCCGTCGGCGATCTTATCCATGCTGGAGC
>JBMNRD010000007.1:0-77499 GCA_050944475.1 Lachnospiraceae bacterium
TTGTGTGCATCAGTGCTTTTTTAAAAGTTTCTATTTCCTCCTCGGTATTGTAAAATGCCGGAGAAACACGAACACAAGACTCAACACCGAAATGATTAACGGCCCTTTGAGCACACATTGTTCCCGATCTGACGGCAATTCCATGCATATCGAGAATTTTTGCAATGTCGTAAGCATTGATTGTCGGTGAAAAAAAACTTACTATTCCGCTCCGTTCCCGAGGATAACCCATAATTGTAAAACCGGCATTTTCGACAACATCCAGAGAAAAAGATACAAGCCAGTCTGTGTAGGCTGCTCTTTCCTCAGGGGTTTCTCTGTTAAGATATTCTACGGCCGCCCCCAGGCTTATGGCTCCGATATAATTGGGCGTTCCGGCCTCCAGTCTGCCGGGAAGGTCTACATATAACGATTTCTGCCAAGGAACCTGTCTTATCATTCCCCCTCCAAGGACGACCGGCTGAAATTTTTCCAATAATTCTTCTTTTCCATACAAAACTCCTGTCCCTGTCAAAGACCCCATCTTATGTCCGGAAAAAACCAGAAAGTCACAGTCCGTCTTCTGAACATCCACCCGTCTGTGAATCATTGCCTGAGCCCCGTCTATTAATACTTTGGCTCCCACACTATGAGACTTTTTCACAATCATATCTATAGGATTTACTGTTCCGGTCACGTTGGAAACCCAAGTAATTGCCACCAGCTTAACTTCGCCAGTCAACATTCTGCCAAAAGCGTCAATATCCAAATCTCCTTGCTCATCCATCGGGACTATCTCCAGTTGAGCGCCCGATTCTTTGCAAGCCCGCTCCCACGGAAGCATGTTGCTGTGATGCTCCATTTCCGAAATCAACACCTTGTCTCCCGGATGTAAGTATTGCTTTGTAAACACCCTTGAAATAATATCCACGCCGGCTGTTGTTCCTGATGTGAAAATAATTTCCTTTGTTGATGTTGCATTTATGAAGTTTTTTATCGTCTCCCTTGCCTTTTCCATTTCTTCACCGGTTCGCATCCCCGGCTGATGTATGCTTCGCCCCACATTTCCGTTACAGGTTTTATAGACATCAACTATTTTTTCCATTACGGGTGCAGGCATTTGCAGCGTCGCAGCATTGTCCAGATAAATTAGCGGCTTGCCGTTTATATTTGATTTTAGAATTTCAAAATCTTCCCTGCGTTCCATTAATATATTTTCCTTAAAATACTTTCGATTCCTCTTCGTTGATCCGGCGAAAAAACGTTTCTAAATTCAGGCATCTCCATAAGTGTGCACTTATAGTCACGTATCTCACGGCGTTCCCTTTTGTTGTAAATTTCGCAAATAAAACTGATTGCTCCTTTGACTATAAGCGACTCGCTGTCGCCGTTCAGTTTTAAAATGTCTCCGTCCCAAAAAACGTCCAGCCAGGTCTTCATCTGACAATCCTTTATCAGATTCCGCTCGCGTTTTTTTTCTTCGGACATTCCATCAAAAGCCTTTCCGCATTGGATTACAAATTCTATTCGCAGAAGATCGTCGCCTATCATCAGAAGATCGTCCTTTATGCTTTTTTCGGTTTCCCACATAGTCATTTTGCCTTGTTTTTACTTTTGAAATCTGCTTTCGTAAATCAACTGTCCCAACTCTTTCGTATCGGCAACCATTCCCAGTCTTCTCGGTTCAATCGTCAACTGAAAATCTTTCTTCATGGTGTTCAGCAACAAGGCTATTTTCATGGGGCCGTCTCCGGCGGCACCGCAGGTTGTAGCCATTTCATTTTCTTTTGCCAGGGGCATTCCGAGATCTAAGGCTTTGTCAATGCTTTTTTCTGCCAGCTCGCTCATAGTCAGCCCCTCTGCCTCTTCCAATTCAAGGTAGAATTTACTGCATACGTATTTATGAACGCACTCGCAAACCATCTCCTTTGGCAGGTCGGGATTTTCCAAAATCATTTTCATCATTTTGTCTGCTTCCCGGGCCTTCAGAAGAATTTGGTTTCTAATCAATTCTCTTGAACTCATACCATAACGGCTTCCATACCGTAGCTTTCTGCAAGAAGCTGAAGTTCTCTTGTATAATCACCAAAAACAATCGGCATATGAAGGCCTGCGCGACATTGTTCTTTATAAACTTTCTTCTGATCCTGAACTTGGAACAGGAATCCTCCATTGCAATTGTTAAGTTTATATCCAAAACCTCTTACGATAGTTCCTTTTCCGATTACCATGCGCTTCAGGTCTCCGCTGAACTTGGCAAATGTAATTACCTGTCCCACGTTCTCGTTGAAGTCATGTCTCATTACGGCTCCAAAGCCCTGATCATAAGCGAAGTGTCTGATTGCATAAGACATGTCCGGCTCATTAAGTCCGAAAAATTTTCTGTGGGGTGTAGAATGGGCGACCATATACAAGTTTTCCATTCCTATCAAATCCTTAACATCTTCCTCTGGCATTGACTTTGCAATATGTCTTACAATGGCCTTCTCGTCGGTATAAAGAACGGGAAGAGTGTTCCCCATATAAGGAGCTTTTCCGGAAAGGGCAATTTCAGCCAGCATTGTTACAGCTGATGCAACATCGTGTTCGCAACATGAGGGCAATCCTTGCTCCAAATTCAATGAATGTGTCAGGCAGAAAGTAAACTGCTCCTTGTTCATCCTTCTTGTGGAACAAATATCCGGACAAGGTATTACAACACCGTTGCAATCATACTCATCCATGTTTTTCAAGACTACCTTGTAGGCAATCAGTGATTTAACAAGTTTATCCTTTTCAATTTCAACTTCTGCCGCATTAGCGATAAGCTCATCTGCAAAAATCTCTATTTCCGCAATCTCTTCTTCGGTAATATTCAGTGTTTTACGACCGGGAGTTGTATGATTGCCCTCCTCTGTTAAGGGATGCATCTGATCAAGAATCTCGTGGATGTTTACGGTTCTGAAATGCACGCCCATTCTCTCGGTTACTTCTCTAAGATCCAGGAAGCTGTCGGTTGCTCCGGCCACCGGAATGTCATAGTTGAATCGCGGAATCAACATCAGGTTTGATTTTGCGATGGCTTTCTTCGCACCAAGAACTCTAAGGCGAACTTGCATATCTTCCCAGGTCATTTCGCAGATAACATCAATGCCCATATTGAAAAGCATTCCGCTCTTTGCAGGCCCCCATATATTAGGCATAATGCAAATGGTTTTATTTGCCCTGAGACAGAACTCATTGAACACTGTATCGCCGCCAAATGTATTGGTTGCCAAATACACATCAACGTTCTCTCTGTCCGCCAGAAGAGTTTCAAAATATTCCTCTTTGATATCCCAGTCGTCAGATATCTCTACGATAGTCGGATCTAGCAGATTCACGCATTCCGGCATAAATTTTTTCACGGTTTCCATGGTTCCGCGTACTATTGTGCCGTTCATTATTTCATCAAAGCCGGGTTGAATAGCGTCTCCACCTGCCATACGGCAAGGTCCTTCATAATAGTACTTATGCGCTATCATTACGAAAACCGGCCTTACATTTAATTTGATTTCGCTGCATCCTCTAATCATCTCCATACCTCCAAAGGACAATTTCCCTATTGTTTAAATTATATTTCAGATGGATTTTTCACCCAATGTTTGCAATGAACAGAAAAACTGTCAAAAATTTTTTCTCTAGTGTGCACAGTGCACACTGCGATGTTGACTCTGCCTTTTTTAAGTGTATAATTAAATTGTATTATTCAAGCTGAAAACTACCGAAGAAGGAGATTCTTTATGAAAATCAGCATCTGGATATTAAAAGATTGGTTTAAGGACCAAGTTAAATCTATTAATTGTTCCTCCGGTAAAATGACTTTGTCAAGAATCAAGCTTTATTCTGCTGGAGTGAAGATGGATGTAGATACTCTTTATGTAGGCACTTCCGGCGCTTTTTTCGGGGATGGCTCAAGCCATATAGTATGCAAAAACCGGGATGATTGTCTGGTGTTGCAAACTCAGGACTTGTTATATGTTGTTAATCAGATTCAAGATGCTTTTTTCTTTTATGAGCGCTGGGATAATCAATGCCGGCAGCTGCTTGAAGAAAACGGGCGGCTGCGCGACATTCTTGACACTACTGCGGATTTTTTCTACTCTCCGATTTTTATAGTAGATGCTGCCCAGACTTTTGTGGCAATTTCTTCTTCTACTGCAGATTTCCAGAGCACATCCGAGTGGCAAGATGCGGAAAAATCCGGTAGTGTTTCTGTTCAGATGCTGCGTAATTACAACCTGGCACACCCGGAAGTCTATTCCTACACCAACGTCTTCCCTGTTCCCGGAGAATTCTTCTTCGTTAAGTCTTACTGCAAGCATGTTTTTATACATGGCGAGCGACGAGCCACCGTAATTCTAAAAGTTCCGGGTCAAGATTACTCTGCCGGACAGCTTCAATTATTCGAACATCTCGTAGGATATGTAACTGAATGGATTAATCGTTATTCCGATAGTCGAAATTCTTTTCAGACAAATTCATATTTTGCCAGAGCTTTGGACGGACAAGAGGACGCCATTGCTGCAATGGTCAGACAAACCGCCCTCTTCGGTTGGGAAGAAAAAAGTCGTAAGGTTGTCTTTGTCCTTCGCGCCGTTCGGCCGGGAAAAACTCTGGATACACGCATGATTGCCAATTTAACCAAAGAAAGCCGGGGCACTTATGCAATGATTTATAAAAAAGATGTTGTGATCTTGCGAAATGCCGATATTCCTAATTCTGCAGAAGTCAGCCAAGCCATAAATGTTTTTTTGAAAACAAATGTATGTTATGGCGGCGTTAGTTTTCCGTTCACTGACATGAACATGCTTCCCCAATCATATAAGCAGGTGATAACTACGCTGCAACATAGTCCCGCCGCACCGGAAACTCTTTACCATTGCCAGAGAAATGCAATGCGGCGTGTTGCTGAAATTGTTTGGAATCAAAGTTCCAATTCCATTCTTCATCCTGCAATTGCCATCCTGAAAGACTACGATTTACGCAACAGAACCGATTATTATAAAACTCTATTTGCTTATTTAAAGAACGAACGAAGTAATCAGCTGACTGCGGAGGAATTATTTATTCATAGAAACACTCTTTCCCAGCGCCTCCGGAAAGTTTTTAATGTCTGTACATTGGATTTGGATGACCCCGAAGAAAGATTTTATCTGTTATTTTCTTTTTATCAAGATACTTTCACTCAAGATTTGCAGACATAAAGACTTCATTTTTATAATCTTGCGTGCTACAATTTTTGCTGCCATTAAACTATTATGTTTTTCGAGGAGACTATATGCTTAACTTCATGAACGACTATTCCGAGGCGGCCTGCCCGGAAATTCTTAAAAAAATCACTGAAACTTCCCTTGACAAGAACCTTCCTTACGGAATGGATTCCTATTGTGCATCCGCGCAGGAGAAGATTCGCAAGGAATGCAACTGTCCCGAGGCACAGGTTTATTTCCTTACTGCGGGCACCCAAACCAATATGCTGGTGATTGACTGCATGCTCAAACCTTATGAGGGTGTTATTGCTCCAGTTACCGGTCACACCAACAACTATGAAGCCGGAGCCGTTGAGTTTACCGGACACAAAGTTCTGAGCATCCCGGAATATAACGGCAAACTGACCGCAGCGGATGTGGACGATTACATAAAGGCCTTCTATGCCGATGACAGCCACGACCATATGGTCTTTCCGGGAATAGTTTACATTTCCCATCCGACAGAGCTGGGAACCCTGTACACCAGGGAAGAGCTGGCGGCTCTTCACGAAGTCTGTTCTTCCTACAATATTCCTTTGTTTGCAGACGGTGCACGCATGGGCTACGGGCTGATGGCGCAGGGAACGGACGTGACTCTTGAAGTTCTTGCTAAATACTGTGACGTATTCTACATTGGCGGTACCAAGGTCGGTGCTCTATACGGCGAAGCCCTGGTTTTTACCAAAAACAATATGCCTGAACGTTTTTCTACCCGCGTAAAGCAGCACGGCGCAATGGTTTCCAAGGGCTGGCTTATCGGAATGCAGTTCGACGTGCTTTTCACCGACGACCTATATTACAGACTCGGAGCAAATGCAATACAAACCGCGGCACAGATTAAAAAAGCCCTTGCAGAGAAAGGCTACGAATTTTTCATCGATTCGCCAACCAACCTGATTTTCATTGTTCTCGAAAACGAAAAATGCCGGGAATTGACTTCAAAGGTCCGGCTTGACTACTGGGGAAAAATTGACGACTCCCACGTTGTCATGCGTATAGCAACAAGTTGGGCAACCACGCAGGAGCAGGTTGATGCATTGATTAATGTTTTATAACTCCGGAGGTACCATAAAAAAGAGCGCATGCTCTCTTTGAACCTCCTATTAAAAAAGCACTGCACCACAGAATTTGATAATAAAACCCTGCGGTGCAGTGCAAAAAACATTTACTTCGTAAAATAAGGTGATCTGCAGGGCAGTCTCCACAAATCAAGAAGCTCATCATCCATGCGAGCCAGGAACATCTGGAAACCGGCGGTTTCCTGCACAGTGAGGATTTCGTCCGCCATGCCTGCCACTACACAAATTCCCTGCTGCTCCAGATAGCGGTATGCGGCGCGATAAACGATAAGCATTTCCATAACAGAAGTTGCTCCGGATCCGTTAATTATCAACATAACTCGCTCGCCGGATTTAAGACTCAAATTATCAATCAGGGACTGTACCATGATTTCCGCGGTTTCATCGGCACTCCGGAACTTCTGGCGATGACCGCCGCCTTCGCCGTGCTGGCCTACGCCAATTTCCATTTCGTCGTCGCCAAGAATGGAAATTTCCGTCCCGGTAACAGGATGCGTAGCACCGCGTATGGCCACAGAAATGCTGGCCATGTTTTCGGCGAAATGGTTAGCAACGGAATAGACCTGTTCCAGATTATAGCCTTTAACGGCTGCTGCTCCCGCAATTTTGTATACAGGTACACAGCCGACCAGGCCGCGTCGCTGACTTGCACGAGTCGATGGAGCGCCGAAAATATCCTCCTGAGTAACCAGCATCTTTACATTCATGCCTGCCTTTTCCGCCAGACGCATAGCCATGTTTCCGCTAAGCAAATCTCCGGCGTGAGACAGCACAACAAACAATGTTCCCTTCCCGCGGTCGGCAAGTTTCAACGCATCAAGGCAAAGCTGCGGACCGGGTGCGGCAAATACTGTGCCGGGAACAGAGATATCAAGGATTCCCTCGCCTACAAAGCCGCTGATGGCCGGTTCATGACCAATTCCGCCAAGAGACACCACCGTAACCCGTTCTGCACAAGACAGATTCTTGTTTATCACAAGACCGGCCTCATCCACAAAAATCGTGTCCGGGTTCGCAAGAGCAAGCCCCTCCAGCATTTCCTGACGAATATTTTCCGGGGCATTCAGGAATTTTTTCATTTTCATATTCCAATCACTCCTACAAGCGCAAATCCATGCGGCAAGCACAACAAGAATTCATAGTAGTTGGATATCATTGTTTAGTAGATTACTGTTTCTTCAAGCTCTGCAATACGCTTTTGTGCATCCAGCAGGAAGTCGTGGAAAGCATCCAAACCGTCGGTGATTTCAGTGGTCAGGAAAGTATCCACCATCTGGCATCCCACCCAAGGGGAAACCAAAAAGCCGCCCATCGTGAGAATGTTAGAGTTGTTAATCGCTCGGCAAAGGGTTGCGGAGCTGACAGACTCACACACTGCAGCACGAATGCCCTTGTAACTGTTTGCCATCTGAGCCATACCCATACCGGTACCGCAAAACAAGATACCGCGGTCGAATTCGCCGGACTGGACACGGGGGACAAGCGCAGGAACCACATCGTAATAATCCTTCGCCTCAGGGGTAAAGTCCACATATTCTACCCCAATCTCGTCGAGGTGCGCACGGACAGCCTCTTTAAGTTCAAAACCGGAACCGTCAGAACCAATTGCAATTTTCATTTTTTTCCTCCAAAACAAATTAGTTTGATTCTATTTCCAAGAAGCGACAGGCACATCTGATATGATACATTATACAACTGCAGGAACTTTTGTCAATAAGACGAGCTTTTGCTGCTGTCTTGTTTTTTATAAAGAGATAGAGAAATGTCTGCTTTGAAATTCGTGCTGTAAACTTTGAACACCCAAGACCGCACCATGCTCACGGCAGTCTCGTTTTTACAGGGCAACGATTCCGCTCAGGTGCAAAACCTCGCAAGCCATGTTTTCAGGGAGAATCAGATGTGTGACCGCACCGGTTCTCAATGCGCCGATTACGCTTTGGGGTGTTGTGGTATTGGCCCCGATACCGATACGTATAGGCGTGTGCATAAACTGCTCTTGTGAGATAGAGATGTTGTAATCCCGCTCACCGGAGATTAGTTGGCCGTGAATGTTATAGAAGTTAGAGAGAACGGCGCCTACAGCCTTGTTAATGCTCAGTTCCTCGCCATAGCGAAAAGAGGTTGCAAGATCCGGCACATCGGGATATGCATTAATACTAAAAACGGAAGCATCAAGCTTGTCCCAGAGGGAAGATATCTGACGATAATTATGGGTCTCTTTGAACTGTGCCTGTTCCTCCTGATACTGAGGAAAGGCCGGCGCATAGAGGTATTTCGGAGCCATACCAAGAATCAAACCAAACTTACGAACCAGTTCATTGGTATTATAACCGTTATCTGTGGCGTTCAGGCTCCCAATCAGGGGGACAACAGAGGAATTCTCCTCTGTTGTATCTTTAATTGAACCAAGGTCGCAGATTGAGTTGAGTATTGCGCCCCAACCTATGCCAATGGTTTTAGCTTCTGAAAAGAGTTCATTCAGCAGGTCGAGTGCACAATGTGTAATGGAACGTTCTGTCTCAAAAGGAGAAGCGCATTCAGGAACAATCTTGCAGCAGTGCAGCAAATAGCGTTGACACAGTATGCTTTCATAGTGGGCTAACCGACTGGAGACATTTGACACTGTGATTGTTACGATGCCCGACTCTCGGGCTTTCCTCAAAAGCTTGCTGACCTGTGGTCGAGAGACACCGACGATTTTCGCGATTTCTGCCTGACTTTTGTCCTCAAGATAATACAGTTGTGCGATGTAGATAAGGGAATCGTTATCAAAATTGTTTTTCTTTCCCATACCGCTCCTCAATAATACTTTATCACTAATTGTGTATTATGCCCGCAAAGTCTGAAAATTACAAGCATTTGATTCTGAATTCATAAAATTTGTTTCGCTTTTTGAGAAATAAAGTTATAAAAAAATGGTAATTGTCGTTGACAAAGGTGCAAAAAAGGAGTATGTTTGTTGTAGAATATGTTCCGTTGGAAAATATTCTTTGGCACATTTGATACTATTGATAAAAAAGAAAAGAAAAGGAGTCTTTACAAATGAAAAAATTTATTTCACTGGTTCTTGCTCTTGTTCTCATGCTTTCCCTCGCCGCCTGTGCAAATAACGGCGCAAAGGGTCCCGGTGGTAAAGAGGAAGGGCCTTCCTACAAGTTGGCTGTTATCGTTCACGATTCCGGCAATAGTTTTGTCTCCGAGTTTAAGCGTGGCGCTTTAGCTGCTGCTGAGGCTCTCGGCATCACTGTTGATGTTCTCGGTCCCGATGCTCAGGTCATCGAGAAACAGGTCGTAATCGTTGAAAACGCCATTACCGCCGGTTATGACGGCATTGCCTGCATTTGCGGCGATGCTACCGCCTTCCAGTCCGCAAAGGATACCTGCGACCAGAAGGGCATTCCTTTTATCACTTTTAACATGGATGACGGTAAGTACGGTGCCGGTTATGCCGGTGCTGAAGAGTACTCCCTCGCCTACGCCTTTGCCGATTATTTCTTCGGCGAAGTTGCTGCCGGTGAAAAGGACTACATCATTGCTACGGCCGACTCTGCTCTGCCCGTCTGCGTGACTCGCGCCAACGCTATCAAGGATGCTGCGAAGGTTCACGGCTTCAATCTGGTTACCACCGTTGATCTGGGCTATGACTTTTCTCAGGGCACCGGCGTGGTTGAGAACACTCTGACCGCCTATCCGGACTGCAAAGTCTATGTGGGCACTGACCATTTCTCTCAAAGTATCGCCACTGCCATTGAGTCTCAGGATCTGAATGATAAAACTTTCGTTGGTTGCTTCGACCTTCTGGAGCAGACTATTCAGTATCTTCAGAGCGGTGCTTGCGACCTGATTGTTGGACAGAACCCATACCTGCAGAGCTACTATGCCGTTGTGATGCTTTACAACTATTTGGAAGACGGTATCTGCCCCGTCAATATCAATACCGGTGCTGAGCTGGTAACCTCTGATATGGCTGATGCTACCATGGAGAAATATTTCCCAACTAAATAAAAAATAAATAATGATTAAAACTTTTGGTGCTCCGACTTTGCCGGAGCACCAAATTCATAATTAATGTACCAGTTAAGAGGTAATTTGAATGAAAACGAAAAACTTCGAGGTCGGAATCAAACAAAAGCAGAAAGCTGGCCTATTCAGTCGGGTTCCCGAGGCGGGCGTTTTTCTGGTGCTTGTTATTCTCGTAGTCCTCTTTTCCTTTGTTGCCAACAACTTCTTTACAACGGGGAACTTTATTAACATTGCCCGACAGATTACCGAGGTCTCTATTGCAGCCATTGGCATGACTTTCGTCATTATAACTGGAGAAATTGACCTTTCGCCCGGTGCTATTTATGGCCTGGCTGCTGCCATGTGTGCATATATGCTGCACAAAGGTATGCCCGCTATTTTTGCCGTAATCATCACTTTGGTTATATGCGCTTGTGCGGGTCTGATCTCCGGTCTGTTCGTCACCCGTATGCGTCTGCCTGCCTTTATCATTACCTTATGTGTGCAGATGGTGGCACGCGGTGTTATCTATATCATAACCGGCGGTGCATCTATCTCTCGCTTCCCCACTACCGATAACTGGTTCTTCGCCTTGGGTGGCAAAATCGGCGGAGTGTTTCCCATACAGATATTCTTGATGATTGTTCTGGTCGTAATTTTTGCAATCATTCTGAAGCACACCCGGTTCGGCTTTAAAATCTATGCTGTCGGCGGCAACATCCGTGCTGCTGAGGTCTCCGGTATCAACGTCAAGCGAACCAAGCTCATCGCGTTTATACTATCCTCCACCTTGGCTGCGGTATCCGGCCTTATTTCTCTGGCCTACCTTAAGTCCCTGTATCCTACTGCAGGCAGCGGAAAGGAAATGGATATTGTGGCTGCTTGTATCTTGGGAGGTACCTCTATGGCCGGAGGTTCCGGCACCATCATCGGTACACTGATTGGTGCTGCGATTATAGGTGTCATCCGTAATGCGCTGGTGCTGCTGGGTGTAGATACTTATTACCAGGAGGCTACAGTCGGTCTGGTTATTCTGTTCGGTGTCTGCATTGATGTAATTCTGAAAAGAAGAAATGCCTCTCGGCAAAGCTAAAAGGGGAGCAATATGGATACTTGGATTAAGTTTGAAAACATCACAAAGGATTTTCCCGGTGTCCGCGCCCTGAACGATGTCAGTTTTGACATTAAAAAGGGAGAAATCGTAGCTCTGTGCGGAGAAAACGGTGCGGGAAAGTCCACATTAATCAATATTTGCGCCGGCATATATCGACCTACCAGCGGAAAAGTTTATGTTAAAGGTGAAGAGGTCGTCTTCCATAACGCAGATGATGCGGAAAGCAAGAACATTTCTACCGTGTTCCAGGAGGTTCCCCTATGTCTGAATATGACCATCGCGTCTAATATGTTCCTTGGCCCCCGTCCGGCCATAAAACGTGGTTTTTTAGACAATGCCTACATGAACGAGCATACCGAGCAGCTTTTGAAGATATTTAACCTGCGCAGATCACCCAGTGACATTCTGGGACGGCTGACCATCGCAGAACAGTCTCTGGTCCAGATTTTAAAGGCCATCGACGCAAATCCCGAATTATTGATTCTGGATGAGCCGACCAGCGCTTTGTCTGAAGATCAGAAGAATATCCTGTTCGACATCCTGCGAAAGCTGCGCAGCAATGGTGTCACAATCATGTATGTATCTCACCGTATGGAGGAAATCATGGAAATTGCGGATCGTGTGGTGGTTCTTCGCGACGGAATCTTCTCCGGTGAGCTCAACGTGAAGGAGTGTACCGCCGATCAGATTATCCGACTCATGGTGGGCCGTGAAATGGACACTTCTTCTATTTACAAAAAACGGGAACTGGGTGATGTTCTGCTGAAGGTCTCAAACCTGAACCGCAAGGCAAAGCTCAGCAATGTTTCCTTTGAACTGCGCAAAGGCGAAATTCTGGGGTTTTCCGGCTTTCAGGGAGCGGGGCGGACTGAAGCGGCCCGTGCAGTGTTCGGCCTGGATAGGGTGGACTCCATGGATATTGAGCTGGACGGCAAGAAGATTAAAATCCGCAATTCCCACGACGCTATTAAAAACGGTATTTCGTTGATCTCGGAAAACCGCCGTGATGACGGCGTAATTTCCAATTTTGATGTCACTAGAAACATCGTTGTGGCAGCGTTGGAAAAGGTAACAAAGGGACTTTTTGTCAATGACGGTATGAGTCGTGATGCTGCCCAAAAATATGTCAACCTATTACGTACTAAAGTGACAAGTCTGCGTCAGATGATGGTCAACCTCTCCGGAGGAAATCAGCAGAAGGTCATCATCAGCCGCTGGCTGATGACGGAGCCCCGGATTCTAATCTGTGACGAACCTACCCGTGGTATTGATGTGGGCGCTAAGGCAGAGATCCACTCCATCCTAATGGAACTGGCCCAACAAGGGGTATCCATCATCGTAATCTCCAGCGAGCTTCCTGAAATCATGACAGTATGTGACCGCGTAATAGTCATGTGTGAGGGACGCGTGACCGGGCAACTGATGCGGGAAGAATTGTCTGAAGAAGCACTTGTCACCCTGGCCAGCGACCTTTCCCTCAACAAAGCGTAAGGAGGAAGTACTTTGAAAACTTTGTCCGTTCTGCCTCTGACCAAAGAGGCCTTTGAGAAGTATGGTTCATACACCAGTCCGTTCTGCCAAAAGGACTACTGTTTCGACGGTGGCTTTTTCCGCTTTCATCGGGATGCCATCCAACAAAACCTTTCCAGAGAATCAGTGGTATCCTATTCCGTCTGTGAGGTTTTGGAAAATCCGTCGCACCTTGTATCTCTGGAATTTCATGATAATTGCGAAGAACTAATAATGCCGCTGGACGGCGACATGGTTATGGTTGTTGGCCCTGCGGTGAACAGTACGGATTGTCCTGTAGATCAGCTTGAGGCGTTCTTTGTGCCTTGCGGAACATATGTAAAAGTTCGCTGCGGTGTGTGGCACGGCATCCCTTTTAAAACAAATGACAATCCTTTGCATATTCTCTGTGCTCTGCCTGAACGTACCTACCGGAAGGACTGTTTTGAAACAGATTTGCAGACACAAGAGATGACTGTTGACATTCAGTAAACACTGATGTTCGCTTGGTTATATATTATTTAGAAGAGAAAGGACAATCCTGAAATGACGAAAGACGAATTTGCCGCTCGTCTGCAGAGTGCCTGCGAATCTGTTAAGAGGGTGCAAGATGAGCTGACAGAAATTGATTCCAGATTCGGTGATGCGGATCACGGGGTCACCATGGTCAAGATTGTTGATACAATCTCCAAGGCAGTTGCAAACGCAGGTCCCGGCATCAAGGAAATGTTGGACAACGCGGCAACGGATGTTATGTGTCTGAACGGCGGCAGTGCGGTTCCCCTGTGGAGCGCCTGGTTGGACGGCATGCAGGAGCGAGCACCTGAGGGCGAGGAAATCGATATTGCCGGGATTAAGACTGTTTTTGCCTGCGCTTTCAACGAACTGGACGATATGTCCGGTGCAAAGATAGGCGACAAAACCATGATGGATGCCCTAATCCCCGCATCTCAAGCAATTGCCGAATACTCCGGCATTGACGAAAATGAACTTTTCGCCGACGCAGCGGAAGCAGCTTGTGACGGTGCAGAGGCCACCAAGAATTTTGTCGCCAAATTTGGTCGTGCCAAGAGTTACGGTGCAAAAACCATCGGCACCCCTGATGCCGGTGCGACTTCCATGGCATATTTTTTTAAAGGACTTGCACAGGTGCAATAAGCCGAAGTTCGTATAAAATGTAATTTTTTGTAAAAATAATAAAGAATGGAGAAATTTGTTATGAAAATGAAAAAGTTTATGAATGCTCCTGAAACAGTCACTGACGAGCTGCTGGTCGGCCTGGGTCTGGCCTATAGTGACATTTTGGATGTTGACGGCCATCTGGTCATCAGCAAGGATTTGGAGAACGCCGACCGTGTAACTATCGTGACCTATGGCGGTTCCGGCCATGAGCCTGCCCAGGCCGGCTTCGTCGGCAAGGGCATGCTGGATGTTCAGGTTGTAGGTGACATTTTTGCCGCACCCAGCGGACAGTTGGTGTTTGAAGCCATGAAACTGGCTGACAAAGGTCATGGCGTCCTGTTGTTAACCTTGAATTACGCCGGTGACCAGTTAGCTGGTAAGCAGGCCATCAAGATGGCGGAAAAGGCCGGCATCAAATTCCGTCAGGTTGTCACCGACGAGGAAATCAAATATGATCCTGACGGAGAGGACAGCAAGCGCGGTTTGGCAGGTGCCGTTCCATTGTATCATGTTGCAGCCGCAGCTGCCCGCGAGGGCAAGTCTCTGGATGAGGTTGCTGCCATTGCGCAACGCTATGCGGACAACATGGCCTCTCTTGCCGTCAAGGCCACCGATGCCACCCATCCGCAGAACGGTATGTCCTTCGGCGATCTGGGTGAGACTGATCTGATGGAAATCGGCGCAGGGCAACACGGCGAAGGTGGCGGTATTCGTGTACCGATGCTCAGTTCCAAGGATACTGTCGCCACGGTCGCAGAAGCACTATGTAAGAGCCTGGGTCTCAAATCCGGCGACAAAACCTTTGTAATGATTAACGGGTGCGGAGCCACCACGATGATGGAAATGTTGGTTCTGTTCAAGGACACTGTAGAGTTCCTAAATGCCAAGGGTGTCGAAGTTGTAGGCAACATGGTTGGTGAAATTCTCACCGTACAGGAGTCTGCCGGCTTCCAAATGAACATCGCCAAATGGGATGATGAAATCATCCGCCTATGGAATACACCCGTTCACACACCTGCTTACAGTAAGGAGTAATCGTTATGGCCGATAATGTTGGAAACAGGGTTGCTAAAGAATATTATCTGAATGTTCCCGCCACACAAGAAGGCTTTTATGTAAAGGGTGCCGCCCGCTGCGATTGGGGTATGCAGAGCCGTATGTCTCAGTTGTTCAGTCCAAAGTCCGGAAACACTGTCATGCTGGCATTTGACCACGGCTATATCATGGGACCCACTGCCGGTCTGGAGCGCGTTGATGTGGTAATCTCTCCTCTTATCCCTCACGTGGATGTACTGATGGGCACTTGGGGCATGATTCGCGCCTGCATAAACCCCGCTGCGCGGGTGGGAAAATGTATCCGTGTTACCTATGATTCCACCGTCTTGTTCGATGAGATGTCCAACGGCGGCGGCATTGTCTGTGATGTCGAGAATGCCATCCGCATGAATGCTGATTGCATGGCGGTGCAGACCTTCATCGGAGCTCCCGGTGAGTCCCGCTCTCTGGAGTTGTTGGCTCGTACCGCTAACGCAGGCACTCGCTACGGTATCCCTACTTTGGGAGTTGTAGCTGTGGGCAAGCAGATGGAGCGCACAGAAAAATTCTTCCAGCTCGCCACCCGCGTGCTGGCTGAAAACGGAGCCAATTTGGTCAAGAGTTATTACTGTGACGGTTTTGAACGCGTGGCTGCGGCCTGTCCGGTACCCATAGTGATTGCCGGCGGGAAAAAGTTGCCTGAGTTGGAAGCGCTGGAGATGGCATACAAAGCGATTTCCGATGGAGCTCGCGGTGTGGATATGGGCCGCAACATTTTCCAGTCCGATAGCCCCGCCGGGATGGTACAGGCCATTGGGAGGGTGGTTCATGAAGGCTACACCCCAAAACAGGCCTATGAAGTTTACGAAGAAGTCAAAAATGCGAAATAATAAGGAGGAAACATAATGTCTGCTGTTTATATGCACATCGGTATTCCTGTTACAAACCTGAAGCCGGGCATGGTTTACGTTGAGGGCGCCAAATTTTGGGTCAGCAATGTGGATGACTATGACTACAAGATTGAGTATCTTAAATTTGAAGAGGGCACGCCCTTCCCTGAGGTTCTTCACCGAAATCCTCACGTAGCCTACAAAGTGGATGATTTGGAGAAGTATATTGCTGATGCTGATTCTGTCATCTGTGGACCCATGGACGCCAATGACATGGGTGACCGCTTGGCTTTTGTATGGAAAGACGGTGCTATTCTTGAGCTGTACTGGGAAAAGAATTAAAAGCGCTCTTTGGAATGATGGAAATTCTCTGTGTTTACGGTATCGGCAAGCCTTATAATGATGCTTTCCGAGGACGAGAGGATATCCCTCCATCAGAATTAATTGTTCTACAAATGCTGGTTGATGCATTGATTAATGTTTTGTAAAGAAAAACGACTGCCGTCAGTTTTGGCAGTCGTTTTTCTTTGGATCCTTATATGTTCAAAAGAGAGTAGTTATCTATCGTTGCTTTGCAAGGAAAAATAAAGCAACGGTTCCGGGGCCGCAATGAGCTCCGATAACCGGTCCGATGTCAAAAATCATATCAACCGACACCCCATATTTTTCCTTCAATTCCTGTTCAATGATACGTGCATCTTCCTCACAATCCGCATGGGTTATGTAAACCGGCCCCCGGCCTGTTTCAATAGCCGTTTCTCCGTATTTGGAAACTAATCCCTTCAGCGACTTCCTTCTTCCCCTCGCTTTTTCGCAGGAGGCAAGACGTCCCTCATTATCGGCATGAAGAATCGGCTTAATGTTCAGCGCCCCTCCTAAAAGAGCCGTTGTTGCGCTTATCCTGCCGCCCCGTTTCAAATAAACCAAATTGTCCACAGTAAACCAGTGGGCTATCTGCGGGATCTTTTCCCTTGCGTAGTCGGCAACCTCTTCAATGGAAGCTCCCTCGTTTTTCTTCTCAACCGCAAGGAAAATCAACATTCCGAATCCTCCGGAAGCGCACAGAGAATCTACGCATATAATCTTTCTGTCAGGATACTTCTTCAGCAATTCTTCAGCTGCAATACAGGAGGAATTAAAGGTCGTACTGAGTCCTGAAGAAAACCCGATATAAAGAACATCCCTTCCTTCCTTAAGCTCTTCCTCGAAAACCTTCCCCAGAGAGTCTGCGTTGACAGCGGCAGTCTTGGCAACCTTGCCCGCCCTCATCATGTCATAAAACTCCTTGTTTCCGATGGATTCGTTTTTATATTCCCGATCCTCTTCTCCTTCGAAAAGAAAGGTTATATCACAACACTTTACTCCCAACTGTTTCATTGTTTCCGGTTTTAAGTCGCAGGCTGAATCTGTAATTATTATAAAATCACTCATTAATTGACTCCTTTATTTGCTGCTTTATCTAATGCGCAGCATTAGATTATATTATTTTGCTAATTATGTCAAGAAGCTTTTCATATTATTTTCCTTGTTTTTCCCGCGGCATATGGTAAAATGCTTTTGTTGGCGTTTGAATCTCATAAAAATGCTTTACGGGGGTTATATGATCTACAACAACGACCTGATTGCAGGCAAGCTGCGCCGTTGGGGAAGATATCTGGACAATTACCGCCTTCCCGAATGGGAAAACATCCCTGACCTGGGGCTGTACATGGAGCAGGTCATTCAGCTTCTTATCGAATATCTGGATTATCTGCCTCCTGAACTTAAAGATTCCGAACTGATAACCGCCTCAGCCATTAATAATTACGTGCGCACGGGGGTGATGCCGAAGCCGGTTAATAAAAAATATTACCGCCTTCACATTGCATACCTCATCGTTATCTGCTCCCTGAAGCACAATCTGAACATTTCATTTATTCAGAAAATCATCCCTCTGAACATCTCCGAAGAACAGGCCAGAGAAATCTACGATGCCTATGCAAAGCGCCATCGCATCGTTTCCCTCTATTTCGTAGAGCAAATAAGACTTATGGCCGGCCCCCTTCTCGGCCTCGAATCTTCTTCAGACTATGAGGCAGGTGTGCAGACAACTGAAGACCTTATTACCTCTGCCATCGTGTTCAGCGGCTTTTCAAAGCTGCTGGCGGAAAAGCTGATTCTTCTTGAAGGCCGTGACCTTTCTGACGGCGGAAGCATCGACACATAAGTGCTTGTTTTTCAAATATTGTGTTATAATAAAGCCGTCCGGAGATTCCGGATGGCTTTTTAAGGTAATCGGAGGTGCGTCATGAATAACCGAATTGTTTTGCGGCTGAATTATATTCTCGGGGCAGTGACTATTCTCTGCGTCATCTGTTACAAAATAGTCGGCCCTATATGGATTAAGGGCCTGGCCAGTGCCTTTTTTCTTTTAACGGGGTTAATCAATCTTGTTTTCGCCTTGAAATCCGATGTTGAAAACAAGGCGTTTTCCATCATTATTTTCACAGGGCTTTTCTTCTGTTTTGTTGCCGATATTGTTCTTGAACTGGTTTTTATCGCCGGAGCTGCAATATTTGCAGCAGGACACATATGTTTCTTTGTTGCCTACTGTAAATGGATGAAACTTCTCCTTCGTGATATTTTCATCAGTCTGGGAATCTTTGTCATTGCGGTCTGCATTCTTGTATTTGTTCCTTTCTTCGACTATGGCTCCGGGACTATGATGGCTGTTGCCGTTATATACAGCCTGTTCCTTTCTTTCCTTCTTGGAAAGGCAATTTCCAATTACCGGAGCGAACGCTCCGGGGTTAACTTGATTTTGCTGATTGGCAGCGCCCTGTTCTTTTTCTCGGATACCATGCTGCTGATTGATACCTTTACCGCAGCGCCGAAACTGTTTCTTTACCTTTGTGACTTCATTTATTATCCGTCCGCCCTGTTCCTTGCTCACAGCATATATGTACAGGCGGATTCGCTTTCTGAAAAACAACCTCTTCTGAAAAACCGCTAAGGAGGCTCATATGCCCGGAATGCTCGATTATATAAAATGGCGCGGAGACCTTGATTTTAAAGCCCTCCCCCTGAACGTGGTGGATGCCATGATTTTCTGCGAATTGTCTTATTGGGACTTAGGGTTGTCGGTTAATGATGGCCTCCGACGCCCGGCCGTTACCATTGGAGCTTTTTGTGAACAGGCAATGAGTTTGCCCCTGCCTGAACACTGCATCGAAGATTCGTTTGAGTTCGGACGCCTGCTTATAGAAAGCAAACGTTTTTCCTCCCTGCCCCTTTTGGCTTTCGAAAACATCGTGGATAATGACCGGGGAAAACAATTTGCCGCATACACCGTCTCTTTAGGGAAGAAATCTCATTTTATCGCAATTCGCGGAACGGACCACTCCCTTGTAGGCTGGAAAGAAAATCTGATGTTGTCGTACAACGAGGAAGTCCCCGCCCAAAAAGCGGCCGTG
The DNA here is from genome assembly GCA_050944475.1 of Lachnospiraceae bacterium. Taxonomy (GTDB): domain Bacteria; phylum Bacillota; class Clostridia; order Lachnospirales; family Lachnospiraceae; genus RGIG5612. Next base: position 19,513 of record JBMNRD010000007.1, read on the forward strand.
GAATACATTTCCCGCATCGCCTCCGCAACCGCGGGAACTCTTTATATCGGCGGACATTCAAAGGGCGGAAACCTTGCGGTTTACGGAGCGACTTTTTCTTCTCCGAAAATCCGCTCACGCATAAAATCCGTGTTCAATTTCGACGGACCCGGCTTTAACGAAAAGGTTACCGCTAAAAACCCTTTTCGGGAGCTTGTCGGAAGAATCTTTACCTATGTGCCGCAGGACTCTATAATCGGACTTCTTCTTGAGCATAAGGAACCCTATACGGTTGTCCAAAGCAATAAATCCGGCATGGAACAGCATAATCTTTTCTCGTGGGAGGTCGGCCCCTCCGATGTAGTCCGGGAGCAGGGTCTGTCAAACAAAAGCCGTATAGGGCAGGAAAATATCAGCGAATGGCTCGAACGCATGACCTATGAAGAAAAGGAGCAATTCATCGAAACACTCTTCGCCCTTATTAAGGAATATGAGACCATTGATAACCTCTTTGATGTGAAGAACATCCTTCCTCTTATCAAGGCTTTCTCGGAAATGGAAAAAGAAAAACGCCGGTCTGTTGCGGACGTTATCGGACATTTGAAAGACACCGTCATTGACAATATCAAGGAGCGTTTTGAAAAGAAAAAGATGGAACCTTACAAGAAGGGCTCCAGGTAATTTTATATGGCAGCAGTCTGCTTTTCAGCACCTGTCTTTTTGTCCTTTTTCTGCTTCTGCGGAGGAAGTTTTTTCGTCCCCGAATTTTCTTTGATTATCATCATATTCTTTGACAAACCTTCCCTGTTAAAGCTATAATGCAAAGTTAGAATACAGCAAGAATAAAGGTCCCATGCGACCTTGAAAACCGGAGCTCCGTATGCCAGAAAAAAAACTATCCATAGTAATTCCCTGTTACAATGAACAGAACAACATCGTCGCGATAGTTGACAAGGTTCGCATGTCCCCCATCGCAAACAAGGAAATCATTGTGGTGGATGACTGCTCCACCGATGCGACACGCGATATTCTTGAAGAGAAGATACGCCCCCTCGTAGATATGATTATTTACCATGAAGTAAACGGCGGCAAGGGTGCCTCGCTGAGAACCGGCTTTGCCGCAGCAACCGGAGACGTTGTCATTATTCAAGATGCCGATATGGAATACGATCCGATGGAGTATCCCCTTGTGGTCGAGCCTATTTTTAACGGAGAAGCCCGCGTTATGTACGGCTCCCGCTTCCTCAATCAAAAAAGAAAAGGATACCTGCTGAACCGTCTGGCCAACTGGTTCCTTACCAAATTGTCCAATCTGTTTACCGGCCAAAAGATTACCGACATGGAAACCTGCTATAAGGCCTTTGAAAGAGAGATTATCCAGTCTGTGAGCATCGAGGAAAACCGTTTTGGTTTTGAGCCGGAAATCACGGCAAAAATTTCCAAAATGGGGATTAAAATCAACGAGGTTCCCATCTCATACTACCCGCGAACCAGTCGGGAGGGCAAAAAGATCGGCTTTAAGGACGGCCTCCGTGCAATTTACGTCATTTGGAGATATCGTAAATGAAAAGGCTTTTCAACAAAGAATTCCTTTTTCAGCTGGTCTCCTATTTTTTCGTGGGAGGAATTGCGGCTATTGTTGAGTGGCTGATGTTTGCCCTTTTCTCAAATGTCTGCGATCTTCACTACATACTTTCCACGGCCCTGGCTTTTATTTTTTCCACCACAACAAACTGGATTCTCGGGCGTGTGTGGACATTTAAAAACAGCTCCTCCTACAAAAACAGGCGGGGCAGAGAGCTGGCATTCATTTTTATTGTAAGCGCAATCGGCCTCGGACTGAATATGTTGCTGATGTTTCTGTTCGTGGACGTTCTCGGTATGAATACCGATCTGCTGAAGGTTCTTTGTAAAATTGCCGCAACCGGAATCGTGTTTTTTTGGAATTTTCTTATTCGAAAATTCGTTATATATAAACAGTAAAGGAGTTTTTCCATGAGCAGAGTACTGGTAACCGGCGGAGCGGGATTTCTCGGCTCCCACCTTTGCGACAAACTGATAAAAGAGGGCAATGATGTCATCTGCGTGGACAATCTGTTCACGGGAACCAAGGACAACATCCGTCATCTTCTTTCCAACCCATACTTTGAATTTATCAGGCATGATATCACTGAACCTCTCTATGTTGAGGTTGACCAGATATATAACCTTGCCTGCCCGGCAAGTCCGGTCCACTATCAATACAACCCGGTTAAGACGGCCAAGACCAGTGTTTTCGGGGCCGTCAACATGCTCGGGCTTGCCAAAAGAGTCTATGCCAGGATTCTCCAGGCCAGCACCTCGGAGGTATACGGGGATCCTGAGGTGCATCCCCAGCCGGAAACCTATCGCGGCTGTGTAAACCCGATAGGTCTTCGCTCCTGCTACGATGAAGGAAAGCGCATGGCCGAAACCTTCTTCTTTGACTACCACCGCATGCATAATGTGGATATCCGGGTTGTGCGGATTTTCAATACCTATGGGCCGCGCATGAGCAAAAATGACGGCCGCGTAGTGTCAAACTTTATTACTCAGGCTCTTAAAAACGAGGACATAACCATTTACGGCGACGGAAGTCAAACCAGAAGTTTCTGTTACGTCGACGACCTGATTGACGGAGTGTACAAAATGATGAATTGCGAAAACTTCACAGGGCCTGTCAATCTCGGCAACCCGGGCGAATTCACCATGCTTGAACTTGCCCGAAAAATTGTCGAGCTGACCAACTCTTCCTCAAAGATTGTCTATATGCCTCTTCCAAGCGATGATCCGGCTCAAAGGCGCCCGGTCATTGATTTGGCAAAAGAGAAATTAAACTGGGAGCCTCTGATTCCTCTTGAAAAAGGTCTTATAAATACCATAGCTTACTTTGAAAAAGCGTTGTAGCTCTCCCGGAGGATGACTTGACCGGAACAGACGATTCACAAACGATTTTATCAAACGGCGGCTCTTCAAGGATTGTTTTCTTTGACTACTTGAGGGTTTTTGCCGTGTTCCTCATTTGCGTTCTGCACACAGCCTCCTTTGGCTGGTATGGAGCAGCAGTGAAGAGTGTAAATTTTGCCATTCTCAATGCATACAAGGCCTTGACCTGCCATGCGGTTCTTTTGTTTGTAATGATCAGCGGAGCTCTCTTCCTGGGACGGGATATTCCCGTTAAAAAACTCTATGGAAAATATATTCTCAGGTTGCTCGTCGCCTTTCTTTTTTGGAGCTTTGTTTTTGCAATTGTATCCAATTATAAATGGGGAGTGCTTTCGGTGCTTGAAGTGACTGTAAGCAGCCATTATCATCTTTGGTTTATTCCGATGATGATAGGCCTGTATGTGGCCCAGCCCATACTTAAGCTGTTTGCAAGAAAGGAAGCCCTTCTTCGGTATTTTCTGGTTCTTTCCGCTGTTTTTACAATTATCCTTCCTTTTGCCGTCAACCTGCTTCACTCCTTCGGCGAAAAAACTATGCGCTTGTACGCGGGTTTTGTTTCAGACAGAATCTCGGACATGCATATGCAGATAGTTTTCGGGTATTCCTTTTTCTTTATGATGGGCTGGTTTTTAAGCCGACACGAGTTGTGTCGGAAACTGCGGATGATAATATATATTTGCGGAGCATTATCATTTATATTCTCCTTTTTGCTGACTCTTTTTCATTCAATCCGCGTAGGAGCGCCGATGAATCTCTTTCATGAGAACTTCTCCTTGTTTGTCTGTATTGAAGTCCTGTCAACTTTTGTCTTCTTTAAACATGCACCTAAAAAGCCCTTAAAGACGGACGGCTTTATCCGTCGTCTTTCTAAATATAGCTTCGGGGTTTTTCTTATACATCCGCTGCTGATTGAATTTTTCCTGAATAGATTCCCTTTCCTGATTGGCGAAACCATGGCTTTATGGACAGTCCCGCTTATCGGCCTGACCGTTTTTGCCTTATCCATGGGACTTTCGGCACTTATTAACCTGATACCCTTTGTCAATAAATACATCGTCTGAAAAATGAACACTCAACCTTCCGCGGCTCATGCCGAGCCGGTAAGAACTGAATATTTCGATTATCTCAGAGTGTTTGCAACCTTTTGCATAATGCTGATACATGTGGCTGCTTATAAATGGCATGTTGAGGAAATTTCCACGGTTAACTGGCAGATTCTCAATGTATTCAAGTGTTTTAACCGTCCGCCGGTGCTCATCTTTTTTATGATCAGCGGGGCCCTCTTCCTGAAACGGGAAATTCCCTTAAAGAGAATCTACTCCCGGTACATCTTCAGGCTTGCCGTGGCGTTCGTTTTTTGGGACATTTTTTATGCTGTTGCCACCCATTGGAGAAAAGGGGTCATTGGCATCCTTCAGAAAATCTTTTCCTGCAACTATCATCTCTGGTTTCTTCTCGCCTTGATCGGGTTATACATGTGCATTCCCTTCTTCAGGGAGATTGTCTCTTCAAAAAGAAAAATCCTTTACTTCCTGACAGTAGCATTTGTCGTCGGTTTTCTTCTCCCTGAAACATATGACTTTATCATATTCTTTGGAAACGAAGCGATTGTCAGATATACGGAAATGATCGGCGGTCACCTGTACAATCTGCGCCTTAACACCTTCTTGGGCTATTCCTTCTTCTTTTTAGCGGGATATTATATTCATACCTATGGGGTGGAAAAGCGGCTGCGAATTTTCCTGTATGTTCTGTCAACAATAACCGCCGTCACCGGAGTTCTCCTCACCGCGGCTTCTTCCCTGCGTGCGGGCTATCCCAGTGACGCCTTCCATGACAGTTTTACCCTTCATGAAATGCTTGAAGCCCTTGCCATATTTGTGTTTTTCAAATACAACATTAAAGGCCGTCCGAGAACGGACGGCCTGACGCGGAAGCTTTCCGGCTATTGCTTCGGTATATATCTTCTTCATGACATTATCATCCTGAAAATAGAAACCTGGTTTGGAATCAGTGCCACAACCTTTCACCCGCTCTTTGGCGTTCCCTTGACTGCAATTCTTACCTTCCTAATCGGTTTTGGCATAACCTGGCTTTTAAAGAAAATTCCCCTGATAAACAAATATCTGGTTTAGCATCCGCTGTCGACGTAGTTTTTTCTAATCTTAGGCACCATCTTCTCAATGTATTCGCAGCAGCGACGGTTTTCTTCACATTCTCCGCTTTCTATAGACTCCCTAAAGGATTCAAGCGCCGCTTTCAGGTTGTTTCCCTCGTCGAAAAACATTCCCTGTTTCCTGCCGTCATTTTGCGTTATTACTAACGACGGCCGGTTCATCATATCAAACGAAAGTTGTTTTTCCCTGCAGACAACATTTATTTTTCTTGTTTTCTCTTCGCTGACAATTGACGCCCTTATGCCGACAATTGCCTCCTTAACGCGCATTTTCAGATGTAAATCCATCGGACCGGCATCATTTGAAGCATTTACCCTACACTCATCAATGCTGTAGGCTTCCGAGTAATCCGTCATGAGTCCAACCACGGACAGCATGTGCACCCCTATGTTTCCGAGGACGTCTGTATCCTTATATAACTTTCCTTTCTGGGTGATTTGCGCATCAATGGAGACAATCTCCCCTAATGAAGATATCCTCTTTTTCATTTCCCCTATCGACGGAGAAAATTGGTATATATAATCCGTAAAAAGAATTTTGTTCTTTTCGTCAGCCTGCCGGAAAAGAAAGTTCATCTTTTCTTCATTATCCGTTAGCATTTTTTCACAAAAAACATGAGCCCCGGTCTCAAGGGCCTCCTTCACGTACTCATAATGGGTGGAAACCGGAGTGCAAATAAAGACAGCCTCCGCCTTGCTGTCTGAAATCATTTCTTTTAGAGTTTTGCCGCCCGTCCTTGAAAATACGCCCACCTCATCAAATCCGGTCTCGCTTAAATATCTTTCAAGAATTGTTCCCCAATAGCCTCTTCCGACAAGAAGGCTCCTTATCATATGTTCCCCTTCCCGCAGCCCCTTTGCCCGCCGTTCAATTGTTGTTTGCAGATTTCTTCCGGCTATGAATTTCTTTATTTTTATAGGGTTCCTTCGGTTATAAAATTTTCTCTGACTTAAAATCCCGGCGAAGTCTTTTGATGTCGCTGAGATAATTCTTTATCACCTTAATATAATCAACCTTGGAATCATAGTCATCTTTCCACCTGACTGGCAGCTCGTGGATTTTGACATTCTTTCTTTCTGCCCGCAACAAGATTTCGATAATGAAAAACCATCCCCGCTCTTCCCGGCTGCTTTCATCAATCAACTCCTTTGCAAATTTATTCCGAAAGAATTTAAAGCCGCAAATGGAATCGGACGCCTTCATTTTCAGAAAAATTTTCAACAGCCGGGTCAGTCCGTGGGAAGACAGGTTTCGATACCACTTTCTGCCGGTTGTTTCCGACTCCCGGCTCCATCTGGACCCGTTTATCATCATGCATGCGGGGTCCGCTTGCATTATCTCTATCACTTCCCTTAGATGCCTTACATCCGTAGAAAGGTCTATATCCATGTAGCCCACGACTTCACAGGTGTTTTTCATGACTCCGTTTGCAAAAGCAATCCCCACACCTTTATGCTCAAGTCTGTCATAATATACCTGTGGATGCTTTGCGCTCATTTCCAGGGCCTTTTTCCCGGTATCATCCGTTGAGGCGTTGTCCTCAATGGTTATCCGATAGTCGTCAAAACCGATTGAAGACAGGAAATCTATCGTTCCTTCAACCCCTCTTTCTATTCTTCTTTCTTCGTTATAAACCGGCAAAAGTATATTTAAAAACACTCTATCTTCCGTCTCTCGTTATTTTTTCTATGCTCTCAAAGGTAAACGCCGACTTCCTAACATTGACATCCATAAGCAGCTGCAAATATTTCGTAATAATTGATAAAATGCCAAACAATCCGAAAAAACCGAACGCGACAAGAAGCACCGTGGATGTCCAGCCCGGAACCGTTATTCCAAGACCTCTGGAAATTAAAGCATAAACAACTATTCCCACCATGACCACCATCATGAGGCCGGTCATCAGCACGGAAAATTTGAATCCCAGATTGGTAAACATCAATACGGAATCCGCTGCCAGATATCGTCTGAAGCGTCTTTCTTCCCGGCTTTCCCTAAGGAGAGTTTTCACCGGAGCAATCTCAATTGTGGCATACTTAAGCCCGCTTGAAGCATAGGCAACTTTCCGGTATGTAATAATCCTGTTCAGGCTTCCTATCCGGTTAATCGCCCTCCGGCTGAGAATCCGGAAATACTCCGTCATCAATTCATATGGAATGTCTGCCGATTTGTTGAACAGTTTATAAAACAGCTTTGACGAGATTCCTCTTGTCTTGCCGGTGACTGCTGCAACTATGTCAAATCCCTCAAGAGACTTAGTGTACAGCCGCATCATGTCTTTAACATCAATATCAGGTGAAACCTCGTCAAATTCAAAGACAAAATCTCCCACGGTCAGCCCGAGTCCGCCCTGCATTGCAGCTTCTTTTCCGTGAAACCTGTTCAGACTGAGCAGGGTAATGCTGACATTTTCAACTTCATTCTCCAACAAGCGCAGCCGGGCAACGCTCTCGTCTGTTGAGGCGTCATTAACGCAGATGATTTCCGAATGCTGAAAGTTTTTATCCAATTCCCGGGCAATATGCAAAACAAAATCCTTAATTATATGTTCTGCGTTCCTGACATAAATAACTGCCGAAACAAAGTTTTTTTCTTTGTTAATCATAATCCAAAACCTCATCCATATCGTACAATGTATTTATTTTTCCCGATAACACGCTGATAAAATATGGTCTGTCGGAATGAACCCTCACCACCGTCGGCCTTGAGTCATCTATCTCCGAATTTACGAGAATCGGCTTCATCGAGAAAAGTGCCTCCCTGAAGCTGAAGCCGTATTCCTCTCGAAGATACTTCCTCGCCAGGCCTGCCATATAGTCAAAGGCCGTATCCGGCTTTGCCGGGCAGCTGTTGCAATTCCCAAGATGCTCCGGGCTGCAAAATCCCTTGCTCTCTTCTTGACATCCGAAGGTGGGCAGCTGCTCATAACTGGCCGCATGAGGAGTAAAAGTAACCGCCGTCAACGAATGCAGTCCCGTCCGGCCGAAGGGCATTATCGAGAAAAACGGTCCGTCCATCACCGTGATTCCTATATCTTTCAAGGGTTCTTGCACATCGCATAAAATAATCTCACATAACTCATACTTAATTTTAAAACAATCAAATCCGGCCAGTTTCTGAATCTGGTTAGTGGAAGCATATGTTGCGTTTAAAACAAATCCTGAACTATAGCTCCCTCTGTCCGTTTCGATTAAGTATTTGTCGCCGTCTTGCTCTATGACGTTAATTTTTTCTCCGAAATGCAGCTCCACGTTTTGAAGCCTGCCGATTTCCTCCATGAAGTATTCTTTCAGTATGTCCGCATCGTATGCATATTCTCTGGTCAAAAAGGCGCCGTCGCACATTCTTTCCTTGAAAAATCTGTTTGGATGAAGTTCTTCGCAGGGAATTCCCGCCGCCTCGCAGAATGCCTTAAACTGATTTCCGTCCGTCCAGGAAAACTGCCTTGATGTTGCATAAATCTGGTCGAACTGTCCGTTAATACAAAAATCAAAGTCCCGGTTAAATCTCTCGAAATATCCGGCGCTTTTCACAGCAGTGGAAAGAGATCTGGGATAATGATATCCCTGATGCACCCGGGCCTGATTAATGTAACTTGCGCGCATGAAAGGCGCATTGTCACATTCTATGACAAGAACCCTTTGTCTCTTTTCAGCGCAGTATTTTGCCGCATATAATCCGTATAGCCCCGCGCCAATTATTATTTTGTCATAACCGCTCGCTGTCATTATTATTCCGTTTCCTCACAGGATAAATATCTCTTTTATTATACTTCATTTTTCGGCTGTTGGCAACGAATCCTGTCGGATTGATTCACTGTCGACATTTCGCTATGTCCGCCCTTTTACTATCGAATCAGGCGATTCCTATCAATAAAGCCGCCAGCCTGACCAGTCCGGCGCAAATCCATGCCACGGCACATTGGAATATAACCGTAAATATAGCCCACTTGCCTCCCAGCTCTCTTTTTACCGCCGCAACTGCCGCCACACAGGGAGTGTAAAGCAGGCAAAATGTCAGAAATCCGGCTGCCGCCGCCGGGCTTAACACATCCGCCAAAGCGGCTGTATCGGTAAACAAAACCTTCAGGGTCGAAACCACGCTTTCCTTCGCCAGAAATCCCGTTACCAGCGCCACACAAATTCTCCAATCCCCAAAGCCGAGGGGCTTGAATATGGGCGAGATAAAGCCGGCAATAAGTGAGAGCAGGCTCTCAGACGGATCGGAAACCATGGAAAGTGATGTCCCGAAATTTTGTAAAAACCATATTACTATGCTTGCCAGGAAAATTATGGTAAATGCCTTCCTTAAAAAATCCTTTGCCTTTTCCCAAATCAACAGGAGAACATTCTTTAGACTGGGGAATCTGTAATTTGGCAGCTCCATTACAAACGGAACCGCTTCACCCTTGAAAACACTGCTCTTCGAGACCAGTGCTACAAGTATGCCCGCAACTATTCCTCCGAAGTAAAGAAGAAATGTGACAAGGGCGGCTCTTTTCGGGAAAAACGCCGCCGCAAAGAATCCGTATATCGGAAGCTTTGCCGAGCAACTCATAAAAGGGGTAAGCATTATTGTCATTTTGCGGTCCCTTTCAGAGGGCAGCGTCCTTGATGCCATAATTGCCGGCACCGAGCACCCAAATCCGATGAGCAAAGGAACTATGCTTCGTCCGGAAAGGCCTATTTTTCGCAGAAGTTTATCCATTACAAAGGCAATTCTTGCCATGTAACCCGTGTCCTCTATCATTGAAAGGAAAAAGAATAAAACCACAATAATCGGAAGAAAAGAAAGAACACTGCCGATCCCCGCAAGAATCCCGTCCACCACAAGGGAATGAACCGCCGCGTTAACCTCCCATGTCGACAAAAGCATATCTATCTGAGCCGTTCCCCATTCTATGAATATCTCCAGCAGGGACTGCAGTCCTGCGCCGATAACGTTAAACGTGAGATAAAAAATCAATGCTATTATTATCATGAATGAGAGAAGCCCCGTGTATTTTCCCGTAAGGAAACGGTCAATCTTCTTGCTCCTCTCATGCTCCCTGCTTTCCTGCGGTTTTACCACCGTCTGCGAAACAAGACGACTTATAAAGGAAAACCTCATATTTGCTATTGCGGCGACCCTATCTAGATTGCTTTCTTTTTCAATCTGAAGAATAATATGTTCCACCGTCTTTTTCTCGTTTTGGGACAGATTGAGAGCTTCCATAACCAGCTCATCTCCTTCAATGAGCTTTGTTGCGGCAAACCTGACCGGTATTTCCACTTTCCGCGCATGATGTTCAATTAAGTGGATGATTGCATGCAGTCCTCTGTGAACAGCTTCTTCGCGTTCGACATCATCCCTGCAAAAATCCTTGCGTTTGGGACCCTCCTGATATTTGGCAACATGTATTGCATGATTTATCAACTCATCGATGCCCTGATTCTTGCTTGCCGAAATCGGTATTACCGGAATGCCGAGAATGTGCTCCATTTCATTTATACGTACAAAGCCTCCGTTGCCCGTCATCTCGTCCATCATGTTCAATGCCAATACCATGGGAACATCCAATTCCATCAACTGCATCGTCAGGTAAAGGTTTCTTTCTATGTTGGTCGCGTCAGCAATATTAATGATGCATGAGGGCTTATTTTCGATAATAAATGACCTCGTTACCAGCTCCTCACTGCTATATGGTGACATGGAATAAATTCCCGGCAAATCCGTAACTTCTGTATTGGGATATTTGCGTATGGCTCCGCTTTTCCTTTCCACGGTGACGCCGGGGAAGTTGCCCACATGCTGATTGGACCCTGTCAGTTGGTTAAAAAGGGTCGTCTTTCCGCTGTTTTGATTGCCTGCTAGAGCAATTGTCAGCAGCTGTCCCTCCGGGAGCGGATTTTCATCTCTCTTTTTATGAAACCTTCCTCCCTCTCCAAATCCCGGATGTACATTGAGGGGAATCTCATGTCTTTTGTGTCTGTGTCTGTGCTTGTTTTCCCCGAAAAACTTTTGTTTTTCTTCCCTTTTTTTATGACGGGGCTTCTTTTTCGTATCCGGCGCGTCTATCGGAACTACCCTTATATTCTCCGCATCAGCCTTGCGCAGAGTAAGGTCATAATCGTTCAGACTGATCTGCACCGGGTCTCCCATAGGTGCATACTTGACCATGGTAACCGTTGTTCCCGGAATCAACCCCATGTCAAGAAGATGCTGTCTCAAAGCTCCGCTTCCCGCAACGCTCTCAATAATTGCCGATTTTCCTATTTCCAATTCCCTTAATGTCATGCCGCCTCTTTTTTATCGATTTTGTTCTCAATATTATTTTCTGAAATGCTTTTTATCCACATAATTCTATCTTAAAGTATGTTATAATTCAACAAATGCAAACGGTGTTTCCACACATTTCTTTTTTCAGACGGAGGCTTTCAACATGATAATTAAGGTTTTGATAGAAAACACAACCGGCAACGACATGCTGTCCTGTGCACACGGACTCAGCCTGTATGTAGAAACGGCTCATCACAAGGTTTTAGTAGATGCCGGACCTGACGGGAGGTTTGCAAGGAATGCCGAACACATGGGAATAGACCTTTCCCTGATTGACACGGTCATCCTTTCTCATGGTCATTATGACCATTCAGGAGGGCTTGCTGAATTTATGAGAATCAACAAAACCGCAAAGATATATGCCGGCGAAGGCTACGGTAATCCGCATTACGATAAAAATCTCCGTTACATCGGCGTTGAGCCGGCCATCGTGAACAACCCCCGTATCACTGAGCTGAAAGCAGGTCTGATAATAGATGAAGAGCTGGGGATTATAAATTGTAACTATCAAAAGCTTCATGAACCCATTGATGATTGCGGAATGACTTGCGGAAGTTTATGTGATGACGGCAGCGTCCGTCTTGAAAAAGAAATTTTTGACCACGAAATTTATCTTCTTGTAAAGGATAACAACCGGCGTGTACTCTTCACCGGCTGCACCCATAAGGGCATAGTAAATGTGGCCATGTGGGCGGCTTCTTTTTGCCCGGATGCTGTCGTCGGCGGCTTCCATTTCATGGATATTCCAAGGGAAGATTTCCGTAAATTGGATATGGTTTCGGGCAAGCTCCTTGAGCTCCCGGCAATCTATTATACCTGTCACTGTACAGGTCTTGAACAATATTCTTACATGAAAGAGAAAATGGGAAGGCGCCTTGGATATCTTGCCACCGGCGACTCTCTGACGATTTAAATTGATTGCTTTTGAATTCCGCAAGGGCTTGTAAAGGGCCTGTTGATATTTTAACAGTTGCCGTTATAATATATTAAGATTATTCATTATCGTTTTTTTGCCCACAAGGCATTACAATGCGGAGGAAATTATGAAGAAATGTTTGAAAATTGAAAAAGTAACCGGCCGTCAAATCATCGACTCTCGTGGAAACCCGACGGTTGAGGCCGAAGTTTTGCTTAATGACGGTACTATCGGCAGGGGAGCTGCCCCGAGCGGAGCCTCTACCGGTGAATTCGAGGCTCTCGAGCTTCGTGACGGTGACAAAAATCGTTATGGGGGCAAGGGTGTCTTAAAGGCCGTTGAAAACGTGAATACAATCATCAGCGATGTGCTTAAAGGTATGAATCCTCAGGAGGTATATGCCGTTGATGCAGCCATGATTGCGGCGGACGGAACAGCCGACAAGTCAAGACTCGGGGCAAATGCCATTCTTGCTGTTTCAATCGCTAGCGCAAGAGCGGCTGCCGAATCTCTTGGGATATCCCTCTACCGTTTGCTCGGAGGGGCAAACGCCAACCGCATGCCCGTTCCCATGATGAACATCCTCAACGGGGGAGCTCACGCCGGAAACAATATTGATGTTCAGGAATTTATGATTATGCCTGTAGGCGCCGCCTCGTTTGAGGAAGGCCTCAGATGGTGTATCGAAGTTTTCCATGCGCTTCAAAAAAACCTGAAGGCTAAAGGACTTTCAAGCAGTGTTGGTGATGAAGGCGGTTTTGCCCCCGACCTCAGCAGTGATGACGAAGCTTTCGGAATGCTTATGGATGCCATACGGGATGCCGGCTATAAGCCCGGCACAGATTTTGTTTTCGCCATGGACGCTGCTGCAAGTGAATGGAAGGGAAACAAAAAGGGCGAGTATGTGCTTCCAAAATCGGGAGAGAAATTTTCTTCCTCAACATTGATTGACTATTGGGAAACTCTTATCAATAAATATCCTATTCTATCCATAGAGGACGGTCTTGATGAGGAAGACTGGGAGGGCTGGAAATTGTTGACCGACCGCCTTGGAGACAGGGTGCAGCTTGTTGGCGACGACCTGTTCGCAACCAATACGGCAAGACTTTCCAAGGGAATTAAGGCCGGCTGCGGCAATTCCATTCTTATCAAGCTTAACCAGATAGGTTCTGTTTCCGAAACCCTCGAGACAATAAAGATGGCTCAAGAGGCGGGCTATACCACTGTAACATCTCACCGTTCAGGAGAAACGGAAGATACCACCATTGCCGACCTGGCCGTAGCTCTTAACACTTGCCAAATTAAGACCGGTGCCCCCAGCAGAAGCGAGCGTGTTGCTAAGTATAACCAGCTTCTTCGCATTGAATTCGAACTTGGCGCCGCCGCTGTCTATCCCGGAATGAAATGCTTTAAGTAATGCGTGAGCGGAAAGTTTTAATAACCAAAGCGTAAAGTGTTTTAGGCTATTTAAAAATTAAGATAATCAAAAACCGGATTTGCTTTTTACAAATCCGGTTTTTTCCTTTTATCTGCGGCATCTTGTTTACTGCTTTACTGCTGCTTTTCTTCCGCAGATTCCTTGTCTTCTTCAAGGTTTTCCTCTTCCGAAAAATCCTCAACTTTTTCGGAGTCCTCTTCCTCAAGAGTTTCCGTTTCTTCTTCAAAATCCTCTTCTTCCGGAATATCTTCTTTTGCCAGCCTTGCCATTCCGGTAACCTTCACATCATCTCCGTCAACATTTATCAGCTTTACTCCCGATGTGTTCCTTCCGATGATTGATACGTCTTCCGTTGAGGTTCTGATAATGATACCCTCGCTGGTGATAAGCATTATCTGGTCTCCGTCCTTGACAGCCTTGGCTTCAATCAAATCCCCGGTTTTCGAGGTAATCTTATAGCAAATAACTCCCATTCCTCCCCTGTGCTGGTTAGAGAATTCTTCTATCTTCGTTCTCTTTCCCATACCGTTTTCCGTAGCAAATAAAATATATTCCCCCTGAATATCCATTATCATTGCGATAACTTCATCCTCTGCTTCCGCTTCCTGCCGGCTTGTATTACTAAGCCTCATTCCGGTAACTCCCATGGAATCCCTTCCGGTTGGGCGCACTTCGCTTTCCGCAAATCGAATGGCCTTGCCTTTTTTGGATATCATCAGAATGTCTCTGTTGCCGTCCGAGGGCTTAACTTCTATAAGTTCGTCGCCCTCCCTCAGGCTTATTCCTATTATTCCCGTTGTCCTAATGTTGGCATAGGCTGCAATCTCTGTTTTCTTTATCATTCCCTTCTTGGTGGCCATTACCAGATTTTTTGCCCCTTCAAAGGTTTCAATCGCCATGGCTGTTGCAACGGTCTCTCCCGGCTGAAGCTGAAGCAGGTTGATAATCGCAGTCCCCCTTGCTGTCCGGCTTGCCTCGGGAATCTGGTAAACCTTCATTCTGAACACCCGTCCGGTATTTGTAAAGAAGAGCAGGGAATTGTGAGTATTTGTGATAATCATTTGTTCCGTTACGTCATCGCTTAGTGTTTGAATGCCCTTGATTCCTCTCCCTCCCCGGTTTTGTGCCCGGAAGGTATCGATGGACATTCTCTTTATATATCCAAGCCTTGTCAAAGTGATGACTTCATTCTCGTCCGGAATCAGATCCTCGTCCTCCAGCTCTCCGTCATCTATGCCGATCTTGGTTCTTCTGCTGTCGCCGAATTTTTTCTTCGTTTCTGAGATTTCTTCTCTGATTACACCGAGAAGAGCTTTCTCATCACTTAAGATTCCTTTATAGTAAGCGATTTTTGCAAGCAGTTCGGCCTGTTCATCCTCCAGCTTTTTTCTCTCCAATCCGGTCAGGGCTCTCAATCTCATATCCACAATGGCTTGAGCCTGGACATCATCCAGAGCAAACCGCTCCATAAGCTTGTCCTTTGCTTCCTGAGGATTTGCCGAACCCCTGATTATTTTTATTATTTCATCAATATTATCAAGGGCAATAAGAAGGCCGGCAATGATATGCGCCCTCTCCTCGGCTTTATTTAAATCATATTTTGTTCTGCGGGTTACCACTTCCTCTTGATGTTTCAGGTAACACTTCAGCATCTCCAGAATATTGAAAATCTTCGGTTCGTTGTTAATCAAAGCAAGCATGATTACCCCAAAGCTGTCCTGAAGCTGTGTATGCTTATAAAGCTGGTTAAGAATTACATTCGCGTTCACGTCCCTGCGGAGTTCAATTACCACTCTGGTTCCGGTCTGGTCTGTTTCATCCCGCAAGTCTACTATTCCGTCAATTCTTTTATCTCTTACCAGCGTTCCTATTTTCTCAAGAAGGCGGGCCTTGTTAACAAGATAAGGAAGTTCGGTAACAACTATGTTGCTTTTGCCGTTATCCATTAACTCAATATCCGTCACCGCCCGCATTTTTATCTTCCCGCGGCCGGTTCTGTAGGCTTCTTCAATACCCTTCCTTCCAAGGATGGTTGCTCCGGTCGGAAAATCCGGGCCCTTTACAATCTTCATAATATCGTCAACAGTTGTCTTCAGGCCCTTGACTTTATCGTCAATTATTTTCACCACCGCATCAATCAGCTCTCCGACATTATGCGGAGGGATATTGGTTGCCATTCCCACGGCAATTCCGTTGGTTCCGTTAGCAAGAAGGTTCGGATATCTTGCAGGCAGAACCACCGGCGCCATTTCCGTTTCATCAAAGTTCGGTGCGAAATCAACCGTATCCTTGTCGATGTCTGCGAGCATTTCCATTGCAATCTTGGAAAGCCTTGCCTCCGTGTATCTCATTGCTGCAGCTTTGTCGCCGTCAACTGAACCGAAGTTTCCATGACCGTCAATCAGCGGATATCTCGTTGACCATTCCTGAGCCATATTTACAAGCGCTCCATAAATGGAAGAGTCTCCGTGCGGATGATACTTACCCATAGTATCACCGACTATACGAGCGCATTTTCTGTGCGGCTTGTCGGGGCTGGTGCTCAACTCCTTCATTGAAAAAAGAATCCTTCGTTGTACCGGTTTCAGCCCGTCCCTTACATCCGGAAGCGCACGAGACGCGATTACACTCATGGCGTAATCGATGTAAGAGGTTTCCATGGTTTTCTTCAGATCGACTTCTTCAATATTATCTAAATTCAATTCATCCATTTATATCTCCCGATTTTAAAAATCAATTTTAAATATCAATGTTAGTGGCGTACTTGGCATTCAGCTCGATGAATTCTCTTCGCGGCTCAACCTCGTCGCCCATAAGCGTGGTAAATGTCAGGTCCAGCTCCTGAATGTTCTCGTCATCAATCATCACCTTGGAAAGAACACGGGTTTCCGGATTCATTGTGGTTTCCCACAGCTGACTGGCGTTCATTTCTCCAAGACCCTTATATCGCTGGATTTTGTTCTGGCCGTCCCTTCCTATCTCTGTTAAGAGCCGGTCCAGCTCTTCATCACTGTAGACGTAAAAACTCTTCTGTCCCCTGCTTACTTGATAAAGGGGAGGCCTTGCAAGATATACATATCCGCCCTTTATCAGCTCCGGCATGAATCTGTAAAAGAACGTCAGAAGCAATGTTGCAATATGCGCACCGTCAACGTCCGCATCCGTCATAACGATAATCTTATGATATCTTAATTTGCTTATATCAAAGTCTTCGTGAATTCCCGTTCCGAAGGCGGTAATCATTGTTCTGATTTCGTTGTTCCCGAGAATACGATCCAGACGGGCTTTTTCAACATTAAGAATCTTTCCGCGAAGAGGAAGTATTGCCTGGTTCTTCCTTGTTCTTGCCGTTTTTGCGGAACCTCCGGCAGAATCTCCCTCTACTATAAAGATTTCGCAGTTTTCGGGGTTTTTATCTGTACAGTCCGCTAATTTTCCGGGAAGCGTTCCTCCCTCAAGAGAAGATTTTCTTGTTATTTCCCTTGCCTTTCTTGCCGCGTTCCTTGCACTTTGTGCAAGAAGTCCTTTTTCGCAAATCAGTTTGCCAATCTGGGGATTCTGCTCAAGAAAAACCCCAAGCTGCTCGCCGATAACGGCATTGACTGCTGTGCTGGCTTCCGAGTTCCCCAGCTTTTGTTTTGTTTGTCCCTCAAACTGGGGGTTTATTAGCTTTACGGAAATGATTGCGCTTAATCCTTCTCTTATGTCCTCCCCTGAAAGATTCTCGTCTTTTTCTTTAAGAAACTTGTTCTTCCGGGCATAATCATTAAAAACTCTTGTTATGGATCTTTTAAATCCTTCAAGGTGGGTTCCGCCCTCGGGAGTTTTTATATTATTTACAAAAGTATATATGCCTTCGTTATAACCGTCGTTGTGCTGCATAGCAACCTCGACATAAACCTCATTTCTTTCTCCTTCAAAATATAGAACCTCATTATACAAAGGATTGGAGCTTTTGTTTACATAACTGACGAATTCCTTTATTCCCCCCTCATAATGAAAAATCTTTTCAGTTTCCTGTTCAGGGCGTTCGTCTCTAAGGACAATTTTCAAGCCCTTTGTAAGAAATGCCATTTCCCGCAGCCTTTTCTGCAGAATATCATAGTCATAAACTGTTTCCTCGAAAATCTGGTCATCCGGAAGAAATGAAATTATAGTTCCCGTCTGCTCATGCGGACAATCTCCGAGAACTTCCAAACCTCCTGCCGCATGTCCTCTTGCATATGCCTGATGATGAATCTTTCCCTCGCGGAAAATTGTAACATCAAGTTTTTCCGACAGTGCACTCACAACTGAAGCCCCTACTCCGTGAAGTCCGCCGGATACTTTGTAGCCGCCGCCTCCGAATTTTCCGCCGGCATGAAGCTTTGTGAAAACAAGGTCTACCGCACTTTCCCCGGTCTGGGTGTTAATGCCTGTCGGTATACCCCTTCCGTTATCGGTAACCGTTACGGAATTGTCTTTGTTTATGCATACCTCTATTTTGCTGCAATGTCCCGCAAGAGCCTCGTCAACAGCATTGTCAACAATTTCATAAACAAGATGGTGGAGACCCCTTGAACCGGTGCTTCCGATGTACATTCCGGGGCGCCTTCTTACCGCTTCAAGCCCTTCAAGGACCTGAATGTTATCCGCGCCATATTCTTCCTCTACTTCAGTATTTTCCAGTAATGTTTTTTCTTCCATAATTCATCCTTCGGATTATTCATTTACAACAACTGCATCTTTTATAAAAAATCTTTCAGCTGTCTTTGCTTCTTCATTTATAAATTCTTCTATCCCGGTACAGGTTATGATTGTCTGGGAATTATTTAAACTCTTTAAAAGCATTTTTTGTCTGCTTCTATCCAGTTCAGAAAGCACATCATCAAGTAAAAGTATCGGCCTTTCTCTTTTCTTTTCTTTTATCAGTTTTATTTCAGAAAGTTTCAACGAGAGCGCGCAGGTTCTTTGCTGACCGTTACTTCCGAATGTCTTCATGTTAATGTCGTTGCTTAAAAATATTAAATCGTCCCTGTGGGGGCCAACGCTTGTTTGCTTAAGGATACTGTCCCTTTCCTTGTTTCTCAGTAATTCCTCGTAGAAATCTTCCTCCCCGACAGACGGTTCATAAATCAGTTTTATTTCTTCCGTGCCCGAGGTTATTTCATAATGCACATCCCGTATTACATTGTTCAATTCTTCTATAAAAACCTTTCTTCTTTTAATGATTTCGGTTCCGTAATTTACAAGCTGAAGATTAAGAACATCAAGGGTTTCCAAGAGGCTTTCTTTGTCATCCTGTTCTTCCAGGCTCTTGAAAAGTTCCCTCCTGTGAACAAGAAGTCTGTTGTAACTTATGAGGTTTTCAATATAAATATTGTCAATTTGACACAACTCAATATCGATGAACCTCCTTCTGTCTGAAGGCCCCCTTTTAATTATGTCGAGATCTTCCGAGGAAAAAATAACCATCGGAATCTGTCCATAAAGCTCACTTAATTTTCGAAGTGGAATTTTATTAAGGGCAATTCCCTTTTCTTTATTTTTTTTTAGATGGATATCTATCCGTCTGCTTCCGAGCTCTCCCTTAAACTCCGCTTTTATATGGGCTTCTTCCTGATTATGTCTTATTAACTCCCTTTCCTTGCTTCCCTTATGGCTTTTGCCGGTACTGCACATATAAATGCTTTCCAAAATATTGGTTTTTCCCTGGCCGTTTTCTCCGTAAATAATATTTATTCCATCGGAAAATTCTATTGATAATGATTCATAGTTTCTGAAATTATTCAGTTCAAGCAATCCTATTTGCATACAAGAATTTGCTCCCCTTCAAATTCAAAAACATCACCTTCATATAGTTTTTTTCCTCTTTGAAGTTCCACTTCTCTGTTTACACGAACCTTTCCCTTGAGGATAACTTCTTTTGCCGCAACCCCGCTATCAACAAGACCGGCCTTTTTCAAGGCCTGGCCGAGTTTTATGTATTCATCAATTATAAAAATTTTATTCATTTTTATCTGCTGATATTTACAGGAAGAATAATATAAATATATTCCCCTTCCTGATTTTTTATGATACAAGGAGCTGTTGAATTTACAAAGTATATACTTATTTCCTCATCATCAATAACTTTCAGGGCCTCTATAAAGAATTTCGGGTTAAACCCTATAAAAAGATCCTTTCCGAACTTACTGATGGGAAGACGGGCGTTCATCGAACCCAAAGAGGTCGTGACATCCATTTTTATCTCATTATCCCTTATATCAAGAATAAGCGGCTTCTTTTCAACTTCCTTCGTCAGAGTAAATGCCCTGTCCGCGCAATTAAAAAAATCATTTTTATTGATTCTTATTTCGGTTTCATAATCTGAGGAAATCATTTGATCGATATTAAAGAATTCTCCCTCGATAAGCCTTGAAATAACCTTTGTTTTATTAAACTCAAACTTAATAAAATTCTTATCAAAGGAAATCTCGACTTTCTCGTCTTTTTCTCCCGACAAAATCCTGCTTAATTCATTAAGCGTCTTTCCGGGAACAATAACCTTAAAATCATTGTAACTATCTGATAACTTTTCCCTTCTTATTGAAATCCTGTGGCTGTCAAGAGAAATCATTCTCAAATTGTTTCCCGATACTTCAAAAAGCTCTCCCTTCATAATGGAGTTTGTATCCCCTGTTGATATTGAGAAAATGGTCTGCCTTATAAGTTCCTTTAGGACAAACTGAGAAATGACCACTTTTTCTTTTTCTTCTGTGTAGGGCAGCTCGGGAAATTCTTTCGGATTCCTTCCGAGAAGTGTAAACTCGGACTCTTCGCATTTAATTCTTATGCGAAGATTGTCATCAGTTTCTATCGTTACTTCATTTTCAGGAAATTTTCTTATAATTTCATTAAATATTTTTGCATCAACAGCTATCTTTCCTTTGTCTTCAATTCCTCCTATAATACCGGTTTCTATTCCCATATCTCTGTCATTGGTAATAATCCTTATTTCTTCATCTGCAATAATAAGGAATGATTCCAGGATGGGAAGGGTTGTTTTGGAAGGGACTGCTCTCATGGCGATATTCAATCCGTTAAGAATATCTGCTTTTAAACATCTTATTTTCATTAGGAATAATTCTCCTTTCGTGACCTATAAATATTTATATTTTACTTATCAGCAGTAGTAGTAGGGGCTGTTGATTTGTTGAAATAGCAAGTTATCCCGTTAAAATCAATAATCTTCTTTGTTAAAAGCTTGTTTCTTTTCTCTTGGAAGAGTGTTAATAAATTTTCTTTTAAAAAGGAAGAAAATTTAACAACAAATAATCAACAAAAACAAGTTGATAATTTTTAAAATTTTGCATTATCCGGGTATAATTTTCTTACGTAATACATCTATATCATTTTTAATTTTATTATCTTCGTCAATTCCTTTATTTATCTTATCATATCCATAGATAACTGTTGTGTGGTTCCTGTTTCCGAGTTTTCGTCCTATAAGGGTGAGACCCACGTCAGTGAGGGTTCTGCAAAGATACATACAAATCTGGCGGGGATAAACTATCTCCTGGGTTCTTTTATTTGAAGTAATATCATTTACGGTAACACCGAAGTGTTCGGATACAATTTTAATAATTGTGTCAGGAGTTACCTGTTTCTGTGCTTCATCAAAAAGATCATGTAAAACATTTTGAGCAAACTCCAGAGTTATAACTGAAGATGTAAGCTTTGAATAGGCGACAATTTTTATAAGGGCACCCTCTAACTCACGGATATTGGAGGAAACATTTGAGGAAATATATTCCAAAACATTATCAGGAATAGGAGGAAAGTCCTCTAATTCGATTTTTTTTCTTAAAATTGCAACACGTGTTTCGTAATTAGGGGACTGAATATCTACGGAAAGACCCATGAGGAATCTTGAGCAGAGTCTTTCCTCGAGATTATTTATTTCCTTTGGATGTTTGTCCGAGGAAATAACTATCTGTTTATTATTATCAAGGAGGGCATTAAAGGTATGAAAAAGTTCCTGCTGGGAAGATTCCTTCCCGCTGATAAATTGAATATCGTCGATAAGAAGAACGTCAACATTACGGTATTTTTCACGGAAACGGACGTTCGCCATAGGGCCGCCGTTTCTAATTGCATCAATTATTTCATTTGTAAACGTTTCGCAGGTTACATATAAAACTTTTAATTCAGGATTTTTATTTAAAATAAAATGTGCAACGGATTGCATAAGATGGGTTTTGCCAAGACCCACGCCTCCGTAAATGTACAACGGGTTATACATTTGGGCAGGAGATTCTGCAACCGCAAGAGATGCGGCATGGGCAAGGTTGCTGTTTTCTCCAACTACGAAGGATGAAAAAGTATATTTAGGATTAAGGCCGGAATTTTCAAAAATATCCGGTTTTTTGGGATGGTCGGAATAAATGTCCGCAGCAGGCGAATTAAATTGATCCGGAAGAATGAATTCCAAATCAAACGATCGTCCTAAAACTTCCTCAACACAGACCTTAAGGGGGGTAGAATACTTCTTTTTTATATATTGAAGCCCGATGGTTTCTTCAGGAACAACAATAATAATGGTGTCGCCCTCAACGGCACGAACCTCCAGGGGGAGAAGCCATGTTTTAAAAGAAACGTCGGAAATGTCATATTCCTGCTTCAGTTTATTGAGTATATCAGACCATTTTTTAATAATAGTATCAAGCATAAAAACCTCTGATTTATTAATTTCTGAAACACAAAAAATTATATATGTATATTCTATTATAAAATAAGAATATTTTCAATAAATACATGTAAAAAGCAGCACACAAAAAATTGTTGAAAACTTGTCAAGAATCTATGCAAAACCTTAAGAAGCCCTTATAAATAAAAGAAAAAACGTATGCAGAGTTATCAACATTATAACAAAAAAGCTGTTGAAAAGTTTTTAATGCCGAAAAACCCTTTATATTCAAGAGAAATTGCCCTTGACTCAGGGAAAAACATTCAATATAATAAAGGTTGCTATTTTTTTGGATACAAGGAGGTGGAGTCAAATGAGCAAAATGACTTTTCAGCCTAAAAAGAAATCCAGAGCAAGGGTTCATGGATTTAGAGCGAGAATGCGAACTTCGGGCGGAAGAAAAATTATCGCCGCACGCAGGGCAAAAGGAAGAAAAGCTTTAACAGTCTAAGACCGCAGCTTTGAAAAAGGCGGTCTTTCTTCTTTAATAGGGGGATAATTAGCTTGAGAAACATCAATTCTTTGAAGAATGTATCCCAGTTTGAAGAAGTATATAAGGAAGGCAAGTCATTAGCAAACAAATATCTTGTCTTGTATGTGCTCCCGAAGGAGGGAGATTTCAGGTTAGGAATTTCCGTTAGCAGGAAGGTCGGAAGCAGTGCCGTAAGAAACAGGGTGACAAGACTCATCAGGGAGAGTTATCTGACCCTCAAAAAGCAGATACCGGACGGTTATCATGTTGTTGTGGTTGCCCGCCCGGCTGCGCAGGGAAAAAGTTTTGAAAAGATTAGGAATGCGTTTTCACAGTTGTTGCAAATGCAGGGATTAATCCCAAATGGTCAATAGTCATGATAAGAAGGATTCTTATTGCACCAATAAGGTTTTATCAGAAATACTTGTCCGGGGCAAAAAAATATAATCATTGTAAATACATCCCTACCTGTTCTCAATATGCAATAGAGGCAATTGAGAAGTATGGCCCGCTTAAAGGGCTGGGATTGGCCGTCTATAGAATTCTTAGATGCAATCCTTTTTCCAAGGGTGGTTACGACCCGGTACCATAAGGAGGTCATACGTGTTTAATTTTCTACTTTTTTCGGCCTGCGGAGGCAGTTCTGCCAATGCCGGCGCAATGGGCGACGGGTGCTACAGCTGGCCGGTCATCAAGCAGATAGTTTGGCTTTTTTCCTGGGCACTCAATTATCTTTATCGTTTTCTTGATTTAATCGGAATTGCCAATATCGGTCTCGTGATTATTCTCTTCACGCTGATTATTAAGTTTCTTCTTCTTCCGCTGACAATTAAACAGCAGAAGTTTACAAAACTTACCAGCGTAATGCAGCCTGAGCTTCAGAAAATTCAGAATAAGTACAAGGGCGCTCAGGGTGATCAGTATGCAATGCAGGCAATGCAGGCGGAGACAAGGGCTGTATATGCCAAGTATGGCGTGTCCCAGGCCGGAGGATGTCTGCAGTCATTTATCCAGTTCCCCATACTTATTGCCATGTATGGCGCATTAAGGGGCATTCCTACAGCGGTTGAAAACATCGCAGCACAGCTCCGCCCTGTTGCGGACATTATTGCAAATGCCGGAGATTCCGTAAAAACCGGAGTCAAGGAGATTTCCTCTGCTCTTCTTTCTTCGGACGGGGACGTAGTTATAAAGACATTATATTCTCTTCCGATAAAAAGCTGGGATGCTTTGCAGGCATTGTTTACCGGGGCCGAGGCCGCGGCAATCGCAAATTATCATGAAACTTTTGTGGGCCTGAATTCCTTCCTTGGCTGGGATATTAGCCAGAGCCCGTGGAATCTCATGAGAGCCGGAGGAATCGGAATTCTTGCAGTTCTTATTCCCCTTATTGCAGGATTTTCACAGTGGCTGTCATTTAAGCTTACTCAGACAAAGCAGTCGGCGGCAGCGACCGACAGCATGGCGACAACCAGCAAGACAATGGGACTTATCATGCCGCTGTTTTCTGTTTACATCTGCTTTACAATGAGCACCGGACTTGGACTTTACTGGTGCATGAGCTCGCTTTTCCAGGTTGTGTTGCAGATTTTGATTAACAGACATTATCGCAAAATTGACATGGATAAGTTTATTGAAGCAAATCTGGCCAAGGGAGCAAAGAAGGCGGAGACAAAGAGAGAAAAGAGCGGCGTTAAAGGAAGTGATATTTCCTCTGTGGCCAATATTTCAACAAGGAACATAGATCGTCAGGGAGATTATCAGCCTGCGCGTCCCATGTCCATCGCAGAGAAGGCAAACATGAATGTTATGGATACGGGCACAGACAATGTTAAGCCCGCCTCCAATTCATTGGCGGCCAAGGCAGGACTTGTCCAGGAGTATAACGAAGAACATCCGGACGAAAATCCAACTCTCAACAGAAAAAAATACAAAAAGTAAGAAGGGAGGAAAAAATGGAGTTTAAAGAATTTGCTGCTAAGTCAGTAGATGAAGCCATAACTGAAGCATCAATCGATTTTGGAACAACAAGCGACAATATAGAATATGAAGTCATTGAGGAAGGAAGCGCCGGATTATTCGGAATGTTTTCAAAAGATGCCGTAATCAAGGCAAGAAAAAAGGCCGGCGCAGAAGAACTTATAGTGGAGTTTCTCACAACCGTTCTTGATAAAATGGACATGTCTTCCGAGGTTAAGGTTTTGATTGATGACGAAGAAAGAACCATAAACATAAATCTTGAAAGCGAATTCGGCGGCGATATCATTGGCAAGAAGGGACAGAATCTTGATGCTCTACAATATCTTGCCAGCCTTGTTGCCAACAAAGAAAAGGAAGATTATTATCGTGTGAGGCTTGATACCAAAAACTACAGGGAGCGCAGGCAGAAGACTCTTGAGAATCTTGCAAAGAATGTTGCTTCCAAGGTGAAGAAAACCAGAAGGAGAATTGTGCTCGATCCGATGAATCCCTACGAGAGGAGGATCGTTCACGCATATCTTCAGTCGGACAAGGGTGTTACAACCAAGAGCGAGGGCGACGAGCCGAACAGAAGAGTTATAGTTTATTACAAGAAATAATTTTTAAAGAAAGCGCCCCGAACCATCAGTTCGGGGCGTGGTTTTATGGAAATGATTAATCAAAACGAAACCATCGCCGCAATCTCTACCGCAGCAAGCAATTCGGGAATCGGCATAATAAGACTAAGCGGGCAAGAGGCTATCGGAATAATCAGCAGGATTTTCAAACCGGCAAAGAAAAAGGACATCATGAAGGTGCCCTCATTTACTATGCATTACGGTAATATACTTGAAGACGGAAAGGTCGTTGACGAGGTGCTGGTTTCCGTAATGCGCAGTCCCCATACTTACACCCGTGAAGATGTTGTCGAAATAAATTGTCATGGCGGCGTTTTTGTTTTGCAGAGAATTCTTGACCTGGTAATACGTGAAGGCGCCAGACCGGCGGAGCCGGGAGAGTTTACAAAAAGGGCTTTCCTGAACGGGAGAATAGATCTTGTCCAGGCCGAAGCGGTTATTGACGTGATTAATGCGCAAAACAACTATGCATTAAGGAGCGCCGTTACCCAGCTTAAGGGAAGTATTTCCGACAAAGTAAGAAGCATCCGGGAGAGATTGATTGAGCAGCTGGCTTATATTGAAGCTGCGCTCGATGATCCCGAGCACATAGAAATGGATAATTACGGAAAAGTGTTAATGCCTATTATTACCGAATGCCTTGAGGAAGTATTCTGGCTGGTATCTTCCGCGGAAGACGGCAGAATATTGAAGGAAGGCATCAAGACCGTGATACTGGGTAAGCCTAATGTAGGAAAATCCTCTCTTCTTAACGAATTGCTGGGGCAGGACAGGGCGATAGTCACGGATATAGCAGGGACCACGCGGGACGCTCTGGAAGAAAGCCTGAAGATTAAAGATATTGTTTTGAATATCATTGACACAGCCGGAATCCGAAGGACGGAGAACGTAATAGAGCAGATAGGAGTGGACAAGGCGAAAGAGTACGCCAGAGACGCGGATTTAATCATTTTCGTAATGGACGGTTCCCGGCCGCTTGATGAAAATGATTTTGAAATTTTAAGCATTGTTTGCGAAAAGAAAGTCATAGGACTAGTCAACAAGAAAGATCTGGGAGTAAAAGCGGACGTTTCCGAACTGCGCAGGAGAGCGGAGATTCCGGTAATTGAGATTTCAATAAAGGAGAAGGAAGGCATCGAAGACGTTGTCGCACTGATTGAAGAAATGTTTTATAAAAAAGAAATCGATTTTAATAATCAGGTTTTTATTACAAACGCCAGACAAAAAAACTCTCTTGAAAAAGCAGCCGTAAGTCTGCGGAAGGTCCAGCAGAGCATCCGTGAAAACATGCCGGAAGATTTTTTTACTATTGATATGATGGAAGCATATGAGCAGCTCGGATCGGTAATCGGTGAGACAATAGAGGATGACCTTGCAGAAGAAATTTTTTCCAAATTCTGTATGGGAAAATAAGGTCGGAAGCGAAACGAAGAATGATAGAACATGTAACTGAAGAATATGATATTGTGGTTGTCGGCGCAGGACACGCAGGCTGTGAGGCGGCGCTTGCATGTGCAAGGCTCGGATTCAGGACGATAGTGTTTACCGTCAGCGTTGACAGTATAGCGCTTATGCCTTGCAATCCGAATATCGGCGGATCTTCAAAGGGGCACCTTGTCAGGGAGCTTGACGCCCTTGGCGGGGAAATGGGGAAAAATATCGACAAAACCTTTATCCAGTCAAGAATGCTTAACACTTCCAAAGGTCCCGCCGTGCATTCTCTTCGGGCGCAAGCGGATAAGCAGGAATATACTCAAAGCATGCGCCGGACCCTTGAAAATACCGATAATCTGACCATTCGCCAGGCGGAAGTGACGGAAATTTTGGTGCGCAAAGGAATCGTTTTTGGAGTAAAGACTTTTTCCGGAGCAACCTATAAGGCAAAAGCGGTTATTCTTGCCACGGGAACCTATCTTAACGCAAGGTGCATTTACGGAGAGGTCAGCAGTTATACCGGCCCCAACGGGCTGCAGGCGGCCAATCATCTTACAGCCTCTCTTATTGAAAACGGGATAGAAACCAGGCGTTTTAAAACAGGAACTCCGGCCAGAGTAGACGCAAGGAGCTTGGATTTTTCCAAGATGGAGGAGCAAAAGGGAGACACGCCCGTTGTGCCCTTCTCTTTTTCAACTGATCCGGCTTCCGTACAGAAAGAACAAGTTTCCTGTTATCTGACTTATACCACGGAAAAAACGCATGAAATCATCCGCAAAAACATTCACCGGTCTCCATTGTTTTCCGGAGATATAACAGGAATCGGTATCAGATACTGTCCTTCAATTGAGGACAAGATAGTGAAATTTCCGGAAAAGAACCGTCATCAGATATTTGTGGAGCCTGAAGGGAAATATACGAATGAGATGTATCTGTCCGGAATGAGTTCTTCTTTGCCGGAGGATGTCCAGTTTTCGATGTATAAAACACTGCCGGGGCTGGAAAATGTCAGCATCATCAGAAACGCATATGCAATAGAATACGATTGTATTGATGCAAACCAGATTAAGGCCAGCCTTGAATTTAAGGCAATAAAAGATCTCTACAGTGCGGGACAGATAAACGGAAGCTCCGGCTATGAGGAGGCCGCGGTTCAGGGGTTTATGGCAGGAGTTAATGCCGCAAGGGCCTTACAAGGGAAGGAAGCGATCATTTTTGACAGGAGCCAGGCGTACATAGGCGTGCTTATTGATGATTTGGTTACAAAGGAAAATTCGGAACCGTACCGGATGATGACTAGCAGGGCGGAATACAGGCTCCTTTTGAGACAGGACAATGCGGACTTGCGACTAACGGAGATTGGCAGGGAGATCGGGCTGATAAGTGAGGAAAGATACCGTTATGTGGAAACAAAGAAGGCATTGATTGCCAAAGAGGTTCAGAGAATAAAGGAGGTTGCTGTCGGAGCCGAAAGAAAAACACAGGAATTTCTCGAAGCAAACGGAAGTGCTCCGTTAAATACGGGGGTAAGTCTTGCCGAATTGATCAGGCGACCGGAGCTTGACTACGTTAAGGTTAAAGAATTGGACGCACAACGACCGGAGCTTGAGCCAGATGTTATAGAACAGGTAGACATTGAGATTAAATATGAAGGATATATAGCAAGACAGCAAAGGCAAGTTGAGAATATGAAGAGAGTGGAAGGGCGCCGGCTCAGCGAGGATATTGATTATCGCAGCATTAGTGGCCTGAGACTTGAAGCCGGCCAGAAACTTGACAAGTTTAAGCCCCGTTCAATTGGGCAGGCATCTCGCATATCCGGTGTTACGCCGGCAGACATTTCTGTTTTGCTTATCTGGCTGACTCAGCAAGGAAGGTAAATGTTTCACGTGAAACATTGTTGAGAAGAAATGGATTTGGAATATTTACGAGACTTCTGCAAAGAAAAAAACATAGATTTTTCAGAAAAACAATCAGGACAAATAAAAGAATTTATCAGGCTTCTTTTAGATAGAAACAAGGTTGTGAATCTGACCGCCATTGTTGATCCGGTTGAGGTCGAAATCAAACACATAATAGATTCCATTGAAGGGGTCAAGATAATCAGAAATCTTGTCAGCGAAGAGTTTTCGCTCCTTGATGTTGGCTGCGGAGCCGGCTTCCCGGGGATTCCCTTGAAAATATTTTTGCTACAAGGCAGGTTTACTCTGCTTGATTCTCTTAAGAAGCGAATTGAGTTTGTTAATGATGTAATCCGCAGGCTTGAGCTTCAGGACATAGAGGCCGTTGCCGTGCGGGCGGAAGATTATAAAAAGAAAAGCAGCTTTGATATCTGTGTCTCCAGGGCTGTTGCGAAAACCAATGTTTTGTTGGAATATTCTCTGCCATTCGTTAAAGAGGGAGGGTATTGCATTCTATATAAATCGCAAGAATTTGAAGAGGAATTGAAAGAGGCCGAGACAGCAATAAATGAGCTGGGAGGAAAACTTTTCAGGGTAGAAACTTTTTCCCTGCCAAACAACAATGGAAAAAGAAGCCTTATCATTATTAAGAAGATTAAAAAAACTCCGGAAAAATATCCCAGAAGAGCCGGCAAACCGTCAAAGTCTCCAATTCGGTAAATATGTTTCACGTGAAACATATTTACAGGGCTCTTCCAAAGCAAAAACGAAATTCTTAGAGAATAATATAGATATTAAAAAGCGCATGTGCTAAAATCAACAGTGCACAACAAATACGGGAGAACTAAATGGGCAGAATAATTGCTGTAACAAACCAAAAAGGCGGCGTCGGCAAAACCACAACAACAGTAAATTTGGCGGCGACCCTTGCGGAAATGGGCCGCAAGGTCTTAATGGTGGACATGGACCCCCAGGGAAACGCCACAAGCGGCATCGGAATTGAAAAGAGAAAAGTCGGCTGCACGGTTTACGAGCTGATGATCGGCGAGGCGCAATTTGAAGAATGCGTAAAAAAAACGGCCTTTTGGAATTTATGGATTCTCCCCTCCAACATCAATCTCTCAGGAATAGAGATAGAGCTGCTTGACCAGGACAGAAGAGAATACCGGCTAAGAGATGTTCTCGAAAGGAAAAAGGTGAACTATGATTATGTTCTGGTAGATTGTCCTCCCTCTTTAAATATGCTTACCGTAAATGCTCTGACGGCAGCGGATTCAGTCCTTGTACCCATTCAATGCGAGTATTATGCGTTAGAGGGACTTTCCCAGCTTCTTCACACAGTTTCTCTTGTCAAGAAAAGGCTAAATCCCGACCTGAAAATGGAGGGAGTGGTCTTTACGATGTATGACAGCCGGACGAATCTGTCAATGCAGGTGGTGGAAAACGTCAAAAAAAACCTGAAGCAAAACATTTACGACACGATTATTCCGCGAAGCGTAAGACTGGCAGAGGCGCCCAGTCATGGAATGCCAATCAGTGCTTATGCACCTCGCTCAACAGGGGCTGACAGCTATAGGCTTTTAGCCATGGAAGTGATGAATCACAAGATATAGTTACGAGCCACAGGGCAATAAGCAAGACGCCGAACAGAGCGGCGTTTACAGAACAAAAAGAATAGGGCAAAAAAAGAAAAAGAAAAACAAAAAGAATTACCACCAAAGGAACAGGAGGAGAAAATGGCAAAGGCGAGAACAGGCTTGGGAAAGGGAATAGACCTTCTCATACCAAGCGGTTTCGGAGAAGAAATCGAGGCAGCCACAGGGGATGCATTAACTTTGAAACTTTCACAGATTGAGCCAAACCGGAATCAGCCCAGAAAGCAATTTGATAAGGAATCGCTGGAGGAGCTGACCGAATCTATAAAGAGACACGGAATCATTGAGCCGATAGTCGTTTGCAAAAGGGACGATTATTATGAGATTGTTGCCGGTGAAAGAAGATGGAGAGCCGCAAAAAAAGCCGAACTGAAAGAAATTCCGGTAATTATTAAAGAATATACGGAAACGGAAATTGCAGAGATTTCCCTTATTGAAAACATACAAAGAGAAGATTTGAATCCAATTGAGGAAGCGCGCGCATACAGGCAGCTTATTGACGACTACAGGCTGACCCAGGAGGAACTTGCGCAGAGAGTTTCAAAAAGCAGAGTGACAATCACCAACACCCTTCGCCTGCTCAGGCTCCATTCGGATGTCCAGGAAATGCTTCTGAAGGGGGAAATCAGCGCCGGACACGCAAGGGCACTGCTGGGATTGGAAAGCGGGGAGGCTCAACAGGAAGTTGCACAGCGGATACTTGAAGAGCTCCTGAGCGTAAGGCAGACGGAGGACATAGTTAGAAACTACAATAAGCCGCGGCCGGCAAAGAAAGAAACTATAGAAAACAGTGCAGATTACAAGGCTTTGGAAACAAAGATGACCGAGGCGCTTGGGACAAAGGTTGTTATCAAGCAGCAGGAAACCGGACGCGGAAAGGTTGAAATCAGCTATTATTCCGAAGACCAGCTTGACCAGATTTATAAAACCATTAATCTGGGCTCGCTGTAGACCGGTGTGAACTAATGAAGAAGAGGACGGAAACATGGTAGAATTTTTCAGCGGAAACACCTTATACATCATAATTCTTGTTCTGGGAGCAATGAGCGCAGCACTGCTGGCGCTGGTGATAGTCCTTTTTGTCAATGCATACAGGGAAAAGAAGAGACTGGACAGATTGCTGGAAGGACAAGACGGGGTGAATTTGGAAGAGGTTATTTTTGATAAGTTCCGGAGACTGAAAATCCTTGAAGAAAAGGATGTGATAGAAGATGAAGCAATAAGGGATCTTTATTTGCGGCACGAGGGGGCTTTTCAGAAAATGGGAATGATCAGATATGATGCTTTTTCCGAGAACGGAGGGAAACTCAGCTTTGCGTTTACCCTGCTTGATGAAAACAATAACGGAATAATTCTTAACGTAATGAACGGAAGGGACGGAAGCTATTGCTATATCAAAGAAATTGAAAGAGGAAACAGCCGGCTGACCCTTGGAAAGGAAGAGGCCTTGTCATTGAAGAGGGCAATCGCCAACGAGAGGTAAAAATGATAGACATTAAATTGTTAAGAAACTCATTTGAGGAAGTAAAACAGGCCCTAAGCAGCAGAAACGAAGAATTCGACCTCGAGCAGTTCAAGGAGCTCGATGAGACAAGAAGAAGAATCCTTTCAGAGGTTGAGGGCCTTAAGGCGGAGCAAAACAAAGCAACCAAGCAGATTCCTATGATGAAAAAGGAAGGAAGGGATGTCGCTCCGCTTATGGCGGAGATGAAAGAGCTTTCGGCCAAAATTAAGGAGCTGGACGGACAAGCCTCGGCGGCGGAACAGGCGCTTAACGAGTACATGCTTACCATCCCCAACATTCCAAATCCAACCGTGCCCTTGGGAAAAACAGATGAGGATAACGTGGAAATCCGCAAATGGGGAGAACCGACAAAATTTGACTTTGAGCCAAAGCCCCATTGGGAATTGGGAGAGGAACTGGGAATTCTCGACCCGGAAACCGCAGCGAAAATCAGCGGAAGCCGTTTTACGGTTTACAGGGGGGACGGAGCCCGCCTGGAAAGAGCCCTCACGAACTTCTTTTTGGATGTACATACAGGAGAACACGGATATACAGAGGTGTTTCCTCCCTTTATGGTCAGCAGGGAAAGCATGACAGGTACCGGACAGCTACCGAAATTCGAAGAAGACGCATACAAGGTATATGGGGATGGCAAGGAATATTTTTTAGTTCCCACGGCGGAGGTTCCGGTAACCAACATGTACAGGGATCAAATTCTTGAAGGAGGAAGTCTCCCGATCTGTCACTGCGCTTATACCGCATGCTTCAGGGCAGAGGCAGGAAGCGCCGGCAGAGACACAAGGGGATTAATAAGACAGCATCAGTTTAACAAGGTCGAGCTGGTAAAATTCACGAAGCCCGAAGATTCCTATGAAGAACTCGAAAAGCTGACAAGGGATGCGGAAGAGGTTCTTCAAAAACTCAGAATACCCTATAGGGTTGTAAAAATATGCATTGGAGACCTGGGTTTTTCCGCGGCAATGAAATACGATATAGAAGTATGGATGCCAAGTTACAACGGATATGTGGAAATATCAAGTTGTTCGAATTTTGAGGCCTTTCAGGCGAGACGGGCAAATATAAAATATAAAAACAACCCTACAGACAAGGCGGAATATATTCATACTATTAACGGAAGCGGCTTGGCAATAGGAAGAACAACCGCGGCCATAATGGAAAATTTCCAGCAAAAAGACGGCAGCATAATTGTGCCTGAAATCTTGCAAAAATATATGGGAAAAGGTATCATAAAAAAATAGATTTTCTACGGGCACCTGTAGCTCAGCAGGATAGAGCGACCGCCTCCTAAGCGGTAGGTCGGAGGTTCGAGTCCTCTCAGGTGCGTATTCAGGGAGGCAATCAGGCAACAAACAGCCTCCCTTTTTCATGCGAAAATTCGCAAAAAAAGGCAACATAAAGATTGAAAACATGGTAGTATAAAGAAAAAAGAAGGAGTGAGAAAATGAGTTATCAGACATTACCTGAATTAACAGAAGAAGAAAAGACCATGCCGTTGGCAAGGTTCTATTACGATTATCCAATGAGGGATTTATCAGAGGAAACAAAGGCAATTATCTTCGGTCCGCCGATTAATTACAGCACAGTGGTCGATGCACAAAATTTTACAGACTGGCTCCTTCCATGCGGAGAGTACTTCGAACATGAGAACGGATACTGTATGTTTCCTGACGGCTCGGGATATATTGCCACATATATGAAGTTTCCGGAGGGAATAAATCCCAAGAAGATATTCTGGTATCTCAACTGGATGAACTTCCATCCGAAAAGTCAACCGGAGGGAACAGGCAACCTCAGGTACAAAATATGGAATCCGGCTGATCATTTCGATCACTATTTCATTAACTGGAAGGACAAGACAGAGGGAATTCATACCACGGAGAGTCTTGACCTTGGAGAGGGAGACCGTAAGTATGACTGCATCCGTCATCCCTATAACCTGAGAGATTACGGACTGACTCAAGAGAAGATAGATGAGATTGAGGCTTCGGGAGTGACGGTTAGCGAAATCGCTGATTGGGAGTCCTTTGATTTTGAGGGAGCACATCTCACCTTAGGACAGATTCGTCCTTGTCCCGATGGCGGTTATGAAAGAAGAAGTGCAGAGTGGATAGGTTGGAGACCAGAAAAAGGGAAGATTGTCAGGGTTGAGAAAACCCCTTGCAGCGAGGCATATTTAAGGAAGGTTGCCTACCACACGCTGATAGAATGGCAGCATCTGGCCGACATAATTGATGATTTATATGAGGAATATTACGATAAGCCAAACGACGCAGATTGACGAAGCAGACAAGGGCAAGCATTGTTAAAACATTAACAAAGCGTCGTCTTGAGGGAATCGGAATAGGCAAAAGGAAGAAGAGATAGAAGTGTCTATATGTTATCTCCCCGAATAATTAGTAACACGGGGTCTTCTTCTTTTAATTTTATTGGAACTCGCCCGGATTCTTCTTGCGATAGAAACAACGGCAACGAAGAAAATGACAAACCCACCCCCCGCAACAAAATGCCAGACATTCAGATAATGAATATTAACAAAAGCGGATTGGGTAATTTCAAGGTTGTCATCTATCAGCACATTAATATGTCCGAGATAATTTCCCCGATAAGAATAATCAATAACGGCATACAAATGTCGCCCGTCTCTGGTCAAAATACCGGCCTCCGCGGAAGCCTTGTCAAATTCTTTCCGGTCCATTTCATAGGTAAAAGCAATGGAAGAATCCAGGTCGTCTGTAGTAAGAGAGCTGGGCAGCAGAACCTGGGTCGTTGAATCAAGAACAATTTTAGATTCCTCGCAGGAAAAGGAAAAGCGGGTTTCCGATTCGGAAATGTTGTTGAGAGAAAACCCGTTGAAAGCATAATCAAGAAGTTCCTGGGTATCCGGAAAGACCCCGCTGTAGGTTGGGCTGAATAGACAGACAACCACGAGAGTCAGTCCGTTTTGCTTTGCAAGGGTAACAAGACATCTGCCCGACTCCGGAAGATATCCGGTTTTGCCACCCACAACAGCATCATAATAATAGCTGGAGTTGGGAATAATCATGGCATGGGTGTTTTCGACAGTGCGCGCGTCGGATTTATTGGTTGGAGAAATTGTATAGGAAGAGTGGCTGATTATTTCACAAAAAGCGGAGTTGTTAAAAGCGGTCTTGGCAATAATGGCGATGTCCGCTGCGGTTGAATAATGATTTTCGTCATACAATCCGTGGGGATTGGTAAAATGAGAATCGGTGCACCCAAGCTCGGCAGCGCGGGCGTTCATCATTTCAGCAAAATTTTCTACGGAACCGGCAACATGTTCGGCCACGGCGTTGGCACATTCGTTTCCGGAAGGAAGCATCAGGGCATAGAGGACGTCTTTCATAGACATTTCCTCACCGGCAACCGCACCTATATTTGAAGCCCCCTCCTCAATGTCAACGGCAGCCTGAGAAAAGGTTACCGTTTCATTAAGAGAACAGTTTTCCAGAGCAAGAAGGCAGGTAAGAAGCTTGGTTATCGAAGCGGGATAACGCCTGCGATCAGGACTCTTGGAGAAAAGCACGGCTTCGGTATTAACTTCCAGCATGACGGCGGAGCCGCAGTCAATTTCGGGAGGAATGGGCCAGCCGGATTCATCAAGAAGAGGAGATTCGTCTTCAGGAGTCCCGGATGCGGCGTCATCTTCCGTATCGGGAGATACGGTCTCATATAAAGGAGCCGCCAAAGCAGTGCCGTTCAAAGAAAAAACCAGAAGCAAAGTCGCAAGTATGGAAATCAAGGATTTAAAAGCATATTTCATGACAAGTATTGTAACATCAAACGGCAAAAAGGCAAAGCAAAACAATCCTTCAAGTGCGCCGGCAATATGGTATAATGCGTAAGTTATGAGATTAAAGAACATTCCCGGCAGCAAGGATATCATCGCGGAAAGCAGATATGTGATAAAGGAAGCCCCTCCTAAGGAAGACTGGCCCCAGAAGGGAAGATGGGACGAGGTATTTGGTAACGACAATCCCATTCGGATAGAAATAGGTATGGGCAAGGGAGCCTTTATTACAGCGCAAGCGGAAAGGAATCCGGAGATAAATTTTGTCGGAATAGAAAAATTCTCCAGTGTCCTGCTGCGCGCAGTCCAAAAACAGGAAATACTAAAACTGCCGAACCTTATATTTATCAGGATGGATGCGGAATACATATGTGACGTTTTTGAGAAAGAAGAGGTAGACAAAGTCTACTTGAACTTTTCCGACCCTTGGCCGAAAGCGCGCCACGCCAAAAGAAGGCTGACATCAAAGAGTTTTCTTGCGCGATACGAGAAGATTTTGAGGGAAGGTGGCCGGGTGGAATTCAAAACCGACAATGATGAGCTGTTTGCTTTTTCCTTGGAAGAGCTTAAACAGACAAGCTGGACGCTGATTGCCGCCACGGAGGACATTTACAACTCTCCTCTGTGCGAAGGGAATATAATGACAGAATATGAGAGAAAGTTTTCCTCTCTCGGAAAGAAGATTAGCAAGTACATTATCGAAAAGTCATAGGGAAATTTTGCAAATGTTGGAAAAAAGACTTGTAATTTTTAAATGATTGTCTTATAATGCAACACGCGTCACAAGAAGACGCAGCATGGTATGCGCCTCTAGCTCATTTGGTAGAGCACCTGACTCTTAATCAGGGTGTGCGGGGTTCGAGCCCCCGGAGGCGCATTTTTAAAACCCTTTAAAACATTAAGTTTTCAAGGGTTTTTGTTTTTCGGGAAAAATCGGAATTATTCCGATGAAGATATAAAAACTGTTAATGGAATGGAAAAGAAAAGCCCCGGCAAAAAAACAACACCCAAAAGAGCATCCGAAACCTGACAACTAATGAATCGAGAAAGTTTAAATAAATTTTAAAAAAGTGCTTGACAATTACTATACTTCGCATTACGATGTATACCGTAAAAGGAGGTATAGTATGGACATTCAGTTAAAGCGCGGCCTCTTGGATGTATGTGTATTGGCGGCCATAAAGAAGGAGGATTCCTACGGATATCAGATTATCAAGGACATGAGGCCGTATTTGGAATTATCCGAGTCTACCCTTTATACCATTTTGAAACGCCTTGAGACGGCGGACATGTTGACAGTCCGAAGTGTGGAGCATGAGGGAAGGCTTCGAAAGTATTACCAAATCACCGAACAGGGTTTAAGACGTATAGAGGAGTTTAAAGAGGACTGGAAAGAGATTCTTTCTATATACAACTTTATCACAAGGGAGGATGCTCATCATGAATAAAGAAGTGTTTTTAAACGAACTGAGGAAAAAACTGTCCGGACTGCCGCAGGAAGATATCGATGAGCGGATATCTTTTTATAGAGAAATGATAGATGACCGCATAGAGGACGGTATACCGGAAGAAGATGCCATAGCAGAAATTGGAACAGTGGATTCTGTGAAAGAACAAATCATGTCGGAAATTCCGCTGGCAAAGCTTGTCAAGGAAAAAGTCAAACCGAAGAGAAGCCTGAAGGCTTGGGAGATCGTGCTGCTGGTAATCGGGTCTCCCGTTTGGATTCCGCTCATTATCGTTGCCGTGGCGATAATACTGGTTGTCTATATAATCATCTGGTTGGCGGTAGTATGTGTCTATGCTGTAGAATTATTGCTGGCGATTTTAGCCATTGCCGGTTTTGCGGGAATTGTGATTTACCTAAAGGCCGGAAATCCTGCGGGAGCATTGTTTTCTTTCGGAGCGGGGGCAGCTTGCGCAGGACTTACAATACTGTTTTTCTTCGCCTGCATATGGCTTACAAAGGCTGTTCTGAAACTGACCGGCAGGATGTTTTTAGGCATAAAATCTTCATTCGTTGGAAAGGAGGCTTAAGTTATGAACAGAGGGAAAAAATGGATTATTGCCGCAGTTGTATTGTTGGCGCTTGGCCTGTTTATCTGCGGGGCAGCGTATATGATTCTTGAGTTTGATTTTAAGAAACTGAGCACAGGTAAATATGTAAC
Source organism: Lachnospiraceae bacterium (assembly GCA_050944475.1). Taxonomy (GTDB): domain Bacteria; phylum Bacillota; class Clostridia; order Lachnospirales; family Lachnospiraceae; genus RGIG5612. Next base: position 57,572 of record JBMNRD010000007.1, read on the forward strand.
GAACACTCATGATGTGAAGGATGATTTTCAGAATATAAGCATAGTTGCCGATACAGAACAAATCGTCTTTATCCCTTCGGATAATGGCAGATGCAGTGTAATCTGCTACGAGGAAGTAAATGAACCCCATAATATCCGGGTTGAGGGCAGTACGCTGATAATTGACAAAGTTAATAATCACAAACGGCGTATAGGTATAATGATGGAATTTCCTAAAATCACAGTTTATCTTCCAAAAGAAGCTTATGAGGCTCTTTCTGTAGATTCGGATACAGGAAATGTGGATATACCTAAGGATATTACCTTTGAAAGTATCCATGTGATGCTCAGCACCGGAAGTGTCAGCTGCCGGGCTTCTGCAACAGAATCTGTTGAAATACAAACAAGCACAGGTCAAATTGATGTATCTTGTCTGACGGCGAAGGAAATTCGATTGGAAGCGAGTACGGGTGAAATCCAAGTCACCGATGTGGAATGCGCAGGCGACCTGAGTGTCAGTGTGAGCACAGGAAGAAACTCTCTGGAGAACGTGTCCTGTGCGAGCCTTGTATCCACGGGAAGTACCGGCGATATTCTTATGACAAATGTCATCACATCTGAAGAATTCAATATCGAAAGAAGTACGGGAACCGTTCGGTTCGATGCGTGTGATGCCGGTACAATATACGTAAGGACAGACATGGGAGATATTTCCGGGACACTGCTTACCGATAAGGTCTTTATAACGGAAACGGATACAGGAAAAACGAATGTTCCCAAGACGATAACAGGAGAAAAATGTGAGATTAAAACCGGTGCCGGAGATATTACGATAGAGATAGTGTATGAATAGGGGACATGCCGGTTCAATAGACACAGAGAATCTCCGATGAAAGGGTTATCTTTCTTCAGGTATGCATGTCAGTGCGCCGGTCGGGCAGACGCGCACACAGGCCGGCAGCAAACCGTTTTCCAAACGGACCTGACAGCCGTCACATTTTTCCATCTTTCCGCCGAGAGGAAATATAGGCGCATCAAACGGACAAGCCATGGAGCAACTGCGACATCCGATACAAGCGGAGTTATTATATACAGTCAGTCCCATGTCATTTTTCTGAAGACAACCGGCAGGGCACGCGGCTATACAGGGAGCATCGGCGCAGTGCATACATCCGATGGAAAGATAAGCAATCTCATGCTCTATATCGCCGGGGTGTTCTACAGTTGCGACTCTGCGGTAGGGCACGCCCCCTCCCTTGATGGAAATGTCGTTTTGGTCCATGCAGGCTACCGAACAGGCGCCGCAGGCCATACATTTATTCAAATCTAAATTAAATACATACCTCATAATACTGTTTCTCCGCGCCGTTCCGGCAAAGGCTTTCCGCCTGCCGCGAGGCGCTTTTATACTTCCTGAGATTGTTTTCGTTTCAATCTGTTTGAATCTTTTTAAGCAGCTTACAGCGAATTTGCTTATAACCCGGGAAACCGGTATAAGGATCCAAATGGTCGGAAGGAATCAATTCGTTTACATTTGCTTCGGCATAGCCATGTCCCATGAGCAGCTCACCGGTATTTGCGCTCAAGGTAATGTTGGCCTTGGCGGAAACGGCGCCTGCCACGGTGCTCAGTTCTACGAAGTCCCCTTGTTTGATATCCAGCGTTTTTGCATCAACAGGGTTGATGTCTACTTCGGCCGCCGGCCGCAGTGACCTTGCCCACCGGCAAGCGTGCAATCGCGAGTGAATGGTATTGTGATTCCTGCATCCGGTGGCGAGGATGAAAGGATACTCGGTAGAGTCGGCATTTCCACAGCTGTCATTATATGTAGGCAAAGCATCGAGACCGCAATCGGTATATTTTGCAATTATCCGGCTTACCAGCTCGATTCTGCCTGAAGGAGTTTTCACTCCTTGTTTCAGGCAGTCGCCCCAGTTGTATGTGGTAGCGCTTGGCGCCACAATCGGAGAGGTGCTTGCCTTAAAAGATTCCCAGTTTTTTATGCCGGAAGATTCTTCCAATATCCACCGGGCACAGGTGTCGTAATCGCTGCACAAAAGTTCGTCATCCAATCCCAGCGCCCGGGCCAGTCCAAAGAAAATATCCGTGTCCGGACGGCTTTCAAAGCGGGGAGGAATTGCCGGCCGGGTATAAAACATAAATTTGTTTTGATAACATTTAATCTCGCTTCGCTCGTAGGAGGTACAGGCGGGAAACACGATATCGGCAATCCGGCAGCACCGGGTCCAAAAAATATCGGATGCAACGATGAAATTCAAAGATTTCAGCGCGTTCAGAAAATGCGTGGATTCAGGGTACATCATATGATTTACGCCCGCCAGAAAAGCACTCTTCAGCGGATAAGGCTTTGCCGAGAGAATCTGATTGGCAAGGTCCATACCCTGTCCTTCATTCATCATCTCCGCAAACAAAGGGAATTTGGTCAGACCGACGGTCGGAGGTGCGTTCTTCGGCTTAACGCTGTTTATGAATTGCTGTTCTTTGGAAACAAATCCGCCGGGAGAATAGCAATATGTAGCCGGGCCTGTGCCGGGTTTCAAAGTGCCCGGCTTATCAAATTGACCACAGATAGCCGCCAGGCAATACATGGAACGATTGTTGTTAAAACCGTTGAGATGGTGTGTGGTGCCGGTGCCGGTGCTGAGGGCGGCAGGTTTTATGGTGGCCAACATTTCAGCCGCTTTAATGATATCGGCAGCAGACATCCCGGTTATGCTCTCCGCCTCCGCCAGAGTAAAATTTGCCACATATGCCCGGTACTCTTCAAAACCGTCCACATACAATTCGACGAATTTTGCATCGTACAAATTGTTTTCGATTATATAATTTGCCATGGCGTGAGCCAGATATCCGTCGGTTCCGAAACGGGGACGAAGATATAAATCCGAAAGCAGCTCCGCCGCAGCATTTCGGCGGGGGTCAATAACAATAATTTTTCCGCCGCGTTCCTTCAGTGCAAACAGTTGCTTGCTTTGATGGATGTTTTTGGTGAAAGGATCGGTGCCCCAGATAACAACCAGTCGGGCGTTTGGAATGTCCGCCAATGTGGAGTGTCCGAACACACAACGGGAAGCCATTACGTTCGACCACCAGCAAACGCTCGATTCGCTGAGGTAGTTCGGACTTCCAAAGGAATAGGCGAGCCTGTGCAAAAAAGTACGGAACCATTTGGAGTAACCGGCCAGGAAAAAAGTGGCCTCGGCGCCGTACCGGGCTTTGGAAGTATTCAGCCCTTCGGCCGCCAGAGAAAAAGCATCTTCCCAGCTGACAGGTTCAAACTCGTCACTGCCACGGGGACCGATGCGGCGCATAGGAGTCTTGATGCGGTCTTCCCGGTAAGCATACTGTCGTCCGACAGCTCCCTTGGTACAAAGGGCGCCGTTATTTGCAGGAAACGGATCGGTTCCTTCAATTTTCAGAATCTCGTCATCCTTGACATAGGCATCTACACCGCAATGGATTCCCGGGGAACAGATATCGCACAGGGTATGTTTAATTGTGATTCCGGTTTCTTCACAAGGAATTTTTGCTTTCCGCAAACGTTCAGAGTTGTTCATATTTACCGTCCTCAGCGGTGTTTTTATAAATCTCTTCCTATATACGACCGGCTTGATTAAGCATTACAGCCGTAATCATATTATGTCAGGAATTTTGCACAATATCAAATACTCTTGTCTTTTATAATAAAGTTTGTTATTATAAAACAGTGTAGGAATGCGAAACAGTATTATGTATTAATAAGGAGGTAGTTGTAAATGGGAAAATTTGTTATAAAAGAGTCCGCTAACGGAGCAAGTTTTGTTTTGAAGGCAAGTAACGGAGAAGTTATTGCAGTTTCTGAGTTTTACTCCTCCCTTGCTGCATGTAAACAGGGCATCGAAGCAGTGAGAAGGGCTGCAGCGGCTGCAGAAATTGAGGATCAGACAGTTGAGGGTTTTGCTACCGAAAAACATCCCAAGTTTGAGATTTACAAAGACAAGGCCGGCGAATTCAGATTCAGACTCAGAGCATCCAACGGAGAAATTGTTGCCGCTAGCGAAGGTTATAAGGCCAAAGCCAGCTGTCTGAACGGCATTGAGTCTGTTAAGAAAAACGCAGCGGATGCCCAAGTAGAATAATTAATAAACCGTTGAATAATCAACAAATCTATGAAAAAACCCCCTTTCCCGAAAGGAAGAGGGGGTTTTTAATGTAAAGGGCGCGCTTACGCGAGGGCGTGCCCCAGGGCATTTGTGCGATTGCACAGGGCGGCGGCTATATTATAGAAGCTCCCGTGGTTTTTCTTAAGTTGAGAGAACAATATGGGAGCGTCAATGATGAAGCGGTTTTCCTCCTTTTTGAAGTACGAAGTGAAAACGGGAAGATCCACGCCCTTCTTCAGACAGTTATCCGCAAAGACGGCAAAGCCGGCAAAGAATTTCGTCAAATGATCATGATATCCGTCCGAAGAGTCCTCAGGGAAAATTACAATATTATATCCGTCCCTTATGGCGGCGAAAGAACTGCGGACGGTCTTTCTGAAGCGGTGATCCCGGTATGTGGGAATCAGATCCAGGGCCTTATAGAACATATTTACAAAGGGGGAGGCAATGGTACCTATGAACATAGCCATAAACGGCGAGAAATGCTTTTTCCTATGAAAGTAAGTTGCGGTCAGATACTTGTGAACCGCAAGAAAGCCCTCGGTCATCTCATGGGTGCCCCAGAGTTTATGTTTTAACTTAAAATACAGATACCACTTGACGGGGCCTTTCATGCCCACATGATTGCTGAGAATTATTGAGGGCTCTGTAGGGTTGTTCCCTCTAAATTCAAAATGCGGTTCAGCCATAAAAAGTTTCATGAACCACATAATTATTCTTCCTCCGATTATCATAACAACTCCAAACAAATTATTCAGGCAGTATTACATGCCTGTTGACCAAAAACAGTTTATCATTCTTTTGGCATAAAGGGAACAGCTTTTTAATAAACACGGATTTAAAAAAAATAAATTCGACAAAGACAAGAAATGTCTTGAGGGAATCTGCAAAGTGTAATAGAATATCCACTAACCCCCGAATACGGGGAAAAAGTTTTTATTTGAGGTGAAGTTATGATAAAGATTATTGCTGACAGCACATGCGATTTATCCCCTGAATTAATCGAACAACATGACATTTCCATCATTCCCCTTCATATTTTGCTGGATGAGGAGGAATATCTTGACGGCGTGAACATCGGCCCGGACGAAATATTTAAGTGGGCTGACGAAAACAATACTACACCCAAGACCTCCGCTCCCGCCCTGCCCGATGCCATGGAGATTATGGAGCCGTTTCTGAAGGATGATGGAGAGGTGATAGTATTTACAATATCCGAAACGATGTCGGCCACTATTAAAGTAGTGGAATTAGCGGCTGAGAATCTGAATGCCGCAGATCGAGTGACTTGTATCGAATCGGCAAACCTGTCTACAGGCATAGGACTTCTTGTACTGGCAGCAGCCGATATGGTTAAAGAAGGTAAATCCCGGCAGGAGATTGTCACAGAGATTGAGACTCTTAAACCTCGTGTAAGGACAAGCTTTGTTCTGGACACCCTGATTTATTTACACAGAGGAGGAAGGTGCAGCGGCGTAGCAGCCTTAGCGGGCGCGGCACTTAAGATTCATCCCAAGATTGTCGTAAAGAACGGGTCCATGGAAGCCTCCAAGAAATACAGGGGTAAAATGAAGTTTGTGATTATGGATTATGTAAAGGACATGGAAGAAGATATTCTCCAGGCGAATCCAAAGAGAATTTTCATAACCCACTCGGGAGTTGAAGAAGAGACGTTAAAGGAGATTCGGGAGTATCTGCAGGGAATGGGACGATTTGAAGAGATTCTTTTAACAAGAGCCGGCGGAGTTATTTCCTCGCATTGCGGCCCCGGATGCATAGGAGTTTTTTTCATAGCAGGGAATTGATTTTTGCCTTGCCCTGCTTCGGGGTAAGGATAGTTGTCGATTTGCCAAAAGCAAAGACCACGCTAGAGCAAACAGCTTTTGTGTGGTCTTTTCAGCGCCTTTGATTGTGTTGAGAAATATGTCTTAACGCGCTTTTTTCCTAAATATAAGCCTGTCACAGCAAGCAACCAGGCTGGGCAGCACAAAGAGAATCAACAGTATGGCGATAAACACACCAATTGATAGAGTAATGCATACATCGGAAATCATTGCTGAAGAAGACAGGAAGCCGAGTATGCCAAGCACCACCACAAGAATAGATCCGGAGGTCATAATTGTATGGATAGAACCCTCGTACGCCATTTTCAGGGATTCCATACACCCGTTGCTTTCTCTGCTTTCCCGATAGTAATTGCAGAACACGATACCGTAGTCAATGGTCGCACCCATCAAAATACTTTGTACAATCAGCAAAGAAAGGTAGTATGCCGAGCCGCTGAGCACACCGATAACCGTTCCTGTAATAAACACACCGCACTGTACAACCAGAGTCAGAATAAGCGGCATGGTCGGATTACGGAAAGCAAGCAACACAACAACAAATATTGAAATCGCGGTGATAAGTGTAATTCTCAAGTATTCACTATCGAAAGTTTCTTCGATTTCGCTTACCATAACCGAGTTGCCTACCAAATAGAACTCGTTAAGACTGCTTTCGCACAGTTCATTGAGTTTTTCTATATAAGCGTAGGTTTCCGGCGACTCGTCCGCGTAATCGGAGGTAATAATAAATCTTGAATAAGTATCGCTCTTCATTCGAGCAATGGCATCATTCAGATCTGCTTTACTGTTCAGAACGTCTGTTTTGGTATCCTTATCAAAATAATCAACAAACCGCTCATCGTTCATCAACTCATCGGAAAGGAATGTAAGAAACTGAGGGAGAGTCATTTTTTTATCAATGGACACATTGTTTATACCGCCGTAATACAGATATATAACCTCAATTTTATTCTCGGACACATTGTCTGTCAGAGACATAAGCAGCTCATACATTTCGCTGAATGTATAAGCCTTTCCCGACACGACCGCTTCAATCAGCGTATGACCGCGTCTCAAATCATCTGCGGAATGTTCATCAAGGTATTTTTCAAAATCCTTGTTTCCAAGCACCTCTTTCACCGCAAAAGATACGAACATTTGAGGAGAAAGTCTCCACGAAGCACCGCCGCCGTTTTTGCTTATAAAAAGGATGTAAAGTTGCTCTGCCTTAGACGGATCCATGCCTAAAAAATCGGCGAGTCTTGCAGAGGTGAATGCCGTTCCGTTTACAGAAGCGTTCATAATCGACTGCAAAAACCGAAGCTGCTCAAGAGAAGCCTGATTCATCATATCGCTTGTAAAGGCGTCGGACAGAATGAAATCGGCAAAAGTTCTGAGGGACATTGTTGTGTCGCTGATGTCGGCACCGAAGAAAAGACGAAATACGGTTGTTATCATATCCGCGTCCGTATCGAATATATGTGCAAAAGCTGCCGCATCGAGAGGAGTGTCGGACATTGCAAGCTGTATAATATTGTTCATTTGTTGAAGTTGCGCAGCCTGTTCTTTTGTAAAACTCCCCGCATAGGCCTCATCGGTCAGCACGGAGTTTACAAGAAATCCGGTAAAATCGCCAAGAGCAACATTTTTCTGTGAGGACAGGGTAAGACCGAACAACCGATAAACCTGAACAACATCAATCCCGAATATAGGAGCAAGCGTTGCCGCATCTAATGCCGCACCCGATAACGCAAGCTGCACGATCTGATTGAGCTTTTGCAGTTCGGCATTTTCGGGAGCAAGCAGCAATGCCGCTTCTAAAAAGTCGGGCAACGTCATTGCTTCCGTCATATTCATCATATAGATGCCCGCAACGTCATTTACATCCATTCCGGTAATGCTTGCCATTGTTGCCGCATCCAACGGTTGCCCGGAAACGGCAAGATTAATCAATTGCTCTATTTGTGCAAGCTGTGCCAATTGGTTGCCCGTGGCATTGGCTTTCAGCAATTCCAGAAAATTGCCAAGCGGCATCGTCACTGCAGCCACTTCCTGTTGGAAAGCGGGGTCTGTGGAGAAATACAGGTAATAAAGACCGGAAACGTTTTCTTCTTCCATACCCAGGGTTTGCGCCATTTGCTCGACGCTCAGAGATTGTTTAGATACCGCAAGTTGAATCAGCGCATTCAATGTTTGCATCTGTGTTTTGGCAGAATTATCAAAATAGGTGCTGAATGTCGCATCATTCATCAGGTGATCACACAAGAATGACAAAAAAGCGGAGATTGTCATTGTTTTATCGCTGACATCCCCTGCATTGTAAAGCACAAACACGGTTTTTACGGTGTTTTCATCAATGCCGAGCATTGCGGCAAGGTCTGAAGCGGTGCGTTCTGTCTGAACGGTATCCTTATTAGTATACGTCTGCATATGTCTGAGTGATGACAACGTGGCTGCATCAAACATTGCGCCGTAGGTTTCATCTTTTGCTACGGTGTTCAGTACAAAATTCACAAAGGTTGGCAGTGTCATTGTGCCGCTGTCCGCAATGCCGTTTTGAATGGTATAATACAGAAATAGCTGTTCGGCGCTCTTCTTATCTATGTCGAAGAATTTGGCCATTTCATCTGCTGTCAGTGCTACTGTCAGCTTATCCTTGTCGGAAAACTTTTTAAAATTCTCTACATTGTCACGGAGATCATCATCGAGATGTTTGCTTAAGGTTTCATTAGGCAAAACAGAGTCGGTGATAAATGTTATAAATTCGGCAGCCGTCAATGTCGGCAGCTCACCTTCCGCATCAATGAAATAGAGCATGCGAACAATTTCTTCATCAATCTGTGTTTCGTTGTCCAGTTCCTTAATCGCATCGTACATTTCTTCGGCATTCATCTTTTTACCCAGCGTATTGGGATATCCGAGGACAGATAAGACGTTCTCGTCCTTTTCAAGTTCGGAAGAGATTCCGGCTATATGCTCTTCATCATCATTGTTATATATAACTACAACGGTATTCTTCTTCGGGAACACATCCGACAAAGGGCCGTCGCCGTTTTCCGCAAAGTTAATCGCAGTGGAGCGTTGCAAAATAAAGGAGCCGATAAAGAAGACGGCAAAAATTACAGGCATGACATATCTTGCCTTATAACTTATTTTTGAAAGCAGCCCCATATGAATAGTCGGAGCCTTTTTTCTTGTTTTTTCCAGCCATTTATCAAGCCATAAAATCATAACCGGCAGAACTGTAAACACACAAAGCATGCTGATGAAAACGCCCTTTGCAAGCATGATACCGAGTTCGGGACCAAGCTTGAAACTCAAGAATACAAGTGCAAGCAATCCCACCACAGTAGTGAGCGAGCTGGAAGCAATTGAAGAAAAAGAACCGGCAAGCGCCGCCTTCATGGCATCAAACTTATTGCTATGAGAATCCTTTTCCTGACGATAGCGGTTCATCAGGATGATAGAATAGTCCATTGAAAGCGTAAGTTGAAGAATGGGCACCACGGTTGCGGTCATTTCATCCATGAACGGAAGAATAATATTTGTTCCCCAGTTGATTACGATAGCAAAACCGATTGTAACAAGAAACAAAACAGGATCAAGCCACGAATGGGACATAATCAACAAAATGATAACGGCAAGCGCCAGCGCCACAAGGAGAAGCCATATCGGCACTTTTGTTGAAGGCAAATCGTTATTTTGATATGCCATTGTATATTCGGGAAATCCGTTCTCTATAGCGGCCTCAATAGCCAGTTCCTCATCTGTGGCATAGTCAAACTTGGTATTAACAACAAAGAGAGTATGATTTTCTTTGTTATATTCCTTGCTGCCGGCCTTGTAATTCACGCTGCTCACATTCGGAATGGATTCAAGACGCGTCTTGACGTCGGTTATCTGTTCGGCGGTAAGGTCGTCGAACATAACATGTATTGCCGCTGTTTTTTCTGTTTCAGGAAAATCCGATTCCATAATGGAAATGCCCTGTTTCATATTTGAGCCTTTGGCCAGATATTTTGTGCGATCCCTGTTGAGCGGAACCATCGTAATAAGAATGCTGCACACAACCGTCAGCACAAGCATTATTGCCAACATAATGTAGCGGCGGTTTACCAGGAAAGCTGCAATTTTTTTCATACAGAATTACTCCTCTTGACATTTAATCCGAGCTTATTATAATAAACATGTGTTGATTATTTAACCGACAGATTTTTATTTTTGGAACGATAATCAACATTCAGGCGGTTAATGTTGAGGATTCACAAAAAGTTCTTTTTTTGGAGGGAGTTATGCAGAAAAAAGAGGATCGTCGCACCAAAATGACAAAGCGCATGCTGAAAGACGCCTTGATTGAAATGTTGAGAGAAAAGGATATATATCGTATTTCCGTTCGGGAACTTTGCGAAAAGGCAGATGTAAACCGCACCACTTTTTATAAGTATTACGGCAGTCAATTCGATCTGCTTATTGATATGGAAAATGATATGCTGGATTTTATTTCAAAGGCCATCAAACACAACGAAACCAATCAGGAGAAAATCATTGTTGCCGTTTGTCGGTATCTGGAGGATAATATTCAATTTGCAAGACTGATTATCAATAATAACGTAGATCCGGCATTTGCACACAAACTGTTTTCGCTGGATACAATAAAGGAAAGCACACAAAAAAGAATTACAGGTAGCCGAAGTGAAGCAGAATTTGAATATATTTACAACTTTCTAACCTACGGCACGTTCAGTACAATATGCGTATGGCTGAATAAGGAAGAACGGGAAACGCCCGAAGCTTTCGCTAAACTCATCAATCAAATGATGGTGAACAGGTGAGTTAATCACCCGCCTTTTTTTTGAATTCCAGACTGCTTGTTATGGTTGCCGCTAAAATCAGGACAGCCCCGATTATTCCGAGCACTGTCATTCTTTCGTGAAGAATAACCGCTGACAGCACAAGGGCGGTCACGGGGCCTATATAATTGAAAATGGCCACTGTTTGGGCCATAAGTCCATCCATACTGCCAAAAAGCAGCGCATATGCCACCCCTGTGTGAACAAGTCCCATAACAAGGACGGCTAAGGCTACCTTAATATCCGGCTGGATGTTTCTGAAATCTTCTGTCAAAAGGACATAAGGAATCATCACGATGGCCGCGAAGCCCATTTGAATAATTGTTTTATTAAAGGCGTCAATTCCCGGAGTCTTTTTGTTTATAATCATAATCATGCTATAGCACAAAGCTGAGCCAAGCCCCAAGAGGATACCCTTACTTTCGGAAGGAGCAATAGGGGCGCTTTCCGCAACCCCCGATACAAAAACCATACCGACAATGGCCGCAAGGGCACATAAGCTGTTTTTCAGAGTAAGCTTCTCCTTGAAGAAAATCGGAGAGACCAGTATTACAATCACCGACGCCATGCAATAACAAAGGGTGACAGTGGATACGTTGGCATTATTGTAGGCTTCAAGCAGCAGCATCCAGTTGATGCCGTTGAGGGCTCCGCTGATTGCCAGCCAAATAAGTTTGCGTTTGTTGATGCCTTGGCGGAGTTTTCCGCCTTTGATTTTCACCACTAAGATCAGGAACAGCGCACCGATTACTCCCCTGCAAAAAGACAGCAGTCCCGAAGACAGAGGCACGTATCTCCTAAAAACACCCACAGTCCCGAAAATCAGCATGGATATTGTCAGGGCAATTAATGATTTAATTTTGTTGCTTCTCTGATTCATTTATTTCGCCTTCGGTAGGCTCCATCTGAATTTAGCCGCCAAAAGTCTCAGTATGAAAATCACCACGAAGCCCGCGCTCATGGCAATGATTTCCCCGGTGTGTCTCCACAAAACGGCGCATATAATTGCTCCGATCAGCGATGCGCTGGCGTAGAAATGTTTTACAAATACGAAAGGCGTTTTTCCGGCCATGATATCCCTTAATATACCGCCTCCTACGCCGGTGATTACACCCACGAATACCAATAAGAAGCCGTTCTCCTGATGGCCCGAAAGAATAGCCGTTTTGATGCCGATGACGGTAAATATTCCAAGGCCCAGCGAATCCATGATCAGCAATGTTATTTCATTGGTACGCGGCCTTTTATTGAGAATCCTTCGGACGGCCGGGATAAAGAAAATCAGCGCGACCGCCACAGCCACCGCCGCATAAATCGGGTTCCTGAACATCTGCGGCGGAGTATTGCCCAGTATTAAATCCCTTGTAATACCGCCGCCCAAGGCGGTCATCACGCCCAGGATGGCAACACCGAAAATATCCATCTTCTTTTCAATGGCTATCATTGCGCCGGATATGGAAAAGGCAACCGTCCCGATCAATTCGATTATCAAAAAAACCTGTTCCATAAAAATCTGTTCCTTAAATTATTCCCTTCAACCGAAATTATACATTTCTTTCTTTAGGGGGTCAATGTAATCTGTATACAGGGATGAACGCCGCGCAAGAACTTCTGTTTCGGGAAAAAGATACATTTGATTCATTTAACTTGATTTTGACGGGTTTACGACCGGCGAAGGCATTATTTGATTGGACGTTTTGCAATTTCCGTGTATAATACACACAATCCGTTTCAGCGATGCGACGCAGACGAACCAATGCAATGCAGATGACTCGGTGCGACACAGACAGCTCAAACGGACAACAGAACTATTTTATTTAAAAGAGAGTTTCACGACAACACAAACCTGGCACGGTAGAGGAGGTACCCCATAAACGAACTGCTTACTAAATTCAAAGAAGTCCTGGCGGCTGTTTTACCGATTACTGTTATTGTTTTAGTGCTTCACTTTACCATCACTCCGCTGGACACTAAAGAGATAATCGCATTTCTTATAGGCTCTGCGCTGGTCATCGTCGGGCTTACAGTGTTTCTTTTCGGCATTGATCAAGGCCTTGAGCCCATCGGTCAGGGCATAGGCAATGCATTGGCTCACACAAACAAACTTGCGATTTTCATCACCGTCAGCCTGATTTTGGGGTTTTTCATCTCTTTTGCCGAGCCGGATCTTCATATACTTGCAAAACAGGTGGACAGTGTCACCTCGGGACAATTTGATAATCTCTTTATGGTGACTGTGGTCTCCATAGGGCTCGGAGTTATGATGACTCTCGGCATGTTGCGTATACTGAAGGGAGTGAGATTAAAATATGTATTCACAGCCGCTTACGGCCTGATATTTATTTTATCCCTTTTCTCAACGTCGGATTTTTTGGCGATAGCTTTTGATTCATCAGGAGCCACCACGGGAGCGATTACGGTTCCCTTTATGCTTGCGCTGGCTGCCGGCGTTTCGTCCATGAAAAAAGACAGCAAGCTGGGCGAGGCGGACAGTTTCGGGTTGGTCGGAATTTCATCCTCAGGCGCGATTCTCGGCGTTTTAATCGCGGGAATTTTCTTAAACATCGAAAAACTAAGCGGCGCCCTGCCTGAAGCCGGAGTAACGGAAGGAAATCTGCTTCAAATGTACGGCTCAAAGCTGGGAAGCACAGCGTTTGAATCTTTTATATCTTTATTGCCCATTTTGATAATGTATGTGCTTTTTCAAATTTTTTCATTCAAGCACAACAAAAAAAGAGTCTTAAATATCGTACGCGGTGTAATCTTCACATTTATAGGCCTTGTAATATTTATGCTGGGTGTCAACGGCGGGTTTATGGAAATCGGCGCCCAGCTGGGCAAAAAACTTGCCTCTATGGACTCAAAAGCACCCGTTCTCTTAGTCTCGCTGCTTCTCGGTCTTACCACGGTCCTTGCGGAGCCTGCCGTCATAGTTTTAACGCATCAGGTGGAAGATATCACGGGCGGTTCCGTCAAGCGAAAACTTGTGCTGTTCTTTCTTTCCGTGGCTGTGGGCGCATCCATCTTTATGTCCGCTCTGCGGATACTGATACCGGGTATAAAGCTGTGGATGTATATCCTGCCGGGCTTTGCCCTTGCCGTCGTCCTTGCCTATTTTGTTCCCGATTTGTTTGTGGGCATTGCATTTGATGCCGGCGGCGTTGCCTCGGGCCCCATGACTGCCTCCTTTTCTCTGGCCTTTGTTCAGGGAATAGCCGCGGAAGTGCCTACAGCCGATATAGTGGCTGACGGTTTCGGAATGATAGCCATTGTAGCGATGATGCCGATAATAGCGATAGAAACACTCGGCGCCCTTTATCAATTCAAATTACGTAAAGCTTCTAAAAAAATGTCGGACGCCGGCCTGCCAAGCGGAGGTAAAAATGAATAGACAAGAAGGAAAAATTACGACAAATAAACCGCTGGTAATAATGACCTTGATTCTCAGCGAACAACAATCCCAAAAATGTGCCAGGATAGCCAAAGAGGTCGGTCTTCGCGGCGGGATGACGATTATAGGCAAAGGCACGGTTAAAGGCACCGTGTTGAATTTGCTGGGAATAAAAAGTCAAAAAAAAGAAATCATCAGCTTTTTAATATCAAAAGACAGCTCAGAGGAATTGATGGAGCATTTTACAAAAGCTTTAGGACTGACCGAACCGGGGCACGGAATTATTTATTTAACACCTGTAATTGTTGCGAGCCTGACGGTAGAGGGCAAGCAAGTCATCATGAAAGCGGTCGAGGAGGAGGGAGAAAACGGTATGTTTAAAAAACTGACAGTGATAGTGGATCGCGGAATGAGCGAGGAAGTTATGGATATTGCCCGCAAGGCGGGTGTCAAAGGCGGCACAATCATGCACGGCAGAGGTACAGGCGCGGAACATACGGCAAAGCTTTTCGGCATGGAGATTGAACCCGAAAAGGAACTGGTCATAATCCTTACGCCGAGCGGCCTGATTGATAAAGTGGTGGAAGAATTGTTCCGGGAACTGAAACTGGAGAACCCGGGCAACGGCATCCTGTTTGTGGAGCCTGTTTTGGGCGTGCGGGGTCTTTTGGATTTGGAAAACTAATCATCCGGGTCGTCAAAGATCTCGTCGATCAAAAACATTTCTTCGATGCTGTACGGACGGTTCTTTTCTTCCTGCTTCATTTTCTTATAGGTCTCTTTGTCCACCTCAATGATGCGTGTTTCCATCACGGTTTTTCGGATTCCGAAAAGGCCGCGCCTTTCGATGGGGATCTGTATCTTAACTTTGTATTTCATTTTTCACCTCACTCCAGGGAACAGCTCTTTTATTTTTAATTAAAAAGCTGTTTTTAGCAAGCCTTGCCAAAGGCAAATCAGATTGCGAATCGGAATAGAAATTGTTTATGCTTATGCTTTTACCGTACCGCTCATAAAATCTTCTCACCTTTTCTTCTCCGGAGCAGTTTTCTCCGCTGTAAATGCCGGTATGCTTATCTACAACAGAGCATATTAATTGCACATTAAGTTTATTGCATATGTAGCTTAACAAAAAATCCGGCGAGGCGGAAATAATAAGGTCGCTTTCTTTGGAAACGCTTTTATACCATTCCTGTATTCGTTTTTCATGCACATCCCAGAACGCGGCAACAGCCGAATCGATGTTATCTATTCTTCTCAGAAAGCTGTAAAATATTTCCTTGAACTGTGTCTTTGTAATCTTCCCGAGTTTATATTGCAAAGCGGCTTTAAGTTGTCGCGGCAAAAACAAAATCAGCTTCGGATTCTTAATTAAGCAGTATTTATAAAAATCAAAAGTGCTGTCACCGTCATATATGGTGCCGTCAAAATCGTAAACGTTTATACACTCTTCAAACATAAAGCAACAATCCCATCATGATAATGTAAATCGCGCACAAAATCAGCAACTTTTTATCACGCAGAAGAACTTCAACAGGATCTCCGTCGGAATCGCCTTCGATGTTCATGCTGTAAGCCATAGATATTAAAAGTACCAAAGGGACAGTCCAGATTATCATCCGGCCGTTGTTCATCGTATTTTTTTTATCCATTGCCCAAAGCGCATAAAAGGCATTGGCCAGACCGAGGCACATATACATGATTTTGTCCAGAAACTTTTCGGAATAATATTTCAGTGTTGCCCTTGTTTCTCCGGCTGAAACTCGCTTCAGCTCATTTCTTCTCTTTCCCAATGCGAAATAAAAAGAAACTGAAATCACCGTCAGATACAGCCAGTCCGAGACCGCGATGTCCGTAATAATCGCTCCGTAAAGAACTCTGATTACAAACCCGGAAACAAGAATAAAAATATCTATAATCGGCAGATTTTTTAATCCGAAGCTGTAAGCAATGTTAAGGATAATATAGGCGCCAAGGAGCGCAATTGCGACGGGATTATAAATCGGGATGCTTGCAACGGCCGCGACAACAAACAGAAAGGCCATCAAGATGCAGGCATTCTTAACAGTTACTGCGCCGGAAGCAACGGGCCTGTTGCGTTTAGTCGGGTGGCAGCGGTCTTTTTCGCGATCTTTTATGTCATTGATTATATATATCGCGGAAGAGGCGGCGCAGAATGCCGCAAACCCGATTGCTCCGGCAATCAATTTATCCACAGAGAAAAACTGCCCGCTGAATGCTAAAGCCGCAAATACCAGCAGGTTTTTAACGTAATGGTGTACTCTCATTAGTTTCAGATATTTTTTCATTCCGGATACCACAGCCTTGTTTTTACAATCCTAACAACTTGCCTTTTATTTTAATGATTATATGCCAGCACCATTTGAGAAAACCGTAAACTCCGTTGTAATTAAATGATATGAACATACAACATAAAAGTGTCAATATGCCGAAGACGGCCACGCTTCTTATCGCTGCTTTAAATTCGTCTCCCGTTCCAAGTACGAATATCGGTTTGCCTGTTTTTAATTCGTAACGCTCCAACAGATAACAAATCACGAAACAAAGCAAAGCGCATAAAAATGTTCCCAAAGCCACTTTGGGCCATAATATAGGTGACATACCGGCATAGTCCAATGCAATTTCAGCCGTTTTGATTCCGTAATAAATATTATTAATCAACTCAAAAGCACAGAACACAACAAAAAAGCCGTACACCGCTTTTGCAATTTTGGGAGAAGTGATTGAATTGACACCAGCGGCCAGAAGAATGAACAGGATGAACAAGTAGTGCGGCGTATATATAAACGCCTCGTGTGCTCCGTAAAAGTAATGCAATAAAGCATTACATGCAAAGGACACTATCAGCATAGCAATATACAAACTTTTCTTTTTATCTTTATTCCGGAACAAGCGGATAAACATGAGTATCAACAACGCCGCAAAACATACAAAAAAAGCAATCAGCATTATCTTTGCTATGACGCCGTAACCGCCGAACGAGACCTGATAATATTTACCGCTGATTTGCATATATATATCCGGAGAAATTATAGAGCGCGCAAAGATCTCTTTCAACCAGCCGACAGTTTTATCAAGATTCACCAGCCAGTTCATGTAATAAGTTTCTTCGTATCCGTGTCCCAAGAGCGCATGAATAATACTTTCCAGGAAAATCGGGCACTGCGACCAAACCATTTTTTGGATAACGCAAAGAATTATTATAGAACCTGAATTTATCAGGTTTATGAGTACAAATTTTTTGATAATAGCTTTAGCTTTTTCTTCCCGAACAATTAAATAAAATAATAATCCCAGACAGTACGGGAGATAGTTTGTCAACGTGATTCCGAAACTGATTACACCGAGAATTACAAAGATAATGTAAATAATCTTTTCGTTTTTTTCGTCGCTATAAGCCGCCCTTAGCACAAAATACCAAAAGCATACAAGACCGAGGGCTGCAAACACAAAGGATTCGGGAATACTTGAAAAAATCATCATTGAAAAGCTCAGTCCGTACATGCACGATATAATGTGACTTAGCTTTTCATTACTGCAGAGCTGTTTCAGAATATTGTGAAGAAATACTACGGACAAAGCTCCGGCAAAGCTCTCAACAAGGATAACGGACAATCTGCTGTTGTTTACGAACCCGTTAACGATAAGAACTATCGGCTGTGTCAGGATTAAAAACAAAGGATGCACCTTGATTCTGTAATGGCTGTATGTAATATCGGTCAAATCCAAAAGCGCTCTTCGATTATCTGCGCCGAAAAGAATGTTTGCGTCATAACTTACCCGGTACGATATACACATACCGAGAAAGACATATATTATAAAGAACACGCAGAAAAGCTGCAGATTTCTGTTTCGCAGACGTATCATTTTTGATCCTTCACCTGAATTGTTTTTTAGCATGGTTTCTGTTTTTAATATGTTGTGTCTTGGAGTTTCGGCATCGGCCGGAACAGTCCGGCATGAAGCAAATGTATTGTATGTTAGGTTGCGAATAAAATCAATTAGGGAAATGCATATGGAAAAGAAAACAAAAAACCTATTAGTCGCCCGTGTGACCATGAGTAGCATAATGGAGTTTGTTTTGCACAATGGCAAAGAAACGAATTGCCTCCGGCATTGCCTTTGAGTCGTTCGTCATCCAGAGTAAAGCCTTTAATCAAGTATTCTTTCAGTCTTGCGGTAGCCCATTTTAAGTCCCCTATAAAATTACACCACTCTCAAACTGAAAGTTACAAGATACGGCGCTGACATTAGTTTGAGTCCCCTATAAAATTACACCACTCTCAAACGCACCGTAACGTTGTTGACATAAACAACCCGTTTGAGTCCCCTATAAAATTACACCACTCTCAAACTTGCGAAACGCTTAAAAAGCTTAACGCCAAGTTTGAGTCCCCTATAAAATTACACCACTCTCAAACTCATGCGTAGCGGGAGCTATGAGCTCTATGGTTTGAGTCCCCTATAAAATTACACCACTCTCAAACATCAGTCCAATAACTCGCCCCCTCGATATTGTTTGAGTCCCCTATAAAATTACACCACTCTCAAACTTGCGAAACGCTTAAAAAGCTTAACGCCAAGTTTGAGTCCCCTATAAAATTACACCACTCTCAAACCGTATGGCGTCGGCGTTCATGAGCGAACCGGTTTGAGTCCCCTATAAAATTACACCACTCTCAAACATGTATAATTATTTGCTCAGTCGTATCTTTGTTTGAGTCCCCTATAAAATTACACCACTCTCAAACATTGTAGCCGGTTCTTTTAATTGTTGCTGCGTTTGAGTCCCCTATAAAATTACACCACTCTCAAACCTTTTCAACGGTGACCGTCAGCAGGGCACGGTTTGAGTCCCCTATAAAATTACACCACTCTCAAACCACGGCCTCAAGATAAACGCCGTCCTTCGGTTTGAGTCCCCTATAAAATTACACCACTCTCAAACCGTATGGCGTCGGCGTTCATGAGCGAACCGGTTTGAGTCCCCTATAAAATTACACCACTCTCAAACCCAGTTCACTGTTTGTTTCACTTGTACGAAGTTTGAGTCCCCTATAAAATTACACCACTCTCAAACTCCGTAAGCTTACCGGCTTTATAAACCTCTGTTTGAGTCCCCTATAAAATTACACCACTCTCAAACCCGCCAGACTCTTTGTTTTTGTCATAAATCGTTTGAGTCCCCTATAAAATTACACCACTCTCAAACGACGACTTCCACCTGATAGACGGGCCCTATGTTTGAGTCCCCTATAAAATTACACCACTCTCAAACACATTCTCAAAAACTCCTTCATAAGTTGAAGTTTGAGTCCCCTATAAAATTACACCACTCTCAAACCGCTTGGTCTACGGCCCATCGGATGTTTTTGTTTGAGTCCCCTATAAAATTACACCACTCTCAAACTACTATTCCTGTACTCGGGCAGGTCGCCTGGTTTGAGTCCCCTATAAAATTACACCACTCTCAAACCAAGTGTTGGCGGCGGACTATCACGACGCAAGTTTGAGTCCCCTATAAAATTACACCACTCTCAAACCACCCACTCTTCGAGCACCACCTCATATATGTTTGAGTCCCCTATAAAATTACACCACTCTCAAACCTAACGTATAGGGCCAGTGGCAGTGAATTAGTTTGAGTCCCCTATAAAATTACACCACTCTCAAACATTGACAAACTCTACCACTTCGT
>JBMNRD010000008.1:0-68758 GCA_050944475.1 Lachnospiraceae bacterium
TGACACACAATCCGTATTTCCACAAAGAAATATCCCATAAATATGAAACGAGCAGAGACGACATCGTTAAGAAATCATCGTTTTTCTTTGTCAAGAAATCGGATGATAATGTTTCTACCGTTAGAATCAATGAAATGGAATGCGTCACGAACGAAAGCGGCGTAGAAAATGTTTCGCCTGTAAAAAATTCGTATGATGCTTTATGGTGCGAATACAGAGACGCGCGGCTTCCGGCAACGCTTCTCAGTGTAATTCAAAGAATTGTCGAATACTATTTTCTTCAACTCTGTAGTTACAGCATCGAGGATTTGCGAGAACGGGTGAAAACCCGCATCGACGGGAACGATAAAAAACAGCGGATAGCTGATGAAATACTCCGCTTCATCTATGACGAAAAATTCGATGCCGGCGACGGAATTAACTACGCCCCCGACCACGACATACCGGCTTACAAAGAAGTGTTTGAGATGATTTTTGAAGCGATGAGCCAAAAATCGCACTATGTCAAGATGTCTGGCGAATGTGAATGAGTTATTTAGAAGAATTAGGGCCAATTAAGGTGCTATGTTGACCGCTGTAAGTTAGGAGGTTTTAGTCTTGAGCAATGCAGAAACCATTATGCACTACTGCCGTACGATCAATATGCCGGTAACGGCAAAACAAATCATTAATGCCTGTTTCCCTGGGAAGCCGCAACCTTATATAAACTCCACGATCAATGATCTTGTTCAAAATAAAAAACTCGTGCGCAATGATAAAGTCAGACCATACACAGTTCGGCTCCCTATGGACGGCGAATTTATTCCCGAACCGCAGGATTATTCAAGGAGTAACCGAAGTGTGCCGACCAAAACGTGGAGTGGTATCGAGGTAGCTTTTATACGATTCACAGAGGAAGAACTGGACGAGACCGCCCGACGCGTAAACAGAGACCCACGTTATGGTGAAGAAGGTGCAATTATAAATAGCTGTCTTAATAAGTTTCCTCAAAATGTGGACAGTGACATTATTGCAATGAAAATCGCCTTGATTGATATGACGAACTCCACGAACCTAAATAAGCACTTGAGCAAGATTTATTTGACAAGACTGATTGAAAAAATAAAAAGCTGTAATTTTGACGGACGGGTGGCTAAGGGCGAGGTTTCTTTAGTTAGCGAATTGGCGAAGAATGAAATTAACCTTTTTTCGTTCTTCAGCAAGTATTGCCTGTACCATAATTATTATGTTTACCAAAATGACGACTATGTAATATTCGATGGTGTCATGCAAAACCATGTCGGTCAGTTTCTTTCTCATTACGAGTATAAAGGCAAAATATACAGAGCATCACAAATCAAAAACTGTATTGAAAAAATGCGCCAAACTTATGACTATGAGGGATATTTAGCGCTGATAGATTCAATCCTTGAGCGAAACAATATACATAGCAAAGGTCGACACAGAAAATTTGACTGGTTTGTGTGGTATAACAACCGATAGTCCAATACGGATGAAAATTTAGGAGGATGTGAAATGGATTGGAGGATACCTCTTTGAGAATTGATGAGCAAATAAAAGTCGTCGACAGGGCGATATGCAGGCATATCGACCAGTTCGATGTTTCTGGGAGAGGTGTTGTTTCTCAAGACATCCTAAAAAATCTGAGAGATTTAGTCGAGCATATTATGCTGAAGGTTTACGCCAAAGGCAGAGACATTGATGACAACTGGGACACAATACAAGAAGCTGTAAAGTATGTAAAATCAAGAGCGGAGTGGAAAGACCTAACGAGATTCCATAGCTATCTGCAAATATCGGTTTCACACTATACTGTAGATGAGGAAAACTCGGAACGATTGATGCTCAAATACTATGTGTTTTTGCTAAAGCTAAAAAATGTAATGGCAAAGAAGTTCGCATTTGACATTCTTGCCAACATAGACAAGTTCCCGTTGAATACAGATGCTACCCTCCAAGAGTATTACGACAAGATTGCGGAAAAAGTAAAACGGTACGCTCACCAGAATGTAAGCAAGTCGGATAAATACTACATTCAAAAAATTAAACCATTCTTTTCGGGACGGCAAATTTTTTATGAGGTTACCTTCACTCCAGCTAATGATTATACGAGTAAATTCAACAGGATCATAGCCTTCACGAATTTGGAGATTACTGATTTCTATGCTGTGAAATTTGTCCTTACGAATACAAACATAAGCATTCTCGGAAAAACGATGCCAGTCACTATTATCACTGGTTGGGAAGTCGCTATCCGTGATTGCGAATTCAAAAATTTCACAAAAATAGTGCGGGGTACATCCGTAACAACAGGATATTCAGAACAACAGGGGTTGTGTAGATTCCTTAGCTCTACAGGGCTAAACCTTGTAGAACTTGCCGAATTTGAGGAGGATGATTTTCAACGGGTCAAGGTGAACGCAACGCAGCGAGCAAAGACAGTTGTGTTTTCCAATGACTTAGAAAAGTGCCGTTCCATTATTCGCGAAGATAGTCCGGGTAGCAATCTCTTACGATATTTGCTTTTACATATGAATAACAAAGTGACAAAAAACCAGCAGCAGTCGCTTGCCAACGAAAACCTTTCGGGTCTTTATGTCAAAAATGGTTGCATACCGTTTGACAATATGCCATTTAACTCCTCGCCAATAGGTCACAACCCAAAACTGGGTGATTTGTTTTCCTGCATAGATGCAACCCATCGACAACACGAGCTTCTTGCACGATTGGTCAGAAACAACACAGAAATACAAGGACAACTCTTCACTCCAACCAAAGATATTATTGGGTTTTCTGACATCGAGGAACTTGTACGCATATACAACGGCACTCTTTGGTTCGGACACAGGGAATATAGTAAACTGGTAATCAGGAATGGGCATATTTTCATTAACGGTTATATGAATGACACCCGAACCATTTTAACTGAACTTGAAGAGCTTGCAAAAAGCGGAGTCCAGAACTACGGGAGTTCAGTCAGAGCATGGCTCAACGAGCCAAACCACGGTGTCGACTGCGAAGAGAAAAAAGATGCTTTGATACGAATGTTTGAAAACTCAACGGTCGCTCTGGTTTATGGCTCTGCTGGAACTGGTAAATCTACACTAATAAATCACATAGCCCATTTTTTCGCCGACAAAAGAAAGCTATTTTTAGCACAAACGAACCCGGCAGTTGATAACCTAAAGCGGCGTGTTACCGCTTCGAACTGCACATTCTCAACCATTACAAAATTTCTGAAGAGGCAGAGCGTCATAACAGATTATGACCTATTATTTATTGATGAAAGCAGTACGGTGAATAATCGAGATATGCGAGACATCATTGCCAAAGCTACATATAAGCTATTGGTTTTGGTCGGTGATTCCTATCAGATAGCATCAATTCGTTTTGGCAACTGGTTTGGTGTTGCCCGTGCTTTCATTCCCGAAACTTCAATATCCGAATTGACGCAGCCTTATCGGAGCAACAATGAGGGATTGTTGACTCTTTGGGATAGAGTCCGAAAAATGGAGGACACGATTCTTGAACTCATAACTCGACGTGGCTATTCTACCGCGCTGGATGCCTCCATCTTTTCCCCGGCAGAAGACGACGAAATAATTCTTTGTCTAAACTATGATGGCCTTTACGGGATTAACAACATCAATCGCTTCCTGCAAGAAAGCAATCCATCGTATGCTGTGCCGTGGGGCATTCAGCAGTTTAAGGTGAATGACCCTGTTCTATTTAACGAGTCCGACCGCTTCGCTCCGGTTATTTATAACAATATGAAGGGGCGGATAGTTGGCATTGTCATTCTTGATGAGGGGATTATAACTGAGCGAATCCAATTTGATATTGAGTTGGACAAGGTCATTAACGGGGTAGATGCATTGGGGCAAGATTTTGAGTTGCTTGATAATGCCGATAGCGGAAATTCGGTAATACGTTTTTGCGTCAATAAAACAAAGAGCGAGGACGAGGATGATGACGGTTCGTCGAGTTCGGTGGTACCATTTCAAGTTGCTTATGCTGTGTCTATACATAAGGCACAAGGCTTGGAATACGAATCAGTAAAAATCGTAATCACAGACGAGGTTGACGAACTTATTACACATAATATTTTCTACACAGCTATTACTCGTGCGCGGAATAAGTTGAAAATTTACTGGACTCCAGAGGTCGAGCAAAAAATCTTGAGTAGTATTAAACCTAAAAACATCAACAAGGATGTAGCTTTATTAAAGTCGATGCCATAACGTAAAAAGCCCCACAAACATCAAAAAGCTCGGTATCTGTGTGGCAGTTAAGGGATGTGCAAAAGCGGTGCAAGTTTTAATGATTTGATTTTGGACGGTGCATTGTTTTTGTTTAATCAAGAAAGAATGGGAGGCTCTGAGGTGATAAAATTCATAGATTTTATTTCCACACCTGATCCTAAACGAACCAAAGTGAAGTTTAATATGAACGCAGGAGACCCGAATATCCGTGCTTGGGATTTGCTTTTGGAAGACGACCCACGCTGGATTGGCATGAATGCTCACAAAGAAAAGCATCCCAATAATAATCTCAATAAGGCCGATTATCTCATCGCTCTCGCACAGTATTATCCGTATGGGCCTGAATATTTCGTTTTTGGTGGCGTGTTTAGAGTTGAAAAAGTTATGCCTGAAATTTTCGGCATGAACGGCTACAATCTTTATTTAATGGACGATTATAAAGAGTACATCAAGCGTCTTATTATAAAACTTGACAAGCCTATAGGTCGTGACCTTTATAATCGAAAATACGAGAATTTACAAGAGCAGCTAAATCCCGAAATATATGAACTTGCCCCAAACACAAAACTCGGACACTTCCCCGGTTACCAAAGCGTCAGCATAAAGCACGGCGACCTCAGACAGATAATTTCTCGCAACGAGCCGAGTTGGAAACAAGCATTGTCGAATGTAAAGGGTGTTTATGTAATTACCGACACAAGCAACGGAAGGCTGTATATCGGTTCGGCTTCCGGTAATAACGAGGGAGTTTGGCAACGGTGGAGTGCATACGCTGACTCAAAGAACATGACAGGCGGTAACAAAGGCTTTGTCGAAATTCTCGAAACCAAGGACGATGACTACATTATGAAAAACTTCAAGTATTCCATTCTGGAGATTTTCGACACCAAGACTAAGGTTGAAACCATCATCGAGCGGGAGAACTATTGGAAAAGTGTCTTTGATACGAGAAAGCATGGAATGAACTATAACTAAGCAAGCCTAATTTTTTTGAATAAAAAGTGTTGAATGTTTTAACGATTATCTTAATCTTTTGATGATTACCCGATTAAGCCATCCCTGCCGGAACGGAAAAGTTAGGGGGTGTGCAAAAGCGGTGCATCTTTTAACGATTTGTTTTGAGTGGTGCATTTTATCAATAGGTAGTATCTTGGCCACCGGAGACGACAGGACTTAAACCCCATATATCGACCTGTTCCCGCGAACGGATAAAAACAGTAGACCTGTTCCCGCGAACGGAAACACCCATAAAAACCGCTATTGACCTATTCCCACGGACGGAGAAAACGAAAAATACATTCCAGACATCAAGGTGAGCCTATCGTTCCATGTGGAGTGCGTGTGTTCTATAAGGAAGCCGAAAGGCTAGAAATCTTTTCTTTAAACACTTTTGCGACTTTTGCTATTTCCCCTTTTATTCATTAAGCAAGCCGTTCTGAGCCTTTTCTCAGGAAAAATAATTGGCATCCGGCAATTCAGATTAATTGCCGGATGCCATTCACCGTAATAATATGATTGATGAATCAGACAAAGCAGCATCAGATGTTGTCATGTCGTTAGATATACACGATAGGTTTCACAAGATCGATGGGATTTTCCGCCATCAGATTGAACGCATCCTCGATCTTTTCAAAGCCGTTGAAAGTATGGCTGATCAGCTTGTCAGGATCCAACCTGCCATAGCGCACCAACTCCATCAATCTCTCTAGGCGTCTTCTACCTCCGGGGCAAAGGCCGCCTGTCAGATTCTTATGAGCAACAAACGATGTGGATTCAGAGGCCTTGAGGACAAAATCATTGTTCTGTCCTGCAATGTTTGCAATCGTTCCTCCGCATTTTGTCATGCGGTATGCTTCTGCGATGTTTGCTGTGGTACCGCCGGCAAGAATCACCGAATCGACCGGCTTCTGATGGGTTAGCTTCATTACTTGGTCGTAAATTGGGCCATCCTTGTAGCTAATTGTAATGCTGGCACCGTATTCCATGGCAAGCTTCCTGGTTACCGGCCGGTTTCCCACTGCAATGATGCGCCCGGCGCCCCTTATAGCTGCGCCGGCAACACTCATCAGGCCGACCGGTCCGATTCCTATGACGACAATCGTATCCCCATATTCGATATTGGCAAGCTCAGAACCGTGAAATCCGGTAGTAACCATATCACCAATCAGAACCCCCGTGGCCAATGAAATATCGTCGGGGATTAGTGCAACGTTCATATCCACATCCGGAACCCTAAAAAATTCGCCGAACACACCGTCCCACACGGAGGAAAGGAACCTTCCGCCAAGGGGCTTCGACAGGTGCTGATGCAACCCGTCCTGAATATCGAGATCGTACCACCTCGGAGTAACAGCAGGCACCGCAACCACGTCGCCAACTTTAAAGTCCTTTACCATCGAGCCAATCGCTTCAATTCTTCCTACCGCTTCGTGCCCCAGAATACGGCCCGCTTGCACGCCGCGAACGCGCGCGCCGGCAACATCCGAAGTACAGGGACAAACGGCAACAGGAGAAAGCAAGGCATCGAACATGCCTAATTCCGGGACTTCCTTTGTAATCCAACCTGTTTCTTTGTTTGGAACAATAATTCCAAAGCCTTTCATTGTTGACATTTTTATCCTCCTTTAAACTTAGAATTAATTACCAATAAATGCTTGTGGAAAAGCAAGACCATCATCCTGCTATGGCAAAAAGGGCAACAGCTTCATCACCAAGGCAACGGTAATCGTGCCGACAGTGGTCGCCAATACCGTCGTAACAAACACAGCCGGATATGCCTCCCGCATTTTCAGATCGGCAACGTTGACCGCCATAATGATGGCGCCGCTGTGTGGTAACGAATCGAGTGTGGTTGACGCGTAAACACCAACACGATGGATGAATACTGCGCTAAGGCCCTTATTCATCAACGGCTGGGCCAAAACGGGCAACGCAATCTGCGTGCCGGTTGTCGAGCCTCCTGTCATGCTGCAGATAAATGCCAGCGTCAGGATTAGGAGAAGGACAGGCGAAATGTCCATTCCTAGGATACCGTCGATAATGTTGTTATACTCAGGCGTCAGCCGGATCACTGCGGCGAACCCGTTGACAGCGGCTATCGCTCCAGCAGGCAACAGCGACATGACGGCGCCTTCATTTATAGAGTCTAATATTTTTCCGTTCCTCAAATATGGAGAAAACAGTATAGCTGACAAAATGCAAGCCAACATGGCCGCAACTGAAATGTTTAGAGAAAAAACATTGAATAGTATCAGTAGTATAATTAACGGCAGCAGCGCCACCATAAACACAGGACCCTTGTTGTTGTCTTCATACCCGTTATCCTTTGGACCATAAGCAAACGTCTCGCCGGATGCGGTTGCCTTTGCGCACATTTTCGCAAGGAGAAGTACCATTATAACAATTTCCACCAACATGCCGACCAAACCGGCAACCAACCCGCAATGGGCAGGAGTGCCGATTACCATGGCCACCACATTGGTTGGCTGCGGGGAACCGGGGCCGCTGAGCGCAAATGTAAATGCTCCGCCGCAAATTGCTCCCATGATAAAGCGCTTCGGTATGCCCGCTGTCTTGAAGATCTGCAGTGCAATAGGGTAAATGGTGATGATTGCAACTGCGGCGTTGATGCCACCGTAGCACAGGATCGCGGAAGAAACAATAACTGCAAGCATTCCCCGAGCGTAAATCTGTCGGTCGTTTTTGGCGCCCTTCATCAACACAAAGCATATCTTATCCGCAATTACCCTTGCCGCGCCGCTTTTAGTGTACAACTTTGCCAGAATCGCGCCGGACAGATACATCGGCAGCATTATTTTAACAATGTTCCCAAAGGCGCCGAAATAGTCCGAAAAGAGCGTCTCCGTGAAAGGGAGGCCGTTCATGAAGATGACTACCAAGGCAGCAGCAACCGCTCCAATATAAACAGATACGTTACTAAGCGATAAAACGATTAATATCGCAAAACCCAAAAAAATGCTGACATATCCCATAATGACCTCTAATTTCCTCCGATAGAGGTATTGTGCCTGATCGGGATTAACGCAAAACGCCTCCCACAGAGGATTTAATAAAACGCTTACTCTTCCCAGCCCTTTACCTTTTTTGCACCCGTGACACCAAGAATGATACAGATCACGATTGTCGGGAGAAGACTTTTGAATAACCCCACATATGACCCGGTCAGGTCATATACGACGTTCGCTATGGGAGTGCCAATCATGGCGCCGATAGTAATGCAGGCCGTGAAGATTCCCTGGATGGCGGCGGCATCTTTCACGCCGAACGCCTGTCTGACCATTGGTGTGGGCAGAATTTTCGGGAACAGAAATGCAAGACCAATCAGCCCGCAGACAACGTACATCATATTAACGGTCGGAGTTGTAAAGCCAAGCACAAAAGCTACGATTGCATAAAGAACCGCAACTACGGTCAAGGACAACCGCGCCCCCAGTTTATCAGCAACAAATCCGCCGGGAATCATTGTAATGTTGTTCACGGTTAGAACAACGCTGAAGATCGCACCATAAGTCGTGGCCGACAAACCCATATCCGCCATATATACCGCGACGTTTGCATATGCAGCATAGAAGCATGCGGCAAACAACACAAAGAAGACTGCCAGTGCCCAGAAATTGTAGGTTTTTATGGCATCTTTGAGCATAATGCCGGGCATATCTTCTACTTTCTTCGTTGCTTCTGCCTCATCTTTGGCCCAAAGCATAGTCGTGTTGACATCGCTTGGGTAATTCCTCGCCAGTAGCCAAACCACCACGGTAACGACTACAACCAAAATCGCAACGTAACGGATGGTTGACGCATAGCCCTTGCTGTCAATAAGCCTGCCGATAAAAATGCTTCCAAGGGTTCCGCCGAAACCGCCAATCGTCATGGAGACCGCCAAAAGTGTCGCATGCAGTTTGCCGAACCAGCGGTTAAACAGCATCGCCGTAGTGGTAGACGAACAAAATGCCGGAAACATCCCGACAAAGATTGCTCCGATATAGAACATCGGAAGTGATGTTGCCATGGAATACAAAAAATATCCAATGACAATACCCAAGCCTCCCAGAAGGATGGCAAACCGAAGGTTAATCTTCTTGGTTATCTTGCCATACAGCAACAAAAAAACCGTAGAGGAAGCAGCTTGTATCGTCGGTACCAACGAATAGGCGGTTCGTGAAAATTCGGGGAACCGTGTCAGTATCGGGGCGGTGTAAAGGCCAAAGGTGCTGTACGAAACCGCATAAAAAAAGTTCATAATAACGGTTGCCAACAAGACAATCCAGGCATAGTGCCACCATGAAGATTTTTTCTTTGTTTCTACCATAACTATTCCTCCTTACACAGATGTGTTTTTGAATAAATTATGTAATTTTCACACATTAGTTTAATTCTGTCAACAAAAGTTTGCAACTTTGGACTCCTGTATCAAAGTCGTAGTTTTTGTTTTGTGCCAGCCACTTAATTGAAACTTTTGTTTTGTTCCATTGCTGTTATGCAGTGAGTTGAGAAACCTCGAAAACAGACTGTGGTCATCCGGTCATAATATTCTACACGATTCTTTTTCAGGAAGCAGAAAATATAAAGCGCCGGGGTTGTCAGAACTTTTTTCCATAAGAGACGTTGATAATTATATTGAGTTTTGGTAATATGCGTTTTATATAGCCTGTATTTGAAATGAGCATCTATAAGCTTATTTTTATTTCCCGGGTTGATAATTGCACTATTGTTATAAACAAGGATGGGAGTATATGTATGATATAGCTGTGGTTGGTGCCGGACCCGCCGCGTCAACATTTGCCAGAGAGGTTGCGCCGCTGGGACTGTCGGTAATCCTCATAGGTGGAAAATCAAAACCCTGCGGAGGGCTGCTTGCGCCGGACGCGCAGAAAATTATGGCATCATTTGACTTCGTGCTGCCAAAGGATGTCCTCGTAAATCCTCAGATTTTTTCTGTCAAGACGATGGATCTTGTAAGCAAAGTCACGAGATCATATCAGAGATATTATCTGAACATGGATCGTTCCGCTTTCGATGCTTATCTGCTTTCACTGGTACCAAAAGAAACGAAGATTGTTAAAGGCCGCTGTATTGCCGTCTCCCGCAAGGAAGAAGGGTTTTCCCTTAAGCTTGCCTCGGGAGAAGAGATAAGCTGCCGTATGCTCGTCGGAGCAGACGGCGCGGGTTCTATCGTCAGACGCAGTTTATTTGATGTCCGCATTAAACAATATATTGCGATACAGCAGTGGTTTTCTGCGGAAGACAAGGGCAGCCCATACTATTCGTGTATATTCGACCATGAAACCAGCGAAAGCTGTTCGTGGATGATACATAAAGACTCTCATCTTATATATGGGGGATGCTTTAATCTCAAAGGCAGCAGAGAAGCGTTCGAAAAGCAAAAAAAGCGAGTTGAAGCATTCCTGGGAACCGGGTTCGGAGAAGCTGTCAAGACGGAGGCATGTCTTTGCTCAAGTCCAAGGCACATGCGTGATTTCGAGACGGGAAGAAACAGTGTGTTCCTAATAGGTGAAGCCGCGGGGTTTATAAGCCCCAGTTCCTTTGAGGGGCTGTCGTACGCTATGGAGAGCGGAAGTATGCTTGCGTCAGCCATGAAAGCGGATATCAGCAGAGCCTCGACAATTTACTTTAAGAAAACTGTAAAGCTCAGATACAAGTTGATGCTGAAGGCGGTAAAACACCGGATTCTGTTCACACCTTTCCTGAGACATATGATTATGAAAAGCGGATTGCAGGCCGTGAAAGAAATTGATACCGGTCAACGCGATGTTGTCAAATTAACATGAAAATAGTTATAATATATGCTATAATAACCGACAAAGAAAGGTCATAAAAGAAAGGGGATATTAGAAATGATCAATCTTCCAGCGATATATATTGCAAACGGAGCGGCAATATTGTTGTTATTAATTATTTTATTCAATTCAAAAAAACCGCTGCATCATGGATTGCTTAACGAAAAGACATACTACATGATGGTTGCCTTGAATATTCTTCAATGCTTGATTGAATCGGCTGTTTTTTTCATGGATGGCAAAACGGCATACGGGTATCATACGTTGTTAATAGTGCTGAACGCCATTTTATTTATAAACAATATTATATTTGCTTTTTTGTGGACAATATATGCGGACTTTAAATTGTTTGCAGATATGAAAAGAATCAAGCGAGTATACCCCTTTATGGCTATCCCTGCCATGCTGATTATAATTGGCTGCTTAGTAAACTTAATAACACCTGTGTTTTTTGCGATTGATGCATATAATATTTATAAAAGAACAGCTTTATTTATAATTCCATATATTGTTACCTATTCTTATATGGCATATGGAGTTATATTAATTTATCTGTATCGCAAGAAAGTATATAAATATTTGTTCCTGCCCGCTATTTTATTTATGATTCCCATTATTATCGGAAGTCTGCTGCAATTCTTCTTTTATGGATACTCTCTCATATGGCTGGGCGTGTCTATAGGGATGGTTTTGTTATTCATTAATCTTCAAAATGAATCATCTTATGTAGATGTGCAGTCGGGATTATTTAACAGACATTACTTAAATAATCTGTTGTCAACACATGGTAAAAGAGGAGAATCTGCCGGTGTACTTGCCGGAATCATGCTAGATATTGATAACCTCAAAAACATAAACGATAACCTCGGACATCTTGTAGGAGATGATGTTATTTCTACGGCCGGAAGGATACTGCGAACATCTGTGTGTGACAAGGGGGTTGTTTGTGATAAAAAGACATTATTCAGGTACGGGGGAGATGAGTTTATCATATTAATGTATATAAATTCCCGGAAAGAAATTACAGATACGATTGACATGATTAAACAACAAGCGGCATTGTTCAATGAATCGGAAAAGAAGCCCTATGAGATAAGTTTTTCAATTGGCTACGGCACACATGAAAAAGAGCATGAATCAATAGATGATTTTTTAAAAAAGATTGATACCGCTATGTATGAAGACAAGAAGAGAAAGATCGATGAAAAAATAATTCCCGATAGAAGACGGAGGAATTGAAAAGATATTGCGTGTTCCCGCGAATGCCTTTGGTCAAATGTTTCGGAAAGGATAAGTTATGGACAAACCAAACGGTTTTCAGCTACAATTTTTTGATGAAATTATTGCCGATACAGAAGAGTATACTTTTATGCGGGATTTCCGTCTTAACAATATCCATGATCATACAACCCTGACAAGCGCCCATGATGACGTTTATCACCTCTGGGCAGAAGATGAGAGCCGGTTCGGAGCACTCGGCTACGAAGAATATCAATCGTAAATGTCCAGCGGCATCACACTATAACTAAAGATATAATCGGCATTTTTACTGTCGCTGTAAAACAGCTTTTTTATTTGCTCTATAACCATGCGCCCGATTTTTGCATTTGTTATGGCAGGCAATAATACCACATACTGCAAGGGGCTGTAACGGGAAACCGTATCACCTTGACGCAGATTCTCTCGCATCACATTCAGCGTCCGGGACATTACCCGCCTCATTTCCGCAGCTTCCATCTGCTTGTTGTCCGTTCGGCGCACGTCAACCAGCGCTAAAAATACCGCTACGCCCATACGCCTCAGATTGCGCATCTGCAAATGATAGATGTCTTTGAAGACATCATGTTCGCACACAAATGCGCCTGAATTCGGTTGATCCTCATGCAGTTCTTTGCATATTTTTTCAATCTCCGCTTCCGAGTCTTTTTCATCCTTAATTGATTCCTTATAAAAATTTGAAATCTCTTCCGGGCGTCTTGACTCAAAATGCGCATATTGCTGATTCGCCGCCTCCCGGTATTGTTCCGACATCTCTTTGATTTTGCCGATTTTGGCCAGCGCAGACATCAGTTCCAAATTCAGTGTAGAGTCGAACGGATCAATATCCAGCGCTATTTTGCATATACGAATTATGTCCTCATATGCTTTTTCCTTTTTCAAAAAATTGATGTACCGATAGACTGTATCCAGATAAAGATCATGGTAATAATAGCTTTTGGATGCAATCCATATATCCAGACCGGAGTCCGGCAGCAAGTCACCCGTATATAAAGAGAGCAGTTCCTCAAGCTGGTCTCTCACATCGAGAGTAAGAGATTCCGCATTCAATACGGCATTGCAAATTTCCTCCATACGAAACGCATCTATCTTGGCCGGAGGTTCAGGGTCCCACATATATCCGCCCGGCGTCGTCACAATCGCATTTGTGATTCCGTTATCCTCTAAATCTTTACGCAGACGGCTGACCAATGTTTTGAGGGTGTTCTCCGCATCAATCTCTTCATCTTCCCTCCATATCACTTCCGCCAGCCGCTCAGCGGATACAGGCTTTTGACTGTTGAGAATCAGAAACTCCAGCAGCATCATTTTTTTTCTGGATGCCCGGATAGGCTGCGCAATATCCACACCGTCCACCAATATATTCAATTCACCAAAAACACTGATTTCCAAGTTTTTCCCTCTTTTCCGTTTTCTCCGTCCAATCAATTTCTCCATCATGTAACCCGGCATGGACACAACAGCTGCATTTTCGAAATTATATCAGACTAATATATATTTGTCTATTTTGTTTTCGGTGCATGATGCCGCTCGGAAGCACACGCTGTTTCAGAGCAAATTTATTTTTTTCAATACTTTCAGGTTTTCCTTAAAACAGATACATGTTCAAAATTTTTGTTGCGTATCGGGGAAAAACATAGCACCGAAAATAAAAATTTTACTTGACAAAGTTTGCAATTAGAGTTATTCTAAATTTAGACCAATTCTAAAACAGGAAGGTTGATTATGATACAGAAGCTTGCGACTCGTCTGAAAGACTCCGGTGTAAAGCCTTCAGTACAACGCATAAAGATTCTCAAATATTTTTTGCGCAACAGAAATCATCCGACAGCGGAGAAAATTTATCAGGATCTCAATACTGAAATGCCGACTCTTTCACAAGCAACCGTGTATAACACATTAAAATTGTTTAAGGAGAAGCAACTAATCAAGATTGTCAGCTCTGAAGACCAGAATGCGCATTATGATCTTGTCGGTGATGAGCACGGCCATTTCTATTGCAGGCAGTGTCGGGAGGTCTACGATTTTTCTTATGACTACGCCGGCAGCTATGCGCAGCTTGAGGGGTTTGACATTGAGTCCGAAGAAATCATAATCAAAGGTATTTGCAAAAAATGTCTTGAAAAAGATAAAAACAGGAGGTAGCTATGTCAGAAAACACTTTTAATTTTCCGCTTATCGGGACACCCGCACCGGAATTTGTTGCACAAACAACTCAGGGAGAAATCAAATTTCCTTCGGATTTTAAAGGAAAATGGGTGATATTGTTCTCTCACCCCGCTGATTTTACCCCGGTATGCACCACAGAGTTTATGACCTTTGCCAACATGCACGAGGAATTCAAAGCACTGAATACGGAACTGGTAGGTCTCTCCATTGACTCTATTCACTCGCACCTTGCCTGGTTACAGGCGATACGCGGGTACACCTGGAACGGAATCGAAAAACCTACTGTTGAGTTTCCGCTTATTGCCGATCTTAAGATGGAAGTTGCCGGGAAATACGGAATGCTGCAGGGCGAATCCGACACTGCCGCTGTCCGCGCAGTCTTCTTTATCGACCCTAAGGGAATCATTAAGACGATTCTTTACTATCCGGCTTCCTTAGGAAGAAACTTTGAAGAGATTAAGCGCATTGTCCTCGGTCTTCAAAAAGCCGAGAAAGACAAAGTCGCGCTTCCGGCCAACTGGCAGCCGGGTAAAGATGTTATTGTACCCCCGCCGGGAACATGCGGAGCCATTCGTAAGAGAGTGGAGCTGGTAAAAGAAGAGGGTTACGATATGAAAGACTGGTTCCTGACTTTCAAAAAAGACAAACAGGACTGAAGCAAATTAACATTTAGGGTATAGGGTGGGGCGAGGATTTCCCTTAGCTCCACCCTTGCGGATGGAGCAAACAATGAATTTCGGTTTTTCCTATGTGGGCCTGATTTATCTTGTCATGTTGGCGCTGCCGAACATCATATGGATAAAGAATAAGCCCAAAGATTATGAAAAATACGTCGGCAACGAAAATAAGGTGCTGCTGGCATTTGAGAGAATCGGACAAGTGTTGGTTTCATGCGCGGCTCTCATTTTCTCCGATTTTAATATAAAGCCGTGGTCAAATTGGTCATGGTGGCTCGTGGCATCATTTCTGTTGATGATGCTGTATGAAATTTTCTGGATCAGGTACTTCAAAAGTGAAAAGAATATGCGTGACTTTTACAGCAGCTTGCTCGGAATTCCGGTTGCGGGTGCAACTCTTCCCGTTTCGGCTTTTCTGCTGCTGGCAATTTACGGAAAAAACATTGTGCTTGGAGTTGCCATCCTGATTCTGGGAATCGGGCATATCGGCATTCATTTGATGCACAGGAAAGAGATACAGTCGTGATACCTGAAACAAACAGGTTTTTTGCTTTTTTCCATTATTTTTTGTATAATATAAAACATAAAGCGGAGAAGCAAGAAAAAAAATAGCGGTTTTTCTTGACCGAAAGCATTTTTTATTGTAAATCTTGCAAATTCTCAGATATTCAAAAAGTTCTTCCATTAACGTAAGAGCGTCAAATATTTCACATTAAAGCGGAACAGAGGAATCTTTTTCTGCTTTTAAAATATTATCTAAAAATTCTTAGGAGGAATAGAAATATGAAGATTAAAATACTCAAGAAGCTTAGCATGTTCATATGCTTGCTTGTATGCGCTTCATTGCTTTCAGGGTGCTGCCTCGGAACTATTTGGTTATTAAGCAGAACCAAAGAAACATCCGAAACATCTGAAACGGCTGACATACTCGACATACCCGATGAGTCGGAAATAAACGAAGAAAGTTTTTCCGAGTTCGGAAATGAGAAAGAGATAACAATCGGTGACTTGAAAGCAGATGACTATGTTCTGAGCATAGAAGAAAACACCATAAGCGCGGGCAAAGAGGTTCAGATCGAAGTTCTGAATGCGGAGGAAAAGGCAAAGCTTGAAAACTCCGAAAAATACAAGCTTCTGGGTGAACCCCTGAAGTTTTCACTGGATGCTGAAGAAGCCGGGTTTTTTGCAGGAGATGTTAAATACTCCGTTCCTGTTCCGAAAGAGATTTTGAAAGACCCCACCAAGCTGAACTCTCTGGTCTTTGTATATTATGACGATGTCAGAGATGAAGTAAGAT
The DNA here is from genome assembly GCA_050944475.1 of Lachnospiraceae bacterium. Lineage (GTDB taxonomy): Bacteria > Bacillota > Clostridia > Lachnospirales > Lachnospiraceae > RGIG5612. Next base: position 16,502 of record JBMNRD010000008.1, read on the forward strand.
ATATGTTCCCGGATGAGTACGATGAAGAAACAAAAACGTTTTCCATTTATCTTCCGCATTTCAGTTTCTGGGGCAGAGCAAAATTAACAGACGAAGAAAAAATAGAGGCTTTTTTGGATAAATATTGTATGGACGAAGCTATCAGGAGATCCGACTTGCAACAGGCAGCCAGCGCTCTGGAGCCCTACTTGGAAGCTAAACTTAAAAACCTTAAGATGGTGGAAGAGGCTAAAAAAGAGGTTATATGGGGCTGTATTAATGTTTTTGTGGGATATTATGCTAAAAAACCCGGAGAAGAATTGGCGGATAGGATAGCGGATCAGGAATACCTGTACGATAAGACTTTCCGAGAAGTGAGCTCTCCCAAGGATGTTAAGCACCTTAAATCTCTATTAGGTACAACGAGTGAGGCGGCTACAAGAGCGGGAATGGGCATATATCGTTCGGTGAACGAAAACGATTCCGATAAATTTAGAGATCAAATGGAAACAATTATTGCACAAAATTATCTTTCTCATATAATTCGAAATTTAGATGAAAACAATCCGAGCAAGAAGTATTTCGGCCCCATAGGAGACGTGGTAGGTCATGCTTCAAGTCTTGGAGCGGCGGCCGGACATATGACTGAAGGACATTATAAGGAAGGTTTTGAAGCCTTAATTCCGGTAGCTGAAAGTATCATCCAGAAATCCAACCCTAAGGTTGCTTTGGCTGTACAGGCAATGAAGTATGTAGAAGCAAAAAGCAGACAATCATTAACCAATTGGAAGTCCAATCAAGTGGAAGAACTTTATCAACTTTATAAAAAAGGCGGAAAAGGCTTTTTCAACAATGAAGTTGAAGCGCAGGATGAAAAGTCGTTTTTGGCATACTTGGACTACGGATCGGGCTTTGTAAAAGGAAGAGCTATCAAGCGGTTTTATAAGATGGATAAAGTTGCCGAGACTTGTGAAATGTACGGATGGGATCCGATGGAATATAATGAACTTCCCAAGGAATATAGGGAAACATTTGATGAGAGAGCAAGAGAAGGGCTCTTAGGCTATTTCAGAACACGCCTGGCACAGGAGCTTGAGGCGGAAAGAATAAAAGAGGATGAGAGAGTCTGCATAGAAACTATGCTTGAGGGAGCCGGTTGTTTGGTATCTTACAGGCATATGGAGTTTTTCGGCGAGAAGGGATGGGGCGATTATGATGTAAACAATCGATTGCAAAGACTTATGAACATAAGAAACAACATCTCCCACTTCGTTGATTTGGAAAAGCTTGAAAAGGATAAAGAGTATTGGAAAAAACGAGGCGAACCCTATTATAATTTCGGCGATATCTTAAATTTATGGGTAGACTGCATGAGCGAAAACATGAAAGATAAGGAAGCCGGAATACGTAAATTTAAGGAAGGGTTAAAAGCCAGGGGCTATTTACATCCCGACTATATGGTGAGTTTGTATCCTACTTTGGATCAATTGGTAGGCGTATATGAAGGACAAATAATACATGACGGAGTTACTATTTCCGAGTTATGGTATCTTGACTGGTGGCCGGACAAACAGGATGAAATAATAAAAGACACCGCAGAGTGGAACAAGCATTACAAAGGCAAGGCTTTCCATTCAAAAAACATTGAAATTGAGAAAATAGATGATACGCACGGCAGACTGATTACAAATATTCTCGGTGACGGTTATTATGATTTTGAGTACTCTGATAATGAGGGAATTATTGCAGGGTCTATAGAGGCCATGAAAACCAATCCCGTAGATCATAATGATTTGCTTATAAGCAAGTTTAATATACAAGCATCTTACACTGAGAGCCACGATAAAATTATATTAAAAGGCACCCATCTGTTTATCGACGGAAGATCCGGCGTAATGGGATATGACGGAAGCAACTATTCTTTCCTCGAAAAGCATAAAGTGAAATACGAGAAAAAACATAAAAGATAGATTTGATTACCGGCTGAGCCTTTTTGCCTTGACGAATGTCAGAATCAGACCTATAAGGGCAAATCCCGCAGCTGCCGGAAAGGCAAATTTGTAGGAGTCTGTCAAATTGTATATACTGTTAAGAATCAACGGTCCCAGATATCCCGCAAGCGAGAAGCCGCAGAACATTATTCCGTAATTGACGCTATTATGTGCGGCACCGAACTTTTCGGCAGTAAAGCCCGGATATATTCCCATTATAGATCCGAAGCATAAACCCACTATACATACTCCGATTATAAAAAGTATTAACCCTGAGGAAACTGAAATAAACAGCAGTATCTGTGCGATTATGAAAAACACAAATGTGCTTCTCAGAGTGTTAATAACACCTATTTTATCGGAAACAAATCCGGACAGTATCCTTCCCGCAGTATTGAAAAGCGCCAGAACCGATACAATTATTGCGGCAAGATCGGCGGATACGAAGAATATTTTCTTCGCAAGAGGCGCGGCATTGGATATTATCATAAGTCCCGAGAAAGCTCCCGCGCAAAGCATGATAAGCATTATATAGAAATAAGGCCGGCAGAGCATTTGTTTCCAGTTAAGTCCCGTAGTGTCGGCAAATTCGGAAGTCGACATACTCGCCGCCTGCAGTTTTGCTTTGTCAAAACAAAATGAATATATGAATGCACAGATGCAGATTAATACCATCATGACTGTTCCAAGAATAATAAGTGCTTTATTAATCCCGAAGTCTTTGATGAGTGCGTTGGCCATGGGCGGGATAATCACGGAACTTATGCCGTATGCCGCTGAGGTCAGACCGCCGGCCAGACCCTTTTTGTCAGGGAAGAGCTTAACCGTGCCCGACACCGTACAGCCATATAACATGCCCGTCGCCAGACCGACTCCTACACCATAACTAATTACAAGCATCGGCACAGTCTTTGCCATTCCGGATCCAATCATTCCAAGCCCAAACAGGATACCGCCGGAGAAGATAATCCATCTGGGGCCGATCTTATCGTTAATAAAGCCGCCGGAGACCATGGTAATCGGTCCTACTGCATTTGCCACAGTAAATACTAACGAAAGACCGGCTATCTTTGTCCCCGTTGTTTTGCTGAGGTATTGTACCAAGGGGTCGGCGAAGACACTCCATGAATAAATAGAACCGACGCATAGATTAACAAGGCACGAGATTACAAGTGCCATCCATCTGTAATTGTCGGAATTTTTTTTCGTCATATAACTCTCTAAAAAGCTTTTTTTGTTGTTTTCTTTATTATTATTTCTTTTTGCCAAGCCGCTTATCCGATTATAATACATTCCTTTATATCATATATTGCTATATATTGCGATACAAATGTTTGCATTCATAAAGCCGGTGACATTCTTGCAGTCCGGACATGAAAGCAAATCATAACCAAAGGATATAACCAAATTCTACGAAGCATAGGGTGCATTCCGCGATGTTACGGTTTAAAATAACATCGAAAACATCAAAGGAGGCGTTTATATGAATGTAGAAAAAACAGGCGAATTCATTCGTAATCTGCGAAAAGAAAAAAACCTCACCCAGCAGCAGCTGGCCGGACAGCTCGGTGTTTCCGACAAGGCGGTATCGCGCTGGGAAACCGGCAGAGGCTTTCCGGACATCGGCAATGTAGAGGATATAGCCGGAACGCTTGGGGTGAGTGTTGCCGAGATAATAAAGGGCGAGCGCTTCAATGCGAATATTACCGAAGCGGACGTTGCCGAGGTTTCATCGGCCAGCTTCTCGATGGCGCGAAATTTTGTCGCGAAGAAAAAATGGATGAATCTGGCAATAGGATTCCTGAGCGGGATGATTATAATTATCCTTTTGTTCATCCATCTTACAAGTCCGATTCCGATTAAGAATGCGGAGAATGCACTTTCGGTAGATACACTTGCTGATAAGGAAATTGCGGCTGTTCTCGAAAGCAAAGCGGTCGGTTATGAAATAAGTGATATAACAGATCCAGACACGAAGCAGAAATATGTGTTCATCAGCTGTCATGAAACGATACTGAATCGCCTGTTCGGAAACAGCAATAAAACAGTCGCCATTCTCGGCGATATAGAGGAAGTGGATTATGTATACTATTATCCGGCGGATAAAGAGGATCAACTTGTATGGCAGAAATCCGGCTTGAGCGAACCGAGCGGCGGAGTTGTTACGCTGCCGAGGCTCGTATATAATTATTGGATTATAATCGGAACCATGTTAAGCTTTGCAGGCATCGTGCTGTGTATTTTGTTCCGGAAGAAACGCTTCTTAGAGACAATCGTTAAAATAACAATGGCACCGGTTGCTTTTACAATCAGCATTGCAGCTGTTTTGGCCGGCAGGTTCGGGTCGATTTACAGTGCATCATATTATTTCTCGGGCATCTTGCTTCTTACAATTGTACTATATGTCTTTTTTGTAATTTTATTCAGTGCGTATAAAACAAGACGAAAAGAAAAAACAAGCAGGGATATTTCATAAAGAAAATAAAGACAGAACAAGACAACACATCAAGGTGACGAATAAAGGCTCCACGCAACCGTTACGGCAGCAGGGAGCCTTTCTTGTTGTCAAGAATTTGAATGAGTTTGGCAAGAGCCGGATTATTGTTAGTCTTTTTCCAGGTTGCGATAACCGGGAGAGCGGGAAAAAACTCAGGATATATTATATTCACATTATCCGGAACAAACGACTTATATATTTCGGATATCAGTCCTATGCCTATACCGAGCGAACATTTCAAAAAAAGTTCGGTAAGAGAAGAGACCTCGATAATCTCTTCAGGAACAGCATTATAATTGTTTTTCATATAAGCAAGAAAAATTTCAATTTCGGGATTTTCCCTCCGCGAAAGAATAATAAGCGGAATGTTATTAACGGATTTCGGCTCAGAGAAATCCGCCGTCTCAAATTTTTGGGAAACGGCAAGGCCCGACCTGAACATATCTATCTGCAAATTTGAATATTGCTCGGAGTTCAGATTGGGATTGGAAAACGAGAGCGCAAGATCCGCATAATCTTTACTTAGAAACTGCGATAAATCAGTGCTAGCCGCAAGCACTATGTCGGTCGTTATATTCTGATATTGTTCTTTTAGTTTATAAATAAAAGAGATGAGTTTTTTTGAGGGCACAGTGTAATTAACAGCAATCAGCAGATGTTCTTTTTTTTTGGGGGGGGGGTAGCACCTGCGCCATAGCTGACTTCCACTCCGATACGACAGTTTTAGCAGCGGCAAGTATTATCTTACCGTTTTCCGTGAGGCTGACGTAATGAGAGTTGCGGCTGAACAAGGGAAAGCCCAGTTCGTTTTCCATATGTTTAATATGTTTTGAAAGAGTGCTTTTGGAAACAAAATGAAACAATGCGGCGCGACTGAAATTCTCAAGGGTTGCCACAGTGATAAATTCTTCAAGATATTCAATTTGCATATGGCAACTGCCTCATACTTTCATTATATTTTTCTGTATCATACATTTTAATAAATGCAAAAGTCAAGAACCGTCGTTTCAAAAAACAGAAACGTATGCTTTGAAAAATGAAATACCGCTAAAAATCCCGGGTGATAACATATACATAAAAGAATCTAAGCATTGTTAACTTTATGTTTGAAAGCCCGGGAAAATGATATCAGATAAACGTATTGATTCAAAGAAAATTGTCTATTTGTCAGCCGCAGGTCTGCTCGGATTTGCGGCTTTGTTGATTATGTTTTTTTCGTATGAAGGCCGGCTAATCCGATCTGAAGCAGGCCGGTTCGTTTATGCGGGAATTTGCATCTTCATCATCATCTATGCCGCGCTTCCCTGGGTTATCCCGGGAACGCGAATGAAACCTGAACAACTCTTTTTGTATTATTTTCTGACTGCCGCCGTTTTTTCACTGATATTCATTCCTTTCGGGTTTGTTCCCGATGAATATAATCATTATTTGCGGACGCTGAGCCTGAGCCAGTTAAGAATTTTTGAAGGTACAGCACTGATTCCCGATAACCTTCGGTCGATTTATGCCCGGAAAGGGCTGGATGCATTTGTCGGTTTGTGGAGTGTAAAGGCTCTTGAAACAACCGAAATCGTCTCCTGCACAACGGCTATATTTTATCCGCCTCTCTCGTTTCTTCCGCAGACGGTCGGCGTAGTTCTGGCAGGTTCGTTTACAGACAATCTTTACATTATACTAATCACTGCAAGAGCATTTTCCCTGGGAACGACCGCCGCGATTATTTACTTTTCCGTTAAGGCGGCTCCGTTCGGCAAATACATCATCATCCTTATGTCGCTTATGCCTCTTTTTATCCAGGAGGCTGCGTCTGTTTCTGCCGAAGGGCTGGTTAATGCGGTGATTATTGCCGACATTTCGTTTTTCTTCTTTATGCGCGAGGAAGGAAGAAAGATGACATCCCGCCGAATCATTATAATGGTGATTTTAATTGTGCTGACATTTTCGGTCAAACCGTTGTATTGCTTTATAGGTTTTATTTTTTCGGTCCTTGACAGTGAAAAGTTCTTTTCAAAAAGAAGCAAAACAGCCATACTGCTGCCCGCATATATAACGGCGGTTGCATTACCGATTCTATATCTGGCCACAACTTATTTCTACGGCTTTGAGTTTTCAAACAGTGTGGGGGAAGGTGCCGGAATATCGGCTCAATTGAGTTACATTCTGACACATCCTTTGAATTACCTGGCCGTACTTGGCCGTACAATCGCTTGCAATTTCCTGATATATGTTAAATCATGCTTTTCTCTGCTGCTTCTTTCATTTCAGATATCGAGAAAAGCGATTATCGTATTTGTCGCATGTTTCGCCGGAATCATTCTTGCAGACCGCAAAGAAAAGATCGGCGCAAAGGCTGCAACCGCAATATCCGGCGCTGTTTTCTTCAGTGTTTTCATCATTTTTCTTATGGAATACCTTCAATGGACTCCTGTCACAAATGATATTATTTCCGGTGTCCAGGGAAGATATTTTTTCCCGCTCGGCGGCCCTCTGTGTTTGATTATACCTAAGCCGGGGCGGCTCTCCATTGTGAAAAATTACAGCGAGACTGCCGGTCTGTCTCCGGTTACATTGTTCGTGACAGTCTTTGCCGGTCTCAGCATGTTTGAATTGGCGGCCGCATCCGTTTCATTGATGTTCTGATAAGTCAATCAGTGCAAAAGTCAGGAACCGGCGTTTCCGAAAGCGAAACTTAGGCTTGGCAAATAAAGAAACACATTGAATTTTCGACGTGGTAAAATATATACGAAAGGATACAGTATATTGGCATTACAGCATTATAGATTAAAAAGAGAGGGGAGCTATTATATGAAAACTACAAACAGTTATATATCAAAAGCAATAGGGATACTTCTCTTAGGAAGCATTGTATTCGGCCTGCTTACGGGGTGCGAAGGTCAGCCGGAAAACAATTCTTCAACAGCAGACACAGAGGCCGTTGTTGAAAGTGAAAGCACGGAGCGGCAGACCGAAAGTCAAAGTGCGGAAGAATCCACCACGCCCTCTGAACCGGAGAGCCCTGCCGACTGGGAAACAACCGATCCGGAGCTTATGATGAAGCAGATGACGGAAAGTGAAGATTTTTCGTTATGGAGATATGTTTTTACTTTCATGCCGGAATATGATTCCGATAACGCAACAGAACTTCTTTCAAGCTGCGTTCAGGAAGCGGATTATTACGGATTTAAGCATTATTTCCCGAAATATGAGGGCCCCGCACTTGAATGGGCTGAAGAAGATATCAGATGGTTTATGCAGAATGTATTTCATGTAAGCGATGCGGCTTATGAAAGCGCACGGAAAGCCAAAATATCTGAAGACAGCAAATGGCCTTTTTACCGGGAAGGATATTTTAAAAAGCATGCTACAGGAGCGCCGACTGTAGAGATAAAAACACACATCGACAATGTGGCGCGTGACGGCGAAAGATGGATTATAGATTTTCGTTTATACAATGGATATCATAAAGAATTTATAGATGATACAACCAGCCGGGCAGTGATGTGCAGAGAAAAAATAAATGACCGGTGGGAGTGGACGATGTATTCTTTGCAAGAATAGAGGTCTGTGTCGGGTTATACCGTCAGCGCTCAAACTAAAGTTGCCTTCAAAATAATAAACGCATCAAGGCTCCTCGTTGCCCTGCGGCAGCGGGGAGCCTTTTTAATGCCTCAACTTGCTACTCCCATATGCCCGCTTCCTCTTTATACGAAGAATATCTTTTCCGTTTTACGATTCCGATAACAAAAAATACAATACCCGCGACAGCACATGCTGTTCCGAACACGGCATTTACCCAAAATGCGGTATTATTTTCTTTCATATAAAGGAACATCTGGATCAGGAAAATGATACCGAGAAAAAACTGCGTTATTCCCGTAGCAAAAAAATGAGCACAGCGTTTCCTTGCCTGCTTTCTTAGCTCCGCATTCGTTGAATAGAGTTCTAACGGTCCTTCGGATTTCCTCTTGCGCAAATAAACTCTCCCGCCGTATTCACATACAACACTGATTCCGCTTCCCTCTAAAAAATCGAAATAGTCTTTTTTCTTTGAACCGGAATAATCCGTTATATCGAGCTTATATTGGAACTCTACAGGTGAAACATCCTCAAACTCATATTCTCCGTTCCGGTATCCCACCAGCATAAGGCCGTTTTCGCCTTGCTGATTTAACCATTCTTCTTCCAAATTGAAGTCCATAAAAACTTTTTTAATCCTTGTTTTCATTGTCTTTCTCCTTCATTTCTTTTGCGTGCTGCAATAATTCTTCCAGACGAACGAGCTCCATTTCAAATAATTGTTTTCCCGTATCCGTAATAATATATTCAATTTTTCTGTCTTGCGGCTCATTGTCCAGAGGTTTTATCCATCTTTTTTTCTGCAAACTGTCCAATGCACCGTAGAGGGTGCCGGCTCCGAGACTGACGCGGTTATTGGTTATTTCCGCAATATCTTTCATAAGAGCATAGCCGTGCGCCGGACGGTGAAGACGAAGCAGAATGTAGTAAACAGACTCTGTCAAAGCCTTTGGTTTTCTTGACTGTTTCATCGCTTCTCCTTTATATTACGTATTACGATATATCGTTAAACGTAATATATCGCAAAACGTAATATTTGTCAACCCCTAAAATAGATAAATTTTTATGTAAAAAACTATTGACATTTCAAATATACATATTATAATAACAATGTAAAAAACTTTTTACATTCAGGAGGTGTTATTATGAAAGTTTTTCGTAAAATGGATGAAATGGAAATGAGCATTGCTATCAGAGCGGTAAGAGTTGCATGGATTTACGCCATCATATTCTTATTTGTATGGATTTGGTACGATTGGATTAAAGCAGGAATATTTCAGTGGCTGCCTTTAAGCCTGATGGTATCGCAATTATTGGTATTTTGGGTCGTTCAATTATTTTTGAAATGGAAGCTTGGCAAAGATGAAAAATAATATCAGAGAATTAAGAAAAAAACTCGGGTTAAGACAAGAGGATATAGCAAACATCCTTAATGTTACCAGACAGACCATCAATGCCATAGAAAATGAAAAGTATAGTCCGACCCTGGAACTGGCAATGAAATTAGCAAAACTGTTCAATACTACCGTTGAGGAGCTTTTCATACCGGAAGATTAACAAGCATGCAGCCGGAAAGTTATTGACATATGCCGCAAATGATGTATAATAAAAGTAAATGGCATATGTCAATAACTATAAGGAGGTGAACAGCATGCCAAGAAGAGACGGAACAGGTCCGGCGGGCGCCGGAGCAATGACCGGAAGAGGTTTAGGTATTTGCGCGGGCAACAATGCAATTAATCTTGGGACAGGAGTCGACGCCGAAAGGGGAGCGGGTCGCGGACTTGCTTGCAGACGGGGCTTAGGTCGTAGATCAGGTCGCGGTTTCGGAAGAGGGCCGGGAGTCAATCGAACTTCACAAGGGACGCAGAAGGAGTTTCTCAATAAGCAGAAAATTATATTGCAAAAGAGACTCGAAACGATTGACAGGCAATTAAAGAGCCTTTAATGTTTATCGGGGGTAATCGGAGGACGCTCCGATTACTTCTTGTCAGGATGGAGGTAACAAATTATGGCCAGACCGATGAAATGGAGAAAGGTCTGCAGTTTGCCTGAAAGCAATAGATTCGGGCCGCTTGATGTACCTGCAGACGCAAATAACCATGTAATCATGAGCGTTGACGAATATGAAACCATAAGACTTATTGATTTAGAGGGTTTTACTCAGGAAGAATGTGCCGCACAGATGAATGTCGCGCGCAGTACCGTTCAGGGCATTTATATTGAGGCCAGAAAAAAGCTGGCTGAATCCTTGGTTGACGGAAAGGCACTGTCAATCGAGGGCGGTAAATACAGGCTTTGTGACGGCTTGGGCAGCGGTTGCGGCCGTGGTCGCGGCTGTCATAGACACAGGCGCGGGCTTGATGCCTTATCGGATGATTCAGGCCGTAGCGGTTAAGCTATGTACCCTTAGAATGTTATTAAGAATTATTTCAGAACAGGACGGAGGATTTTTATGAGAATAGCAATTCCGGTAGATGAGAAAACCTTGGAGTCGAATGTATGTGTGTCATTCGGACGTGCTCCATATTTTCTCATATATGATGTTAAAAACAAGGAAAGTATATTTATTGAAAACAGTGCGGCGACAAGCACAGGAGGTGCAGGGATTAAAGCCGCACAAATAATAGCGGATAACCGGGCAAATGCTTTGCTGACTTTGCGGTGCGGACAGAATGCCGCGGACGTGATTAAATCTGCCGATATTAAAATTTATAAAACGACAGCCGGTTCGGCAAAAGATAATATTGATGCTTTTATTGCCGGCAAGCTTCCTTTGCTTGATGAGATTCATGCCGGGCTTCATAGACACGGAGACAATTAAGATGAAAATAGCTGTGCTGAGCGGCAAGGGCGGCACGGGAAAAACGCTGGTATCAGTGAATTTAGCGGCGGCTGCGAAAAAATCAACATATGTAGATTGTGATGTTGAAGAGCCGAACGGGCACTTGTTTTTCAAACCCGAAAGAGTTCAGGAAGGAGTAGTAGCCGTGAAAATTCCGAAAGCGGACTATGAATTGTGCAATGCCTGCCGTGAATGTGTCGAGTTTTGCAGGTTTAATGCCCTTGCCTGTGTTAAAGATAAGTTGATTGTCTTTGAAGAAGTTTGCCATTCATGCGGCGGCTGCATTTTGGTCTGCCCCCGAAAGGCACTGACAGAGAAAGACAAGGTTATCGGTAAAGTTCAAAAAGGAACTTCCGACGGGGTATCAGTATACACGGGGATATTAAATATAGGCGAAGCCTCGGGTATTCCTATCATAAAAAGGCTACTTGATGAGAAAAATCTGCAGACAAACGAACCGGCCTTTATCGACTGCCCTCCGGGGAGCGCTTGTATCGTAATGGAAAGCATCAAAGACGCGGACTATTGTATATTAGTGGCCGAACCCACATTGTTCGGCGTGCATAACTTTAACATGGTATATGAGCTGGTCAAATTGTTTAACAAGCCGTTCGGGGCGGTTCTTAACAAATGTCCGGACGGAGAAAACCCGGCAGAGAACTTTTGTATAGAAAAAAACATTAAAATATTAGAGCGTATTCCGTTTGATGTTAATCTTGGAACATTGAATTCAAATGCGGAAATTGCTGTTAATAAAGATGAAAAGTACCGGGAAATGTTTTCTTCTTTGCTTAACACAGTGATAAAGGAGGTGTCACATGCAGCAGCTGTTAATCCTTAGCGGCAAAGGCGGCACGGGAAAGACAACCATAGCGGGCGCGTTTATAAGACTTGCCGATGCCAAAGCTTATGCGGATTGTGATGTGGACGCTCCCAATTTGCACCTGGTAACCGAATGGAAAACCGAACCGAAGAAGACAAATTATTACGGACTGCCGAAAGCAAAAATCAATCCGGAATTATGCATCCGATGCGATCAATGCAGACAAAACTGCCGCTTTGATGCTGTTTTGGCAGATGAAATATACAAGGTGAATCCTTTCGCGTGTGAAGGATGCGGTGTTTGCAAATTCATTTGTCCTGCGCAGGCTATAACCATGATACCGTCAGTAGACGGCGAACTGAATCTTTATTCCGATGCCGGGAAAGTTTTTTCCACGGCACAGCTAAAAATGGGCAGCGGCACCTCGGGACTGCTTGTTACAGAGGTTAAAAAACAGATGAAATCGGCGGCAGTTGATGCCGATTTGGCTATAATTGACGGATCACCCGGAATCGGCTGTCCTGTCATTGCATCTCTCAGCGGTGCGGACATGGTTTTAGTAGTCGCGGAGCCTTCCGTATCGGGCATCAGTGACATGGAAAGAATCATAGATACGGCGGCAAAATTCGGAATAAAAACCGCAGTATGTATCAATAAATATGATATCAATATTGAAAACACAAAGAATATTGAAGATTTTTGCAAAAAGCAGGGGCTGCCCCTTGTCGGGAGCATACCTTATGACCCCGATGCGGTAAAAGCTGTTAACAACGGTCAAACCATTGCAGACATAGACTGTAAATCGGGAAAGGCTGTAAAAGAAGTTTATCACAAAACGATGAATCTGCTCTTTGCTGAAATATCTAAAAATACGGAGGAAAATTGTAATGATGAAAATTGCTGTAGCAAGTGACAACGGCATGGTGACCGAACATTTCGGACATTGTGAAGGGTTTATGATTTTTGATGTCGAAAATAATCAAATAATAAAAAGCGAAACCGTTGCCAACCCCGGACACAGACCCGGGTTTTTGCCTAACTTTCTTGCCGATCGCGGTGTAAATGTCATCATCAGCGGCGGCATGGGCGGAGGTGCGGTTGATATTTTTAATGAAAGGAATGTTGAAGTTGTTGTGGGGGCAAACGGTGACGCTGAAGCAGCGGTAGAAGCGTACCTGCAGGGTTCATTGAAATCTACCGGCTCCGTTTGCCATGAACATCGGCATCATGATGAATGCGGCAAATAGAATAATACATTTGCATTGTGAAATAGTACTTGTGCGGTATAATTAGTGCAGGTACTATTTTATTTATCTTTACAAAGATGAAGATGTAAGCGTAAAATGGTATTAAATTGATTGTGGAGGTTTTATCATGGAAACAAAACGACTTTCCGGGTTTCTCAATGGCCTTGCAACAGCCCTTGTTGCCCTGTTTTTCGCGCTTGTATTACATGAATTTCTGCACATGGCCTACGGCCTGCTGACGGGCATGGAGGTCAGAGCTTTCAATCTGTTCGCAGTCGACGTAGTCCGTTACGGAGACGAGGCCCACAGATTTGCCGACCTGCTGATGGAGGCAGGGCCGTCTCTGACAAACGCCGTATTGGGCCTGGTGTCGCTATGTGTATTAAGGTGCAGAAAATTATCATCTCTGGCCCGCCAGTTCACCTTGCAGCTGATGGGATATAATATGCTGATGGGCTTTGGCTACATGATGATTGATGCTCTGATATACAGCCCCGGAGCCGCCGGGGACTGGAAAAGCGTTCTTGACATGTATAACGGCAGTCTTGCTTTGCGCATACCGCTCGGAATTGTGGGTGTGGCGGGAGTTTTGTTTACATATTTCCGTCTTGCCTATGAGATTTACTCTTTTGTAGATGACCCGGACAGCAAAGAACAGCGAAGAGCGGCGGCAGCCAGAATATATCTTGTTCCATACATCGTCTGGGGAGTCGTGTATACAATCCTCGGAATCTGGCATCCTCTGGAAATGAACGGCTTCATAATCAATGCAATGATGGTAATAATGGGATTTTGCGGTTTTCTGTGGGCTTTTCTGTTTTCGGTCCATTGGCTTAAGCCCCCGAAAAAACTCCCTCCGAAGACAGCATTAGTGTTAAAGCCCTCGATCCCGTGGCTTGTTATTTCCGCATTGATTTTGATTTTTGAAGCAGCGGTTCTTTTGCCAACGGTTTATTTTAAGTAGGGAGAAAAGAACCGGTTTAATTATAAATTAAGCGGATTTTGTGAAGTGATTTGCTGTGGTCAAAGTTAAAGATTATCCGGCCGCAGCCGGAGAATAAAACAAGGAGAGCAATTATGGCAAGGAGTGCAACGCAAACCAAGATATATCCTTATTCAATGGATTATATTCTTTCAAGAATCAGAACTATAGACGCCGCCGGCTTCAATTTCAGCCTGCAGTCGGAAAATCATACGGAGACGGGTGTGTGGTTCAGGATTATTCACGGAATGTCCTTTCAATCATACGGAGAGAAAATAACCGTTACGTTGACGCCTGTCGTCGGAGGGGTCAGTGTAAATGTACACTCCGAGTGCGGCCTGCCCACACAGTGGGTGGACGGAGGAAAAAATCAAAGCAACGTTGACTTGATTTTTAAATACATCGAATCCGGGGGCGGAGCGACAATGGCGGCTCAGACGCAACAGTATCAGGCATATACTCAGCCTGCACAGCAGCCTGTGCAGCAACCGTCATATACCCGGCCCGCGCAGCAGCCGGCGGCAGGACACGCATTCTGTGGCAGATGCGGCACGAAGCTTTCTCCGGGAACCAGGTTCTGCCCCAGATGCGGCACTCCTGCACGGTAGAGACAGAAGGAACAAAAAGGAATGAAAAAAACACTTGGCATACTCTCTGTTCTGATTATTATTACATTGCTTCCGGGCTGCGGGAAGAGACCGCCTGTGCCTGCAATTGTAAAGGATATGAACGGAGGCGCAAAGTGGAATACAGACGTTGATTACGCTGATGACAGCAACTGGCTTGCACTTCCGGACAAAGCGGACAAGGACGTCGATGTAATCTTTTTCTACCCCGCATCCTATACTAAGGCTGCGGATGACAATCCGGAAATCTGCTCAATTGACAATGAGGCAATGCGCACTGCTGCGGCCAAGGCCATAGAGTCGCAGGCGAGTGTTTTTTCATCATGCTGTAATATATATGTACCCTGCTATCGTCAGGTGTCGACGACATATGCCCTGACTGTTTCGGAAGAGGATAATGATGTCCTTTTAAGGTATTCGGCCTCAAAGGACCCGAGCCGTGCCCTCGATTATTATTTCGAGAATTATAACGAGGGAAAGCCATTTATTTTAGCGGGACATTCCCAGGGTTCGGAAATTCTGACCTTTATTCTTGCCGATTATATGAAGAAGCATCCGGAATATTATGGGAAAATGGTTGCGGCATACGTAATCGGCTGTTCGGTAACCAAGGATTATATGAAGAAAAATGCCCACCTGAAGTTTGCCGAGAGCGCGAGTGACACCGGTGTAATCATTTCCTACAATACGGAGGGGAAATATAATTCCGGGGAGGATAATATCGTTGTAAAAAAAGGAGCGATAGCCATCAACCCCCTTAACTGGAAGAGGGACGATACCTATGCCGCCCCGACGGAGAATCTCGGCTCCTTAGGCAAGGACGGAACCGTTAAAGAAGGCTTTGCGGATGCCTGGGTGGATGTGAGCCGCGGCGTGGTCGTGTGTACGACCGCAGATCCGGCAAGATACGCTGACAAGTCGGTCACGGTTTACGGACCGGAAAGCTATCACCTGCATGATTATGCCTTTTATTATATGAACCTTGCGGAAAATGCAAGAACCCGCATAGAAGCGTTTTTGTCCGAATAACGGACTCCCCCGGCGGCCTTTTCCTGTTGACAGAAGAGGCTGTCTGTTATATTATAGATAGAACAATTGTAACCGGGGGTGCTGATATGTATATCGAGATTGATTTTAACAGTGATGAAGCGTTATATGTGCAGCTTTGCAACCAGATTATCTTAGGAATCGCAACATCCAGGCTCAAGGAAGGCGAATCTCTGCCATCGGTCAGAAGTCTTGCCGAAAACATCGGGATTAACATGCATACCGTTAACAAAGCCTATTCCGTCTTGAAGCAGGACGGCTTTGTCAGGGTTGACAGACGAAGAGGCGTTGTTGTCGCGGTGGAAGCTGACCGCCTCAGAACCGTTGCGGTGCTTAAGGACTATCTGAGGCCGATAGTGGCCGCCGGCGCGGCAAAGGGAATCTCAAGGAAGGGATTTCTTGAGATAGCGGCTGAGGTTTACGACGAACTGGTATAACGGAGGAATAACATGCAAAAGAAACCATTTACGCAATACGCACAGGAAGTCATTGAGGCGGCGACGGAGGCAGCGGCCGAGCTCGGCCATGTTTACATAGGCACAGAGCATCTGCTGATAGGGCTGGCTGATGTTGAGGGCTCGATTTCGCAAAAGCTCCTGGGCAACCAGAATATTACCGCTGAGGGAATAAAATCGTTGATTCAGAAGACCTTTTCCGGAGGGCAGGAGGTAATCGTAAGCGAGGCGGAGGGCTTTACCCCCAGAGCAGGGGAGCTTCTGGATAATGCCGGCGGCGAGGCCGAACGCTTCGGCTCCGCTACCGTAGGAACGGAGCATATCCTCATTGCTCTTATTAAGCAGGAGGACAGTTCCGCGGTAAGAATCCTTTTGGGAATGGGAGCCAACAGGCAGAAGCTTTTTACGGAAATACTTATCAGCATGGGTGTTGACCATAGAAAACACAAAGAAGAAATAACAGGGACCAGGAGTGAGAAAAGGGATGCGGAAAGCAGTATTCTCAAAGATTTTACCTCTGACTTGTGCGAGGAGGCAAGGCAGGGCAGATTGGATCCGGTTATCGGACGTCAGGACGAAATAGCAAGAATTGTCCAGATTCTCAGCCGCCGTACAAAGAACAATCCGTGTCTTGTCGGGGAGCCCGGCGTGGGGAAGACCGCTATAGTGTGGGCACTTGCCCGAAAAATTGTAGACGGCGAGATTGCAGGTCCTGTATCAAGAATGCGCATTCTCAGTCTGGACCTGCCTGCAATGGTGGCCGGCACCAAGTATCGGGGCGAATTTGAAGAAAGAGTTAAAAAGATTTTAAGCGAAGTCCGCGAGGACGGCAGGATTATTCTGTTCATGGATGAGATTCATACCATGATAGGAGCAGGCGGTTCGGAGGGTTCCATAGATGCGGCAAACATCCTGAAGCCCGCCCTTTCGAGGGGTGAGATAAGCATTATCGGCGCCACTACAATGGACGAGTACAGGAAGTATTTTGAAAAGGACGCAGCCCTTGCAAGGCGTTTCCAGCCGGTTTATGTGGAACAGCCAAGCGACTCCGAGGCCATAAAAATCCTGCAGGGACTAAGGACGCGATATGAGGAGCATCACGGAGTGGTGATTACGGACAAGGCCATCGAAAGTGCCGTGAATCTTTCCACCAGATACATCAACGACCGTTTTCTTCCTGATAAGGCCATAGACCTGATTGACGAGGCTTCATCCAGAGTGAGGCTGGATTCCTATATGAAATCTCCAAAGGGAACAGCCCTGAAGAAGGAAATAGCCGAAAAGAAAGAACTGCTTGAAGAAGCATTGATTGCAGGAGATATTCAAAGAGCCCGTCAAATAAGGGTGGATATTGAAATACTGAGCAGCAAGCTGAGCGGACATATAAGGGATGCAAAAAAGAAAAAGGCTGCCGAGCGGCCGAATGTCACCGACAGCGACATTGCCGATGCGGTTTCAAAATGGACAAGAATCCCCGTTAAGAAGCTGGAACAGGAAGAAAGCGAAAAGCTTTTGAATCTGGAGGAGACCGTTCATAAAAGGGTGGTTGCGCAGGACGAGGCAGTGAACGCTGTTTCCAGAGCCATCAGAAGAGGCAGGGTGGGCATGAAAAATCCGGCCAAGCCCATAGGCTCATTTCTCTTCCTCGGACCTACCGGCGTGGGAAAAACGGAACTTTCCAAGGCCTTAGCCGAGGCGCTTTTCGGGACGGATGATGCAATCATAAGGGTTGATATGTCCGAATATATGGAAAAGCACAGCGTGTCCAAGCTGATCGGTTCGCCGCCCGGTTATGTGGGCTATGATGAGGGCGGGCAGCTGTCCGAGCAGGTCAGAAGGCATCCTTATTCGGTTGTACTGTTTGACGAGATTGAGAAGGCGCATCCGGATGTGCTTAACATTTTGCTGCAGGTTCTTGACGACGGAAGAATAACCGACTCTCACGGCAGGATAACAGATTTTAAAAACACCATTATCATTATGACCAGCAATGCCGGAGCGGGAAGAATTATGGAACCCAAAAATCTCGGCTTTGCCGCCGAACGGTCCGAAAAACACGACTATAAGACCATGAAGGATGCGGTAATGGAAGAGGTCAAACATATATTTAAGCCTGAATTCATTAACAGAATTGATGAGGTCATAGTATTTGCGGCTCTGACAAAGGAGAACATGAAGGACATCATAGATATACTGTTCAATGAAATCGCCGCAAGAGCAAAGTCACAGATGAACATCACCTTGACAATTACGGATAAGGCAAAGGACATTCTTGTGGAGAAAGGCTATGATGTCAAGTACGGCGCCCGCGCCCTGAAAAGAAAGGTCCAAACGGAAATTGAGGATAGGATGGCGGAGGAAATTCTTGCCGGCCGGATATGCGAGGGCGACCGCGTCAGCATTACGGCAGGCAAAGATCAAATAGTATTCAGGGTAAGAAAATAAATGGCAAAAGCAAGAGACACGGCATTCTTCTGTAAGGAATGCGGATATGAAAGTTCCAAGTGGACCGGGCAGTGTCCGGTCTGCAAAGAGTGGAATACAATGGTTGAGGCGCCTTCCCGGACGCCGTTGAAGGCTCAGGTGAGAAAGCCCGCCCCGGCAAGGCCGGCAGAAGAGGTCACCCCCATGAGCATGTCGGAGATTTCGTCCACGCCGGATGAGCGCATTTGCGTGGGCATCGGCGAGCTTGACAGGGTGCTTGGAGGCGGAATAATTAAAGATTCTCTGGTGCTGGTGGGGGGAGACCCGGGAATAGGAAAGTCAACCCTGCTTACACAGGTGTGCAGGGAGCTGGGCAACAAGGGAATCAAAGTGCTGTATATTTCCGGAGAGGAATCCCTGCACCAGATAAAAATGCGTGCCGACCGCCTGGGAGAATTCAATGACAATGTGAAGCTCTTGTGTGAAACCGACCTGGATGTAATAGAAAGCGTCATTTCCCGGGAAATGCCCCGGGTGTGTATCATAGACTCTATACAGACCATGTATCGTCCGGATGTGGCAGGCGCCCCGGGAAGCATCGGACAGGTCAGAGAATCGACCGCGATGCTTTTGCAAATGGCAAAGGGCATGGGCATTGCTATCTTCATTGTGGGGCATGTTACCAAAGAGGGCATGGTTGCCGGTCCCAGAATGTTGGAACATATGGTTGATACGGTTCTTTACTTTGAGGGGGAAAGCCGGGGTATGTACCGCATCCTCAGAGGAGTGAAAAACAGATTCGGCCCCACAAATGAGATAGGCGTATTTGAAATGTGCCGGGAAGGACTTAAGGAAGTAAAGAATCCGTCGGAGTTCTTGTTGCTGGGAAGGCCGAAGGATGCCTCGGGGTCCGTAGTTTCCTGCTCGACCGAGGGAACCCGGCAGATTTTGGTGGAGATACAGGCACTGGTTTCCAAAACGGTGTTCGGCAATCCCCGGAGAAGCGCCACGGGGATAGATTACAATCGTCTTAACCTGTTGATAGCCGTACTCGAAAAGAGAATGGGGCTGCGCATGTCGGAAATTGATGTTTACGTCAACGTCGCGGGCGGACTGAAGATTAACGAGCCGGCTCTGGATCTTGCGGTAATTATTGCACTGGCATCGGGCTGTATGGATTTTGTGGTGCCGCAGGACACCATCGCATTCGGCGAGGTGGGCCTTGCAGGTGAGGTAAGGAATGTAAGCCAGGCAGAGGCCAGAGCAAATGAGGCCGCAAAGCTGGGATTTAGCACCTGCATTCTTCCAAAGGCGTCCCTGAAGGGAATTCGCCCGGCGGGAGACATAAGGCTGATAGGGGTTGAAAATGTTCGCGATGCCATAATTCAGGCACAGGAAAGGAAATAATAAAGGACAAGCCGCGGAAAATATAGTATAATTCTTTATTGTATGTCAAAGAAAATGTTAAAAAAGGCATAAAAAACAGGGGAAGAGAGATTCGAACTCCCGTGAACGGTTTTGGAGACCGTCATACTACCGCTGTATGATTCCCCTGAGCGCTTAAATATATATCACACCGAGAGCGGGATTGTCAAGCAGAACAGATGGAAAACGGTATAAAGGAAGTCACAATCAATAAAACGGCAGATAAGGTCAGTGATGAAAACCTGCGCCGAATAAATGCCCCGGAGGCGCCCAAGTCGCCGGAGGTTTTATTTGAGAAGCTTATTGAGTCGGTGAAAAGAAACCGTCCCACCGATGACGCATCAATACTGAAAAGGGCCTATGATCTTGCTGCCCGTGCTCACATTGACCAGAAGAGACATTCCGGTGAGCCTTATATCACACATCCCCTTGAGGTTGCCATAATCCTTGTAGATATCGGCATGGATATGGACAGCATTGCCGCCGGAATACTGCATGACGTAATTGAGGATACAGCAGTAACCTATAAGGAGTTGGAGCAGGATTTCGGAAAAGAAATGGCTGATCTGGTTGAGGGAGTTACCAAGCTGACAAAGATTAAATATACTTTCGACAAAGTGGAAATACAGGCGGAGAATTTACGGAAAATGTTTTTGGCCATGGCCGATGACATCCGTGTAATCATTATCAAGCTGGCGGACAGACTGCATAACATGCGTACCCTTCAGTACATGACAAGAAGCAAACAGCTGGACAAGGCGAAGGAGACAATGGAAATCTATGCCCCCATTGCCAGCAGGCTGGGTATTTCGAGGATAAAGACCGAGCTGGACGACCTTGCGTTTAAATACTCGGACCCTGATACATACTACAGCCTGTCGGAAGGGCTGGATGCAAGAAAGGCGACAACCGACGATTTTATCAAGGAAATGCTTTTCCAGGTCAACACCCATATGTTTGAGGCTGAAATAGAATGTGAGGTTGAGGGAAGGGTCAAGCATATCTTCAGCATTTACAAAAAAATGATTAACCAGAACAAATCTCTGGACCAGATTTACGATTTGTTCGCAGTGCGCATCAAGGTGGAGTCGGTAAAGGACTGCTATGCGGCTCTGGGCATCCTGCATGAGACATACAAGCCCATTCCCGGGCGATTCAAGGACTACATAGCCATGCCCAAGGCAAATATGTACCAGTCGCTGCATACCACCCTAATCAGTCTTTCGGGGCAGCCTTTTGAAGTGCAGATAAGGACATTTGATATGCATATCACGGCTGAGTACGGTATTGCGGCTCACTGGAAGTACAAGGAAGGCAAAAAAATTACCGACAAGACCGTTAAACCCGGCGAAGAGAAGAAACTGAGCTGGTTGAAACAGATTCTTGACTGGCAGGAGAATACCTCGGATAATGAGGAGTTTTTGGATTTTCTGAAGAGCGATCTGGACCTTTTCTCGGACGACGTTTTCTGCTTTACTCCACAGGGAGATGTAAAGAACCTGCCTGCCGGCTCAACACCGATAGATTTTGCCTATAGCATCCATTCCGCCGTGGGCAACAGGATGATAGGCGCCAGAGTAAATGAGAAGATAGTCAATATTGACTACAGGCTTCAAAACGGTGACCGGGTGGAGATAATCACGTCTCAGAATACAAAGGGTCCGAGCAAGGACTGGCTGAGTATTGTTAAGAGTACCCAGGCAAAGAATAAGATTAATCAGTGGTTCCGGACCGTCAACAAGGAGGACAACATTGCCAGAGGCAAGGAATTGGTGGAGAAGTATCTCAAGTCCAAGGGAATCAATGAGCCGGGCATGTTTGCTCAGGAATATATAAATGCGGTGTTGTCGAAATACAGTTACAGGGACTGGGATTCCGTGCTTGCCGCCGTAGGTCACGGAGGCTTGAAGGAAGGCCAGGTAATTAACCGGCTTTACGAGGAATATAAAAAGAAAAATAAAAAGAAAGAAATGACCGATGATGACGTTTTCAAGGCTGTGTCCGGGGCCGCGTCAAAGGTCAGAGAAAGCAGCAAGGGCAGCAACGGTATTGTTGTCCGCGGAATACATGATGTGGCGGTAAGGTTCGCTAAATGCTGCAGCCCGGTTCCGGGAGACGATATTGTGGGCTTTGTGACCCGGGGCAGAGGCGTGACTATTCACCGAACAGACTGCGTGAATGTTGTAAATCTTTCCAGCCTTGAAAGGGCAAGACTCATCGAAGCCCAATGGGACAAGCCGCAGAGCGCTTTTGTAGATGAAAAATACGCGGTTGAGATACGTGTTTTTGCCAATAACAGGGTGGGACTTTTGGTGGATATTTCCAAAATCTTATCGGAGATGGATTTGAATGTCACCAACCTCAATGCCCGGCTGAATAAGAAACAGGAGGCCACTCTTGATGTGGGCTTCAGGATTTCATCCAAAAACGAGTTGGAGAAGGTTATTGCAAAGCTGAATCAGGTCGAAGATGTGAAAGATATAACCAGAACGAGGGGGTAAAAATGGGAGAAATAAGGATTAACTGTGTAAAGGTAGGCATGCTGGCCACCAATTGCTATTTGGTTTATGACGAGGATGAAAAAAGGGCTGTTGTTTGCGATCCCGGCGACAATGCGGAGTTCATTGCAGATTGCGTGGAAAAGCTGGGTCTTGAAGCCGAAGCGATTTTCCTGACGCATGCTCATATGGACCATATCCAGGCTGTTGACGAGCTGAAGGAAAAATACGCAGTACCGGTATACGTGCATGAGGCGGATGAGCCTATGCTTAAGAGCACCTCATACAACATGGGTTGCAAAGTGATTACCCTTACGGATGAGGATGTGCGCCTGAAGGGCGGAGAGGTACTTAACATCGGAAAAATGGAGATTCATGTCATTCATACCCCCGGTCATACTCCCGGAGGGGTATGTTACTATTTCCCGGCGGGGGGATTTTTATTATCGGGAGATACCATGTTTCGTTATTCCTGGGGAAGAACCGATTTCCCGGGAGGAAGCGAAAGAGACCTTATGAAATCGATAAGGGAAAAGCTTCTGCCTCTGCCGGAGGAAACAATCGTTTACCCGGGCCACGAGGGGGCAACGAAAATAGGTGACGAAAGAAGAGTTCACAGATACGAGGCATAGAAGTGCCTGCAGGCATTATGTATCGTATTATAGATTAGCCGGAGGATTGGAATGATAACACAGGCACCGAGGGGAACCGCCGACTGGTTCGGCGACGAGATGAGAAAAAGAGAGGTTGTGGAGCAGGTCTGCAAGGACGTCGCCGGTCTCTATAACATAAAGCAGATTATGACACCGATGTTTGAGCATACCCTGCTTTTTACGCGGGGCGTGGGAGAAACAACGGATGTGGTTCAAAAGCAAATGTACACCTTCGAGGATAAGGGAGGAAGAAGCATTTCCCTGAAGCCCGAGGGGACCGCAGGAGTAATCAGGGCGTACCTTGAGCACGGCATGTATTCCGAGAGCGGATTGTGCAAGCTCTTTTATATCACACCGGCATTCCGATATGAGAAGCCTCAGAGCGGGCGCCTGCGGCAGCACCATCAGTTCGGGGTGGAAATGATCGGAAGCAAATCTCCGATGGTTGAGGCCGAGCTGATAAGCCTTGTCAGCACTATAGTTGAAAGGCTGGGACTAAAGAATATTGAGGTTCGTATCAATTCCATAGGCTGCCTGAACTGCAGGAGAAATTACAACAAGGCACTGCTCGAGTATCTGAATGAATACAAGGACTGCCTTTGCAGGGTCTGCAGGGAGAGAATGGAGAAAAACCCCCTGCGTGTTATTGACTGTAAGGAAGGGCCGTGCGGGGAAATTGTTGCAAATGCCCCCAGAACCATAGACTATCTGGATGAGGAGTGCAAAAATCATTTTGAAGAACTGAAGAGCATACTTGACGAAATCGGGATAAAGTACAGTGTCGACACCGGGATCGTAAGGGGTCTGGATTATTATACAAAAACGGTTTTCGAATTTGTCAATAAAGACGGCTTCACCTTATGCGGAGGAGGCCGTTATGACAACCTTGTCCATGAAATTGACAATAAGCAGGATATTCCTTCGGCGGGTTTCGGCATGGGACTGGAGCGAATTCTTTATTTTCTTGAGCTGGAGGGGATTGACCTTGGAGGGGTTGCCCCGCCGGATTTGTATGTGGGATTCATGAATGATGTGCGCAATGATGCCTGCCGGATTATTTCCCGACTCAGGCAGCAGGGCATCTGCGTGGAAACAGACTATCTTGGCAAGTCTGTTAAAGCCCAGATGAAGTATGCCAATAAGCTGAGGGCGCCCTTTGTGGTGATACTCGGCAGAGATGAGATAGACTCGGACAGTGTAAGAGTGAAAAACATGGCCGACGGAAGCGAAATTCAATGCAGCGTTGATGCAATCGCAAATGTGATACGCGGATATGGTGCACAGGCTTAATTTTTATTACTGGGGCGGATGCCCGGAGGAAATTAAATGGCGGAATTAATGCGTGGCTATGCAAGAAGCCACCGATGTACTCAGGTAAGTAATGAGCAGGTGGGAGAACTGGTGACTCTGATGGGATGGGTTAACAGGCGTAGAAACCTGGGGAGCCTTATTTTTGTGGATCTCAGGGACAGAACAGGCCTTATCCAGCTGCTTTTTGACGAGGAAAATATCGGAGCCGAAGGCTATGAAAAGGCCGGAAGTCTGAGAAATGAATTTGTCATTGCAGTCAGAGGGCTCGTCCAGTTAAGGGAAGGCGCCGTAAATGAGGACCTTGTGACAGGAGACATTGAAATCAAGGTGCTGGATCTTTGTATTCTTTCCCAGGCTCAGGCGCTGCCCTTTCCGGTTGAGGAGAATTCTCAGACCAAGGATGAGTTGAGGCTGAAGTACAGGTATCTTGATTTGAGAAGGCCGGATATCCAAAGAAATATCATTTTCCGGAGCAAGGTGTCCAAGAGCATAAGGGACTTCCTGTGTTCCGAAGGCTTCCTTGAGATTGAGACACCCATGCTGTGCAAGAGCACACCGGAGGGAGCCAGAGACTATCTTGTTCCCAGCCGCCTTCATCCAGGCTCGTTTTATGCGCTTCCCCAGTCACCGCAGATATATAAGCAGTTGCTGATGTGTTCGGGCTATGACAGATACTTTCAATTGGCAAGATGCTTCAGGGACGAGGATTTGAGGGCGGACAGGCAGCCTGAATTCACACAGGTGGACATGGAGCTTTCGTTTGCGGATGCGGATACGGTAATGGATGTAAATGAGCGCCTTCTTGCTCATGTGTTCAAGGAGTGTCTCGATTATGACATTCCTCTTCCCGTCAGGAGAATGACTTGGCATGAGGCCATGGAACGTTACGGCTCGGACAAGCCCGATACAAGGTTCGGTATGGAGCTGACGGACATTTCCGGCACGGTAAAGGAATGCGGTTTCGGAGTTTTTGCCGGCGCCGTTGCCAAAGGAGGAAGCGTGCGCGGAATCAATGCAAAGGGTCAGGCTGAAATGTCGCGCAAGAAAATTGACTCTCTGATTGAGTATGTAAAGGGACAGGGGGCAAAGGGGCTTGCATATCTCGGCCTCAACACGGACGGGACGTATAAATCCACGTTCGCCAAATTCCTAACCCGGGAAGAGATTGATGCAATTGTGCTTGAAATGGGTGCGGAAAAGGGTGACCTGCTGTTCTTTGCCGCCGATACGGATAAAACGGTATTTGCCTCGCTGGGAGCCTTAAGGCTCCTGCTCGGGGAAATGCTGGGGCTGATTGACAAGAGCCTGTTCAACTTTTTATGGATAACGGAATTCCCGCTTCTTGAATATTCGGAGGAGGAAGACAGATGGGTGGCGATGCACCATCCGTTCACCATGCCGAATGAAGAGGATATGCAATATCTTGATACCGAGCCGTGGAAGGCCAGAGCAAATGCCTACGATATCGTTTTGAACGGTGTGGAGCTGGGAGGCGGTTCGGAAAGAATTTATGATGCCGAAATTCAGGAAAAAATGTTCCGTGCTATCGGATTTACACCTGAGGAGGCAAACGAGAAATTCGGTTTCCTGTTGGAGGCTTTCAAATACGGGGTGCCGCCGCATGCAGGCCTTGCCTATGGTCTTGACAGGGTTGTAATGCTGATGGCCGGCTGTGATTCCATCCGGGATGTTATTGCGTTTCCGAAGGTCAAGGATGCTTCCTGCCTGATGACCCGGGCGCCCGGAAGCGTGGATGAAAAACAGCTCAGGGAGCTTGGACTTGAAATTAATATTCCGGGCAGTGAAACTGAAGAATAATTACCGGTGGACCGTCTCGGAGACGGTTCGAAGCTTGATAAAGAAAATATGGGAGCATACACGATTGACAACATAGATGGCCGGGCAAAGGCCGCAACCTTCGAAACGGTGCATGGAACAATCAGGACACCGGTTTTTATGAATGTTGCCACCGTAGCCGCAATAAAGGGCGCCGTTTCCACCATGGATTTACGGGAGCTTGAGGCTCAGGTGATGCTTTGCAACGCATATCACCTTCATGTGCGTACAGGAGATGAGACCATAAAGAAGTTAGGCGGTCTGCACAGGTTTACAAACTGGGACAGACCGATTCTCACCGACTGCGGGGGGTTTCAGGTATTTTCCCTTGCTTCCCTCAGGAAGATCAAGGAGGAGGGCGTTCTTTTCAGCTCACATATTGACGGGAAAAAGATTTTCATGGGGCCGGAGGAGAGCATACGGATTCAGTCAAACCTGGGCTCAACGATTGCCATGGCCTTTGACGAATGCCCTTCCGGCATGGCGGAAAGAAGGTATGTACGGGAAAGTGTCGCAAGGACGGAAAGATGGCTGTTGAGAAGCAAGGCGGAGCTGGACAGGTTGAATGCGCTTGATGGGACTGTCAATCCCAATCAGTTGCTGTTCGGCATTAATCAGGGGGCCTGCTTTGAGGACATCAGAGTCGCGAATGCGGACTACATTTCAACCCTTGATTTGGACGGATATGCGGTGGGCGGACTTGCGGTAGGGGAATCCCATGAGAAAATGTACAGGATTCTGGATGTGGTCGTACCGCACCTTCCGCAAAACAAGCCGACATACCTGATGGGGGTGGGCACTCCTGCAAATATCCTTGAGAGCATAGAGCGGGGAGTGGATTTCTTCGATTGTGTTTATCCCGCAAGAAACGGCCGGCACGGGCACGTTTACACAAGCAAGGGCAAACTGAATATGTTCAATGCCCGTTATGAATTCGACATGAGGCCGATAGACGAGGAATGCGGCTGCCCGACCTGCAGAAATTATTCGAGAGCATATATCAGGCACTTGATGAAGGCAAAAGAAATGCTCGGTATGCGGCTTTGTGTGACGCACAACCTGTTTTTCTATAATAATCTCGTGAAAAACGCAAGAAAAGCCGTTTTAGATAATAGTTTTAGCGAATATAAGAAAAAAGTACTTGATGGAATTGTACAAGGTGTTGTAGAATAAAGAGACTTATTGTTTAGGAGGATGCTCTAATGAATTTTATCAACAACTTACTGTTGTTCGGTAGCTGCCTGGGAAACGCTCCGGCCGAGGGCGGAGAAGCAAAGCCGACACAGTGGTATGTAATCGTTATTTATGTGGTGATTTTCGCTGCTATCATCTATTTTATGATGATCAGACCGCAGAGAAAACAACGCAAGCAGCAGGAAGCAACAATGTCCTCAATCGAGCCCGGCGACAGTGTTTTGACCACCAGCGGTTTTTACGGCACCATCGTTGCCGTAAATGCGGACACCATCATCGTTGAGTTCGGCAATAACAAGAACTGTCGCATCCCAATGAGCAAGCAGGCCATTTCACAGATTGAAAAGGCCAATGCGGCTTCATCATCCCCGTCGGCACCTGCTGTGCCGGAGAGCACCAACATCAGGAAGTTCTTCGGCAGGAAGAAAGCCCAGGAAGAGGCGGCTTTGGCAGAGGCGGAGGCGGCAGCGCAGGCAGAGGCGGCAGCGCAGACAGATACTAAGGCTGAGGATGATACATCCGCGGAATAGGTATAGCTGACTGTTCTTTGTGAATTAAGGGGAAGCTGCAAGGCTTTCCCCTTTATTTTATGTTAATTCTTACAGTGGACATAAAGGGAGCTTGAGATTATACTTTTGACTTAAAAGATATTTGTATATTCCGCAATTATGCGAATTTATACAAAACGCTAAATGTTCCGGAGACAGAAAGGATGACTTGTCCGAAAGGAGCCCGGATATTATCAGGGAGAAAGAAATGAACAGAGTATATAATTTTGCAGCCGGCCCGGCGACGCTGCCGGAGGAGGTACTTGAAGAGGCTGCGGAAGAAATGTTGGATTATCGGGGATGCGGCCTGGGAGTTATGGAAATGTCCCACAGAAGCGAGAAATACGCAACAATCATAGGAGAGGCAAAGCAAGACCTGATTGACCTGCTGGGGATTCCTGAAAATTATGATGTGCTTTTTGTACAAGGCGGCGCTTCGCAGCAGTTTGCGGCAGTTCCTATGAACCTGATGAGGAACAAGGTCGCAGACTACATTGTTACCGGGGAATGGGCAAAGAAAGCCTTTGCTGAGGGCAGGATATACGGCGATGTCCGCAAGATTGCAAGCTCCGAGGATCGGGCGTTTTCATATATTCCGGATTGCTCTGACCTTGATGTGTCGGAAGATGCCGATTATCTGTATATTTGCGAGAACAATACAATTTACGGAACGGAATTCTCACAGCTTCCAAACACGAAAGGCAAAGACCTTGTCGCCGATCAGAGTTCAATGTTTCTGTCCCGGCCATGTGATGTCTCCAAATACGGCCTGATATTTGCTGGGGCGCAGAAGAACATCGGCCCTGCGGGGGTAGTGGTTGTCATAATCAGGAGGGATCTTATCCGTGAGGATGTGCTGGCAGGAACCCCAACTATGCTGAAATATAAAACACATGCTGATCACGACTCCCTTTATAATACTCCGCCGGCGTACAGCATTTACATCTGCGGCAAGGTGTTTAAGTGGCTTAAGGCAATGGGCGGCCTTGAGATTATGCAGGAGAGAAATGAAAAGAAGGCGGCGCTGCTTTATGACTTCCTTGATCGGAGCAGGCTTTTTAAGGTAACGGCGGAGGCGGGCAGCCGCTCACTTATGAATGTGCCGTTTATTACCGGCTCAGATGAGCTTGATGCGAAATTCATTGCCGAAGCCCGGACTGCCGGTCTGGTTCAGTTGAAGGGACACAGGACTGTTGGCGGAATGAGAGCGTCCATATATAATGCCATGCCCTACGAAGGCGTTCAGGCACTTGTAAATTTTATGGAGAAATTTGAAAAAGAAAATGAATAAAACAATTCTCTGCCTGCGGGCAGGGATTGACAATTTGAAAGAAAAAAGTCATGTATACTTATAAATGTTTAAATCCCATAGCAGATATCGGACTGAAGAGATTCAGTGCTGATTACGAAAAGGTGGCTGAAGATGCCGCAGCGGATGTCATTCTTGTAAGGAGTGCAGAGCTTCATGACATGGAATTCGGATCCGAGCTAAAGGCCATTGCCAGGGCAGGCGCCGGTGTCAATAATATCCCTTTGGAGCGCTGCGCAAAGGAAGGAATCGTTGTTTTCAACACTCCGGGCGCAAATGCGAATGCGGTCAAGGAGCTTTTTATCTTTGCCGCCATTGCAGGCTTAAGAGACATAGTCGGGGGCATAAACTGGACGGCGTCTCTGGCAGACAATCCGGACATTGCCGCTCTGACCGAGAAGGAAAAGAAAAGGTTTACCGGGCATGAACTGACGGGAAAGACCCTGGGAGTCATCGGGCTTGGCGCAATCGGTGCCAAGGTTGCCAATGTTTCCGTGGATTTGGGGATGAGGGTTGTAGGTTATGACGCATTCCTGAATGATGCCATGAAGGCTGCATTGAATCCGCAGGTTACAATAGTGGAGTCCAATGAAGAGGTAATTGCTGCCGCGGACATTGTCACAATCCACGTGCCCGCGCTTCCCTCTACGAAAGGGATGCTTGGAGAGAAATTGCTGAAAAGAGCAAAGGACGGTCTCGTTGTGATAAATCTTGCCAGAGACACGCTGATTGATGCTGATGCCATGAGGTCAGCCTTGGAAAGCGGCAAGGTGGCAAAATACATATGCGACTTTCCCACAAAGGAAACGCAAGACCTTCCTAATACCGTTTTTATTCCCCATCTGGGGGCCTCAACGGAGGAATCAGAGGATAATTGTGCAATTATGGCGGTTGTTCAGCTTCAGGATTTTCTTGAGAACGGAAATATCAAAAATTCCGTGAATTACCCCGCAGTTGACCTGGGCAGGATAAAGGACGGAAGGATAACCGTCTGCCACCTTGCGGAGGTTGATATTACGGCGCTTGCAGATGTTATAAAGGGCGCGGGGCTTGTAATCACGGCTATGGCCGGCAGGGTTCGGGGAGATTTTGCTTATTCAATGTTCGATGTCGACAAGTTCGATGTCGACAAAGAACAAAGCGGTGTAAAAGGTGCACTCGAGGCTGTTACAGGCGTACTTAAGGTCAGGCTGCTGTAATCGAGACTGCGGCATGAAACAGAAAGGTGATTTTCATATATTAATTCAGAAAATGTTTTTGTGGACAGTGGCGGGAAGCAATCGGCAATATTTTATGGCGCTGGTTGCTTTTTTATGATATGATTAACCGGAAATCTGAATGTCAAAAAGGAGATGTTATTGTGGCAAATGTGAAAACTTTTTCTTTTAAAACGCTTCCGGCCGACTGTGAAGAACTGACCAAGTGGCCGGGTTTCGATCTCGGCGACCCGTACTGTGTTGCCGCTATGGCTGTGGCCGCCCTGTGTATTTATCCGAGTGACAGGAATGCCGCGGTAGAAATGCTCAATCACCTGAAGGGACCGGAAAAGCTCAGTGAGTCCCAGAAACAGTTTATCCGTGACAGATTTATGGACGGGAAGGATTATGTTCCCCGGTCATATTTTGCCGGTGCGGTCCCCGGAAATGATTATCAGCCCGATCTTCCGTATACCATAAGCGTCTCTGACAATCCGTACAGTGACGAAAATGAAGGATACAAAAAGCTCTTTGTAACCTCGGGCGGAGCGGATAGTCCGAGAGCAATCGTACTGAGATGCAAGCCTTCCACAGGGGAATGGTTTTTGTGGGAGTTTTCAGGCATATTGTCAGGGATAAGAATCCCCGAAAGTTCAGACCCCTGGGCTTAAATCAAATTAGAGGAGGATTTATCATGAAAAAGATTAAACCGGCTTTTTTTGCGATAATGATTGTGTTTGCCATGATGCTGAGCGGCTGTGACGATTTTGAAATAACAATTAACGTTACGGACAGCACTGCCGAGACAAAGGAGGACCTTACTTCTGCGGAAGATATTACGGATACTTCGGAAGAGAATGACTCAGAGTCGGAAACTGTTGAAGAGGACGTTAAGAAATTAGAAGTTAAAGAGATAGAATATGAGATCAATGATGTCAACAATTTATACCAAAACGAGACGATTGAACAGGATCTTGTGATAACCGGGTATCAGAACATTACTATCAAAAGCAAGGGCTATGACGGACTGAAGCTTGCTCTTTACAAATACAATAATGTGATAACCGGCATGGAGGACGATTTTGTCCAGAGTTGTTCCCAGTCCTTTTTTGACATCAAATCCGAAAAGGAACTGGCGGAGCTGAGTGCTCCATATTTTATGGAGCACTGGGTAAGCATCGGAAGGGCAGACAGTGCTATGTTCAGCTATTTGGAGTTCTTCGATTGGCACTTATATCCGGATAGCGATTTAAAAAGTACTTACGGAATAAATATTGACAGCCAAAGCGGCGAAGATTTACATATCAGAAAGGTCATTACCGACATGAACGGCCTGAAGCAGCTGGTTAAGAAAAAGCTTAAAGAACATAACGAGTTCAGAGATATCCTTTATGATGACTGGGAGCAGGTTGTTGATTCCATTTTTGGGGATTACGCACATCCCAACTGGGTAGGCTATAAGGACGGAATTGATTTTTTCTTTACAGAATATTTGCTTTGTGATGAAGAGGATGCTCCGATATGTATTTGGGTAGGTGTGGAAGAGAACCCTGAACTTTTCAATTGCAAGTATTTTGAAGGGGGAACCGGTAACGATCCTGCGGACGAATCCAAGGAGTTGGTTATGCAAGAAATGCTTGATGCCGGAGCTGTTGCGGGAATAGCATATCTTGGTCATACAGAAGGCCCCATGGGAGACGGTCTTAGGGGGTACCTTATAAATACCGCTTATAAGGACAAACTGCCTTTTGTTTTGGAGATAGATTACGATAGATATATAGGGGCAGACGGGGACGATTATTTCCAGCTGTTGTTCCTCACAGACAGGCTCGAGTCTGTTGCGGTAAATGTATACAATCACAGTACAAAAGCTACTGAGGATGTATTGTTCAAAAGCGAGGAACCGGAGCCCATTGTCATCAAATGCGACGCAAGCGGAAAAGGAAAGGGCGTGCAGGTATGCATTATGGATTCCGAAGGAATAGGAAGCGTATTTGTGATTTCCGTCAAAAACGGAAAAGTGTCAATCGATGCCGAAGGAAGGCCGGTTTACGATTACTCAATATATGAATAAAAGCACTTTTGAAATGATTTTCTCCGGAGCGGGCGCAATAACGGGCTGACCGGAATAGTGCCCGCCTCCTTGGAGGAGTGCTGCGGGCATGGACACGAACTGCCGGGATTATGTTACGGGAAAGTGTCCGGGAGTGCCCTTTTTTTGAAACAACCGATTTTAACGGAGGTATATTATGAGACTTAATTTCGGATCAAGGGAATGGGTGTATCCGATGCCTGTTTTTATCATCGGAACATATGACGAGCAGGGAAGGGCAAACGCAATGAATGCCGCCTGGGGAGGCATTATCGGAGATCATGAAATCTGTCTTTGTCTGAGCAAAGGCCACAAGACAACGGCTAACATTCTTGCAAGTAAATCCTTCACGGTAAGCATCGGGACGGAGGATACAAAGGATGCCTGCGATTTTGTGGGAATCGTGTCTGCCAATTATCATGATGACAAGCTGGAAAGAGCCGGCTGGCATACGAGCAAGGCGCAGTTTGTGAACGCCCCTGTTATCGAAGAGCTTCCCATGACGCTCGAGTGTCAACTTATCAGTTATGATGAAAAAAACGGACACCTTTTCGGGAAAATAATAAATATATGTATTGACAAGTCCGTTTTGACCGACGGAAAGTTGGACGTTGCCAAGCTTAAGCCGATATCCTATGACCCGGTGCACTCCAAATATTATACACTGGGAGAACAGGTGGGACGAGCATTCAGTGACGGCAAAAAGTTGAGATAGAAAGAAACACATAATGTCAAAGGAAACAGCAGCAAGGATTCGTTATCCCATCAGAAACAGGGCTAACCGAACAGCTCTGAAACAGGGACTTAAAAGCGGAATCCCCATCGGCCTCGGGTATTTTGCAGTGGCATTTTCCTTGGGGATAGTGGCAAGAAATGCAGGGTTGAACGCAGTGCAAAGTACCGTTGTCAGCCTTTTTTGCAATGCATCCGCGGGTGAGTATGCCGGTTTTGCGGTAATAGCGGCGGCGGGGTCTTTTTTGGAAATGGCCCTGATTACTTTGATTGCGAATGCCAGATATCTATTGATGAGCAGCGCAATGAGCCAGCGCATCATTCCGGGAATTTCATTCGGACATCGCATGCTCATGGGGCTTTATGTCACCGATGAAATTTTCGGCGTGTCTATGTCAAGGCCGGGTTATTTGAATCCCTGGTTTACATATGGCTGCGCAATTATTGCATCCCCGCTTTGGGCACTGGGAACGGGATTGGGATGCATAGCCGGAGACATACTGCCTCTGAGGGTGGTCAGTGCGTTGAGTGTTGCATTGTTCGGAATGTTTCTTGCAACAATCATTCCCCCGGCAAAGAGTGACAAAATAATTGCATTGATTATTGTTATCTGCTTTGCGCTCAGCTCGGCTGCGGCATATATTCCGGGCATTTCATCTTTGCCGGAGGGAATCAGGATAATTATCCTGACTGTTGCCATTGCAGCCGCTGCGGCACTCCTTTTTCCAAGGAATGAGGAGGGCGAAGCGTGAGTCCGTACAGAACATTGATATACATTCTGATAATGATTGTGGTAACATACCTGTGTAAGGCACTTCCGATTACGTTGATTCGCAGGCAGATAAAAAACAGGTTTATTAAGACTTTCCTGTACTATGTGCCTTATGTTACACTTGCGGTAATGACAGTGCCTGCCATAATTAACACGACCCAAAGCCCGATAGCCGGGGCAATCGCCTTGGGCGCGGGCATTATTTTGGCATGGGTTACCGGCAACCTGTTTATAGTCGCCGGGGCTTGTGCGGCAGCGGTTTTTGTGGCGGAACTTTTTTTGATTTGACAAGGTAAGCATGTCGGGGGAGCATCTTGCGGAAGGGAGAGCACATGAAGAAAATGGCTGTAATTAATCTGTGTATATGTGCGGCAATGGTGGCACTGCATATTGTATTGGAGGTTTTCTGTACCGTCAGAATCGGCAATGATTTAAAGATCTCCTTCAGCACCCTGCCGTTTATTTTCACCGCCATGATGTGCGGACCGGTTGAGGGAATGTTGACGGCACTGACAGGTACATTGCTCAGCCAGATAATAACTTACGGAATAACAATCACCACCCCCTTCTGGGTTCTTCCCGGGGTGGTTCAGGCTCTTGCGGCCGGACTTATTTACAAAGGCTTCGGGCGCAGGACAAAATTAATTCCCGTCGGGGTAACCATTGCCGTCTCATGCTTCGTGCTGGTGATTTTCAACCTTTTTGCCAGTTATATGGACGGGGTAGTTATTTATAAATACTGGACAATCGAGGCATTGATTGCGGTAATTCCTTTCAGGCTCCTTGTCTATGTAGGAATTGTGATTGTTTATACCGCCGTGGCAATGCCGATTTACAAGGTAGTGCAGACAATATGTCCGGGAGATTTGAAACGCGGGAAACAGAATCGTGAAAGGAACATCGATGAGCAAGAGAATTGAAACAAAATGCGTAATGAGCGGATATCGTCCCGGAAACGGAGACCCGCGTCAGATACCGATTTACCAAAGCACCACTTTTAAGTACGACACCTCGGAACAGATGGGGAAGCTTTTTGACCTTGAAGAGTCAGGCTATTTCTATACGCGGCTGCAAAATCCCACCAATGATCTGGTGGCTGCAAAACTGTGCGATATGGAGGGAGGAGTTGCCGCCATGCTGACCTCATCGGGGCAGGCCGCCAACTTCTTTGCCGTATTCAATATCTGTGAAAGCGGCGAACACTTCATTTCTTCCTCGTCAATTTACGGGGGCACCTACAATCTCTTCGGGGTAACCATGAAGAAGATGGGGATTGAATGCACATTTGTTGACCAAAGTCTTTCATATGAGGAGCTTGCAAAATCTATCAGACCGAATACCAAGTGTATTTTCGGAGAAACCATTACCAACCCCACCGTGACCGTGCTTGACTTTGAAAAGTTTTCAAGGCTTGCCCATGACCATGGCATGCCGTTGATTGTGGACAACACTCTGGCAACTCCGGTCAATTGCAGACCCTTTGAGCATGGTGCCGACATTGTAACTCATTCCACAACAAAGTATATTGACGGACACGGAGTATCCGTGGGCGGTGCAATTGTAGACAGCGGCAATTTTGACTGGATGGCCCATGCAAAGCGGTATCCGGGACTTACAACTCCGGATGAGTCATATCATGGAATCGCCTATGCGGAGAAGTTCGGCAAGTCCGCATATATAACCAAGGCAACCGCCCAGCTGATGAGGGACCTCGGGTGTATTCAATCACCGCAAAACTCGTTTTATGTCAATCTGGGGCTGGAGTCATTGCATGTTCGCATGGCGCGTCATTGTGAGAATGCATACAAGGTGGCGAAGTATCTTAAAAATCACGAAAAAATCGCCTGGGTAAATTATCCCGGACTTGAGGATGATGAATATTATCCTCTTGCAAATAAATACCTGCCAAACGGCACCTGCGGAGTATTGTGCTTCGGCGTGAAAGGGAGCAGGGAGGATGCGGAAAGATTCATGGACAGCTTGGAGCTGGCGGATATCGAGACACATGTTGCGGATGCACATACTTGTCTTCTGCATCCCGCAAGCCATACTCACAGGCAGCTTTCCGATGAACAGCTGCTTGAGGCGGGTGTTGCCCCTGACCTGATAAGGTTTTCTGTGGGTCTGGAAAATGCAGATGACATAATAGAAGACCTTGAGAGGGCTCTCGGGACCATTTGAGACGGACAGACTTTGAACAGGAGGAGCATAAATGGAATTATTTGAAGCAATAGCGGGAAGACGCTCAATCAGAAAGTACAAGGATACACCAATTGCCGAGGACGACATCAGGGACATAATCAATGCAGGCTGCATGGCACCCTCAGGCACCAACATACAGCCCTGGTACTATGTGGCAATCAGCAATCCGGAGGCCTTAAGGGAGCTGAGGGAAATCGCCGCCAAGGGAGCGCAGGGTTTTCTTCCGAAGCTTGCCGAAAGGTTCAAGGAGCATCCCGAAGTAATAAAAACAACCATGAGTTTTGTAAGCAATATGGGTAATGCCCCTCTGGTAATCCTTGCCTTTTTAAGGATAAATGATGCCGCCGGGCGCAGGGATACAATGATTCAAAGCGTTGCAGCCGGCATTCAGAACATGATGCTTGCCGCCTACAGCAAGGGAATAGGTTCCTGCTGGATGACGGCTCTTGTAACGGGTGGTGTAGGTCCGCTGGTTAAGGAAAGGTTTGCACCTGACAGAGGAGATCTTGTTGCCACAATCACCTTCGGTTATCCGGACCAGGAGGTTAAGGCTCCGAAACGAAAGGACGACAGATACGAAATAATAATTTAATTTCTGAACATTTGCCAGGGAGGTGTTATTTCTGAAAACATTGGAGCAGCTTAAGGAATGGTATGTCAGCGCCGTCAAATCCGCACTCGTTTTGAACTTCGGATGCCTTGAGCGGGAAGCGGAAGAGGCCGTGTCAGCCTATCGCCTTAGAGAGAAGTTGGATGAAGACCCTATGGGACAGCTTGCCAACAATATCGAGGGTGTTGCCGAGGACATCGCCGGAAAGGAATTTGTGGGGCGGCCCTCGGGAATGATCTACAAGGGCTACTATGCCAACATCAGGTTTGACTCAGAACTTAAACATCTCTACGGAAAGATTGAGGGCATCAGAGAGTTCATCGCCTTCGAGTCGGAGACCGTTGAAGAAATCGAAGAGAAGTTTCATAAGGCGGTTGATGACTATCTTGCTTTTTGCAAAGACAGGGGTAAAAAACCTGAGCAGGGCATTGAGTTGCTTCCAAAGACCCGCATCGGATTCCTTGGGGGACTTAAGGGAAAGGATTTGCCACGGCCCGGTTCCGGAAACTTAAAAAGTAAGTCATCCGCTGCGTCACACAGCAACCCGGACGGGGAGAAATTCTTAAGCAGCATGTCCGTCATTGCAGCCGGAGAAGATGACGAGACGAGCCCCCGGCAAACCTTTAATCATTCACGTACGGAACAGGCAGGGCAGGACATGTCTGATGAGGAGTTTCTCAGGTTTATGGGTATAAATCCCGAGGACAGGACAGGGGCCGGTGATATGTCCGATGAGGAGTTTCTCCATTCAATGGGAATAGACCCGGAAGATGTAATATTATAAAAACCGAAAGTTGTTAAAGAGACCGGAAACCGGAAGACAATCGGTTTGATGCCGCAAGCCCCTGCAGGCTTGAGGCCTTTTGTCACAGTTATTATGTGGGAGTTGTATTTTTGTACGGCTTGCTTAAATTCTCAAATTCCGAAAGAATAGAGGTGAATCCGTTCCAGGCATAGACAAAATCTATAACAGTTAAAGAAAAACCGCATTTTACTCACTCCTAGGGCAGCTATATAATTGTACATGTGAGCATGTATATTGGTGCTTTTCAGGAAGGAGAAAATACATGAGTTCAAAAACAAAAAAAACAGAAGCGCAGCCTTTTGAGGCGCTTCATAAAGAACCGGGTTCTTTTTTTAAAAACATTGATTTTAAAAGGCTTGGCGGGTTATTAATTGCCGCAGTGCTTATTGCCTTTTTTGCGTTATTTCCGCCCTTTAAGGGACTGAGTGAAGAGGGCATGGCTTCAATCGGATTTTTCCTGGCAGCCATAGTGCTTTTTATCTTGCAGGTTGCACCATTAGCGGTTGTTTCCCTGTCGCTCATGATATTGCTTCCTTTTTTCAAAATCACAACTTTGAGTGAGATTTATGCCAATTTCGGCGGCACCAGCTTCTTTTTTCTGCTTTTTGCATTCGGAGTAACGGGTGCAATATCCAATACAACCCTACCGCTTAGGATATCAGCATGGGTTACGAAGATTTCAAAGGGTAATCCCAAGGCTCTGATTTACGGGTTCCTCTTTGCCTCGGCAATTATATCGGGCTTTATGAGTAATTTCGGAACACTCATTATGTTCTACGGAATCATTTCCATGTTTCTGAAGTCTGCGGGAATGAAGCCGGGACAAACTCAGCTTGGAAAGGCCCTGGTCATCGGAGTTTCCATTTCATCTGCGATTGGGGGTTTCATGTCACCGGCCGGAACTCCGGGCAACCTGATTACCCAAGCCATGCTTTTGGATCTGGGATATGACATCACCTTCGCTAAGTGGTTTGTTATGTGTACACCGTTTGCATTGCTTGCCACCTTCCTGGTGGCTACCTCGGTTATTATTCTTTTCAAACCTGAAAAGATGCCTCAAGCGGCGCGGCAGGCAGTTTTTGACGCCAAGGAGAAACTCGGCCCCATGACCTCAAGGGAAACTAAGGCCATAATTATTGTTCTCATAACAATTGCCCTCTGGTTTGCAAGCAGCTGGGTAAGTTTCCTTAATACGACCGTTGTTGCAGGTTGTGCATTCTTCATAATGTTTCTTCCGGGAGTCGACTTGATGGACTGGAAGACTTATGTTCGTGAAACGGACTGGAACATGCTTTTCCTTGTGGGAAGTGTGGCAATTACAATGGGATGTGTAAATTCTACCGGTGCAATTGCATGGATATCTGATAAGATGTTCTCAGGACTGGGCAACATGAGCGGATATATTATGATGTTGGTTGTAGGCCTGTTTGTATGTGCGCTGCGTGTGTGTATTCCGACGGCTCCTTCCATGAGCGCAATATTTGTACCTATTATGGTGGGTATTGCTATGGCGGTAGGTAAAGAGTATACGGTTTCATTGGCCATGCTCCCGACTTTCTGGAGTGTGGCAAGTATGTCTCTTGTATTTACTGAACCGATGTTTGTATATACTCACGGAAGCGGATATTTCACTCCAGGCGAATTTTTCAAGGCGGGTCTGGGCCCGACCGTTATTTTGCTGTTATTTACCGCCTGGGCATTTCCTGTATGGTTTGGTCTTTTCGGCTTCTGATTTCTAAGGGTGCTGCAAAGAGACTTTGAGATATTTTGAAAGAGAGGTAACGGATTATGTTATTATCCATCAACAGTTTATATGGCTCGGGAGGAAATGAAATTGCCTTTGCCTTAGGGGAAAGGCTTGGATATACCATATATGACGGAGAACTGACGGCTCAAGCCGTGGCTGAATCAGGTGTGGATATGTTAACATCCACATTGGATTTTTATGATGAAAATATGGAAATTTTAAATGAAAAAAACAAATCAAAGCCGTATTCAAGGGCACTTATGAAACTTGAGCTGGATGTGCTTCCGATCGCATTTACCGAGCATATCACCGGTGTCAACACGCACGGGAGCAGCGTGCTTTCACAGTATATGGATTCGGCACCCATTAACTTTTCCGAGGGCAATGCCATCAAGCAGAAAAATGATATTGAAAGGATTAAGTTTGCCCAGGCTCATGCCATTCTCAATGCGGCGGAGAAGGGTAATTCAATCTTCATCGGAAGAAGCTCCAGCTATGTTCTTGACGGCAGGGATGACACCTTGAGGTTTTTCTTTACTGCAAGCATGGAGTCTTGCGAAAGGAGAATTGCCGACAAATATGGGTTTGACAATCCCAAGGAAGCAACCCGGCTGATACGAAGGACCAATTACAGAAGGGCTTATTTCTTCGAAACCTTCACTGGTCTGAAATGGGGCGAGCCGATTAACTATGACTACTGTATCAACACGGACAGAGTAAGCTGCGACAAGATTGTGGATTTAATAGTGAGGCTTGTAGAAGGGTAAAGAAAAGACACCTGCGTATAATTGTGTGGATTTAAAAAAGAGAGCTTCCCGCATCATATTTTTCGGCAATGCGGGTAATGTCGATTGAAGAATTTTATCTCTATTATGATATAGATAATAGTATAGATTGTTTTTTGCAGAAGACAGGAGGATTAAGTATGGAACAGATGTTTACCAACATGACGGGCGGCGGTCCGGTATCTGTTTATGTTAAAGATGGCAGAATAACCCGTATACGCCCTTTGCAGATTCCCGAGTGCGATTTTCCGGAGCCTTGGGTAATCGAAGCGCAAGGAAAGCACTATTCTCCGCCGAAGGCTTTCCGCCTCAGCCCGCCGGTTCATGGCGAGAGAAATCGTGTTTATTCGGAAGACCGCATCCTTTATCCGATGAAGCGTGTCGACTGGGATCCGAACGGGGAAAGAAATCCGCAGAACCGCGGCAAGTCCGGCTACGAACGGATTTCATGGGATGAGGCGACAACCATCATCGCCGATGAAATTCAGCGCGTTCAAGCTAAGTACGGCGAGGCCTCTGTCTCCGGAACGGCTTCATCTCATCACAACTGGGGTGTTGTCGGATACAGGATGGGACCGTTTGACCGCTTCATGCATATGATTCATTTCACACCTGTACATCATAATCCGGACTCATGGGAAGGCTGGCACTGGGGCGCCACCCACACCTACGGATTCCATTGGAGGCTCGGAATGCCCGAGCAGTTCAACCTGCTTGAGGATGCTCTTCAAAATACCGAAATGATTGTTTTCTGGTCAAACGATCCGGACTCAACCCGAGGCACTTACTCAGGCCAGGAGTCGCATATCTGGCGGGTATGGCTTAAGGAAAAAGGAATTAAGGCCGTATTCATTGACCCGTTATACAACTATACGGCGGCTGTTATGGACGGAACATGGTTTAGTCCGCGCCCGGGTTCGGACACGGCTCTTGCCATGGCCATCGCTTATGTCTGGATTGAGGAGGGTACATACGATAAGGCATATGTTGAAGACCGCACCGTCGGATTCGAGAAGTTCCGCGCATACATCATGGGCGAGAGCGAAGATATGTATCCGAAGACACCCGAATGGGCAGAGGCTCAGTCGGGAATCCCGGCCCGTAAGATACGCGCGCTTGCACGCGAGTGGGCGCAGAAGCGGACCTGCCTTTCATCGGGCTGCCGCGGCGGCCAGGGCGGTGCCTGCCGTGCGGCATACGCTACCGAATGGGCCCGTATGATGGTTCTTCTTCAGGCTATGCAGGGGCTTGGAAAGCCGGGCGTATCCATTTGGGGAACAACCATGGGCGCGCCCGCAAGCTACAAGTGGTTCCCGGGATATGCCGAGCCCGCGACCCAGATGGGCCGCTCACCTGTTGCCAAGACTAATGTTTGGGCAGGCAATCCGACAAAGCAGCGGCTGTAT
Source organism: Lachnospiraceae bacterium (assembly GCA_050944475.1). Lineage (GTDB taxonomy): Bacteria > Bacillota > Clostridia > Lachnospirales > Lachnospiraceae > RGIG5612. Next base: position 58,115 of record JBMNRD010000008.1, read on the forward strand.
CGTCTGAATGTTCCGGATGCCATACTTGACGGACATTATGATTTCACCGGAGAGCCCCCTTGCGGAGCAACCCTTGAGCAGCAGTTTGTTAAGAAGCAGTACCCTATTGAAGCAAAGATTCATATGTGGTATCGTTACGGCGGCTCCTTCATCGGCACGATGTCCGATACAAACAAATGGGTTAAGATGTATCAGTCCCCCGAGCTTGAGTGCGTAGTTAACCAGGACTGCTGGTTCTCAAGCGAGACAAGGATGGCCGATATCATCCTTCCCGCATGCACCAACTTTGAGCGTAACGATATGGGCGAATGGGCTGCCTGCGGCGGCTATACAACCATGTCACATGTAGGAAACAACTGGCGTGTAATCGTTCGTCAGCAGAAGGCTATCGAGCCCCTCGGAGAGTCCAAGAGCGACTATGAGATTTTACGCCTTATTTCCGCGAAACTGGGCAGAGAACTTGAATTTACCGAGGGCAACACCGAGGACGATTGGGCGCGCAAATATTTTGAGCTTTCTGATATAGCCAGGGACGGGGATATCACATGGGAAGAGTTCAACAAGAAGGGCTACTATCTCGTTCCGTGCCCGGACGCTTCTCATCCGACAAGAAAAGCCGTCGCTATGCGCTGGTTTGCCGAAGGCCGTGACTGCGATACTCCCGACCCGAGTAATACCAAGGTCAAAGCAGGCAAGCCGGCCGAGCTGAGTACATATTCGGGCAAGATCGAGTTTGCTTCCGAATCTCTCAGGGCACATACGCCTCATGACGGAGAACGTCCGGTTGTTCCGCGCTTCATTCCGTCATGGGAGGGATATAAGAGCGATCAGTGGTACAAATATCCGCTGCAAATCATCTCACCGCATCCGCGCTTTTCGTTCCACACTCATTATGATAAGCATGTGAGCTGGTTAAACGACATCCCGATGCACCGTGTAATGAAGGACGGATATCCTTACTGGCCATGCCGCATTAATCCGGCTGACGCTAAGGAACGCGGAATAGAGGAAGGACAGCTTGTCGAGGTTTACAATGATCGCGGCAGCGTCATTTGCATCGCGTCCGTTACGGAAAGAGTTCCTGCCGGAGTCCTTCACAGCTACGGATGCTCCGCGTGGTACGACCCGATTGAGCCGGGCGTGCCCGGTTCAACCGATAAAGCCGGCTGCATTAACCTGCTTACGGCGTCAACACTGATGAGCAAGAACGTGCCCGGCATGACGCCGAACTCATGCCTGTGCGAGATTAGAAAGTGGGAGGAGAAATAACATGGCAAAGTACGGTTTAGTAATTGATATTACCCGCTGCAGCGGCTGCGGCTCCTGCCTGCTGGCTGTTAAGGACGAGTACGTTGGAAACAACTATCCCGGATACAGTGCCGAGCAGCCTGCAAGCGGTCATAACTGGCTTGATATTGTAGAGGTTGTTCAGGGTCAGGGAACAAAGATTAAGATGGATTATATTCCCGTTATGTATAAGCACAATCGCAATCTCAAACCGATTGCCGGTGTTCCCGAAGGGGCAATGTATGTAAGGGAAGACGGACTGACTATCATTGATCCGGTGAAGGCAAAAGGCTGCAAGGCCATTGTTGATAATTGCAAGGACGGTACTGTTTTCTGGAACGAAGAGCTTCAGCTTCCCCAAATCTACACCCTTGACGCGCATCGTCTTGATGAGGGAGAGAAGCTTCCGCGCTGCGTGGAAAGCTGTCCGACCCAGGCTATGCACTGGGGAGACCTTGATGATCCCGACAGTGATGTCAGCAGGTTTATTGCCGAGCACGAGGGAGAAATCGAAGATTACATGCCCGAAGAAGGCGCGGATTATGTAGTGCGTTACTACAAGCTGCCGAAGCCCTTTATTGCGGGCGAGGTTATGGTTTCCGACAGCGACGACTGCGTAAAGGGAGCCAAGGTTACCTGTACATGCGGGCAAAGCGGGAAGGTTATGGAAACAAAGACGGATTTCTTCGGCGATTTCGAGTTCAAGTATCTTGTAAAGGATGCCAACTACACGATCAGGGCTCAGGTTGAAGGCTACGAGCCGGCTGAAGTCAAGGTAACACTTGACGAGGCGAAGAACCTTGGAGTGATTACACTTCAGAAGAAATAGTTTTTTAATTATTTAATCGGAAGGCTGATTGCAAAAAGAGGCAGATTTTTGCTGAGATCGGGTAAAATGCGATTCAGCTGATTAAAGGCAATTGGCCTTGCCGATAGAAGGAGGAAAAAGAATGGGGACTAAAAAAAAGTATGATGAGGTTGTCCATACAACAGTATGGTCGCCCGGTCCGGGCTGCCATGGCGGCTGCGGGGCCAAGGTGTATGTTAAGGACGGCAAGGTTGTAAAGGTTGAGGGTGACTGCGAGCATCCCTGGAATCAGGGAAGAAGCTGTTCCCGTCTTTTGGCCGTCACACAGTACCTATACCACAAGGACCGCTTCCTGTATCCGATGAAGCGCGTCGGAAAGCGCGGCTCAGGGGAATTTGAAAGAATTACCTGGGACGAGGCACTTGACATAATTGAGAAAAAATTTAAACAATTGAAAAAGGACTATGGTCCTGAATCGGTAATCTTTGTTCAGGGAACCGGACGTGATATTGGCGGTCCGATTTCTTATTTGTGCTATGCTTATGGCAGCCCTAACTGGTGCCAACTGGGACTTGCAGGTCAGTCCTGCTACACTCCGAGGCTTGGCGGCATGTCAATGGTTCAAGGAGATCCGTGTGTGGCTGACTGCTCGCAGTTCTTCGAGAAAAGATATGACGCTCCCCAGTGGGAGGTTCCGAAATATATTGTGGTATGGGGACAAAACCCCGCAGTAGGATGTCCCGACGGCTTTATGGGAACCTGAGTTGTTGATTGTATGAAAAGGGGCAGCAAAATAATCTGCATTGATCCGAGATGGACATATTTTGCCAGCCATGCGGAGCATTTTCTGCAGATAAGACCGGGTACAGACGCGGCCCTTGCATTGGGCATGATTAACCTGATAATAGAAAACGACTGGTATGACCATGATTTTGTTGAAAAATGGTGCTATGGATTTGATCAGCTGGCCGAAAGGGCAAAGGAATATCCGCTCAGCAAAGTTTCCGAGATAACCTGGATCCCCGAGAATGTCATTTACGAAGCAACCAAGGCGTATGCTACAAATTCGCCTTCAGCCATTCATTGGGGACTGCCCATAGACATGTGTCCCGAGGGCACAACCGTTGCTCAGGCCATCGCTAATTTATGGTGCATTACCGGAAATCTGGACGTTCCGGGCGGTAATGTTATTGCCCGTCCGGCATTCGGTCTTACCCAGTACCCTTATGATACACATCAGATGAAGGATATGTACGGCGAGGGCATCATGGAAATGATTAACAAGAAAAGATGCGGTGCCGACAGATATCCGTATCTTGCCAATTTCCGCGGATGGGCACAGCCCGATGTGGCTGTTGAACAAATGATAACCGGCAAGCCCTATCCGATCAAGGCTGCATGGATTCAGACTTCAAATATACTCGGCGGCCAGGGCGCTGACATGAACAAGCATTATAAGGCATTGATGAACATGGAGCTCAATGTTGTGATTGATGCATTCCCTAATCCCACCTCCATGGCTGTTGCCGACATCATCCTGCCGGTAGCTTCTTTCGCTGAGAAAGAAAGCTGGAGAGCCTGGTATCAGCCGCTTCAGATTATACAGCCTGCGGTAAGGGTGGGCGAGTGCCGATCCGACTGGGAGATAAATTTGGAACTGGCAGGAAGATTCAATTCTGAACTGAAGAAAAAATATCCCGACTTCAAGGCCTATGCTGACGAAAGAATGAAGCCCTGCGGCATGACATATGAAAAACTTTCCAAGGAGCATGGCGGATGGATTTTTCCCGATCCGGACAATATGGCGGATTGCTCAGTCCCATACCGAAGATATGAAAGAGGTGTTCTTCGTCCGGACGGCAAGCCGGGCTTCAGGACACCTACCGGCAAGGTTGAGCTTTATGCAACCCAGCACGAGAAGTTCGGAATCGACCCGCTCCCGTTCTATGTTGAGCCGCCGGAGAGCGAGGTAAGAACTCCTGAATTAAGCAAAAAATATCCGTTTGTCATGGTTACGGGAAGACGTTCACCCGTCTACTTCCATGCGGAGCACAGGATGATTCCGTGGCTGCGTGCCTGTGACCCGCATCCTCTTGTTGAGGTTCATCCCGATGTTCTTAAGGAGATGGGGATTGAGGACGGAGAATGGATATGGGTCGAAAATGACAGGGGACGCGTAAAGAGAAAGGTTAAATCCAATCCGGCAATCCATCCGAAGATTGTAAGTGTTCCACATGGCTGGTGGATTCCCGAGGCGGAAGGTAAAAGTCCCACTTTCTATAAGGCCTGGGAATATCAGGTTAATCTCTTGGTTCCCGTGGATACACAGTCATCCAGCGGATATGGCGGCGGTGCCTACAAGACAACTTTGTGTGGCATCCGCAAGATAGAAGAAGGTGAACTCCCCATGACACCGCCGGACTATCCGGATAACTCAGATAATAAGGAGGGATACAAATGAGCAGACTAGGATTATTATTTGACGCCCGGTATTGCGTTGGCTGCATGGCATGCACGATTGCCTGTAAGCAGGAGCATGGATTCGATGCGGATACTTGGGGAATAAAGGTTACGGAGATGATCTATACCGAGCCGAACGGCAAGGTGATGGTGGAATTTGCACCCTATCCGACCGACCTTTGCAATCTGTGCGCAAGCCGCATAGCCGAAGGTGAAGACAGCGTTCCCACATGCGTACATCATTGTATGACACATTGCATCAGCTACGGCAGGTTATCCGATCTGGTGAAGGAGATGGAGGACAAACCCAGAGCGATTCTATACGCCGGGAAATAAAAAACCGAAAACAGGCCGTCACTTGCGAAAGTGGCGGCCGTCGTTTATTATAAGAAAAACAGAGAATAAAAGCATTTTATACAGATACATCGGAGAAAAAAATGAACCTTGTCCAATATGAGCTCTTCGCATCCATAGCGCAGACACAAAACATCTCAAAGACCGCAAAGGAGTTGTTTATCACTCAACCTACAGTCAGCCATCACATAAAAGTTCTTGAGCAGGGGCTGGGGGTTGAGTTGGTGAAAAGAACCAACAGGGGAGTGGAGCTGACCGCTGCAGGGGAAGAATTTCTCCCTTATGTACAGGAAATTCTTTCCATTAATGAACAAGCACAGGCCAGAATGCACGGCATTGCCGAGGGGCTGACAAGCAACATAAGAGTGGCTCTTTTATCCTCAGCCACAAAGATTGTAAGCGACTGTCTTAGCGACTTTTCAGAAAAATCCGGAGATACTCAAGTTGATATTGCAATAATGGAAGGCGATGAGATGATAAGAGCTTTGAGAAAAAACTCTCATGATTTTTATTTTGCCGTTTCCAGGATGGCGCCTTTGGGTATGAATTATGAGGAAATAATTGTGGCAAAGTGGCAGCTTGCTCTGTTTATGAACAAGAGCCTGGCGGATTCAATGGACGGAATAGACTGGGAAGTAATTGCCGGGCAGCCGTTTATTGTTGTTCCTAAAACGGACACATCCCTTTTTAACAGAGTTAATACAATATGTCACAGTCACGGATTCACTCCAAAGATAACAAAGATTAATAACAGGGCAGAGACGATAATCCTTTTTGTAAATGCAGGCATGGGTGTTGCTATATTACCCTCAAGTCTGGCCGACATTTACCAGAGACAGAATGTAAAGGCGGTTACTATAGATGAGTCTGATGCCACAACTCGCCTGTGCTGCATGTGGGATCCGCAGAAAATGGATGAGGCCGGTCTGCAATTTATTGAAACGGTCAGACATTTGTATGGTCATCACACAGAGGATGACTGAAGAATTGTTTAAGCATTCTTGCAGAAGGGCTTATTTCTTTAAAACTTTCACCGGTATGAAATAGGGTGGACCTATTAACTTTGATTGCTGTAAAAAAGCACCTGCGTGTAACTTAGTTAACAGCGAACAAGCCATACGCAGGTGCTTAAATATTAATTATACGTTATGTCGCAGAATTATTTGCCAATCGGAAGATTGAACATACGGATTGCGTTTCCGCTTGTAATAAGCTCACGCTCTTCCTCAGTAATATCAAGTGTCTTAACAAATTCAACACCGTCAGACATCCAATTGTAGAATACAGGGAATGATGAGCCGAACAAAAGATGATCGGCGCCGCAAACCTTTATTGCGCATTCAACCTGAGCCTTGCCCCATGAAGCAGGGTGGGTCATGTCGAAGAAAATGTTGTTCTTAACGTGGTTCTGCACACGGTCAACATCGGCAATATCAAGACGAAGCATAGCCTCTTTACTCTTAGGCTTTTTAGGCATAAGGAGATTATGTGCTGCAAACCAGTTCCCGCCGAACATTGTATGGATGAATTTAAGGTTTGGAAGTTCATCAAACAGGTCTGAGAACACCTCACGTCCGACAGCAGTTGCCTGGTCAATGATACGTCCGAGCTCACGACGAAGGTTTGTGAACTCATATATTGACTGCCATTGAACCGGAAGGGGAGTGTGATGTGCTACTACAGGGATATTAAGGTCATTTATAACCTTCAGATAAGGCCTGAAAACCTCATCATCAAGGTAAAGCTGTCCATAATGGCATGCAAGCTGTACACCAACGCAGCCAAGCTCCTTAATACAACGCTCAAGCTCGTAGATATTCTCCTTGCCGCCCCACGGCGGAACACATGCGGTTGCAAAAAGGCGTCCGTTTGAACGCTTGCAGATATCAGCGGCATTGTCGTTTACAATCTTACAGGTGTCGAGCCTTAACCACTCCTGCCATACGGGAACACGCATTATGGCATAGTCAACGCCTGCGTTGTCCATTGCCTCGAGCTTTGACTCAAGGTTGTAGTCACCCTCAACATAGTTAAGGTTCTGGTATCCCTTCGGCTTTTCGACGATTATCTGGCGCTGTCCGCCTTCGGTCATACCCAGGCTTGCTATTTCGCCATAGCCGCGAGGAGCAGTGGTCAGGAAACCGTTCAGAACAACTTCGTTGGTGAACAGGTCTTCCGGAAGATGATGAACATTAATGTCAACAATCATTATAAAGTTACCTCCAAATTATATTATGCGCCTTGCCTGTTGGGCCAAGCAAATCTAACAATATTAAGCTTTATAGCTGCCGTGACTCTTTCAGGGTACGATAATAATTGTTCCGTTTGTAAAACTTTCTGTTCCCAACAATAAAGCGCCTTGATTTTATATGCCTTTGGCATAAATGTCAAGGCGTCTTTGGGTGTTTTTGCGGTAAACCCTTGTTAAGATGACGCGATTCATGATAGAATCTGAAAAGAAAAGCAAAAAAACATCTTTGTTAAGGGGAACATCATTTGAAAAAATTTCTGCTGATTTTTTCCTATATTATATTGTTGGCAATTATCGGCCTGCTTGTTTTTCAGGTATATTGGGCTGACGATTACTCGTCTATGCTTTCGGGAACAGACACAACGAGTCCTGAAGAACAAGAGACCGAGCCTGAGAGCGAGACGGAAAACCCCGACGCCAGTGCACCTGTCATAACCGGGGTGAAGGACCATATTGTTCGTATCGGCAGCACCATAGCCTATAAGGAAGGAGTGGAGGTGACGGATGATCTTGACCCCGTTCCCGGGCTTACCGTTGATTCCACGGACGTCAATCTGTCGGAGGTTGGAATTTACCATGTTGTTTATATCGCCTCCGACAACGCAGGCAACACCTCTTATGCCGTTTCCTGCGTGGAAGTCGTGCCTATGGAAAGGATTATTCCTTCAGAAGCCTTCGAGCTTGCGGACGAAGTGCTGGCTACCATAATCGAGGAGAACATGACTCCCTTTGAGCAGCTTGAAACTGTCTGGTGGTATTTGCACGATATTACTTATACAGGTGTTGATTATGGACCCGTAAGCGATTATTATACCAACGGTTACAAATATTTGAAAACCCGTAAGGGTGACTGTAAGTGTACTTACGCTGCGGCAAGGCTCCTCATTGAGGCCTTGGATTTTGAAACCATCATGGTCGAAAACAGACCTGAGGCCGATACATATCCTCACTATTGGAATCTTGTCAGCATAGACGGGGGTGAAAGCTGGTATCATTTCGATCCCACCTGCTGGCGATGGCAAAGCGATGACATCAACACTATAGACGTTGTTTGCATGTACACTGACGAACAGCTGAGAGAATTTTCACAAAATCATTGGAATGAGGCACATGACTGGATTGCGGAAGATTATCCGGCAACACCGATTGAGGAATTTCATTAGTAATATAAATTGCTTTTTCTTGACTTGGCACTTGTCCGTTGTTAAAATGAAAAAAATGCATTTCGGCATTTTTTTCATGCTGTGAATTATCCGTGTTAGAGCGGTTTTTTCAATACCACTGCAACCGAAGAAAACAGGAGGATTAAGTATGGAACAGATGTTTACCAACATGACGGGCGGCGGTCCGGTATCTGTTTATGTTAAAGATGGCAGAATAACCCGCATACGCCCCCTGCAGATTCCCGAGTGTGACTTTCCGGAGCCTTGGGTAATCGAAGCGCAAGGAAAGCATTATTCTCCGCCGAAGGCTTTCCGCCTCAGCCCGCCGGTTCATGGCGAGAGGAATCGTGTTTATTCGGAAGACCGCATTCTTTATCCGATGAAGCGTGTTGACTGGGATCCGAACGGGGAAAGAAATCCGCAGAACCGCGGCAAGTCCGGCTACGAGCGGATTTCATGGGATGAGGCGACAACTATCATCGCCGATGAAATTCAGCGCGTTCAGGCTAAGTACGGTGAGGCCTCTGTCTCCGGAATGACTTCATCTCATCACAACTGGGGTGTTGTCGGATACAAAATGGGGCCGTTTGCACGTTTCATGCATATGATTCATTACACGCCCGTACTTGACAATCCGGACTCATGGGAAGGCTGGCACTGGGGCGCCACCCACACCTACGGATTCCATTGGAGGCTCGGAATGCCCGAGCAGTTCAACCTGCTTGAGGATGCTCTTCAAAATACCGAAATGATTGTTTTCTGGTCAAACGATCCGGACTCAACCCGAGGCACTTACTCAGGCCAGGAGTCGCATATCTGGCGGGTATGGCTTAAGGAAAAAGGAATTAAGGCCGTATTCATTGACCCGTTATACAACTATACGGCGGCTGTTATGGACGGAACATGGTTTAGTCCGCGCCCGGGTTCGGACACGGCTCTTGCCATGGCCATCGCTTATGTCTGGATTGAGGAGGGTACATACGATAAGGCATATGTTGAAGACCGCACCGTCGGATTCGAGAAGTTCCGCGCATACATCATGGGCGAGAGCGAAGATATGTATCCGAAGACACCCGAATGGGCAGAGGCTCAGTCGGGAATCCCGGCCCGTAAGATACGCGCGCTTGCACGCGAGTGGGCGCAGAAGCGGACCTGCCTTTCATCAGGCTGCCGCGGCGGTCAGGGAAGTGCCTGCCGTGCGGCATACGCTACCGAATGGGCCCGCATGATGGTTCTTCTTCAGGCTATGCAGGGGCTTGGAAAGCCGGGCGTATCCATATGGGGCACAACCATGGGCGCGCCCGCAAGCTATAAGTGGTTCCCGGGATACGGTGAGCCCACGACCCAGATGGGCCGCTCACCTGTTGCCAAGACTAATGTTTGGGCAGGCAATCCGACAAAGCAGCGGTTGTTCCGCCTTGATGTTCCGGATGCCATACTTGACGGACAGTACAGCTTTATCGGCGAAGGTTTTTGCGGAGCAACTCTTGAGCAGCAGTTTACCAAGCAGCAGTATCCGATCGAAGCCAAGGTTCATATGTGGTATCGTTACGGCGGCTCCTTCATCGGCACGATGTCCGATACAAACAAATGGGTTAAGATGTATCAGTCACCCGAGCTTGAGTGCGTAGTCAACCAGGACTGCTGGTTCTCAAGCGAGACAAATATGGCCGACATTATCCTTCCCGCATGCACCAACTTTGAGCGTAACGATATGGGCGAGTGGGCCGTTATCGGCGGCTACACAACAATGGCACATGTCGGAAACAACTGGCGTGTAATCGTTCGTCAGCAGAAGGCTATCGAGCCCCTTGGAGAGTCCAAGAGCGACTATGAGATTTTACGCCTTATTTCCGCGAAACTGGGCAGAGAACTTGAATTTACCGAGGGCAACACCGAGGACGATTGGGCGCGCAAGTACTTCGAGCTTTCCGATATAGCCAGGGACGGCGACATCACATGGGAAGAGTTCAACAAGAAGGGCTACTATCTCGTTCCGTGTCCGGACGCTTCTCATCCGACAAGAAAAGCCGTCGCTATGCGCTGGTTTGCCGAAGGCCGTGACTGCGACACTCCCGACCCGGGTAATACCAAGGTCAAAGCAGGCAAGCCGGCCGAGCTGAGCACATATTCGGGCAAGATTGAGTTTGCTTCCGAATCTCTCAGGGCACACACGCCTCATGACGGAGAACGCCCGGTTGTTCCGCGCTTCATTCCGTCATGGGAGGGATATAAGAGCGATCAGTGGTACAAATATCCGCTGCAAATCATCTCACCGCATCCGCGCTTTTCGTTCCACACTCATTATGATAAGCATGTGA
>JBMNRD010000009.1:0-6742 GCA_050944475.1 Lachnospiraceae bacterium
GGTTCAAATTTTCGGCTAAAATGCCGTCTCTCAAAAGATGAATTTCGCCCATAAACAATGAAAAAGCCCGGCATTGCCGGACTTTTCAACGGGTCATAATTGTATCAATTATGACGTTTGTTTTTGATGGAGCATAGGGGATTCGAACCCCTGGCCTCTTGAATGCCATTCAAGCGCGATCCCAACTTCGCCAATGCCCCGTCCTGCGTATTCTATCATAAGAAAAAGATAATTTCCACTATATTTTCTTAATCGCCTTTTCCACCCGCGGCCCAGCCCTTTGCCCGCTCCACGGCCTTTTTCCAGCCGCTTATCATTTCCGTGCGCTGACTGCCGTCCATATCGGGGGCAAAGCTTGCTTCTATACGCCCGTTCCGCCTGATATCGTCAAAATCCTTCCAATAGCCCACGGCAAGCCCTGCCAGATATGCGGCCCCCAGGGCGGTGGTTTCCACGCAGGTAGGCCGCTCCACGCGGATATTGCTGATATCCGCCTGAGTTTGCAGCAGATAATTGTTTTTGCTGGCACCGCCGTCCACTCTCAGAGCAGTCAGGTCAACCCCTAAATCTTTCTCCATTGTTGCCAGCACGTCATTTACCTGAAATGCGATGGAGTTAAGCGTTGCGCGGACGATATGATACTTATTGACACCTCTGGTGATTCCCATAATGGTTCCGCGTGCGTACGGATCCCAATACGGCGCTCCGAGCCCTGTGAAAGCGGACACCACATAACAGCCGTTGGTGTCATTTACCTTCAAAGCCATTTCCTCGGACTGGGCGGCATTCTCCAGCAGCCCAAGCTCGTCCCGGAGCCATTGGACTGAAGCTCCGCCCACAAAAACCGAGCCCTCCAGAGCGTAGCTGACTTTGCCGCCGATGCCCCAGGCAATAGTGGTAACAAGACCGCCTTCGGAAAATACCGGCTCCTCTCCCATATTCATCAGAAGAAAACAGCCCGTACCGTAGGTGTTCTTTGCATCTCCCTTTTCAAAGCAGGCTTGTCCGAAAAGAGCGGCCTGCTGGTCGCCGGCCATGCCTCCGATTGGAATCGGCCGGTTGAAAAAGTCCGTGGAGGTATGCCCGTAGATTTCGCTGTTTGACCTGACTTCGGGCAACATGCATTCCGGAATGCCAAGAAACTCCAGAATTTCCTTATCCCATTGCAGTGTGTTGATGTTAAAAAGCATTGTGCGGGAGGCATTTGAATAATCGGTCACGTGTACCGCGCCCCCGGTCAGACGGTAAACCAGCCAGGTGTCCACCGTTCCGAACATCAGCTCCCCGGCTGCTGCTCTTTCACGCCCGTTCGGAATGTGGTCCAGAATCCAGCAGATTTTCGTCGCTGAAAAATACGGATCCAGAATCAGGCCGGTTTTTCTGAAGAACATATCCTTTTTGTCCTTCAGTTCTTCGCAAATATCCGCCGTTCTCCGGCATTGCCACACAATGGCGTTGTGCACCGGCCGGCCGGTCGCTCTTTCCCAGACAATCGTCGTCTCCCTCTGGTTGGTAATCCCGATGGCCGCAATCTGCTCGGCTACCAGACCGGCCTTGGCCATGGCCTCAACCGCCACTCCTATCTGGGTGGACCAGATTTCGTCCGGATTATGCTCCGCCCAGCCGGGCTTCGAATAAATCTGGGTAAACTCTTTCTGAACCATGCTGATGATGTTTCCGCTACGGTCAAATACTATGCAGCGGTTACTCGTGGTTCCCGCATCAAATGCCATAATGTATTTTCCCACGTCCTCCTCCAATCGACCCGGCTATTCAGGCATTCAGAAACTCTAAAATTTCCTCATAAACCTGCTGCCTGCCAGGCTCGTTCAGCACTTCGTGGCGCATCTGCGGATACATTTTGCCGGTGACGTTTTCGTAGCCCACGTCACGCATAAACTGCACACTCTTGTTAAAAGCCTTTTTGCTGATGGCGCAGGGGTCTCCTTCTCCGGAAAAGAATGCCACGGGCAGAGACTTGTTGTTCATTTTCCAGCCTTTCCTGTCGTATGTGTCAACAGTCAGGTTTATCAAATGCTTATAGCCGCTGATGGTAAATCTGTAGCCGCACAGCGGGTCATTGTTATACTTTTCCACAACCGCCTTATCCGAAGATACCCAGGAATAGGGCGTCTTTTCCGACTTGTAACGGCTCTCGTAGTTCATGTCAATAACCAGGAAGTCCAATAATTTGTGGTGGCCCTTTTCTCCTCTGCATTTCTGCGCCAAATCGGCAATGAAAATGCCGAGTCCCGCACCGCCCACCATGGAAGGGCTTCCGAGCAAAACCAACTTGTCAATATCCGCATCGTATTTTTTTGCATAGCATCTGGCAATCAGCGAGCCCATGCTGTGCCCCAGCAGGCAATAAGGCTTGTCCTTGCCAAGCCGTTCCTTTGTCAGACGTGTCAGCTGATGTGTGTCTTCAATCCAGCCGTCTTTTCCTCCCTCATACATAAAGCCCAGGTCGTTCGGAGACTTCACGCTGGCACCATGTCCCCGGTGGTCATGAATAACCGCGGCAATTCCATTTTCCGCAAGAAAATTCATGAAATCCGTGTAGCGCTCCTTGTACTCACTCATGCCGTGAGCAATCTGAACAATTGCCTTCACTTCGCCCTCAGGCAGGATTTCCATGGCGGACAGTTCCAGTCCGTCAGCCTCGGAAACAAATGTGAATTTTCTCATTGTATTACCCATTGTCCTTCTCCTTTCAGTGCCGGCCTGTTTTGACCTTATTTTACACCCTCTCCGGCAGTCGCGCCACAGCTGTTTTGCTGTTTTACTGTTTTTGTCCTTTTCTGCCGGTCTGCCCGGTTTTTCATGATTTTGCTGGACTTTTCCCGCAAATATTATATTATAAAGACGTGAGTTCGAAACCATCCTCACATAAAACAAAACTACGGAGATGATAATGAAATTTAACGCAAGATTCCTTGCAACGGGCGGCATTATCGCAGCCGTCTATGTTGTTCTTACCTTTGTTTCCGCCGCAATGGGGCTGTCATCGGGAGTTGTACAGTTAAGGCTTTCCGAGGCTTTATGCATTCTGCCCTGCTTTACCCCTGCGGCCATCCTCGGTCTTCCCCTGGGATGTTTGCTTTCAAATATCCTGACGGGCGGCATTATATGGGATGTTGTTTTCGGAAGCCTTGCCACGCTCATCGGGGCGGTGGGCACATATATGCTTCGGCACCGCCGCTTCCTTGCGTCCCTGCCGCCGATAATAAGCAACTCCGTCATCATCCCTTTCGTTCTGATTCGGGCATATGACGTTCCTGTCGCCTATCCTTTGGTTCTTTTGTCAATTATGACCGGTGAATTCCTGTCGGCCGGGGTCTTAGGCCAGCTTCTTTACGGCCCTTTGAGCCGCCGAACGGATCTTTTCGGATAAACATTCACTTAAATTTTTCTATCACTCTTTTGACTTGTGATACAGCATGCAATGGCAAAAGCCTTCAAATTCCGGGTCGGCTATCTGGTCCCGGAACTCCTTGCATATGCACTTGTTATCGTCGATCCGCTCCCTGCGGCAGGGGCAATAACCCCCTGTGCGCTTCAGGCCTTCCCTGATTGTTTTTACAATTTCTTCGTTCGGATTAAGTGTAATTGCCATACATTCCTCCATCTTTCCATGATAGTATCCCCATCGGGGAAATATAAGCCGCCTTGATTTTTAGAGCTGCGCCGAACTCAGCCTGGCCGAAAGCGGCAGCGGACAGCCGATGTAAAGATTTCCCGTGCCAAAATCGACATGCGCCGGGAAACTACGCAAGAAACCGGCCAAACTCACCGGCCAGAATCTTCGGGCAGTCCGCCCTGATAAATATGCCCTGCTCCGTATATTTCTCTGAAAGCACGTTTGCCTGGGTATGCAGCCTGCTGACGATATCCCCGCGGGCAAACGGCAGCATCAATGTTATCACCTCACTGTCGGCATACACTTTCCCGGTTATCATCATCAGAAGTTCCGCCAGTCCCTGCCCGGTGGCGGCAGACATCCAAATTTCGTCACCCCGGATACAGGGAATGGAAAATCCCGAATCTTCTATTAGATCGGCCTTGTTCATAACGTAAATTTTGGGAATTTTGTCAGCTCCCAGGCTGCGCAGCGTTTCTTCCGTCACCTTCAGGTGCCGGCGATGGTGTGCATCCGAAGCATCCAGCACAATCAGCAGCAGGTCCGCATTCATCGCCTCCTCCAGGGTGGAATGAAATGCCTTGACCAGTCCGTGCGGGAGATTTTCTATAAAGCCTACCGTGTCCGAAAGCAGGAAATCCTTGTTCCCTTCGGTTTTTATGTGGCGAATTGAGGTATCAAGGGTGGCAAACAGCATGTCTTTTGTCTCCACTTTCTTCTCCTGATTACCGCCGGCAAAATCAATCATTTTGTTAAGCAGCGTGGATTTTCCCGCGTTGGTATAACCTACAATGGCCACCTGAGGCAGACCGCTCCTTATCCGGCCGCTGCGTTGAATGCTGCGGGTACGGCTGACGATTTCAAGCTCCCCGGACAATTCCGCAATTCTTTTCTTTATCTGGCGTCTGTCCAGCTCCAGCTGGGTCTCACCGATACCCCTGTTTGCCCTGCTGCCCGAGCCGCCGCTCTGACGGCCGAGATGCTGCCACATGCCTGACAAACGCGGGAGAATATATTGCAAATAGGCCGACTCCACCTGCAGCCTTGCCTCTCCGGTCCTTGCCCTTCTGGAAAAAATTTCCAGTATCAAAGTGGTGCGATCCCATATCGGAACTTCCACCATGCGGGTAAGGTTTTTCAGTTGTGCGGGAGTCAGATTCCCCTCGAAAATGCAATATCCGGCCTCCATGGCCTTAATCAGCCGCGCCAGTTCCTCCACCTTGCCTCTGCCAAGGTAGGTCGCAGTTTCAGGATGGGGGAGCCTTTGCGTCAGGGTGGCGACCACCTCCAAATCGCAGGCTTCAATCAGACTCACCATTTCATCCATGCTATGGTCAAAGTCAGCACTGCCGGGAAGCTCCAGCCCCGCCATTACAACTGTATTGTTTTCTTTTATTGTCGGTTCATTCATGCGTAATTCTGTCACTTGTTTCGCATCCGTTTATCTGCTGTTTCTCCTCTTGCTTCAATGAAGAAGAAGGTTGTCTGTTTCGAAAGAGAAGCTCTCTTCGTTGCCGCTTTCTTTCAGCGCGGTAAGTACAAGAATGTTGTTTGTCGATATTATATCATCTCTGCCGGAAATAATCTGATATTTTGACTTTTTATTTTCAATTTTCGCTACAACGGCCGATCCGTCCGCGTTTACGATTTTACTTGCCGCTACGGGATCCGTTCTGCCCAGGGCCAGCTTTGGCATGAGGCACTTGCGCAACGGCTTTTATCGTTTTTGATTTTGTTTCCGGAACTGTCTTAACAACTAAGTTTTTGTACTTTAACTGCTGACAGATTCTCTCTGTTGTTTTATATTTAAGTCAGAAATATCACCGGGGGATTCAGACTACAGAATTTTTCCGTATGAACTAACGGTGCCCTCGGTGATTTTTTGTGCTCTGAGGCAATTCGCTGTTGACTTCTTGCGCGGAATTTGATATCGTCTCTGCAATAAGAGGGTCTTTGACTCCATCTCAGGCATATGTCGCCTGTGATAGAAGAGTTCGGGGGCACTCTTATTTTTTTGTGCAAGCGCGTAAAAACCTTGCTGTCCTTGATTATCTCTGCAAGGCGTTCCTCGGTCATTGAAAGCACGGAATCCGGGTGCGCCTTCGCGTAAGTTAATCTCTCCGCAAGACCGCTTACTGCTTCTCGTCCTTCTTCGCTGAATCCGGAGGTGTCTGATTTGAGAGAGAAGCTTGACGTTCCGCTTCCACTTTCGCCCTCAGGTTTTCCCGCTTGAATTGAGCCAACATCTCCTTCAACCGCTGTTCCTCGCGTCTCTCTGAAAACTTGTATGTTTCGTACATCAAGTCCCATGTTTCCGCTGTATTCTCTGATTTCCGGTCCTCGTTCTTGTGGCCCTTCGTTGTTCCATCTCGTGTATCCGTCATATTTGCTCCTTTCCGCCTCGAAGACTGTTGACGGCTTGTCGCCGTCTACTGCTCCGCTTTCTGCCCCGGAAGAGAAGATTTCATCTCCTGAATCTTCAAAATGAAACTCTTTTCGCTGTCGCTTTCTTTCAGCATGGTAAGCATCCGAGCGGCGCTGTCCTCTTTCTCGCTGTCGGTCATATCTTTCATGATTTCCGAAGTCAGAATTACTGAATCTGTCGAAAAATCCCTTTTCCGATATTCTTCCAATAATTGTATCCACTTCCTCATAGTCGTATCCTCTCTCTATCAGGGCGCTCACCCAATGACTCATCGTATCAATATCACTATAGTTGTCAGTATTAAACACAAAAATATTGCTTATGCCGGGGTCATGTTTATTGAAATCCGTAAACACCAGCATATTGTCGATTGGTATTATAACATCTCCGTCTGCGGCTTTCTGATATTTTGATTTTTTGTAATTATCAATTTCCGCCATGAAGCGCCTGTGCTGGGCCATATCCATAACGTCTCCGAGATATTCTACATCCCGGCCGTCAATCTTAATGCCTTCGTCTTTGCGCGCAAGACCACCTACTGCTTCTCTTCCTGCTTCGCTGAATCCGGAGGTGTCTGATTTGAGAGAGAAGCTTGACGTTCCGCTTCCACTTTCGCCCTCAGGTTTTCCCGCTTGAATTGAGCCAACATCTCCTTCAACCGCTGTTCCTCGCGTCTC
>JBMNRD010000010.1:0-6419 GCA_050944475.1 Lachnospiraceae bacterium
TTCCGACGGGTCTGTATTTATAATTGTTCGGCCCATCGGTCAAGCTTTAGCACCTTGCCGTCCGGCAGGTTGCTGTGCGGTCGTCGGGCTTGTCCCTCGCGCACTCTTCATAGGCGTTATTTAGTTTGCTGAAATATTATATCACGGATTTATTGTTTTTTCCATATATAACCCGCTATTTTTTCTTGCGTTTCAACCACAGAACGGTATCTTTTATCGTGCTTTGCAACGCTCTTGGCGAATAACTGAAGGCTCCATTTCTCGTAAACCGGCGCAATCATCTTGGCAATGCGAATCGGCAGATAAAATACCGAGCGCTTTAAATCAAATGTGTTCTTTGCTGCATTCAATATATCTCGGATAGAAGCATAGTGTCCGGAGAGAATATAACCGTTGGGGCACTCCTGCTCCGGGAGCATGCGCTGAGTAAAAACAGCCATCCGTCATGCAGCATCCCCCTACATTTTGTAGGGGGATGTCTCTTATATTCCCATACATTTGTAGCCGTGATTTTCTTGAGGAATTGCGGCTATAATTTTCTTAAAGAAAGCAAGTCTGCAGAAGTGTGTTTTTAAGCGGGATTTGTTATGATTCATCCGCATAAAAGCCTGTAAAAAATTGAACTGCAGCGGGAACTTTCGAAAAATCAAAGGAGGTATTGCTATGGGATTTTCATTAGACAGCAAGGTAAGGGATATTTTAAAGGATCCGAGGGCCACTGCGGTTCTGGACAAATATTGCGAGGGGGCATCTACCAACCCGCAGATGAAGTTAGTAGGCGGACTGACAATCCGAAAACTGTCAACATTTCCGCAGTCTGCGTACCTTCTGCCCCATTTAGAAGATCTGGATAATGAACTGAAAGCCATCGAATAATTGTCCTTACGTTTCAGATCTGACATTTGGCCGGAAAGGCAATCGGTGGCAAAGCAACTATTTGCCCGAGCCGGGATTATGCAACTTCAAAAGGAGGTTAATCAGCAAACGGTTGTCCGGGTCGGAAAGATCCGTTTTTAAAATGTCGTTGATGCGCTCCATTCGTTCAATCAGCGTTGAGCGATGCACAAAGAGAGCTGCTGCCGTCTTGGTAACAGACATGTTGTTGTTAAGATAAACCCTGAGGGTTTCCATGTATGACAGCGGTGAATTTTCGTCATGTTGCCTGAGCAGGGCAAGGCCCCTCGGGAAATACAATTCCACAGGAAGCTGTCCCGGGGCATTTTTCAGAAGCTCATACAACATATAGTCCCTGAAGAAAAAAATGCCTGAGGAACTATTCGAGGCGAGCCCGTGAAAAAGGGCAGCGTCCGCTTGCAGATAGTAGGATTTTATTTCAAAAAGGTTTGTAAACTCATCGGAAACCCCGCAGGACAGATCCATTCCCTGCAAAAGGAGAGGCAGGGCATTATTTGTTTTCATGTCATCCGCACAGGCACCCCTTGCATCCACCAGAGCAACTATGTTGTCATCGTTAATAAATGCGACGGATTCAGGGAATTTGCTTTCCATCACGGAGACAATGTAGCTCATGGGAATGTGCTCGGATTGCCTGCCCGGCAGAATTTTCAAGCAGACAAAGTTCCTTGAATGATTGTCTGAGCTGAGTATTCTGCGATGCTCATAATCCACGGGCACATCATTGACAATATCGTAGAGAGCGTTTCTCAGGATAGCCCTGCGGCTGGTGAAGACAGGATTTCCCTGAATGCCTTGCTTAAGTACACCTGCAAAGTATGCGCAAACTGCCGCGTCGGAATCATGAAACGGTCTGAACTCCTCGAAGACGGTAAGACAGCCCAAGTATTCGTCCCGGTCGAATATATTGACGGAAAGGGTATTGCGGTTTTCAAGGTTCAAAAGCAACGGCTCCCTCACTTTTGTGGACATTTCGTGGACGCTTAAAAAACGGGTCAGCAAAGCTGGGTCGAATATTTCAGAGTCGAAGTTGATATTCATTTTTTCGTTCAGATATTCCGCATCGGTAATCGCCAGATAATTAAAAGAGGAGCCGATGAGTAGCATGGGGTTGCCGATGATTTCACGACTCTCATTCAGCAGCTCCTGCAGGGAAACACTTTGCCTCAGAATATTGTTTATGGACTCGTCCCAAGTTTCGTATTTGTTAAAGACCTTTTGGACGATATTGAAAACTTCAAAAATACTGGCACCGTCATCCACAGAAATGATGCTGCACCGGTCCTTGAATGATGAAAGATTCTCGCTGTTTCCAAGGGCAATCAGAACCACGTTGTTACCTATAACCGGGCCGGCAGGAAGATGATCCGCACTGCACACGTACACATGATTTTCCAAAAAAACCTGGGCGTTGTCCAGATAGAATTCCGGGCGACAGAGCTTCAGGCCGCTATCTGCAGGACCGCTTATAGCAACATTTAGATGGTTTTTCAGGTTTTGGTAAATTATGTCCGCATTCAGCTTCATTCCGGTAACCTCAAATATTCGGATTCTACAAAGACAGAATAACACATACAAATTGCATGTCAAATGAGGAGTAACTTTAATCAACACCGTATTTGCACAAGGCCGGTCTGCGGCAACTGCAAGTACACAATAAGCAATCACAAGGAGGTACAAATGCTGAAAGAAAAATTAGACAGGATAAAATGTTTTCAAACAGCCTGGGGAAAACTGATTACGGAGCAGGAAGCATACGAACAGCTGAACAGACAGATTGCGGCCGTCTGCGCCAATTTGTTCCAGGTAATGCGCATCTTCGAGCCAAGCTGGGAGAAAAGAACCGAAGCCATTTGTGAAATATCAAACATGATGAACATGGCGGTTGCAGGCACCCCCGAGGAGCAAAAAGACTACGTTAACATGTCCCTTTACGAGGCGTTTAACATTCCTGAGTTTTGCGAGAAGTCAAGCTGGTTAGGCGGCATCACAGGGGATGCCGGCGATGAATGGGAAAATATGTCCGGCCGTGTAATACAATTTACACGGGATCGGGTTGAAAAGGAGCTGGATACCTGCCCTTGGGATATTGTGGGCAGCGAGCTTTGCAACATGACCACCAGCATGTTTATAGCCAATTTCGATTTGGCCTCATCCAATGGAACCGAAAACGAGGTTTCACTGAACATGTGCCAGGCAAGAGGCTGTGGCAACAAGCATTGCCGCGTAGTTGCAGAACGAAGAGATACATACAATCTTCCGAAGCAAGACTGGTTAGAGCATATGCAGATGCCTGCGGATCCGATACATGACACTCCGAGAGAGCGTATGTTCAAAGAGGGGCAATGCTTAAGGAGCGGCCAATATACTCAGGCGTTCGGCGAGGAAACATCTCTGGAGGAAGCATATCACTGGGTTGCGCAGATGGGTTGGGTTTGGTCCGTTCAATTTCCAATGATGGCCATCAGAGACATGGCTCCGGACGATGATGAGTTCTTGCGGGTATTTAAGATAGTATTTGCTACCGCAGGCAAAAACCAGTTTATTGACCAGTTTGCCAAGGAGGGACTGCGCAATCATTTAGGGGTTCCCCATCACATTGATGATAATGACGGCCGGCTTTTGGGTTCATACATAATGTATGTTCTGGACGTACAACAGGTTCCCTATGAAATGGAGCGCTGGACCGAGGACGAAACCTGGATAAGGGTAAATACGGAAGACTTTACCGCACGCTTCGAAATGGCTCCCCTTGATGAATTGATAGATGCCTACGAAGCCCAGTGGAACGGTGCCGCGAAGACTCTGGTTTCACCTGAATGGTCCTGTGTATTTGACGGTCGCAACGATGAGCACATGTTTATTAAGGTCATCAGAAAAGAAGACCCCCGAACGGTTTAAGGAGGTGCCGATATGTTGTTCAAAGAAGATAAAATAGCCAGACTGGATGCGGATACTATAAGAAATTTCGTGGGATATTATCGCTGGACTCATGACCTTGTGGAAATTACCGGTACTGATGCCTTGGAGGTTCTGGAAACAATTTACGTGAATAATATTTCAAAAGCGGACCTCGGAAAGACAAAATACACCACCATGCTTAACGAGGAGGGTGAGATAATCGACGACGTTATCGTTATGCACATGGATAGGGGGCTTTACTGGGTGTCTACCTTATATGGACCCAGGCTGATTCCGTGGATTGAGACACACAAAGACGGGAAAGATGTAAATGCTCGCATCATCACCTATGACTGGGATATGTATGCGATTCAGGGGCCGAAATCCCCCGAGGCATTGAATGCTCTGCTTGAAAATCCCATCGACGGGATGAAGCGCTTCTTTGTGGCTCCAAACAGCATTAAGGGAATTCCCGTATATGTTCACCGTGCCGGTTTTACCGGAGAAAACGGATATGAAATCTATTGCGCTTTTGAAAAAAGCAAGGAAATCAAGGATTACATCGACGAAGCGGTATTGAAGGCCGGCGGCAGGGAAATATACACCTTGGAGGTTTACGTTCGTTCCATCCCAATGGAGAAGGGGCTCCCCCTCAAGCAGGATCTCAAAGGCCTGAATCCGTTTGAGTGCGGGCTGGGCTGGTCCGTAGACCTGAATAAGGATTTCATCGGGAAAGAGGCCACTTTGGCAATTAAAGACAATCCGAGATACCAAATGGTGGGACTGGAGTTTTCATGGGAATCTACTGAGGATATAAATATCTGGGAGAAGGTCTATCTATATGGAGTGGAGGTTGGCCGTTGTGCTCAGACCATCTACGGATATACGGTAGATAAAAACATCGGATTTGCCACGATCAGAGCCGACATTCCAATGGGAACGGCTGTAACCGTCGGTCCCAACGGCTCACCTGCCGTGGTGGTGGAAAAGGAATTCTGTTAAAATTATGTCTCTGCCCCGGTCGTTCTTTACCTAACCAAATCGCCAAGGCGGCAAGAACTTGAACGGCTTGGTGCCGGGACATAATTTTTTGATAATTTTCAAGATAAGGGAGAAAACAATGGGAAAACTCGATGATAAAGTATGTATAGTGACCGGTGCAAGTGCCGGCATAGGAAAGGCTACAGTGCTTCTCTTTGCGCAAGAGGGCGCAAAGGTTGTGGCCGTTGCCAGAAGGGAAGAACTTCTTAAGGAACTACAGGAAGAATGCGCCGGGTTTCCGGGGGAAGTTGATTATTACGCGGGAAGCGTAGGAGAGCCCGAGGATGCCAGGGGCATGATAGATAAAGCTTTGAAGGCCTTTGGCCGACTGGACATTGCCGTAAACGGTGCCGGTATCATGGATGATAATACCGCCATCGCCGATATGTCCGACGAAATGCTCCACACCACCTTCCAAACCAACACCTTCGGCTTAATGTACTGCATGCGCGAAGAGTGCAGACAGTTTCTTGCGCAAGGCGAGGGAGGCGTAATCGTAAATATTTGCTCCGTTGGTGCTACTCACCAAACGGCCGGAGTGGCCTACTGCGCCAGCAAAGGTGCTGTTCTTTCAGCCACAAAAAATACTGCGTTCATGTACAAGGATTTTGATATTCGCTGCAATGCTATTTCACCCGGCGGCGTAGTAACGGACATCCCTTTGGTTATGCCGACCCCGGATGAGTTCGGCTTTGGTCGGACCGGTCGCCTTCTGGAGTTTTCCGGGGAATTGGCAATGCCTGAGGACCTGGCAGATGCCATTCTGTTCCTGGCCGGCGACCAGTCAAGATATATAAATGGCGAAGACATCAAATGTGACGGTGGCTGGACCTGTTTTTAAGGACTGCCTTCCATAATGCTCCTGAAGTCAGCCTTACAATAGCCGATAAACGATGGTCTCAAACCGCCATCGTTTATCGGTTTTGTTTCGTTTAACTCCGTGTCTTTATTTCCGCAGCATATCACTGAGTTCCATATTCTGTCTCCGGTTCCCTCTCCGCCTTATACGCCTGAATCATCAGCCGCCTGCACACCTCAGGGATTCTGTGCAGATATCTCCACAATGCTGCATCCGCCGCATCGTCGTCCCTCATATCCACGGGCTTTATTCTCTTGTAATGTAAAAACCCTTTTTCCATATACCCGTTTCTGATTTCGTCAAGTATTTCAAATAATCTCCGCCCGGTAATGCCGTACCATTGGAGGCGGCTGCAAGACATTTCGTTCTTGCAAATATCGACATTGAATAAGAATATCAGCTCTCCGCACGGATAATTCTTATCCTCCGAGACCGCCATCACCACATCTAAACCATGATGCGCCAACACTCTCCAACGATGTTCTCTCAACTTAAATACTCTTCCCGTCAAGTTAACTTGTTCGGCACCGGTTCCTTCTTTAATATTTGCTTCCGCATCAATTTCTTCTGTGGACATTATTTCACCGCTCATCTTTTTCGTGGTCATTTCTTCTGTGTTCATTTGTTCTCCTTTCTGCCGCTTGGCTTGCGTGCCGATTGTCGGCTGCGCATCTTGTTTGTCCTGCCCGGTAATACATATCAC
>JBMNRD010000011.1:0-4174 GCA_050944475.1 Lachnospiraceae bacterium
AAGTCCTGAAGGTTCATGCACCGGAACTTGGGCCGCTGAAGGCCGAGCAGGTACATGGGGTGATGGGAATGACCATGGATGAAATTTCCAAGGTGATTTTCCCGGGATATGAAGAAAAAAACCGACGGAAATTATTCCGCATGTGCGAAACACACGAAGTGGACCGTCTGTCAAAGACAGGAGGAACACTTTTTCCATATGTCAGGGAAACCCTTGATATGCTTCTTGCCGCCGGCTACAAAATGGCAGTGGTAAGCAATTGCCAGAAGGGTTATATTGATGCTTTTTTTACGTCTATGGATATGGGCAGGTATTTTTGCGACATGGAAGAGTGGGGCCGCACTCTTAAGCCGAAATCCGAAAACATCAAACTGGTAATGGAGCGGGCCGGCACTGACAAAGCTATTTACATAGGGGATACAAAAACGGATGAGGCCGCCGCACATGCTGCGGGGATTCCGTTTGTGCATGCCGCCTATGGCTTCGGCAGTGCGGATAACCCGGCGGCCGTCTTGACCTGCTTTTCCGGTTTGCCGAAGATAATCAGACAATTCGAAGAGTGATACGGGAGCAGAGCTTTCGGAAACGGAGGATTATTATGAAACCCTTGAAACTAAATGTTAAAAGAACCTGCCTTATAGGCTTTGCGTTTTTCGGGATTCTGCTTTTCTGGCAGATTTACGATTCCTGGTGTCCCACATTCTTGACGGATATTTTTGCGGGAAGAATGTACGGGATGACCTCGGCACAGCTGAAAGCAAGCGATCCGGGAAAGATTCTGAATGTCCAGTGGATAGTAGGTATAATCATGGCTTGTGACAATCTGGCCGCACTAATCCTGCTTCCTCTTTTCGGAAGACTTTCCGACAGGACAAGAACCCCTATAGGAAAAAGAATGCCCTTTATACTGGTAGGCACCTTTGTTTCGGCCATTGCCTTCCCTTTCATACCCGTTTTGTTCCACAAAAACAATATTGTGGGAATGGTTGTAATGATGGGCGTAGTGCTGATTTTCATGATGATGTGCAGAAATCCCGCCGTCGCCCTGATGCCTGACATTACGCCCAAGCCTCTCAGGGCAAAGGCCAACGGAATCATCAACATCATGGGCTATGTCGGCGGAGCCTTTGCCACGGTCCTGGGCATTTTCTTAAGGCTCAGCGACTACATAAATGTTACCGACAGAGCCGGCAAGGCCTGGATAATACAGATTCCGTTCATTGTGGCCTCTGTGCTGATGGTTGTATCTGCCTTGGTGCTTTTTGCCACTATTAAGGAAAATGAGATAGCAGTCGAGATGCGCGAAGAAATGGAGGAAGGTGAGCGCCTTGCCGCAATTGAGAACCCGGTTACCGATGAGGGCCCCATGTCTCCCGCCAACAAGAGAATGCTCCTTGCCATTTTGGCGGCGGAGTTCCTATGGTTCATGGCTGACAATGCGGTCGCAACATATATCGGAAACTATGTAATTTACTATCTGAACTCGGTTTCAAGCGCCACGATGATTCTGACCATAGTCGGCGGCGTTGCCTCGGTTATAGGCTTTGCAATAGCCGGAATGATTGCGGATAAGATCGGCCGGAAGTGGACCATTTCCGGCGGTCTGCTGATTACCATGATCGGATTGATTTTGATGATATTTGCACGCCCCACGGGGGTAGTTACCGGAGCGCACGGTGAGTTCAGTTTCCCGGTGATTCTCTATGCAGTGGGAATAATCAGGGGCTTTGGCATGTCCCTGGTACACAACTGTTCATTTCCCATGGTTGTGGAGCTGTGCACTTCAAAGAATCTGGGGAAATTTACGGGCTATTACTATACGGCCAGCATGTCCGCCCAGACAATTACACCGATTCTTCTGGGTTTTGTATTCATGAAGGCCGGCATATGGGGAGCCCTGCCCATTTATTCGAGCTGCCTGATAGCATTGAGCTTTCTGGTGTTTACATTGTTTGTTAAAAATATAAAAATTGACAAGGTGAAAAATGCCAAGGGCCTGGAGGCATTGGACAGTGACTGATAGAAAAAGGGCATTTTGGCGTGTTAATTTTGCTCACAGAGGATTGTTTGACAATGATAATCAGGTTCCGGAAAATTCCATGGCAGCCTTTAAGGCCGCGGTGGAGGAGGGGTACGGAATAGAGCTTGACGTGCAACTGTCAAAGGACGGGGAGGTCGTTGTATTTCATGATCATACTCTGGACAGGATGTGCAAGGTTGCCGGCAATGTGGAGGACTATACATACGAAGAGCTGCATGAAATGAGGCTCTTGGATACAGATGAGACCATCAGCCTGCTTTCCGATGTGCTGTCCGTGATTGAGCAGGGAACCGGTCCCTTGATTGTTGAACTTAAGACGTGCCGCAGGCGCAACGAGCTTTGCCGCAAAACATACGATATATTGCAGCAATATAAGGTGGTCTACTGCGTGGAATCCTTTGACCCCTTTATAGTGTACTGGTTCAAAAAAAATGCTCCCGAGGTTGTTCGCGGACAGCTTGCTCAAAGAAAGTCCGATTATCCCAAGGAAATATCCCGTCCGGTGGCCGCCATGCTGGCAAACTGTTGTTTTTCATTTTTGAATAAGCCGGACTTCATTGCATATAAGAATGTGGAAAGGCCCCGGCATGTCCACAGGCTCAGAAAAAAAGGAGTCATGCTGTTTGCTTGGACCTCCACGACGCCGGACGTGGATCAGAAAGAAAATGACGGCGTAATATTCGAACAATACAGGCCGGCAGTCAGATTCTGATATATACACAGTTGAATAATCCCGACACTTGAATGTGCAAACAAGTTTTAATATCACAATCGTTAATTTGTAAATGCGAGGATACATAAATGAACAGTATTTTTATTCCGAAAAATTACAAGCCGCTGCTTGATGAATACGATACACAGCGGGCAATTGTTTTTATTAAGGAAACTTTCCAACAGGAGTTTTCCAAGGCACTTAACCTGAAGAGGGTATCGGCGCCTCTTTTTGTCATGGAGGCCACAGGCCTGAATGATAACCTGAGCGGAAAAGAAAGACCCGTAACTTTCGATATCCCCGCCATGGGAGCAAATGCGCAGGTTGTTCACTCCCTCGCAAAGTGGAAGCGGCTTGCGCTGAAGCGTTATGATTTCAGGGTGGGGAACGGTCTTTATACAGACATGAATGCCATAAGGCGGGACGAGGTCCTTGATAATTTTCATTCTGTTTACGTGGACCAGTGGGACTGGGAGAAGATTATCACTCCGAAGAACAGGAATCTTGAATATCTTAAACTGATTGTGAAGGAGATAGTGGGCGCCATCTGTGCTACCGCGGAAAGGTTCCGTGTTCATTATCCGCAGATTGATGTAAACTTATCTTCAGATGTATCCTTCATCACAACCCGGGAGCTGGAGGATATGTATCCGAAGCTAAGCGGGTGCGAGAGGGAAAATGCCTACGTAAAAGAGCACCCCACCGCCTGCATTATGCAGATAGGAGGAACGCTTGCTTCAGGCAAGCCTCATGACGACAGGGCACCGGATTATGATGACTGGGACTTAAATTGCGACATTATCTTTTGGAACGATGTGCTCGGTTGTGCCATGGAACTTTCTTCCATGGGCATCAGGGTGGACAGCGAGACCCTTGATAGGCAACTGAGCATTTCCGGCTGTGATGACAGAAGACAGCTGCCCTTCCATCAAATGCTCCTTAATAATGAGCTGCCGCTGACCATCGGCGGAGGCATCGGACAGTCCAGGCTGTGCATGCTGCTGATGAAGTGCGCTCATATAGGGGAGGTACAGTCCAGTGTATGGGACGAGGAGACACATACGGCATGCGAAAAGGCTGGAATCAGGCTGTTGTAGTCCGGGATATCTTCAGTATATTTTTTGTAAAAATTGTTTTTTAAATCCCCCAAAAAAGAGTTGACAATGTCAAACCGTGGTGATACTATATCAAAGCTGCCCCGCAAAAACGGGGCGTGCACATTGGCAACTGAATAGTATAAACCATCCCTGAAATTTCTTAAAAAATTTCAAAGATTGCGAATGCGTCTTAATATAAGACGCAGGCAGTAAAAAAGGATTAGCCAAGCAAAAACTTGAGCAGTCCGGTCAAACAACAACATATCGCCCCAAGGGGCCGATATATTTTTTTCACGAGAGTTTGATCCTGGCTCAGGATGAACG